>NZ_MBLO01000001.1 GCF_001854805.1 Pseudofrankia coriaricola
CCCCCGTGTCGGGGCGAGGCGCTGGGCGCGCTCGCCCCGTGTCGGGCGCTGAGCGCCCTCCCTAGGTGGTTCCGGGTCCTGGCATATGGCGGTGGTGGGGCTTGGACCGGGCTGACGAGGTGGCTGGGTTGGCGGTGCGCCGATGCGCTGTTACCAGGTGTGGCCGAGGTGCGCTTACTGGTCGCTGGGACGGCGTCGCGGGCCGCCGCGCGGCTGGACATCCGAGCCCATGGGATGTCGGTCGGTGGCCCGTCAGCCCGGCCAGCCCGGTGCGCCCGGCCAGCCAGCCAGTCCAGTGCGCTGGTTGCCGGTCGTCACCAACTCTGATTGCCTACGGGCATCAACGACAGATAAAGCATCTATCTGTCATCCGTGCACTGTCATCCGTGCACTGTCGCCCGCCGGTGGCGCCGCGCTCCGCCGGCGAGGCATGGAAGGTGGGCTGGTGACGTTCCCGCTGGCGGGCATCAAGGTGCTGGACTTCTCCGAGCACGGGTTCGTGCCGTCGGCCGCCGCCGCGCTCGCGGACTTCGGCGCCGACGTCATCAAGATCGAACGGCCGACCGGCGACCCGATGCGGCTGGTGCATCCGAACCAGCTGGTGCCGTCCGCGGACGGCGTCGAGTACATGTACGACCTGGTCAACCGCAACAAGCGCAGCATCGCGTTGGACGTGACGGTGCCGGCCGGCCGCGAGGTGCTCGAACGGCTGGTCCAGTGGGCCGACGTCTACATCACCAACCAGCTGCCCCGGGTACGCCGCAAGCTGCGCACCGAGCCCGCCGACCTGTTCGCCGTCAACCCGCGGCTGGTCTTCGCGAAGGGCCACGGCTACGGCCAGGCGGGACCGGACGCCGAGTCGGGGGGCTTCGACGGCGTCTCCTACTGGGCCCGCGGCGCGGTGGCCCACACGCTGACCCCGGACGGCGCGCAGGAGCCCATCGACCAGCGGCCCGCGCTCGGCGACATCCCGTCGGGGATGTTCCTCGCCGGCGGCATCTGCGCGGCGCTCGTGCACACCCTGCGGACCGGGCAGGGTGTCGTCGTCGACACCTCGCTGCTCGGCGCCGCCGCCTGGGCGCTCGGACCCGACCTGGCCTACGCGTCGGTCACCGGCCGGATGATGGACTCCGGCAAGGACCGCCCGCGCAGCCCGCTGACCTTTGCCTACCGGACCCGCGACGGCCGCTACCTCCAGCTGATCATGCTGGACGACGACCGCTACTGGGCGCAGGCATGTCGGGCGGTCGGCCTGCCGGAGCTGATCGACGACTACCCCGACGACGCCGCCCGCCGCCCGGCCTGGCCGGCGCTGCGGGAACGGTTCCGTGCCGCGGTCGCCGGTTTCGCCCGCGCCGAGCTCTCCGACCGGCTGCGCGCCGAGGGCTGCATCTTCTCCGTCTTCGCCGACCCGCCCGAGGCCGTGGCCGACCCGGCGGTCGCCGCCAACGGCTACCTGATGCCGCATCCGACGGTTCCCGGCCTGCGCCTGGCCGCCGCCCCCGTCCAGTTCGACGACGCCCAGCCCGCCATCCGCCGCCCGGCGCCGGGAATCGGCGAGCACTCGGGCGAGGTGCTGGCCGAGCTCGGCTATGGGCACGACGAGGTGGCCCGCCTCGCGACGGACGGTGTCGTCCGCCTGGCCGACTGACCGGCCGCCGCCAGGCGCCGGCCGCCTCTGCTGGTTACTGGGTGCGGACCGGCGCGCAAGCCCGCTGATCGGGCATCCGGGCGACGGCGGCGGCGTAGCGTGGCTACCGTTCGGTAGAGCGACGGCCGGCGTGGCCAGGACAAAGCTGGGTTTACCGGTCGAAGGCCCGGCCGGCCGGGCCAACCCTCGGCCGCCCGCAGTCCGTGCCAGGAGGAACGCGATGACCGCGACGACGCCCGTAGGCGCCTCCCCCACCGCGACGCCCACGCCCGCCGCCCCCGGCGCGGCCACCGGGCCGGGGCGCCGGCTCGACGCGGCGCTGCTGGCGCGGCTGGTCTCAGGCGTGACCGCCACCGGCGAGCCAACGACGGTCACCGCGCCGTTCACCGGCGAACCACTGGTCTCGTTGCCGCGGTCGACCGCCGACGACGTCCAGGCCGCCTACGCCGCGGCGCGGGCGGCGCAGGCCGCATGGGCCGCCACGCCTGTCCGCGACCGGTCCGCCGTCCTCGCCCAGCTGCACGATCTGGTCCTGAGCCGGCGGGACGAGGTGCTCGACATCCTGCAGTGGGAGACCGGCAAGGCGCGTGGGCACGCGTTCGAGGAGGTACTCGAGGTCGCCGCCTGTGCCCAGCACTTCAGCCGCCGGGCCCCCAGGCTGCTCGCGCCGCACCGCCGATCCGGCGCCTTCCCTGTGCTGACGCGGGCCGTAGAGTCACGCCGCCCGAAGGGCGTCGTCTGCGTGATCACCCCGTGGAACTACCCGCTGGCGCTGTCCGACGACGTCCTGCCGGCCCTGGTCGCGGGCAACGCGGTCGTGCAGAAGCCGGACACGCAGACGGCGCTGTCCGCGCTCTGGCTGCGCGAGCTGGCGATCGAGGCCGGCCTGCCGTCCGACCTGTGGCAGGTGGTGCTGGGCGGCCGGGACGCCATCGGCGACCCGCTGGTCGACGGCGCGAACTTCATCGCGTTCACCGGTTCGACCACCGCCGGCCGGACGATCGCCGCGCGCGCCGGCCAGCGGCTGATCGGGTGCTCCCTCGAGCTCGGCGGGAAGAACCCGATGGTCGTGCTCGCTGACGCCGACGTCGACAAGGCGGCCAGAGGGGCCGTCCGGGCCTGCTTCAACAACGCGGGGCAGCTGTGCGTCTCCATCGAACGGATCTACGTCGACCGTTCGGTCCACGACGCGTTCGTGCGGGCGTTCGCGGGTGAGGTCAACCGGCTCCGGCTCGGCGCCACCCTCGACTACACGACCGACATGGGCTCGCTCACCTACCAGCGCCAGCTCGACGCCGTCCGCGCGCACGTCGACGACGCGGTCTCCAGGGGAGCGACGGTGCTCGCCGGCGGCAAGCCGCGCCCCGACCTGGGTCCGCTGTTCCACGAACCGACGGTGCTCACCGACGTCACCCCCGACATGGCCCTCTACCGCGACGAGACGTTCGGGCCGGTCGTGGCGATCTACCCGGTGGACGGTGACGACGCCGCGGTCGCCGCGGCCAACGACACCGAGTACGGCCTGAACGCCAGCGTGTGGAGCCGCGACGCCGGCCGCGCCCGAGCGGTCGCGGCGCGCATCGACGCCGGCACGGTCAACATCAACGAGGGCTACGCGTCGGCCTACGGGTCGCAGGGGGCGCCCATGGGCGGCATGAAGGCCTCCGGTCTCGGCCGGCGCCACGGCGACGAGGGCCTGCTCAAACTCACCGAGCCTCAGACCGTCGCGAGCCAGCATCTCCTCGGTTTCGACCCGCCCCGTTTCCTCGGCCCCGACCGCTACGCCACGGTCCTCACCCACACCCTCACCGCCCTCAAGCGCCTCCACATCCGCTGAGACGAGGGCGCTGAGTCAGGAAGGGCACGACCTCGGCCAGGAACTGCTCCGGGCCACGGCTGTGCACCCGGTGGCCCACCGGGACCGTGACGAGCCGGGCGCCACGGATGGAACCCGCCGCCTCGACCAGCCGCTGTCGCGGTAGGTGGCTCGGCGCTACTTCCTGCCTCGACAGGGACGGCCCCTCGGTCGACTGCCTTCGTCCCGCCGATCGTGAAAGTGGCCACCGCGCGCCCTCGCGGGAGCACACGGGACGAGAATGCGATGGGGTACGGCCGCGTGCCCCGCTGTCGCGCACGTCCCCACCGCGTGCCCCACGAGGAGAGCGCTGCCATGGCGGGCCCGCTGGTCGAGACCAAGCTCTTCATCCCCAGGCCCCGGCGCGGCACCGTGGTCCGCCACCGGCTGAGCGAGCGCCTGAACCGTGGGGCCCAGACGAGGCTGACGCTCCTGTCCGCCCCCGCCGGCTTCGGAAAGACGACGCTGCTGGCCCAGTGGCTGGCGGACGCGGCGGCGGACCGGCGGCCTGTGGCGTGGCTGTCCCTCGACGAGAGCGACGGCCAGCCCACCCCGTTCTGGACCTACGTGCTCACCGCCCTGCAGAGGGCCGTACCGGGCCTCGGCGCCGGCGTGCTCCCGCTCATGCAGACGGCCCAGCCGCCGGTCGAGGCAGTCCTGTCCACCGTGATCAACGAGCTGAGCGCCGTGCCGGACGACATTCACGTCGTCCTGGACGACTACCACCTGGTCGACGGGCCCGGCATCCAGGCCGGCATGACGTTCCTGCTGGAGCACCTCCCACCCCAGGTGCACCTGCTGATCAGCACCCGGGCCGACCCCGCACTGCCCCTGGCCCGGTTACGCGCACGCGGCGAGCTGGTCGAGATACGCGCCGCCAACCTGCGCTTCACCCTGGACGAGGTCGCGGCCTACTTCAACGAGGCCAGCGGGCTGAATCTCGCCAAGAAGGACCTCGCGGCCCTGGAGGGTCGCACCGAGGGATGGGCTGCCGCACTCCAGCTGGCCGCGCTCTCGCTGCGGGGACGAGCCGACGTCGCCGGCTTCATCGCTGGTTTCACGGGCGACAACCGGTACATCGTCGACTACCTCGTCGAGGAGGTCCTGCGGCGCCAGCCGGACCATATCCGGGAATTCCTGCTCCAAACCTCCGTGCTGGACCGGCTGACCGGGCCACTGTGCGACGCCGTCACCGCGCGGAACGACGGCAGAGCCATGCTCGAGTCGCTGGAGCGCGCCAACCTTTTCGTGATCCCGCTCGACGACAACCGGCAGTGGTATCGCTACCACCACCTCTTCGCGGACGTCCTGCGGACCCATCTAAGGGATGAACGACGCGACGACCTTCCTGACCTGCATCTGCGCGCGAGCCGGTGGTACGACCAGAACGGGGAGCCGTTGCCGGCGGTCCGCCACTCCCTGGCCGCCGGCGACGTCGAACACGCGGCGGGTCTGATCGAGCTGGCCATTCCCGCTCTCCGCCGGAACAGGCAGGAGGGCGCGATTCGTGGCTGGATCGACGCCGTCCCCGACGCGGTGGTTCGCGTCAGGCCGGTGCTCGCCGCCGGTTTCGCCGGGGCGCTAATGATGACAGGCGAGTTCGAAGGCGTCGAAGAACGACTCCGGGACGCCGAGCAATGGCTGGAGGAACCCACCACCGACCTCAGCGGAGCCCCTGCGCCAGCCCCGGCAGCAGGGATGGTCGTCCTCGACGAGCAGGAGCTTGCCCGCCTTCCGGGGACGATCCAGCTGTACCGTGCGGCGCTGGAACTGGCGCGGGGCGACGCGGTCGCCACCGTCAGGCACGCCCAGTCGGCGATCGAGCGGTCGGCCGACGACGACCATCTGACCCGGTCCGCGGCGTCGGCTCTCTCGGGACTCACGTTCTGGGGCGGCGGCGACCTGGGCGCCGCGCACGCGGCCTACTCCGCGTCCATCCAGGGGTTGCGGCGGGTCGGACACGTCTCCGACGTGCTCGGCTGTTCGATCACGTTGGCGGACATCCGAATCGCGCAGGGTCGCCTCGACGAGGCGCTGCGCACCTACCAGGAGGCACTGCGGCTCGCCGCCGCCGATGCCGGCCCAGAGCCGCGAGGAACGGCGGACATGTACGTGGGGATGAGCCAGATCGCCCACGAGCGCGACGACCTGGACACGGCCGCCGCGCACCTTTCGCGCAGCCGCGAGATTGGAGAGCACGCCGGGCTGCCGCAGAACGCCTACCGGTGGCGAGTCGCGATGGCCCGGATCCGGGAGGCCCGCGGAGACCTGGGCGGCGCGCTCCAGCTGCTCGACGAGGCACAGCGTGTGTACACGGGCGACCTCTCCCCGAACGTGCGGCCCATCCCGGCCTTGCATGCGCGCATGCTCGCCGCCCACGGCCAGGTGGGCGAGGCTCTCAGCTGGACGCGCGATCAGCACCTTTCCGCCGACGACGACCTGTCCTACCTGCGCGAGTACGAGCACATCACGCTGGCCAGGGTGCTGCTGGCGCAGTATGCGGCCGACCGTTCAGAGGTTTCCCTTGACGGGGCGACCCGGCTCCTGGAACGCCTGCTGACGGCGGCCCAAGAGGGCGGGAGAGGCGGAAGCGCCATCGAGATCCTGGTCCTTCAGGCACTCGCCCACCATGCACGCGGCAACACCCCCGCCGCGCTCGAGACGCTGGGACACGCGCTTTCCCTCGCCGAACCAGCGGGCTACGTGCGCGTGTTCACCGACGAGGGACCATCCATGACCACTCTGCTGAGGGCCATCGCACCGTCGCGGGCTTCATCGACGTACGTTCGTCGCCTCCTGGCCGCCCGCGAGCGCGCCGACGGAACCAGCTCCGTCGGCGACCGCGGGAATACCTCCGCCAATCAGGCCACACACCGCGTGCAGGGCCTCCTCGAACCGCTGAGCGAGCGCGAGCGGGACGTGCTCCGGATGCTCGGGACCGACCTCGACGGGCCGGCCATCGCGCGCCAGCTGTTCGTATCCCTGAACACGCTGCGGACGCACACAAAGAACATCTACGCCAAGCTCGGCGTCAGCAGCCGGCGCGAGGCGGTACGCCGGGCCGGAGAGCTCGGCCTGCCGTAGGCGGATCACCAGGCCGCTCACCACTTGTGGTGATGTCCGCTCACCACATCGCTTCCTACCTTGCCCTTGCCGTCATCCCGAAGGTCCGCACACCGGCGGACCCACCGGGCGGGCAGGGCAGGAGGAGCACCATGAGCGACCCACCACCCGACCGGCCGGGCCACGGCCCCCACCGGTACGAGATCCGCGTCGACGGACATCTCAGCCCCCGTTGGGCCGCCTGGTTCGGCGACCTGACGCTGACGGCGATGAGCGACGGCACCACCGTGCTGCGCGGCCCGGCCGTGGACCAGGCCGCGCTGCACGGCCTGCTGCGCAAGGTGCGCGACGCCGGACTGCCGCTGCTCTGCGTCACCCAGGTCGGCTTGGCTCCGCCGACGCCTCCGCCACCGATCCCCGATGATCCGCATGCTGGAGAATGACATGACGACCACCGTCCAGGACCGTCCCACGGCGCGCGTCCCGATGAGCCGGGCGAGGAAAACCGCGTTCGTCGCGGGCGCCTTCTACCTCATCACCTTCATCGCCTCGATCCCCGCGTTGTTCCTGATTCAGCCGGTGCTGGACAACCCGGACTACATCATCGGCGCCGGCGAGGACACCCGCGTGATCCTGGGCTGTCTCCTGGACATGATCAGCGCCGCCGCCTGCGTCGGCACGGCCGTCGCGTTGTTCCCCGTGGTCAGGCGACAGAACGAGACCCTGTCGCTGGGGTTCGTGACCACTCGGGTGCTCGAGGCCGCCATCATCATGATCGGCGTCGTCTGCCTCCTGGCCGTCGTCACCCTGCGGCAGGACCTGGCCGGCACCGCGAATGCCGACACAGCCACCCTCGTGACCGCCGACCGATCCCTCGTCGCGGTGCGGGACTGGACGTTCCTGCTCGGCCCCGGCATCGTCCCGAGCCTGAACGCCCTGCTGCTCGGCTCGCTCCTCTACCAGTCCAGGCTCGTGCCGCGCGCCATCCCGACGATCGGGCTCATCGGAGCTCCGTTGCTCCTCGCCGCCCACCTCGCGACCCTGTTCGGCCTGACCGCGGTCGACTCGGTCTGGTCGGGCCTCGCGACCGTCCCCGTGGCGGCGTGGGAGCTCGCGGTCGGCGTCTGGATGATTGTCAGAGGCTTCAGGCCCTCGCCCATCCTCTCGGCCGCCGTCCCCGCTGTGGCGTAGCCAGCCTGCCCACGGGCGCGCGCCGCAGTATCTGACACTGCGCCGCGCGCCCGAGTGGTGCGTCGGCGGTGAGACCGGTCGCCCTCAGGCCTCCGGTGCCGGCGTCGTCCAGAGAGACGAGATCGGCGCCGCCCGCAGGCGAGGGCCAAAATGGAAGACCTCGGGGCCGGCGTACAGCACGTAGCCGGCCTGGAAACGGTCACCGATCTGCTCCTGCAGTCGGCGCAGCCCGCGGAAGTCCTCGGCGCGCACCGTCGCCGCCGCCTTAACCTCGACACCGACGACCTCCCCGGAGCCTCGTTCCAACACGGCGTCGACCTCGTTGCGGTCACGGTCGCGATAGTGGAACAGCGAGACCCGCGCCTGCGCCCAGGTCAGCTGCCGCGCCAGCTCGCCGAGCACGAAGTTCTCGATCAGCGGCCCTACGTTGGCTGTCGGGTACGACGCGCGCCGCAACGACATGGACATCAGGTGCCCCGCCAGGCCGGAGTCCACGAATATGACCTTCGGCGTTCCGACAGCTCGCGTCGTCAGGTTGTTGGACCAGGCCGGTATCCGCTCGATCACACAGGCCAGCTCCAGCGCCGCCAGATGCCGCCGCACCGTGGTCGCGGGCAGGGATAGGTCACTGCTCAGCCGGGCTGGGACCAGGAGTCCGCCAGCGGTCGCCGCCAGGGCCTTGACAAGCTGGCGCAGCTCCTCCGTGCGTTCGATCTCGGATATCTGCCGGATGTCGCGCTCGATGAGATCAGAGATGTAGGAGTCGAAGAACCTCGCCCGCCGGCGGGTGTCCACGCGATGCACGGCCTCGGGAAACCCGCCTCGCAGCGCCAACGCTATGTAGTCGGTGCGGCCCAGCGTGCCGCGCGCCAGAACCGGCTCGTCCGACTCGAACACGGCATCGACGAATCCATCGAAGCCGCCGTCGATCTCGCCCTGGGCCAGTGGCCAGAGCGCCACGGTCTCCGACCGGCCGGGAAGAATGTCCGGGATCCCCTTCAGTCCCCACAGCCGCGCCGAACCGGTGAGCAGGAAACGGCCGGGACGTGGGTCCCGGTCGACCTTGTGCTTGATCGCCAGCAGGAGGTCCGGCGCCCGCTGGATCTCGTCGATGACCAGCAGGCCCGCGAAGTCGACGAAGCTGGCTGGGTCGGCGGCGGCGGCGGTCCTTGCCAGGTCGTCATCCAGGTAGTAGGTCCGCGTGTCGTCGCGGGCGTCGACCACGATCTCGGCAAGCGTGCTCTTACCGACCTGCCGCGCCCCGTTGATGACGACCACACGCGTGTCAGCGAGTGCCTCCGACACCATCGCCGTCGCATGTCTCGGAAAGAGGTCAAGACTCCGCTGCCCTGGCACCACTGCGCGCTCCCCTCGCCAAGAGGCCCACCGCACCGGAAGCCCCCGCAGCGATCATCACCTGATCGACAGGTGGCCGTCGGCATTGGCATGGCCGGCCACCAGACCTGACACGGTCAATCTGCCGTCATGATCACGGTCAGTCTGCCGCATCCTACACGGTCAATCTGCCGTCATGATCACGGTCAGTTTGCCGCAGGGGACGCGGTCGGTCTGCCGGCGTGGCGGGCTGACATCAGCAGGTGTGAGTCAGGGGGCGAGGTCGTCCATAGCGCGGTAGAGACGCTCTTCGGAGACCGGATAGGGGGTGCGCAGCGTCTGGGCGAAGAGGCTGACGCGGAGCTCCTCGATCATCCAGCGGATGCGCCGCAGGTCGGGGCCGGGCGGGGTGCCCGGCGGGAGGAGGTCCACCGCCAGTTCGTCGTAGGCGGCGTGGACACGGGCGATCGTGGCCAGCTTGGGCTGCTCGCTGGCCACGTCGGCGGGGAGACGGTCCAGGCGGCGCAGGGCGCCGGTCAGGTAGCGCGCCAGGTCGTCGAGACGGTCGGCGCCGGTGGCCGTGACGAAGCCCGGGTAGACGAGCGCGGCGAGCTGGCGGCGCAGGTCGTCGAGGCTCGCGGTGAGCGCCGGGGTGAGCTTGACGGCGGTCCGCGTACCGACGCCGCCCTGGGCGGCGGCGAACGCCGAGGACAGCGACCGCAGGTCCTTGACCTGGACGGGGCGGCCCGCTGGGCGACCCATTGACGAACCGCCCGCTGGCGAACCGCCCGCCAGCGCCTCCGTCCTCGTCTTCACGTCGTTGGCGAGGATGAGAACCCGTTCGACGGACCGGACGACGTCAAGGGAGCGCTCGGGCAGGTCGGCGCGGACCGCGTCTCGTAGCCGTTCGAACCCGGCCTCGTCCCACACCGGGCCGCCCGCCTCGGCGATCAGCGCGTCGGCGGCCGCGGCGACCGCGTCGTCGAGCAGCTCGCCGACGCTCGCGTGCGGATGATGGCGCAGGGCCAGCTTCGACGCGTTCGAGAGCTGGGTGTTGATATACCGCACCGGTGACGCCACCGACGCGAGAAGCAGGGCCCTGGTACCGACGGGATGGGCCCGGCTCTGCTCGGCCTCGGTCGCCAGCACTCGCAGCGCGGCACCCCCGGAAGGCTCGGCCACCAGCGTGGGGTAGCCGCGGACCACGTGACGCCCGGACCTGCGCTCGACGGTGCGCGGGATCGTGCCCAGGTCGCCCCAGCCGGTCAGGCCGTTCCGTTCCAGGCTTCCGCCGGCGGCCGACACCGCCGCCGTCAGCTTCGGCGCCAGCTGGCGCTTGAGCTCGTCGAGGTCCTTGCCCTCGGCGAGCGCCCCGGACGGCCGCTCGGCGTGCCCATCACGCCCGTCACGCCCGTCACGCTGCTTCTGGCCGTCGTAGACGCGGAACGTGATCCTCAGGTGCGGCGGCAGCCGGCTCAGGTCCCAGTCCGTGCGGGAGACGGTCGTGCCGCCGCCGATCCGGTTCAGCTCGCGTTCGACGACGGCGAGCAGCGGGCCGTCGGCCGGGCCGACGCGGTCCAGCACCGCGCGCGCGTAGTTGGGCGCGGGGACGAAGCTGCGCCGCAGCGCCTTCGGCAACGAGCGGATCAGCTCGGTGACGAGGTCCTCGCGCAGCCCGGGCACTTGCCAGTCGAAACCATCCGGCTCGATCTGGTTGAGGATCGCGAGTGGGATGTGCGCCGTCACGCCGTCGGCGGCCGAGCCGGGCTCGAACTGGTAGGTCAGCGCGATCCGGTGCTCGTCCCCGGGCCGGCCGGGCCAGAAATCCGGGAAGTCCGCGGCGCTCACGCCCGTCGCGCCCGGGTTGACGAGCATCTCCGGGTCCAGGACGAGCAGGTCGGGCGTACGCGGACGGGTCTTCTTCCACCAGGCGTCGAAATGGCGGCCCGAGACGACGTCCGCGGGTATGCGCGCGTCGTAGAAGTCGAAGATCGTCTGGTCGTCGACGACGATGTCGCGACGGCGGGCGCGGTGCTCGAGCTCCTCGGCGTCCGCGAGCAGCCGCCGGTTCTCGGTGAAGAACGCGTGCCGCGTCTCCCAGTCGCCCTCGACGAGGGCGTGCCGGATGAACAGCTCCCGGCAGAGAACGGGATCGATCGCGCCGTAGTTGACCGTCCGCGCGGCCACGATCGGCACGCCGTACAACGTCACCTTCTCGGTGGCGACGACGGCGGCGGCCCGGCGCGACCAGCGCGGCTCGCTGTGGGAACGGCGGACCAGGTGCCCCGCGAGCGGCTCGACCCACTCAGGCTCGATCTTGGCCGCGACCCGGCCCCACAGCCGCGACGTCTCGACCAGCTCGGCGGCGACCACCCAGCGCGGCGGCTTCTTGAAGAGCGCCGAGCCGGGGAAGACGGCGAACCGGGCGCCGCGCGCGCCCAAGTAGTCCCGCTTCTCCGGGTCGAACAGGCCGACGTGCGACAGCAGGCCGGTGAGCAGCGCGGCGTGCACCTGCTGGGGGCTCGCCGGGGTGGCGTTCGTCGACAGGCCCAGTGAGCGGGCCGACTGGCGCAGCTGGCCGTGGACGTCCTGCCATTCCCGTACCCGCAGGTAGTGCAGGAACTCGGTACGGCACAGCTTGCGGAACTGGTTGGACGACAGTTCCGCGGCTTTCTCCCGCAGGTAGTTCCACAGGTTCAGGTAGCCGAGGAAGTCCGACGTCGGCTCGGTGAACCGGGCGTGTTTCTCCGCCGCCGCCTGCTGGGCGTCGGGCGGGCGCTCGCGCACGTCCCCGACGGCCAGGGCCGCGGCGATGATGAGCACCTCGGCGAGCGCGCCCTGCTCCTCCGCCGCGACGATCATGCGGGCCAGCCGCGGGTCGATCGGCAGCCGGGCGAGCCGGCGTCCGAGCGGCGTCAGCCTCGGCGTGCGCTCACCACCGCCGCGCGCCTCGTCCCCGCCACCCGGTCCGCCGTCCGGTCCGCCACCTGAGGCGGCCCCACGGCCGGCGTCGCCGGCGTCGGGCGCGCCGGTCTCGGCGTCGGCGGCCGGTTTCGCCGGAGTGGGCAGCCGTCGCGGCGACTCGAACGCGCCAAGTTCATGGAGCAGCGCCATGCCGTCGGTGACCTGGCGAGGGTCGGGCGGGTCGAGGAACGGGAAGTCCGCGACCTCGCCAAGCCCCAGCGACGACATCGACAGAATCACCGACGCGAGGTTGGTGCGCAGGATCTCCGGGTCGGTGTATTCCGGCCGGGTCTCGAAGTCCTCCTCCGAGTAGAGGCGGACGCAGATGCCGGCGGACGTCCGTCCGCAGCGTCCGGCCCGCTGGTTCGCCGACGCCCGCGACACCGGCTCGATCGGCAGCCGCTGCACCTTCAGCCGGTGGCTGTACCGGGAGATCCGGGCCGTGCCGGCGTCGATGACGTACTTGATTCCCGGGACGGTCAACGACGTCTCGGCGACATTCGTCGCGAGCACGATCCGCCGGCCCTGATGCGACTGGAACACCCGGTGCTGCTCGGCGGCGGACAGCCGCGCGTACAGCGGCAGGATCTCCCGGGGCAGTAGCTCCCTGCTCGGCCGGCGGCCCAGCGCGTCCGCGGTGTCACGGATCTCCCGCTCCCCGGAGAGGAAGACGAGGATGTCGCCGGGCCCTTCGTCCGACAGTTCGTCGACGGCGTCGCAGATCGCGGTGACTACGTCCCGGTCGGGATCGGCGTCCGGGTCGTCCGGGTCGATGACGGGCCGGTAGCGGACCTCGACCGGATAGGTCCGGCCGGACACCTCGATGATCGGCGCGTCGCCGAAGTGCCGGGAGAACCGCTCCGTCTCGATCGTCGCCGAGGTGATGACGACCTTCAGGTCCGGCCGGCGCGGCAGGATCCGGTGCAGGTAGCCGAGGATGAAGTCGATGTTGAGGCTGCGCTCGTGCGCCTCGTCGATGATGAGCGTGTCGTACTGGCGCAGCAGTCGGTCCGTGGTCAGCTCGGCGAGCAGGATGCCGTCGGTCATCAGCTTGACCAGCGTGTCCTCGCCGACCTTTTCGGTGAACCGCACCTGGTAACCGATGATCCCGCCCAGGCGCTCTGTACCCGGCCCCTGGGCGCCCGTCTCCTCGGCGATCCGGTCGGCGACGGTGCGGGCGGCCAGCCGCCGCGGCTGGGTGTGCCCGATCATCCCGGTGACACCGCGGCCGAGCTCAAGGCAGATCTTCGGGATCTGCGTCGTCTTGCCCGAGCCGGTCTCGCCGGCCACGATGACGACCTGGTTGTCGCGGATCGCCGCGAGGATCTCGCCCCTGCGCTGGCTGACCGGCAGTTCGTCCGGGTACTTCAGCGCCGGCACGGCGTCGCGGCGCAACGCGACGCGAATCTCCGCCGTCTCGACCTCGCCGGCGATCTCACCGACCGCGCGGGCCCGCGCCTCGGCGTCCAGATCGTGGCGGACGGCGTCGAGGCGCCGCGCCAGCCGGTGCCCGTCGCGCGGCATCAGCGCCGGCAGCCGCGCCGACAGCCGCGCGAGCTCCGCCCGCTCGGCCGGCCCGAGGTCAACGGGCCGGCCGCCGTCGCGCTGCTTCCCCACCGGCCCGCGTCCCGACGCCCCACCATCGCCACGGCCGCCACCGGCCGCGTCACCGCCCGAGCGACCCGACGCTCCCGGCCGGCGCCTCCGGCCCGGACGACCAGCCCGCTCCGGCCCTCCACGGCCGCCCGTGGCCGAAGCCGCCGAAGCGGCCGGCCGGTCCGTCTGGGCGGCGGCGGGGTCGACGGCACTGCCGGTCAGCGATTCGACCGGCTGCTGGGCGTGCGGCAACGTCACGGCGCGAGCGGAGTCCATGTTTCCTGAGCAGGGTTTACAGCGGCAATCGAGGGTCTCACAGCCCGGCTACGCCAAGGCGGTCACGGCGGGCGACTCGCGACGCATCATGCGGCGCCCCCGCCCCGCATGTCAGACGCATGCGTCCACCATGGATATTCCCGCCGCGCCGCCGCCGCAAGCCAATATCGAGCCCCCGCGGACTGGGAGGCGCGCTCGGCGCCCGACGGCCGGGCGCCCCAGCGCCCGGCCACGCCGGTCACGCGACGCCGGTCACGCGACGCCGGTCAGGCAACGCCGGAGGCGGCAGGCTCCAGCCTCATCTCAGCGGCCGTCGCCTCGGTAACCGTCGCCGGCCTGGCGACCGGGCTGGGCACGAGAGGCGCCGCGCCGTTCCCCCGCCAGGACGGCCGGGCGTCGGGGTCCGGTGGCAGCGACGGCGAGAAGTCGTCCCCGAGGCGGCTGATCGCCGTCCTGGCAAAGATCTGCTGATGTGTCACGGTCCGCTCCGAGCGGCCCCGGCCGACGAAGCTGACGGCCCAGTGCAGCAGCGTCGTCACGCGGTGCTTGAAGCCGATGATGTAGACGAGGTGCACAGCCAGCCACATCAGCCATGCCAGGAAGCCGGTGAGCTTCAGCCTGCCGATGCTGGCAACGGCGCTGAACCGCGAGATCGTCGCCATGCTGCCCTTGTCGTGGTACTTGAACAGCTTGCCGGACTGCCGGCCCTCGATCCGGGCCCGGATGTCCCGCGCCGCGTGCCGGCCGCCCTGGATGGCGACCTGGGCCACTCCCGGCAGCCGGTTCAGCGACATCATGTCGCCGATGACATACACCTCCGGGTGGCCGGGCAGGGTCAGGTCCGGTTCGACCTCGACCCGGCCGGCGCGGTCAAGTCCCGCGCCACTCTGCTCGGCGAGCTGCCTGCCCAGCGGGCTCGCCTGCACTCCGGCCGCCCACACCTTGCAGACCGACTCGATGCGCCGCCTGGTGCCGTCGGCCTCCTTGACCTCGATACCAGTCCCGTCGACGTCGGTCACCATCGCGCCGAGCTGAACCTCGACGCCCAGCTTCTCCAGCCGCTCGGCGGCGTAACCGCCGAGCTTGTCACCGAAGGCGGGAAGCACGACGGGAGCCGCATCGAGAAGCACAATCCGCGCCTTGCGCGGGTCGATGTGGCGGAAATCCTTACGGAGGGTCCGGTGCGCGAGCTCGGCGATCTGGCCGGCCATCTCCACACCGGTCGGGCCGGCGCCGACAACGACGAAGGTGAGCAGCCGCTCAATATCCGCCTCGTCGGTGGACGCCTCCGCCAGCTCGAACATGCCGAGAATGCGGCCGCGCAGCTCGAGGGCGTCGTCGATGCTCTTCATCCCGGGCGCGTGCTCGGCGAACTGGTCGTTACCGAAATACGACTGCCCGGCGCCGGCGGCGACAATCAGGCTGTCGTAGTGGTGCACGGCCGTGCGGCCGACCAGTTCCGACGTGACGGTCCTCGCCTCGAGGTCGATGTTGGTGACCTCACCGAGCACGACCCGGGCGTTGCGCTGACGGCGCAGCACCTCACGGGTCGACGGGGCGATCTCCCCCTCCGAGAGGATCCCGGTCGCGACCTGGTAGAGCAGCGGCTGGAAGAGGTGGTGGGATGTCTTCGCGACTATCGTGACGTCAGCCCACGCGCTGCGAAGCGCCTGGGCGGCGAACAGTCCACCGAACCCGGAGCCAATGACCAGGACGCGGTGCCGGTAGACACCACCCTCGGTCGCGCCGACATCGGTACCACTGGTGGTAACAGTGTTCGCGGTCACAATTCCTCTCCACTCATCCACTCATCCACTCGGGCGAGCGCGGTTTCCTCCGTTCCACAAGACCATCTCACAAGAACGCCGAAGAGTGGCAGCCGCACCGGAGTGAGCTTCAACCCGCGGGCCGCTCGCATACGCCAGGCGACCCTGTAGCAGAAATCACACCCGGGGGAATGTCGGCCGTATCACGACCTCCGAACGGTCCCGATCACCTCGCCGACCCGCCACCCACCGGTGGCCGCCAGTCGCCGGAGAAACCGCCGCAATTACTCTCTTTCCAAGCAGAACCAGACAACGTCTATTCCGCGGCGCACACGTCGGCCAGGCTTCGCCGACGCCTTCGGCCGCCGGGCCGCCCCTGGCCATCGCCCGCGCGGGACGAGGGCCGGAAGGCAATGGGAACGGCCAGGTCAAAGCCGCCCGGCCGGGCTGCCTCTCGACGGCATGGCCGCGCCCGCGGCGCCACCGGGTGGCGCCGCGGCTCCCGCGTCGGTCGACCCGGCGCCCCCGGGTGCCAGGTCGACCGACGCCGGACGCCGAGCGCGACCGGGTGCCGCCGGTCAGGCGCCCGGCTGCGGGACGATGCGCAGGTAGGGCTTCGGCGCCTCCCAGCTGCCGAAGAGCTCCTTGGCCTGGTCGTTGTTGACCGAGCCGGCGATCACGACGTCCTCGCCCTGCTTCCAGTTCACCGGCGTGGCCACCTTGTGCTTCGCCGTGAGCTGCAGCGAATCGATCACCCGCAGGACCTCGTCGAAGTTGCGGCCGGTCGTCATCGGGTACACCAGGATGAGCTTGATCTTCTTGTCCGGCCCGACGACGAACACGTTGCGCACGGTCTGGTTGTCCGCGGCCGTGCGGTCGGATGGGTCGCCGCTGACGTCCGCGCCCAACATGCCGTAAGCCTTCGAGATCGTGAAGTCGGCGTCCCCGATCAGCGGGTAGTTGGGCGCGGTGCCCTGCGTCTCCTCGATGTCCTTGGCCCAGCCCTCGTGCAGCTCGACCGGGTCGACCGACAGGCCGATGATCTTCACGCCGCGGCGGTCGAACTCGGGCTTGATCGAGGCGACGTAGCCGAGCTCGGTCGTGCAGATGGGCGTGAAGTTCTTGGGGTGCGAGAAGAGCACGGCCCAGGAGTCGCCGATCCAGTCGTGGAAGGAGATCGGGCCCTCCGTGGTCGCGGCCACGAAGTCGGGCGCGGTGTCACCAATCGTCAGAGTCATCGTTGTCTCCGTCTATCTACAAGGAGGTCCGGCGCGCACGGCGTCCGGGTCTGTCGGGGTCAGTGGCGACTCTACGGACGCGCCGATCCCTGAGCGGCCTCCTGACACAGCGACTGCCCGCGGCCGAGAGCGGGCCACCCAGAACGGCTACCGCGCCCTCTCCTACGGCGCCGCTACCACCTCGAACCGCGCCGCGGCGTTCCCGGCCGTATTGACCTCGGCGCGCGGTTCGAGCGGCCGGCAACTCCTTGGTCAGTGCCGCCCGCTCTCAGGCCACGGTGAGCTCCACGGCGGCAAACGAGTCGACATGCGGATAGGCGCCGAGCGCGTGCGCGTACGGCTCCCCGGGACGGGCGACGCCGATCGTGGTCCAGCCCGCGGCGCCGGCCGCGTCCAGCTCGCTGGGGCGGTCGGTGAGGAAGAGGAGGCGGGCCGGCTCGACTCCGAGTGTGGCGGCTATCCGCGCGTAGGAGGCGGGGTCGCTCTTCGCGCCCGCCGAGGAAGGAACCGATCAGCGCCGCGTTGGTGGTCGCCAGGGCCACCGTCGTCGGGTCGTCCGCCGGCCAGGTCGTCAGAGCGGTCATCCGTGCCTCCTCGATCCGAGCCACCGTCCCCCAGACGGGACCCGCTGATCGTCCGACCGACGGAAAACCCGAGTCAAGGAGCGGGCACCATCGTGACGTCCCGGTGACAACGCCGTGGCATCGGCACTACCCGCTTGACCGGGGCCGGGCACGATCCGCATAGTGCCGGCATGTCGGAGCCGCCAGACCCAGACCCGAGCGGGTCCGCACCGCTGGCCGGCTCCAGCTGGCCTCCGCCGCGGCCAGCCCCCCGGCCACCGCACCGTTGGCCACCGCCGTCTCCCGACCTCTCCGCACTGTCGCACGCGCCATCCCCATCGTCGCGGTCTGTCCAGCCCTTGCCGCGGCCATCCGCGCCGCGGCCGCGGCCGGCGCGGCAGTCGACGACACCGCCGGAGGCGGCCGCCGCGGCGGCGCGGGAGGCGAGCCCGCGCCCGGTCGCCTGGACGGGCGCATCCGTCCGCCTGCTGGATCAGACCCTGTTGCCGGACCGTCTCGCGGACGTCGATATCCACCGGGTCGACGACCTGGTGGCCGCCATCCGCCGGCTCGCCGTCCGCGGCGCGCCCGCGCTCGGGATCGCTGGTGCCTACGGCGTCGCCCTCGCGATCGTGCAGGCGGCGCGTGAAGGCTGGGACGGCTCCACGTTCACCGCCGCCGTCGGCCGACTGCACGCCGCCAAGCCGACGGCGCTCGCGCTCGCGCAGGGCGTCGACGCCGCCTATGCCGTCGTCGACGACGGCCTGGACGCCGTCGTCGCGGTCGGGCGTGCGCTCGCCGAGGCCGACGAGCGGGTGAACCGGGCGATCGGCCGCCACGGCGCCGACTGGATCATCGGCCGCCTTGGCGACCGTCCGCTGCGCGTTCTCACCCACTGCAACACCGGCGCGCTGGCCACCGCCGCCTGGGGCACCGCCCTCGGGATCATCCGCGAGCTGCACGCCCGCGGCCGGGTCGAGCTGGTCTACGTCGACGAGACCCGGCCGTTGCTGCAGGGCAGCCGGCTCACCGCCTGGGAGCTGGCCCAGGCCGGCATCGACTACCGGGTGCAGGTGGACGGCGCGGCGGCCGGCACGATCGTCGGCGGCCTCGTCGACGTGGCCATCGTCGGCGCCGACCGCATCGCGGTGAACGGCGATGTCGCGAACAAGGTCGGCACCCTCGGCGTGGCGCTGGCCTGCGCGCACGCCGGCATCCCGTTCGTCGTCGCCGCCTCGGCGTCGACCGTGGACGAGGACCTGCCCAGCGGCGCCGGCATCCCGATCGAGCAGCGCGGCGACGACGAGGTGCTGGCCTGGGCCGCCCGCCGCGTCGCCCCGCCCGGCGCCCGCGCCCACAACCCGGCTTTCGACGTCACCCCCGCGACCCTGGTCAGCGCCCTCGTCACCGAGCACGGCCCGGTCCACCGGCACTGACCGTGCTGGACCAGTCCGCGCGATCGTCCGACACTGGTGGTCATGAGGCATACCGAACGGGCGGTCGACGGGCGGTCCGGATCCGCCGTCGGCCGGGTCGCTGACCAGTCGGCCGGTGACGGCACGCCGCGAGCCGACGGTTCGGTACGACGCCACACCATCGAGGACGTCGCCGCGCTCGCGGGGGTGTCGCGCGCGACCGTCTCCCGTGTCCTCAACGGCAGCACCCACGTCATCCCGGCGACCAGGAGCCGGGTGCTCGCCGCGGCCGACGAGCTCGGCTTCGTGCCGAGCCTGGCCGCTCGCGCGCTCGCCGGTGGGCGGGGCGACCGGGTCGCCATCGTGGCGATCTCGCATCCCTGGTGCCCGGAGGAGGACCGGTTCTTCGGCACCGTCGCCTACGCCGCCGCGCAGGAGGCCGGCACGGCGGGCCTCGGTGTCTTCCTGCACAGGCTGGAGCATGGGGACGGCGCCGGGTTGCGGGACCTCGCCGCCGACCGCGCGCTCGCCGGCCTCATCGTCATCAACCCCAGCCGTGGGGCACTCGCGGCGCTGCCGCGCCAGGTACTGCGCCGCACTGTCACGCTCGGGGTCTGCTCGCCGGACGTCGCGGCGGTCGACGTCGACAACCCGCGCGCGTCGCGGGCCGCGCTCACGCACCTGACCGGGCTCGGCCGGCGGCGCATCACGCTGGTCGCGGGCCCGGACGACCTGCCGTGCGTACGGGAACGGACCGAGGCCTACCTCAGCCACCAGGCCGCACTCGGTCAGCCGCGCAGGCTGGTACGTTCCCGGCTCGGAGTGCCGGACGCCGCCGCGGCGCTCGGTGCCGCGTTCGAGTCCGCCGGCGCACCGGACGCGATCTTCGCCGCCCACGACGGGCTGGCCACGGCGGTCGTCGAGGTGTGCCGCGAGTGTGGGCTGCGCCTCGGCGACGACGTGGCGATCGTCGGGTTCGACGACGACCCGGCGCCACCGGGCGCGCGGCGGCACGCGTACGCGGCCGTGCGCAGCCCGGTGCCCGGCATCGCGGCGAGCGCCCTGCGGATGGTCGCCTCCGGCGACACCCACGCGGAACAACGCACACTGCCGCCCGCCGAGGTCGGAATCACCACGTTGACCACCTAGCACGGCCACGCCTCCGCGTCATCCCACCCGGAAGCCCGGTGACCAGCCGCGAGTCTCGGCACGGCAGGCGACCGGAGGGTCAGGTGACCGAAGGGTCAGACCCTCGAGACCAGGGCGCAGAGCCAGTCGACGGCCTCGACGATGTCCCGCACGGTCAGCTCGCCCTTGTCGCCACCGGAGCCGGTGACGGCGAGCCGCAGCGGTTCCCGGCCGAGCACGACGGACAGGTTCCCGGAGGTCGCGCGCATCCAGCCGAGCCCGGCGAACCGCGCCGCCTCGGCGACCAGCGCCGCCGCCTCGGCGGCGAGGCGTTCCTCATGCCCCGCCGTCCCGCGCGGCGTCGTCCCCCATCGGTCACGCCTCGACACTGGCACAACCGTCCGAGGCGGTCCTGGTGTCCGACAAGGCAACGCCGTACGGCATTCTCGCTGGCGCCGTCGGCGGGTCAGGCAGCCATGATCTGGTCTGGTCAGGCCAGCGGCAGGTAGGCGCTGGCGACGGCGTCGCGGTTGGCCTCGGCCTCGGCCGCCGTGCCCGACCAGGCGAGCCGGCCGTGGCGCAGGACGTGGACCTGGTCAGCGATCGTCAGGGCGCTGCGGACGTGCTGCTCGACGAGCAGCACGGCCAGGCCCTCGTCGGCGGCGGCGCGCACCGCGGTCAGCAGCCGGGTGACGATCTGGGGGGCGAGCCCCAGCGAGAGCTCGTCGGCGAGCAGCGCGGTCGGTCGGCGAGCCAACGCCCTGGCGAGGGTCACCATCTGCTGCTGACCGCCGGAGAGCAGGCCGGCCTTGCGGTCGAGGTGCTGCTCCAGTTCGGGGAACGTCGCGAGCGCCAGCGCGGGGTCGCAGCGACCGACGCGCAGGTTCTCGCGCACGGTCAGACTCATGATCACAGAGCGGTCCTCGGGGACGAGGCTCAGCCCGGAGCGGGCGCGCCGGTGCAGCGGCGCCGTCGTCGGGCTGCCCGCCCAGTGCACCTCGCCCGCGTGCGGCGCGAGCGCCCCGGCGAGCGTGAGCAGCGTCGTCGTCTTCCCCGCGCCGTTCGGCCCGAGCAGGACGACGACCTCGCCCGCGCGCACCTGGATGTCGAGCCCACGGACGACGGGCGCCCCGCCGTAGCCGGCCGACAGCCCGTGTGCCGCGAGCACCGGAGGCCTGACGAGCATCGGCCGCGCCCGGCGGCCACGCCCGGCCAGCTGCCTGACCACACCTGCCTTCGCGCTCATCGGGCGGCCCCCGGCGCCACCGGCTCGCCGGCCAGGCCCGGCTCGCTGGCGCGCTCGGCCAGCGGCCGCTGGGCGGGAGCGCGCCGCCTGGGCGGGACGGTGACCTTCTCCCCGAGGTAGGCCAGCTGCACCATCGGGTCGTCACGGACCTGCGCGGGGGTGCCCTCGGCGATGGTCTTGCCGGCGTCGAGGACGACGACCCGGTCGCAGACGGACATGACGACGTCCATGTCGTGCTCGTTCAGCAGGATGCCCAGGCCCCACTCGTCGGCGAGCCGGCGCAGCAGGGCCGCGACCTCGGCGCTCTCGTGCTCGTCCAGCCCGGCGCAGGGCTCGTCGAGCAGCAGCACCGATGGGCGGGCGGCGACCGCCCGCGCGATCGCGAGCAGCCGGCGCCGGCCGTAGGGCAGCTCGGTGACGGTGCGGGTGAGGTCGCCGGCCAGCCCGAATGCCTCGATGGCCGCGCGCGCCGCCGGCGGCAGCACGCTCGTGCGCGGCCAGAACAGGTTCGTCAGGTAAGCGCGCAGGTCTCGCGGGTCACTCGCGGCTTCGATGTTCTCCAGCACGGTCAGGTCCTCGAAGAGCTCGAGGTTCTGGAACGAGCGCTGGACGCCGCGCCGCGCCCGCCGGTGCGCGGGCAGCCGGTCGAGCCGGTGCTCGCCGAGCGTCAGCTGCCGTGCTCTGGCTGGGGTGTAGCCGGTGATCGCGTCGATCACGGTGGTCTTGCCGGCGCCGTTCGGGCCGATCAGGCCGACGATCTGGCCGGGCGTGACCCGCAGGCTCACGTCGTCCACGGCGGTGACGGCGCCGAATCGGACCGTCAGCCCCCAGATCGACAGCGTCGCCGGCCGGATCACCCCCACGCCGCCCGCGAGCGCGGCAAGCCTCGCGGCGCGCGCGCCCGCGGCCGCGCCGGCCGCGCCGCCGGTGGTGGTGGTTGTGGTGGCGGCGGGCGGCTCGGCGGGCGCCACGACAGTGGCGGCGTCCGGCACACCCGGTGCCACGGCTGGCTCGACACCCGCCGGGCCGGCCAGCAGCTGGGCGAGCCGGCGGCGCTCGCGCGCCGCGCGCGCCGCCCTCCTCGACGGCGGCGTGCAGCGGGCGGCCACGGCGCTGGCCAGGGCCGCGTTGCCCGGCGCCATCCCGCCGCCGGAGGTGGCCAGGATGGCGACGAGGACGACGCCGCCGATCAGCGGCACGTACCGGTCGAGCTGGGTCAGCCAGTCGAGCACCCAGCCGCTGACCCCGAGCGCGACAGCCGCGAGCACCACCGCGCCCGCCCACGGCCAGAGCCGCCGGATGGCCGGCCGCGCCGAGGCCGGCCGGCCGGCACCTGCCCGCCCGTCGGCCCCCGGCGTGGCCGCGTCGTCCATGCCAGCCGTGCCAGCCGCCTCGTCCGCGCCGGCCGCCTCGCCGTCAGCCGCGTCCGGCGCCGCGCCGCGCGGCCGGCGGGAGCCGGCGCCAGCACCGACGCCGAAGCCGACCACCGCGCCCAGCAGGACGATCATCGTCCTGGCGAACGCCGCCACATCGGTCAGCAGCTTCCCGAGCCACGCCCCGAACCGGGTACCGAGCGTGCCCGCCGCCCAGGCGGCGCCGGCGAACGCGCCGCTGACCCAGCCGACACCGCCGAGCACCGCGAACGCGATCAGCAGGATCGAGCTGAACGGCGAGAACGTTATGCCGCCGTAGTCGATGTTGCCGCGCGAGCCATAGAGATAGAAGGCATAGAGCACGCCGCCGAACCCGGCGATCGCGGCCGACAGCGCGAACGCGTAGAGCTTCGCGCCGACGACGCTGATCCCGAGCGCCGCCGCGGCGCGCTCGTTGGTCCGCACCGCGATAAGCCGCCGGCCCGCTCGCCCGCGGCGCAGGTTCGCCACCGCGACCGCGAGGACGACGAACGAGATGACGACGAGCGTCGCGAACGCTCGCGGCGCCACGACCGTGTCCAGGCGGACACCGAACAGCCGCGCGTGCCCGACGGCGGTGCCCTCCGTCTGGCCGAGCTCGCCGAGCGCCGCCGCGACCGAGCCGGGCGGCGGCGGCGTGTGGTAGCCGCGCTGGAAGAGGATCGCGTCCGCGGCCGCGCCAAGGCCGAGGGTGACGACGGCGAGCTGCAGGCCACGGGTGCGCAGCGCGGGCAGCGCGAACAGCACCCCGAGCGCCGACGTCCCGAGGATGCCGAGCGCGAGCGCCGCCTCCAGCGGCCAGCCGTGGACCGCCACGAGCCGGCCGGCGATCAGCGCGGCCACCCCGGCGAAGGCGAGCTGGGCAAGCGAGAGCTGACCGGTGAAGCCGACCAGCACGACGACCGAGAGGATGAGGATCGCCCACAGCGCGTTGGCGTTCAGCGCGTTCACCCAGTCCACCGGCAGGGCGTACCAGACCAGGCAGATCGCGGCGGTGACGGTCAGCACGAGCGCCGGCCAGTGGATTCGGCCGCTGCCCAGCGCCGGGAGCCGCTCGCTCACGTGCCCCCGGTCGGGGATGTGCCGGCCTCGGATCGCCAGGTAGAAGACGATCACGATCAGTGGGATCGCCCGGTCGACACCGCGCCAGGCCGGATGCCGGGTGATCAGCTGAACCTGCGTCTCCACCTCGACGACCGCGAGCACGAGCGAGGCGACGAACACGGCCGGCAACGAGCGGAACCCGGCCAGCAGGCCGATCGCGAGCACCGGCACGATCAGCAGCATCAGGTTCGGCGCCGACAGCGGCATCTGCAGCGGGGCGAGCAGCACACCGGCGAGACCCGCGAGCGCGGCCCCGAGCGTCCAGGCCCCGGCGGCGACCAGGTCGGGCGACCAGCCGAACGTCGCGGCCGCCCGCGGGTTCTCGGTGACGGCCGTGGCCGCGAGCCCGATCGTGGTATGCCGGAACAGCGCCCACAGCGCCACGAGGACCGCCGCGACGACACCGAGCCGGACGAAGACGTCCCAGCCGACCGGCATGCCGGCGAGCGTCACCTTGCCTGTCGGCAGCACGGTCGGCGCGGTACGGACCGGCGTGCCGTACATCAGCGTGAGCGCCGACTGCAGGATGATCAGCAGCCCGAGCGTGGCCATCACCCTGGTCAGCGCCGAGCCGTCGCGCATCGGGCGCATCACCAGAAGGTGGAAAATCAGGCCGATGAGCGCCGTCGAGACGACGGCGGCGAACGCGGCGAGCCAGACAGGCAGGCCCCACACCTCGGCGACGCCGTGGAACGAGTATGCCGCCCAGGCCAGCAGCGCGCCGTGAGCGAGGTTAAGCACGCCCGCGCCGCGCTGGACCACCACGATCCCGGCCGTCATCAGCGCGTACAGGCCGCCGGTGCCCAGGCCGAGCAGTGCGTAGCCGATCGCGTCGTTCACCGTGGCCCACCTTCACTACCGGAAACGCGGTACCGGCACGCCGGGAACCGACGACGCGTCATGGCCAGCAAACCAGCGCCTCCGCCGCATTTCTGTGTCGAGAAGCCCACGGCTCCCACAATGCCCCGCACGACCGCGCCTCTTGCGGCGCCCGGTCCCGCGAGTACGACATGGTCGCACAACCTTCGACCGGGTCTCCATCGGTGTCCGGTTGCACGAGAACAACATGGTCCCACGACCTTCAGCCAAGATCCTCAATGGCCTCCGGCAGCCGCCGCCGCGCGCGGGAACGACATGCTCGCGCAACACTCGGCCAAGATCTCCCACAGCCTCCGGTCGCCGGCGGGAATGACATGCTCACGCACCTTGGACCACACGCTGGATAACCGCCGCCGGCGTGACCGGAGAACGCGGTCGCGCTACCCATTTGGCGCGGTTCGAGGGCAGGGTTCGGAAGCGAGATCCGACCATGCGACGGAATGAAACGACCGAGTGACCATCCGTCGGCGGGAGTCGTCACAGCCCTCGGCCGCGCGACCGTCCGAAACAGCTGGGTGGCGCCCCGGCGGAACCCGGGCCGGCGTCGATCGTTGAACAGTCCAAGGGGGTGCGCATGCTCGAACTGGTGGCGGGGGCCAACGCGCCGCTGCCCGCGGGCGCCATCCGCGTCCGGCTGGGCGGACCGTTCGACCTGTCGGCGCTCGTCATCGGCGACGGCGGCCGGGTCGGCGGCGACGAGGACTTCGTCTTCTACAACCAGCCGACGGCGGCGGGCCTCCGGCTCACACCCGCCGCCTCTGGTGGCGGTGGCGACGAGCTGACCGTCGACCCGCGGCGGCTGCGCCCTGGCGCGGCACGGGTGGTGCTGGTGGCGAGTCCCGCGGACCGCGTCACCCCGTTCGGCCGGCTGCCAGCTCCGGTGACGACCGTGCATGGCACCTCCGGCATCACCGTTGTCCGGCTGCTGCCGCCGCCGCTTGGGCCGCAGACCGCCCTGCTCGTCGGCGAGCTCTACCAGCGCGGATCCGCTGGCCCCGCCGCCGGGAGGGCCGCCGCCGGCGGTGGCGGGGCCGGCGGGTGGCGGATCCGGTCGATCGGGCAGGGGTACGCGGACGGGCTGGCCGGGCTCGCGCGCGACTTCGGCGTCGATGTGGAGCCCGAGCCGGCCCCGCCGGTGCCCACCGCCCGCGAGCCGCGGGCACCGGGACGTCCCGTCCCGTCGGCCCCGCCTGATCGACGGGCACCCAGGGCACCCGCGACGACGCCTGCCGGCCCGCCGCGGCCCGGGCCGCGGAGAAGCCCCGCGCCCGCGCCGCCGCCCTGGCCCGCGCGGCCACCGTCGCCGCCCGCCGCCGGCCCGCCGCCCATGCCCATGCCCATGCCGCCCAGCCCGCCCGGCCAACGGGCCGAACCAGGTCCGCCATGGGCACCGGTCTCACCGCGCGACGCCGACCGCCTCGCCGAGGTCATCATGCTGACGAACCAGCAGCGCGAGCGCCACGGCCTGCGTCCGCTCGCGCCCGAGCCCAGGCTCGCCATCGCGGCCGCGGCGCACAGCGCCGACATGGCCCGCCGCCGGTTCTTCGACCACAGCAGCCCGGAGGGCAGGCAGGTCTCCGACCGGGTCGAGGCGGCCGGGTACCAGTACGCGACGGTGGCCGAGAACATCGCCGCCGGTCAGCGGACCCCGGCCGAGGTCGTCACGGGCTGGATGAACAGCCCGGGCCACCGCCGCAACATCCTCCTGCCCGAGATCACCGAGATCGGCGTCGGCTACGCCGTCAGCGACGACGTCTACGGCTGCTACTGGACCCAGGTCTTCGGCACCCCCCGCACCTGGTAAAGCAAAACGGTGGGAAGGGCGCTTGCGCCCTTCCCACCGTTTCACCATCCGAGCACGGACTGTTGTCAGAGCGCTTAAGTGCCGGTCTGGGTGAGGATCTTCAGGGCGTCGTAGGCCTCGGTGCCGAGCGGTACGTAGGTCTTGGTCGCCGAGTCCCAGCGCACGCCGCGCATGGTGGTGTTGAACAGCCGCTGCGCGCCGGGGATCGGCGACGGCTTGGAGAAGTCCAGCGGCGGCAGCAGGCCGAGGTCGAGGCCAGAGGTCTTGTTGAGCTGGTCGAGCAGCGCCGCCGACGTCAGCTCGTCACCCGGGATCGCGTTCGCGACCTTCTCGACGACCTGCACGGACAGCCACGAGCCGACGGTGTTCGTCGAGCTGATCCGCTTGTCCGTCGCCGCGTCGGCGTCACCGGCCGCGGCCTCCGCGTCGAGTTCCTGGACCGCCCTGGCGAGCTCGGGGAACTGGCCGGTCTGGCTGAGCTCCGGGAAGGCGCTCGCGAAGACGATCGAGTCGGCCGCCGCGCCCTCCTCGATGAGCCAGTTCCGGGAGAGGACACCCAGCGCGTGGCAGTACTTGCCGCCACCGGCGCCGCCGCCCTTGATCACCGCGTAGGCGCCCTGGTCGACGACGACGAGGACCGTACCGTTCACGCCGGCCCGGCTGAGCTGGGTCGCGGTCGGCGTGAAGTCGCTGGTGTCGATCGGGACCCGCGGCTCGAGCGCGAGCGGCGAACCGGCGTCCTTCGCCCCGATCTCCGCCATCTTCATCAGCCGGTCCGCCTGGGGCAGGCTGTAGCCGACCGCGCCGAGCTTCGTCGCGCCCGCCTTCTTCAGCAGAGCCGGGCACACCGCCGGATAGTCGGTCAGCGGGCTGAGCATGAAGCTGACCGGCGAGGAGAGCTCCGACTGGTCGATCGAGATGCCCCCGGAGCCGATCGACGGGATCTTGGCGGCCTCGAGGATCGGCATGATCCCGCCGGTCGCGCTGACCTCGTTGACAACGGCGAGCACATGTTCGTCCACCGCCCGCTGGGCGCAGGACTTGGCGGTGCCGGCGTCGTTCTTCTCGTTGCAGTAGACCAGCTCGACCTTGTGCCCCTTGATCCCGCCACGGGCGTTGAGCCCGCGCACCGCGGCGTTGGAGGCCGCGAGGATGTCGGGGTAGTTGGAGCCGGCCGTCCCGGTGGGCAGGATCGCCATCAGCTTCACCGAGGCCCCGGCCGCGACCGGGGTGCTGCCTCCTCCTCCGCCGCCGCCGTCGCCGCCGGACTCGCTGCAGGCCGCCAGCGCCAGGGCGGAGCCGAGCGCCGCGGCGGCCAGGCGAAGCATGTGCCGTCGTCCCACCAGGGACCCTCCTCAATCCTCATCGACGGAGATCTCGTCGACTGTGAGCTCTCGACCGCGCGCCGCCTGGCCGCGGGGAGCGGCCAGCGCGCCACAACCGCGCGCATCCGTTGGACTCGCGGGTGTTCCTGGCGCGGCGGTCAGGGCAACGACACGTTAGCTGGCGCCGGTTTGCCCGTTACGTGAGGGTGGGCGCGAACGCCCGGCGGAAGGCACCCAGATCATCGTCAGATCAGGGATCGCCCTCAGATCAGATGCGACCAGGCGTAGGCGAAGCCCATGATCTGATCCGTCAGTGTGTCGAACCGGCCGGCGATGGCCGGGCTCGAGATGGCGCCGTACTGGTCGATCGTGGCGCACTCCTGCCTGCCCAGGCTGACCCCGAGCGGCGTGGGCCAGCCGCCGAGGGCGTGCACCGTCGCCCGCAGCGTGGCCAGCGCGCCACCAGCGCCCGGCCCCTCGTCGCACGCCAGCAGCCCGACGGGGCGGGCATCCAGGCCCGGGCGGGCCGTTTCGCCCAGGTCCCACAGGTAGTCGAGAGCGTTCTTGAGCCCGCCGGACGTGCCACCGTGGTAGTCCGGGGCCGCGATGACCAGGCCCTCCGCGCGGCGGACCTCGCTGACGAGCCGGCGGACCGCCGGGGAGCGCTCCTTGCCGTCCGGCTGGTAGGGCGGCAGATCCAGCTCGGCGACGCTGAGCATGACCGTCTCGGCGCCGGCCTGGGCGAGCATCCGGGTCGCGGCGCCCAGCGCCCGCATGGTCGGCGAGTCGCTCCGCGCCGATCCGCCGATGCCGACGATCAGCGGCCGGCGCCGCCCCGACTGCCCCGGGCCGAGACCGGAATTGCGGCGCTCGAGCCCGGGAGGAGGTATGCGATCGGCCGACGCATCCTTGCCGCGACGGACCGTCAAGGGGGAACCGTCGCGCACCACCGACGGGCCCGTCCCGAAGCCGTCCACCAGCCCGCTCCCTCCCGACCAGCCGTGATGCAATGAGCCTATGGCTGTCACGCCCACGGCCAATACGGGGGTAAGTAGGCATGTTTGTCCCATGACGCTCCGGTGGCTTGGCGGGCGCCAAGTTGCCCTCCCGCGGGGTTCCGTGCTTAGGCAGTTGACGGTGGCCGGGCCGGTTCCGGGCTGACGAGGTGGCCGGGGTGGCACCGCGCCGATGCGCCGTCACCAGACGAGGACCGGTGACGGTCCGCGGCGGTCTCGGTCGCCAGCGTCCCGTAACAACGGTGAGCGGAATCGGCGGACAGTTGTAATAGCCGCGGCCTAGCTTGACCCCATGAACGACGCTGTCGACCCGGCCCTTCGCCGCCGCGCCGTCGACGCCGCTCGCGGCGTCGGGCCGTTCGACCTGCTCATCACCGGCGGCAGTGTCGTCGACGTCGGCACCTGCGAGGTGCGGCCGGCGGACGTCGGGCTGGTCGGCCCGCTGATCGCCTCGGTCCACCCGAGCGGCAGCCGGACGGACGCGCTGGACGCGTTCGACGCGACCGGGCGGTTCATCGCCCCGGGCCTCATCGACATGCACGTCCACTTCGAGAGCTCGATGCTCACGCCCGGCGCATACGCGTCGGCCGTCTGCCCGCGCGGCACGACCACGATCTTCGGCGACCCGCACGAGCTGGCGAACGTCGCCGGCGTCGCCGGGGTGCGCTACGCCGTGGAGGCCAGCCGCGGGCTGCCGGTGCGTTTCATCGTCCAGGCGCCGTCGTGCGTGCCGCCGATGCCGGGCCTGGAGCTGTCCGGGGCGGACCTGCACGGGCCCGAGGTCGCCGAGATGCTCGCTTGGCCGGAGGTCGGCGGGCTCGCCGAGGTCATGGACATGCTCGGCGTACTGACCAGCGACGGGCGGATGGTCGACGTCGTGGCCGCGGGCCTGGCCAGCGGGAAGCTGGTCAGCGGGCACGCCGCCGGCCTCACCGGCGCCGAGCTGCAGGCATACCTCGCGGCCGGGATCACCTCGGACCACGAGATCGTGACGCAGGACGACGCCATGGAGAAGCTGCGCGCCGGCCTGACCGTCGAGCTGCGTGGCGCGTTCGAGCATCTCCTGCCCGGCCTGGTCGCCGAGTTGAACGCGCTGCCGGAGCTGCCGACGCACCTGTGCGCCGCGACCGACGACCTGTTCGCGCTGACGCTGCTCACCGACGGCGGCATCGACCACCTGCTGCGCCGCCTGGTCGGCTACGGCCTCGCCCCGGTGCGCGCGCTGCGGATCGCCACCTACCACGCGGCCTACCGGCTGCGGCGAACCGACCTGGGCCTGGTCGCCGCCGGCCGGCAGGCTGACCTGATCATCCTGTCCGACCTGGCGACGGTCGCCGTCGACGAGGTCTTCGCCGCCGGCCAGCACGTGGCCTCCGGCGGCGAGATGGTCGTCCCGGTGGTCGAGGGGCCGAGCGTGCCGCCACTGGACACCATGAAGATCGACCCGCTCACCCCGGACCACTTCGTGCTGCGGGTCGGCCACCTGCCTGGCGGGGTCTACAACGGCACGACGAGGCTGCGGGTGCTCGCGGGCCCGGTCTTCACCACCTGGGGCGAGGTCGATGCCAAGGTCCGCGACGGCGTGGTGGTGCCGCCCGACGGGCACATGCTGCAGGTCGCGGTGCACCGGCACGGCCGGATCGCCCCGCGCCCGCAGGCCGCGCTGGTCTCCGGCTGGGGAGAGTGGACGGGCGCCGTCGCCACGTCGGTCTCGCACGACACCCACAACCTGGTCGTCTTCGGCCGCGACCCGGTCGACATGGCGGCCGCGGCGAACCAGGTGATCGCGGACGGCGGCGGCGTCGCGGTCGCGTCCGGCGGCAAGGTGGTGGCCCGGGTCGCGCTCCCGATCGCCGGGCTGCTGTCGCCGTTGCCGGCGGCCGAGGTGGCCGAGGCCCAGCGGGCCGTCCAGGACGCGGCCGCCGCGGTCGGCCTCACACTCCGGATCCTCACCCAGCCGCTGTTCACCGTCATGGTCGCCTCGCTCGCCTGCCTGCCCGGCCCGCACGTCACCGACCTAGGCCTCATCGACGGCACCACCGGCGAGCGCATCGCCTCCCCCCTCCTCACCTCCGGCGGCTAGGCCAAAGTCGCTCCCCCGAAAGACCGGCTGGCGCCGATCTTTCGGGGACCCCTGCGGCGATGACGGCGGAGCCTCGCGTGGCCGGAGGCCGTCAGACACGGCCCAGCCTCACCCGGCCGCGGATGAGGTCGGCTCTCGCGGCCGGCTCGGGCGCCAGGCGGCTCAGGCGGCCGGCACGGTGGCGCCGGCGCCCGCGCCGGCGACGGGGTGGCCGCGCAGGAGGACCAGGTCGGGGGCGGCGAGGACGGCGACGTCAGCCCGGGGGTCGTCCGGGTAGACGACGAGGTCGGCGGAGGCGCCCTCCTCCAGGCCGGGGTAGCCGAGCCAGGCACGGGCCGACCAGACCGCGGCGCCGAGGGCGGCCTCCGGCGGCAGACCGGCCCTGACAAGCTCGGCGACCTCGGCGGCGGCCAGGCCGTGCGGCAGCGAGCCGCCGGCGTCGGTGCCGACGTAGATCGGGATGCCGGCGTCGTAGGCGGCGCCGACGGTCTCGAACCGGCGGGCATGCAGGGCGCGCATGTGCTGGGCGTAGCGCGGGAACTTGCCCTCGGCATCGGCGGCGATTCCGGGGAACGTGGCGATGTTGACCAGCGTCGGCACGATCGCGATCCCGCGGGCGGCGAAGAGCGCGATGGTGTCGTAGGTGAGGCCGGTGGCGTGCTCGACGCAGTCGATGCCCGCGGTGGCGAGGTCGGCCAGCGCGTCCTCGGCGAAGCAGTGCGCCGTCACCCGGGCGCCGGCGGCGTGTGCCGCCACGATTGCCTCGGCGACGGCGTCCGCCGGCCAGCAGGGGGCGAGGTCTCCGAGGGACCGGTCGATCCAGTCGCCGACGAGCTTCACCCAGCCGTCGCCGCGCTCCGCCTGCCGCGCGACCTCGGCGACGAGCCCCTCCGGCTCGATCTCCTCGGCGTAGTTGCGGATATAGCGGCGGGTCCGCGCGATGTGCCTCCCGGCCCGCACCAGGCGGGGCAGGTCCTCACGGTCGTCGATCCAACGGGTGTCGGCCGGGGAGCCCGCGTCGCGCAGCAGCAACGCGCCAGTGTCGCGGTCCGCGAGCGCCTGCGCGAGCGTGGTCTCCTCGTCGACCGCGCCATGCGCGTCGAGGCCCACGTGGCAGTGCGCGTCCACGAGGCCCGGCAGCACCCAGCCACGTACCGTCTCCGCCGGCGCGGCGGGCCGGGAGAAGGTGATCCTCCCACCGACGACCCACAGCTCGTCGCGGACGTCCTCGGGCCCGGCCAGCACGGGGCCGGCCAGCCGCAGGACTTCCCGGGAGGGTGACCGCGATGAGTTCGCCACGGGACAATGCTTATCGCACCCGGTCGTGGACGACTGCCTACTCGGCCACGCCGAACCGTGGGCGGCCGCGCGCATGTGCCACAGGATGGCCGCGACGGGCGCCACAGGATGGCTCCACGGGCGCCACAGGATGGCTCCACGCGAGTGTCACGGACGAGAAGGACCCGGCCGGGACGGAGATGTCCGCCCAAGCCGGGCCATCCGCGCTACGAGACCGTTAGTGACGGTCGGACTGCCACGGGCCCTTGATGGCGACCGTGATGCCATCCCCCTGGAGGTTGGCGTAGAGGTACTTGCCGTCCGGCGAGAAGGTGGCGCCCGCGAACTCCGTCTGGCTCACCGAGCGGGCCAGCGGGTAGGGGTTGCCGTCGTCGCCGATGACGACGAGATGGTTGTCGCCGTCGCCGTCCTCGCAGAGGATCATCTCGCCCCAGGCGGAGATGTGGATGTTGTCCGGCCCGTCGAAGGCGCCGCCGGGCGCGAAGCGCACTACCAGCTCGATGGTGCTCCTCTTCGGGTCGAACCTCCAGACCTGGCCCTCGTGGAGGCCGGCGGCGGGCGCCGCCTTGGCGTAGCTGGAGACGACGTACACCGAGCCGTCCCGGAAGTAGATGCCCTCGGCCTTCGGCACCTGGGAGACCGTGCCCGCGGTGAACTGCTTACGCACCGACGTGGTGGTGGCGTCCGGGTCCGGGACATCGACCCACGTCACCGCCAGCTTGGTGCCGATCTTGGTGACGCCGGACAGGTCGGCCAGGCCGCCCGCGAACATGGCCTGCAGTTTGCCGCCGGCGCGCAGGCTGCCGGGGCCGCCCATCGGCCGCTTCGGCAGGAACCGGTAGACGAGGCCGTACGGGCCGCTCGCGTCCTCGGTCAGGTAGAGGATGCCGGTCTTCGGGTCGACGGCGACGGCCTCGTGGGCGTAGCGGCCGAGCGCGGCGAGCGGCACCGGCGCCGCGTCGTGCAGCCGGCCGAACGGGTCGACCTCGAAGACGTAGCCGTGCCGCTTGGTCAGCTTCGCGTCGTGGTTGCCGGCGTTGGCCGGGTCGAACGGGTCGCCGACGGGGACGAGCTCGGTCTCCTCGCAGGTCAGCCACGTGCCCCACGGGGTCGGGCCGCCGGCGCAGTTGCGGACGGTGCCCGCGAGGCCCACCTTCTCCGAGATCAGCTTGCCGCCGTCGACGACGAGGACGGTGTTGCCGCCGTCGGCGCCCTCGTCGTAGGTGAGGCCCTTGACATGCGGGACCGGGTAGTTCGCCTCGTGGCCCAGCTCGTGGTTGCGGACGATCGCGGTGTAGCGGCCGGCCGGGAACGTGTGCATGCCGTCCTGGAGGGTCGGGCTGACACCGCCGCCGGCCAGCGGCGTGCCCCGGACGGAGATTTTGGTGTAACTGAAGCCCTTGGGCAGGTCGATGACGCCGTTCGGGTCGGCGACGAGGTCACCATAGCCCTTGAAGACCGGGCCGTGGCCCTGGCCGCCCTGCGGGCCGCCCGCGTACGCGGTACCACCGAACACGGAACCGACTGAACCCGTGAGAACGATGCCCAGACCAGCAGCGCCGGTGCCGAGCACGTGACGACGATTGACAGACATGTGGAACCTCCTTCGGCCGGCGGTAAGGCTTCCAGCCCCAGGTGTCCAGTCGACGACGGTAGGCGGAAGGACCGAGGTAGCACAGTCGACCGGCGCGTGACGGGTCACACCGGGTGGCCCACGCGGCGCGACCGGTTTCCCGGTGTCACCTCGCCCCGCGCGGAGGGTGGCGCGGGGCGAGGTGACGGTCTCCGCGGGCGAGGAGTGACGTCTTCCAGCCGGAACGGCCATCCGTCGGGACGGCGGTTGGCCGTCGCGCCGACGGAGTCGGCGTCGGCGGAAACCGGGCGGCGGCCCGGCGGCGCGAACCCGAAGGCGGCGGCACCGGGCACCGACATATTTCTACAACGGTGTAGAACGCACCCGGCGGGCGGCCACCCGGCCGAACCGGCGGCGACCGCGCGGCGGCCCGCCAGGGCCGCGGGCCGGGGCGATGAGGGGAGACAGTGCCCGGCGCGGGCCGATTCGTCCGCGGCGGATGAGAACACGTTCCGCAAAGACTCTGGCCATCTGATCCGAGTTCGGCCAGACTGCGCCGTGGGCCGTGATGTGCAGCACACGGACCCTCTATGCCTCGGCCATGGTGTACCGGCGTCCGGGCGGAGGGTCCGCGCCGCCGCGCGCCACGGGCCGCGCGGCGCCGCACCTGCGCGGGCCCGCGTGGAACCCGCGTCCGCCGCGGGACGCCCGTCGGCGCGCGCGCGATCCGGCGAGGGAGGCGAAACCGCGGCGCCAGGAGCCGAGGAGACATGTATGCCCGTTCGGACCAGACCCGCGCCGACCGCGGACCCGGCCGTCACCCCACGCCCAGTACCCGCGCCCCGCGCGGCCGTCGGCGCGCGCACCCTGCGCAAGGACAACTGGTGGGTGGAACCGCTGGTGACCGTCGTCGTGCTCGCGGGATTCGTCGTCTACGGAATGTGGGCCGCGCTACGGAACGGGAACTACTTCCACGACCCGTACCTTTCGCCGTTCTACTCGCCGTGCCTGACGGATAATTGTCTGGACAACGCGACCCCGCATATCTTCGGCGATATATCGCCGGTGTCGCCGGCGCTTATCATCCTGGTGTTCCCACTCGGCTTCCGGCTCACCTGCTACTACTACCGGAAGGCCTACTACCGCTCGTTCTGGTGGGCGCCGCCGGCCTGCTCGGTGCCGGACTTCCGCCGCGGCTACCAGGGCGAAACCCGCTTCCCGCTGATCCTGCAGAACATCCACCGGTACTTCTGGTACTTCGCGGTCATCTTCGCCGGGCTGCTGACATACGACGCCGTGCTCGCGTTCATCTATGACGGCCACTTCGGCATCGGCGTGGGGACCGGCGTGCTGGTGGTCAACGCGGCGCTGATCTGGCTGTACTCGCTTTCCTGCCATTCGTGCCGGCACCTGTGCGGCGGCGGCCTGAAGCAGCTGTCCGCGGCCCCGCTGCGCCGCCGGGTCTGGGCCAGGCTTTCGGTGCTCAACCGGCACCACATGTTCTTCGCCTGGGCGAGCCTGCTGTGGATCATGGTAGCCGACTTCTACATCTGGCTGGTCGCGTCCGGCCATCTCACCGACGCGCACTGGGTCTCATGAACGGCCTCCGCCGCGCGGGCTTCGCCATCGTCGCGCGGCTCCGGCCGGAGATCGCGTGAGCGGCCTGGGCCACATGAGGCTCCGCCACTGTCGCGCTCCGGCTGGAGGTCTCGTGAGCGGCCTCCCGGACCTCCCAGACCGACTCCGCAAGCTCCGTCGATCCGGCAGGAACCCCGGCGCGAGGCTTCGCCATTTTCGCGCGGCTCCGGCCGAGGCCGCCCGAGCTCGCCAGCCAGACGCCAGGAACGAGAGAAGGAAACACCTGTGACAGCCGAGACACACACCTACGACGTCGTGGTGGTCGGCGCCGGCGGAGCGGGCCTGCGGGCCGCGATCGAGGCGCACGAGCAGGGCGCGCGGGTCGCCATCGTGTGCAAGAGCCTGCTGGGCAAGGCGCACACCGTGATGGCCGAGGGCGGCATGGCCGCCGCGATGGCCAACGTGTGGCCCGAGGACAACTGGCGCGTGCACTTCCGCGACACCATGCGCGGCGGGAAGATGCTCAACCAGTGGCGGATGGCGCAGATCCACGCCCAGGAGGCCCCGGACCGGGTCTGGGAGCTGGAGGAATGGGGCGCCGTCTTCGACCGCACCCCCGACGGGAAGATCCTCCAGCGCGACTTCGGCGGCCACCGCTACGCGCGCCTCGCCCATGTCGGCGACCGCACCGGCCTCGAGCTCATCCGGACCCTGCAGAACCGGGTCGTCGCGAAGAAGCTCGACGTTTTCATGGAATGCACCGTGCAGCGGCTGCTGACCGCGCCGGACCCGGCGACCGGCGGCGAGCGGGTCGCCGGCGTCTTCGCCTACTGGCGCGAGACCGGCACGTTCGTCCGGTTCGACGCGCCGGCCGTGGTGCTCGCCACCGGCGGTATCGGGAAGTCCTGGCAGGTGACGTCGAACTCCTGGGAGTACACCGGCGACGGCCAGGCGCTCGCGCTGCGCGCCGGCGCCGCGCTGATGGACATGGAGTTCGTCCAGTTCCACCCGACGGGAATGGTCTGGCCGCCGTCGGTGCGCGGCATTCTCGTCACCGAGGGCGTGCGCGGTGACGGCGGCGTGCTGCGCAACACCGAGGGCCGCCGGTTCATGTTCGACTACATCCCCGAGGTGTTCGCCGCGGACACGGCCGACACCGAGGAGGAGGCCGACCGCTGGTACACCGACAAGAAGACGGCGCGGCGCCCACCGGAGCTGCTTCCGCGTGACGAGGTCGCCCGCGCCATCAACTCCGAGGTGAAGGCCGGCCGCGGCACGCCGCATGGCGGCGTCTACCTCGACATCGCCAGCCGCCGCGACCCGGAGACGATCCGGCGCCGGCTGCCGTCGATGTACCACCAGTTCAAGGAGCTGGCCGACGTCGACATCACCAAGGAGCCGATGGAGGTCGGCCCGACCTGCCACTACGTGATGGGCGGGATCAAGGTCGACCCGGAGAGCCAGGCGACGACGCTGCCGGGGCTGTACGCGGCCGGCGAGTGCGCCGCCGGGCTGCACGGGTCGAACCGGCTCGGTGGCAACTCGCTGTCGGACCTGGTGGTTTTCGGCCGGCGCGCGGGTGCCGGCGCCGCCGCCTATGCGACAGCGCTCGCCGCGACCGACCGCCCGGCGCCCGACGAGACCCAGATCGCCGAGACCACGGCGCGGGCGCTCGCCCCGTTCGAGCGGGCCGCGACCGGCGGCGACACCGAGAACCCCTACCAGCTGCAGTCCGACCTGCAGGCCGTGATGCAGTCGCTGGTGGGGATCATCCGGACCGAGCGCGAGCTGACCCAGGCCCTCAAGGAGATCGGGGAGCTGCGCCAGCGCGCCGAGCGGGTCGCCGTCGAGGGGCACCGGCAGTACAACCCCGGCTGGCACCTGGCGCTCGACCTGCGCTCGATGCTGCTGGTCGCCGAGTGCGTAGCCACCGCGGCGCTCGCCCGCCGAGAGAGCCGCGGCGGCCACACCCGCGACGACTACCCGGGCACCGACCCGGTGTTCGCCAGGATCAACCACGTGGTCCGGCTACGCGACGGCGCCGTCGATCTCGCCGCCGAGCCGCTGCCCGAGATGCCGCCCGAGCTCACCTCACTGTTCGACCCGCCGCCATCCGATGTGCCCCCGCAGCCGGCCGACGCGGAGAAGACCCAGACCCCACCCGAGACGCCCCCGGTCGCCGGGACGAACAACGAGAGGAACGCCTGACGATGGGCTACGACCTGGCTATGCGGGTGTGGCGCGGCGACGCCGAGGGCGGCGAACTACGGGACTTCACCGTCGAGGTCGAGGAGGGCATGGTCGTCCTCGACGCCGTGCACCGGCTGCAGGCCACCCAGGCGAACGACCTGGCCGTCCGGTGGAACTGCAAGGCCGGCAAGTGCGGCTCCTGCTCGGCGGAGGTGAACGGGAAGCCTCGGCTGATGTGCATGACCCGCCTGAACCTCTTCGCCCCCAGCGAGACGATCACCATCACCCCGTTGCGTACGTTCCCGGTGGTGCGCGACCTCGTCACCGACGTGGCCTTCAACTACGAGAAGGCCGAGGAGGTGCCCACCTTCGCGCCGGGCCGGCCAACCGGCGAGGACGGGCACCACCGCATGCAGCAGGTGGACGTGGACCGCGTCCAGGAGTTCCGCAAATGCATCGAGTGCTTCATGTGCCAGAACGTCTGCCACGTGATCCGCGACCACGAGGACAAGAAGAGGGTGTTCGCCGGGCCGCGACTGATGATCCGCTACGCGGAGCTGGAGATGCACCCGCTGGACACGAACGACCGGCGTGACCTGCTGCGCGCGGAGGCCGGCATCGGCTACTGCAACATCACCAAGTGCTGCACCGACGTCTGCCCGGAACACATCAAGATCACCGACAACGGGATCATCCCACTCAAGGAGCGGGTGGCGGACGCCTCCTTCGACCCGATCGCCGCACTCGGCCGTCGCCTGCGGCCGTCCCGCGCCGGACGCTCCGCGCCCCGAACCTCCCAGATCACGACCTCCCAGATCACGACCTCCCAGATCGGCTCCGCCGATCCGGCAGGGACCCCGTCCGCCGATCCGGCAGGGACCCCGTCCGCCGATCCGGCAGGGACCCCGTCCGCCGATCCGGCAGGGACCCCGTCCGTCGATCCGGCAGGGACCCCGGCCGGGCCCGGCCTGGTCGAGCCCTAGGGGGCCCTCCCGGGGCTGGTTTCGGGGTTGGTGTACTCGGCCGGGACTGGTCTGTTCTGGCTTCGGGTGCCGGTTATGTTGACGCTGCGCCGATGCGCTGTCGCCTTCGGTGGCCGGGTTGCGCCGACGGGTCGCCGGGGCGAGGTGAGCCCGACGGCGCTGCTTGGTAGGTAGAGCTGTTGGCCCGTCTGAACGGGACCAGTTCATGGGAACAAGGAACGGGCCGCTCCCTGGTGCTGGGAGCGGCCCGTTCTGTGCCTGGTGTGCCTCCGGTATCGCCGACTGGTCCTTCGACCAGCTCGCCACCAGCCGCTTTGGGCCGGTGAGATGCCGCCTCAGCGAGGCTGAGGCGGCACCGCTTCCACCGTTGGCTTGTTACCAGTTGGTGTTACTGGTGGTGCTGTCAGCTCTCGGTGTTCGCGCCGAGGGTGTTGCGCCGCCGCCGGGCCGCGACCCGCAGCAGCAGACCGCCGCCGAGGAGGGCGAAGGCGATGGAGGCCATGGCCCCGGTCTCGACACCGGTGAACGGCAGTGCACCGCCGGCCGGGGTCGCGCCGCCGGCGCCGCCACCTCCGACGCCGCCGACGCCGCCGACACCGCCGACACCGCCGACACCGCCGACACCGCCGACGCCGCCGACGCCGCCGACACCGCCGACACCGCAGTTCCTGTTCTTATCGTCGAACAGGCCGTTGTCCCTGCGGTCCTTGTTGTCGACGCCGTCCGCCAGCGTGGTCCTGCCGTCCTTGTTGATGCCGTCCTTGCCGTCCTTGCCGTCCCTGAAGCAGTCCCTCTTGTCGTCGAAACCGCCGATCGGGATCGGAATCGGGAAGGGGATGCCGTTGATCGTGGTGACGTTGCCCTTGTCGTCCCTGAAGGTGCCGCCGATCCCGTCATCGCTCACGCCTGACGCGCCGTCGAAGTCACCAGGGCCCCAGGGATCCCAGGAGCCATCGGGGCCGCCGGGGCCGCCGGGACCGCCAGGACCGCCAGGACCATGAGGACCGCCAGGACCGCCAGGACCGATCACGAGGACCGTGGCCGTCAGGGTCCGGTTGATCGGCGCGGCGGACAGCGGGGTCTTGTCCTCCGCGGCAAGCTGGTCCTTGAGCAGCGGGTCGAGCTCCTCGTCACCGAGGATGCCGGCCGCCGGGAAGCCAGGCCCGGTCGCGGCGATCGTGCTCCTGCCGGGAGTGCTCAGGGTCAGCTGGCCGCTGATGTAGCCACCGCCGTCCGCGACCACCGTCGGCGGGACCGCGGAAACCCCGTTGATGCTGATGCTGATCTGCGCTCCGGTCACGAAGCCACAGCCCGCGAAGAAGAGCTGCTCGCCCCTTTCGATCACGGTCTGGCTCACCTGAAGCGAGCCGGAGATGCCGCCGCACTTTTTGGACGGGGGGTACGGGTCGTTGTGCCGCTTGTCGTCGAACAGGTCCCGCTTGTCGTCGAACAGGCCTTGCTTGTCGTCGAACAGGCCTTGCTTGTCGTCGAACAGCGGCCGGTCATCGACCGCCAAGGGGGTGACCGAAGGGTCGTTGGTGGCCGGGCCGCTGAGCGGTGGAGCGTCGTCGACCGCCAGGACGGCGGTCGCCGGTAGTGCGACGAACGCGAGCCCGCAGCTTGCGAGCAGCGCGACGCCTAGCGAGCGGAGTTTCATCGAGGCACTCCCCAAGGGGTGATCAGTGCAAGAAGCCAGACGATTGACTACGCGGAGGCTACTTAGCGTGACCGTCAGTGTCCAGAACCCTAAGGAGTCACTTCCCTACAGTGAGCGACCATGGCGCGTGAACGGGTAGTCCGACCACGGCGAGAGCCGCCGGCGTCACCAGCGGCTGGGTACGCACAGTGAGCGCGGGGCCGGCAACCGGCTCCCAGACCTGTAGCAGGAGCGTCCGCGGTCGGCCCCGGTCCAGCGGCAGGAACACCGACACGATGGAGTGGCCACGCTCGGTCTCGTTGGTGAGTACGGCCTGCTTGCCATCCAGCGTGGCGCCGATCAGGCGGCTGCCGACGCCCGTGTAGACCGACAGCCAGACCTGGTTCTGCGCGTCCTGGTTTCCGCCGGGCCCGCCGAGATCGAGGCGGTAGCGTACGTACTCGGGCAGGCCGTCCGGGGCATCGTTCAGCAGCTGCACGGCGATCGTCGCGACCCCGCCGCCGCCCGGCGCCGGGTCCATCCGGTAACCGACGGCGCGGCGCATCCAGTAGTCCAGCTTGCTGGCCGCCGCATTCTGGGTGACCACCGCCAGGAAAGGCCCGGGCGCGCTCGGCAGCGCTCCGCCGAGCGGAGTGGTGGAAAGAATGCTCTGTTCATCGGCGTGGTTGGTTGACACCAGCAGCCGGCCTTCGCCGGCAGCTCGGCCGAGCGCGTCGAGCAGCTTCGGCGTGCTACCGACGCCCGACGTCACCGCGCGGTAGACGGACTTGCCAACATCGGCGAAAAACTGGTCGCGCTCGTTGGTGTCGCTGATGAGCGCGTAGGCGTCCGACTCCACCAGCCTGACCAGGTCGCTCGCCTTGATCACCCGTCCGTCCGGCATGACGGCCGGCGTGGTCGCCGCGAGCAGGTAGGACAGGGCCGTGGGATCGATGCTGACGGTGCCGTCGACGTCGATACCCGTGGTCCTCTTGTAGAGGTCGGAGTAGAAACGGCCGGCCGTCGGGTAGTCGGGCGTGAGGTTGGCGTTCGCCCAGATATCGGTCGGCTGGTAAGGCCCATATCTGGCGGCAAGGTCGGCCGGCAGCCGCGGATCGGCCCGCGGCTTCGAGTCGGGGGGCAGCTGCGGCAGCTTCCCGTTCCCCGATATGTCATCGAGGCTGAGTTCGCCGTTGCGCGCGGTCAGCACACCGAACCCGCCGATGATGCCGCCATTGGCCCGGGACTCGGCGGGGTTCTGCACGATCAGCAGGTAGTGGCGCGTCTCACCGCCCGCGCCCAGCATCGGCGGCCCGATCTCGGTGGCAAGCTTCAGGCCGGCGAGCGAGCCTGCAAGCCGGGTGGCCTGGCTGGCCGCGGTGGCGCGGGCGGGCGCGAGCCCCAACCGCCGGCCGAGCCAGCCGCAGTCCGGGACGGCGGCGAGCGCCCCGCGGAACCTCTCGACGGCCACCGCGGCCGCGGCGACCGGCTCCTTGCCACGGGCGAGCGCCGCCAGATTGATCGTCAGGCCCGACCGCAGCGACGCAGGGTTGAGCGTGTCGGCGGCCTGGGCGATGGCGGGCAGCCCGCCGCCCGCCACGCCGTCGACCGCGACGGTCAGGGAGTGGGCCGACCGCAGCGAACAGCCGACACCGGGGAGGTGCGTGGCGGCGGACCACACCGGGTCCCCGGTGAGGCCGGCCGCCGAGTGGGTCCGGTCGCTGATCCGACGTATCTCGGCCGCGAGGTCGGCGGGCGCGGGCACGTCGCCGGCGAGCAGCCGCTGTTGCAGCCGGGTGATGTCGGCCCGTGCGCCGTTCAGCTCCGAGTGGGCGAGCAGGCCGCGCACACCGATCCAGCCGACCAGCGCGAGCACCGGCCCGAGGACACAGGCACCGACCAGCAGCGCCCGCCGGCTCGGCCGGCGCACGAACCGCCGCGGCCACCGTGCCACCCGGCCGACCACGGCCAGTGGCACGCCACCACGCCGGCCGGACTCACCCGCCCCCTCCTCCGCTCCGGCGCCCTCGGCCCGAGCCGCTTCGGTCCCGCCGGCCGGTTCGGTCCCGGCGGCCGGCTCGGGCCCTGGGACCGGGTTGACCGCCGCGTTCTCCGGTACGGATGCGGTCGCGTCGTCGGTGCCGACCGGCGTGGTGGCTTCGATCGCGGCCGACTCGGTGGGCACGGCTTGGGGTACGCCGGGTGCGCCGGCCCGCGTCGCGGTGGGCTCCGAGGACACCTTCCGTGCCTGGGACGAGCCGCGCCGCGACGTCACGTCGGCCCGCGAGACCTGAGCCGGTACGGTGACCTCGCCAGCCACCACGCCCTCGCCCGCTACCGCGCCCTCGTCGGCCGTCGGCGCCGAGGTGCCTGGAGCGGCTCGCTCCTCGTCGGCGGTCATGCGTCGACTGCGGGCGCGAGCCGGTCGGGCACGAGCTGGTCGGGCACGGCTGCCCGCTGCTCGGCGATCGCGGTGAGGCTGACCGGCTCGTCGCCCGCCCGCGCCGCGCCAGCCGGACGTCCGGCCAGCGCGGTGGCGGGTTCGCCCCGGCTGGAGGGATCGGCGGCTGGGCGCACCGGACGCGCGGGCAGCGCGACATGGGGCCACCGGCGGCGGCCAGCCGCGTCACCGCGAGAGAGACCGAGGCGCCGGGACGCGCCAACGCCTGCCGGCCCGGCGGCCGGGACCATGGTCAGCACCGTCCCGAGCACCTGGCCGCCAGCTGCCGCCAACGCCGCCGTGGCGCCTCGCAGCTGGGCACCCCGAGTGTGCCCGGCCCGGGCGACCAGCAGCGCGCCGCCGGCTCTGCTGGCGAGAACCGCCGCGCCGGCCTCCGACAGCAGCGGCGGCGCGTCGACGACCACGAGGTCGTAGCGGCTGGTCAGCCTCTCCAGGAGGTCCGCCATACCGCGCGAGGCCAGCAGCCCGCTCGGGTTCGGCGGTATCGGCCCGCTCGGCAGCACGTCGAGCCAGCCGTCGCCGACCCGGCCCGCGCCCCATGGCCGGGCCGCGGCATCCAGCTCGGCGGCGCCGATGAGCACGGAGGTGAGCCCTGGCGACGACTCGACGCCGAGGTAGCCGGCGAACGAGGGCTGACACAGGTCGGCCTCGACCAGGCAGACCCGCGCTCCGCCATACGCCGCCGTGATCGCCAGGTTGCAGCAGGTGGTGGACCTGCCCTCGGCCGCGACGGCGCTGGTGACGACGACCGCACGCGGCGGGCCGTCCACGTGCAGGAAGGGCAGGGTGGCGCGCAGCCGGCGGAACGCCTCGGCGCGCGGCGACCGCGGGCTCCCGTACACGACCAGCGGGCGCCTGGCCGCGTCGGGCTCATGAGCGACGGACCCCAGCACCGGCGCGCCGGTGATCCGGACGACGTCTCGCTCACCGGCGCGTGCCCGATCGCGCGGGATGTCGCGCAGCCGGCGTCCCAGCGCCACCGCGCCGCCGGCCACGAGGCCGATCAGGACGCCGAACGCGACGACACGCACCGGCCGCCAGACGGCCGCCGCGGAGAGCAGCCCACCCAACGCCGCACAGCCGAGAGCGAGGAGCCAGCCGCGCTGCCCGGCGCACGCCCATTCCAGCAGCCGCGGGATCCGCGGCCCCTGGATTCGCGGACCCTGGATTCGCGGGTCCAGACTCCGCGGGTCCGCGGGCCGTGGGTCCGCGGGCAGCCGATTCAGGCTCCGCGGTTCCGGAACCCCAGCTTCCAAGCCTCGCGGCTTCGCGGCCCGTGCTTCCAGGTCCCGTGCTTCCAGGTCCCGTGGTTCCAGGTCCCGTGGTTGCGAGGCCCGGAGCTTGGAGTTCCGCGGTCCCAGATCCGGTAGTTCCACGCGTCCGCTCACCTTCCCGCGCCGTCTCGTTGTTCCGCCGGGGCCAGACCAGGACTGGCGCCCAGGACACGCCGGCCGCGGCGCCCCGCCTCGTCGCGCTACCAGGCGGGACCTCTGTACGACTCGCCACGCCCACGCATGCCGCCGATCCGTAGCACCGAATCGACCTTCGGATGCGCTTACTCTATGGCGTCATGTGGAGACGTAGAGTAGAAGGCGTGCGTGGCCGGTTGTGGACGGCGGCCGTCGGGCGCCGCGTGTCGCGCCTCGTGTCGCGCCTCGAGCTACGCCAGCGGGTCGGTCTCCAGATCACCTTCGACAGCCTCGCGCTGGTCGCGGGACTCGCCGCCGCGCAGACCGGGCGGTTCAACTTCGACGTCGACACGCTGCGCGATCCCGGGTTCTGGGTGATCGTGCTGCTGGCCGTCTGCCTGCTGCACTTCCTCGGCACCGCGCTGCATCTCTATCTCGGCCGCTACCGGTTCGGCGGGTTCGAGGAGGTGCTGAGCATCCTCACTTCGGTGACCCTGACCGTCATCGGTATCGAGATCGCGGTGTTCGCGTTCGGGCAGCCCAGGCCGCTGCCACTGTCGGTGCCGCCGCTCGGCGGCACGGTCACCCTCTCGATCATGTTCGGCGTGCGCTATCTCTGCCGGCTGACCGAGGAGCGGCTGCTGCGCCCCGCTCCCGAGGGCGCGCAGGCGCTGATCGTCTTCGGCGCGGGTGAGGGCGCCGAGCAGGTGCTGGCCGCGATGCTGCGTACTCCCGACAGCCCCTACTACCCGGTGGCACTGCTCGACGACGACCCACGCTGCTGGAACCTGCAGCTACACGGAGTGCGCGTCCGCGGCGGCCGGGACCAGATCGAGGCCGTCGCGAGGGCGACCGGCGCCGCGACGCTGCTCGTGGCGATCCCCAGCGCCGATGCCGCGCTGCTGCGGGAGGTCACCGGGCTCGCGGAGGAGGCGGGGCTCGCGGTCAAGGTGCTCCCGCGGGTCGCCGACCTGCTCGGCGGCAACGTCGGCGTCGGCGACATCCGCGAGATCGACATCGCCGACCTGCTGGGCCGCCGCCAGATCCACACCGACATCGCCGTCGCCGCCGGCTACCTGACCGGCCGGCGGGTGCTGGTCACCGGAGCCGGCGGGTCGATCGGCTCGGAACTGTGCCGCCAGCTGCACGCCTACCGGCCGGCCGAGATAATCATGCTGGACCGCGACGAGTCGGCGCTGCGCGCCGTCCAGCTCTCGATCTATGGCCACACCGGCCTGGATGACGACTGCGTCGTGCTCGGCGACATCCGCGACGTCGACATGATCACCACGCTGTTCACCGAGCGGCGCCCAGAGGTCGTCTTCCACGCGGCGGCGCTCAAGCACCTGCCGCTGCTGGAGCGCTTCCCCGGCGAGTCGGTGAAGACCAACGTCTGGGGCACGCTGTCGATCCTGGAGGCGGCGGTCGCCAGCGGGGTCGAGCGGCTCGTCAACATCTCCACCGACAAGGCGGCCGACCCGAGCAGCGTGCTCGGCTATTCGAAGCGGATCACCGAGCGGCTCACCGCGCACGTCGCCGCCGAGCGCGGCGTTCCCTACGTGAGCGTGCGGTTCGGCAACGTCCTGGGCAGCAATGGCTCGGTACTGACCATCTTCGCCAGCCAGCTGGCCGCCGGCGGACCGCTCACCGTCACCGACCCCGATGTCACCAGATACTTCATGACCGTGCAGGAGGCCGTGGAGCTGGTCCTGCAGGCGGGCGCGCTCGGTTCCAGCGGTGACGTGCTGGTGCTCGACATGGGTGAGCCGGTACGGATCGACGACGTGGCACACCGGCTCGCCGCCCGCGCCGAGGACAGGCCAGGCAGCCAGAAGATCGATATCGTCTACACCGGGCTCGGCGTCGGCGAGAAGCTGCATGAGGCACTGTTCGGCATCAGCGAGACCGACGACCGTCCGCGCCATCCGCTGATCTCCGAGGTCCCGGTGCCGCCGCTGGATCCGGGCCTCGCCGTCGAGCTGGACCCGTGGGCCGACGACGAGAAGGTCCGCGACGCCCTGCGGGAGCTCGGCCGCGATGGCGACCTCGCGGCCGTCACCGCCGGCCTCACCCGCATCCCCCACCAGCCCACCAGCCCCGACTCCGCCACCCCGCGCCGGTAACCCGGTAAATCCCGGTCACGCGGGTGCAACACACGCATATCAGCCACAGAAAGTGACGGCGCCACTAGCGCAGCGCCAACCAGCCGCCTGTACCCAGCACCACACAGGGAGAACGCTCAGCGTCCGATCCGCCACCCCGCGCCGTAAGCCCCGGTCACACGGGAGCAACACACGCATATCAGCCACCGAACGTGACGGCGCCACTAGCGCAGCGCCAAACCAGCCACGTCCTCAGCCCGACACCACACCAGCCACGGCCATACACCTGTACCCAGCACCACGCAGAGAGGACGCTCAGCGTCCGACAGGCAGGGCGGCGCGTCCAGCGCCCGCACGCCGCTCAGCGTCCGACAGGCAGGGCGGCGCGTCCAGCGCCCGCACGCCTCAGGCCCTGCCTCGGACGGGCGGGGGGGCCTGGGGGGCGACGCGATGGCCGCCGCGGGCGGCGTACCAGGCCACGGTGGCGTCCAGCGCGGTCGCGAGGTCGACGCCGGCCGCGTGCGGGAACAGCGCCCTGGCGGTCGCCACGTCGGCCTGAAGGTCGCGGACGTCGCCGGCACGCGCCGGTCCGAAGGCGACTGGCAGCGTGTAGCCGACGATCTCCTCCAGCTGGGCGACCATGGTGAGCAGGTCCACCCGGTTGCCGAACGCGAGGTTCACCGGCCGCGGGTGGGCGAGCCGGCGGGTGGTCGCGTCGGCGAGCATCGCCGCGATCGGCTCGACGTAGCCGATGTCGCGGGTCTGGCGCCCGTCGCCGAACACGGTCAGCGGACGGCCGGACAGCGCCGCGTCGATGAACGACGGGATGACCGCGGAGTAGGCGTGCCCGACCGACTGAAACGGTCCGAAGACTGTGAACAGGCGTGCCACCAGCACCGGCAGCCCGAAACTCGACTGGTAACCGAGCGCGTAGGCCTCGGCGGCGAGCTTGCTCGCCGCGTACGGGCTGCGCGGGGCGACGGCTCCGTCCTCCCGGCAGGGCAGCGGCCCGGCGTCGCCGTAGACGGAGCCCGACGAGGTGACGATGACGTGCGCCTCCGCCCGCTGGGCGACGTCGAGCACGGTGAGCGTGCCGGTGACGTTCACGTCGTGGCTGGCCAGCGGGTCGAGCAGCGAGCGCTCGACGGAAGGCCTGGCGGCCAGGTGGACGATGCTGTCCGCGCCGGCGGCCGCCTCCTCGAGCATGGCCCGATCGGTGACACTGCCGACGACGAGCTTCACCGGCAGCCCGGAGAGGTTGGACACCGCTCCGGTGCTCAGGTCGTCGACGACGAGCACATCGCAGCCAGCCGAGAGCAACGCCCTGGTCAGATGCGATCCGAGAAACCCGGCTCCGCCGGTCACCACGACCTTCATCGTTCATCACCCTTCGGAGTCAGGTAGATGCCATCGGTAGTATGCTTGCCACCCTCCCAATCTACGATCACCATCGAGAGTTGACACGACACAATTAGCGACGACCGCTCCGGCCGGGGCGTGCGCCGCCCCGACACCAGACGTCGACAGGGCGATCCGCCCACCTGGGCGGCCAGTTCCGTGCCCACGGAGCCGGCAGGAGCGCGGCGCCCCGTTGAACTCGCTAGCGAGGCGCTCTACGGTCACCTTGTGCCAACAAGCCGCCACCGTCGGCAACTAGTCATCGTGGGGACCGGCGGTTACGGCCGCGAGCTCCTCGACGTGGTCGAAGCCGTCAACGCCGCCTCGCCCGACCAGCCCGCCTACCAGTTCCTGGGTTTCCTGGCCGAGGAGCCGCGCGGTCGCGGTTCGGGCGACGCCACCGTGCCGACCGGCGACCGTCCCGCCGACCCGCTGGCAACCACCGGCCCGGGCGCCACCGGCCCGTTCGCCAACCTCGAGGCGTCCGTCTCGCTCGACGAGCGGCTGGCACCCGGCGAGCCGCTCCCGCCCGCGGACCGCGGGGGTGGCCAGCGGCGGCGACGGACGGACGAGGACCTGCTGGCCCGGCGCGGCACGCGCCTGCTCGGCGGGCTGGACCTGCTGGCGGATCTCGACGCCGACTACCTCATCGGCGTCGCCTCTCCGGGCGCGCGCGCCCGGATCGACCGCTACGCGAGCGCCCTGGGCCGCCGGCCCGCGACGCTGGTGCACCCGCGGGCCGCGGTCGGCGGCGATGTGAAGCTCGGCCCCGGCACGGTGGTCTGCGCGCTCGTCAGCATCACGACGAACGTCGCGACCGGCCGGCACGTGCTGCTCGACGTCGCCGCGAGCGTCGCATACGACTGCCGGCTGCGTGACTACGCGACGCTAGCCCCCGGGGCCCGCGTCTCCGGTGAGGTCGAGATCGGCGCCCAGGCGTGGATCGGCAGCCAGGCGACGGTCGTACGGATGCGCCGCGTCGGTGCCGGCGCGGTCGTCGGCGCGGGGGCCGTCGTCGTCGACGACGTCCTGCCCGACCTCGTCGTCGCGGGCGTACCCGCCCGGCCGATCGCCGCCACCGGGCCGGCCGCGCTCGGCGCCGGCTGCACCGAGGCCGCGGACGCCGCCGCCCTCGCGGGCCTGCCGCCGGATGACCTGCGCACCCCGGCCTGGCCACCGCCTCGACGTCTGCCGGCCGATGAGCACCGCACCGGCCTAACCGAGCAGGTCGAGATCGCCTAAACCGGCCCTAAACCGGCAAGGAACGGTCAGATGTGCACACGGGCGCACGGGATCGCGCGGGCGGAGCAATCCGGGCGCCGGGCACGGGCGGCCGACTAGCATCGAACGAGTGGATCGCTGGTACGAGCTCGATGGTTGCGACAATGTCCGCGATCTGGGTGGGCTGCCCACCGTGGATGGCGGCCAGACCCGCTACGGTGTCCTGCTGCGCAGCGACACCCTCCAGCACCTGACCGCCGTGGGCGTCGCCCGGCTGCGCGACGAGTTCGGCCTGGGCACGATCCTCGACCTGCGCGCCGTCGAGGAGGCCGCGCGCGAGGGCCGCGGCCTGCTCGAGTTCGAGCCGGTCGGATATCACAACCTGTCGTTTCTCACCACGCGCTGGGTAATGCCGGACGACCCCACCTACGACGCGCTCGTGCGCACCCGCACCAGCGACGACCGGGTCGCGCACTACCTCGACTATGTTCGCCTGGCCGGCGACGCGGTCGCGGCCGCGGTCCGCCTGATCTGCGACGCGACCAGCGGCCCGACGTTGTTCCACTGCGCCGCGGGCAAGGACCGCACCGGTGTGCTGGCCGCCCTCGTGCTCACCATCGCCGGCGTCGAACGCGACGCGATCATCGCCGACTATGTCGCCACCAACGAGCGCATTCATCTGATCGAAACCCGGCTCTCCCAGCTGCCGTCCTACAAACGCGGTATCCAGACGAGGTCGGAGGCCGACCAGCTCCGCGTCCGCGCCGAGGTGATGGCCGGCTTCCTCGACGGCGTCGACTCCCACTGGGGCAGCGCCGAGGCATGGGCGCTCCACGCCGGCGTCCCGGAGGAGTCGCTCGCCTTCCTGCGCCAGCGCCTGGTGACCACCGACATCTTCTAGCCGCGTCCTACCGCATGGCGCAGAACGCCGATGCCCGCACACGCCGACGCCGACGCCGCGTCATGCGGTAGGACAGGGGCGGGGAAGCAGGTCTGAAGCGGCACTCCTCGCCGGGCTCGCGGCGAGATTTCCCGGGCGGGCCTTGCCTGCCGCACAGGGGCTCGTCGAGCGCACACGGGGCGCGGGTTACCGGTCGCGGATCTTGTCTATCTGAGGGATCTCTTCGGGGTCCGGGCCGTCCACGGCGAAGAACGCCTTCAGGCAGTCGACGGCGACGTCCGGCGCGGTTCTCTTCAGGCTCATCGTGAGCACGTTGGCGTCGTTCCAGAGGCGGGCGTTCCTGGCGATCCAGGGCTCCCACGCCTGCGCGGCACGGACCCCGGGGACCTTGTTCGCCGAGATCGCGGTGCCCGTGCCCGTCCAGCACATGAGGACGCCGAAGCGGTACTCACCGTCAGCGACGCCCCTGGCGACGGCCTCGGAAAGCTCCGGCCAGCTCGTCAGGTCGACGATCCTCGTCTCGAAGTTCGCCTCGAGATAGTCCGTCACGGTCGTCACGCACTCGTTGGTGTCATCCGCGCCAAAAATTACCTTGATCTTCTCGGCAGTCACCAGTTCTGCCGCACCTTTCCACTACCCGGCCCACCAACCCGGCGACGTGAAGCCACCCGGTGAAAACAGCGCCGCCCAGCGACGTCGACGCCTGTTTCGTCGCACAATGTTACCACCCGCCTACCACTCCGCATCCCGCCGCCTTTGCCTGGCGACGCGGGAGCGCCATCGAACGACTTCAGTCCGGGCGGGCACCCTGAATTCCGAGAAGCGACGGCAGAGCGGCGGCGAGGGCGCGGAAAGCCTGGCCGCGGTGACTGATCGCGTCCTTCTCGGCGGCGGTGAGCTCGGCGCTGGTCCGGGTCTCACCATCGGGGATGAACAGCGGGTCGTAGCCGAAGCCGTTCTCACCACGCCCGGCGGTGAGCAGCCGGCCGCGCAGCTCGCCGTGGACGACGTGCTCGCGGCCGTCGGGGCTCACGAACGCGGCGGCGCAGACGAACGCGGCGCCGCGCCGCTCTCCCGGGACGTCGTCGAGCTGGGCGAGCAGCAACGCGTTGTTCGCCTCGTCGCGCGCGAGCCGGCCGGTGCCGGGCGGGCTGCCCGCCCAGCGGGCGGAGCGGACGCCGGGCATGCCGTTCAGTTCGTCGACAGCGAGCCCCGAGTCGTCGGCGACGGCCGGCAGCCCCGTCGTCGCCACGGCGTCCCTGGCCTTGATCAACGCGTTCTCGGCGAACGTCCGGCCGGTCTCGGGGACCTCCGGCCCCGGCGGCAGCGGTACCAGCTCGACGGGCACCTCGCTCGCGGCGAGGATCCGGTCCAGCTCGGCGAGCTTCGCGTCGTTGCGGCTGGCGAGCACGACTCGCGCGGGTATGCCCGGGGCCGGGGTTCCTGCCGGATCCGGGGTTCCTGCCGGATCGGCGGAGCTCGGGGTTCCTGCCGGATCGGCGGAGCTTGCGGAGCCGATCTGGGAGGTCCGGGAGCCGATCCGGGAGGTTCGACTCACCGGCCACCCCCGAGGCTCGCGGAGCGCGGCGGCGGGCCGGCGGGGAGCGGGCCGGCGAGCACGTCGTTCTGCCGCTGCGCGAGCCGCGTACAGCCGGCGACGGCGAGGTCGAGCAGTGCGTCGAGGGCGGCACGGTCGAAGACGGCGCCCTCGGCGGTGCCCTGGACCTCGACGAACGCGCCGCCGTGGGTGCAGACGACGTTCATGTCCGTGTCGGCGGCCGAGTCCTCGACGTAGGCCAGGTCAAGCATGGGGACACCGCCGACGACGCCGACGCTGATCGCGCTCACTCCGTCGATGATCGCCTTCGACCGGCCGAGCCAGCCGCAGGCGTCGACGAGCGCGACGTACGCACCGGTGATCGCGGCGGTGCGGGTACCGCCGTCGGCGAGCAGCACGTCGCAGTCGATCGCGATCGTGTTCTCGCCGAGCTGCTTGAGGTCGATGCAGGCGCGCAGGCTGCGACCGATGAGCCGCGAGATCTCGTGGGTGCGCCCGCCGATCCTGCCGCGGACCGACTCGCGGTCGTTGCGGGTGTTCGTCGCCCGCGGCAGCATCGAGTACTCGGCCGTCACCCAGCCCAGGCCGCTGCCCTTGCGCCAGCGCGGCACCCCCTCGGTCACCGAGGCGGCGCACAGCACCCGCGTCCTGCCCGCCGAGATAAGCGCGGATCCCTCCGCGTGCTCCTGCCAACCGCGAAGAATCGTCACGTCCCGGAGCTGGTCGGCGGCTCTGCCGTCATGTCTGGTCACGTCCCGGACCTTATCCAGCCCTTCCCCACGGACTGGCCAGCCGGGGACCCGGCGCCCGTCGGGCCGCCGTCAGATCTCGTACGAGGCGCCGGGGGCGGCCACGGTGGTCTTGCCGCTGTAGGCGGCGGTGGCCTCCGCCTCGCTGCGGGCGGCGTCGCCCCAGGGAACCAGGTGGGTGACGACCAGCTGGCCGACGCCGGCCGCTTCGGCGTGCAGGCCGGCCTCGCGGCCGGTCAGGTGCAGGTCGGGCGGGTTGTCCTCATGGTCGAGGAAGGCGGCCTCACACAGGAACAGGTCGCTGTCCCTGGCGAGACGGACCAGCTTCTCGCACGGGCCGGTGTCGCCGGAGTAGGTCAGCACCTTGTCGTCCGCGCTGATCCGCACGCCGTAGGCCTCCACGGGGTGGGCGACGCGGGCCAGATCGACGAGGAACGGTCCGATGTGCACCCGGCCCGGGCCGATCGTCTGGAAGTCGTAGATATCGGCCAGGGAGTCCTCTGGCCATCGCTCGAAGGCGCCGCACAGCCGCTCCCGGGTGTTGATCGGCCCGTAGACCGGCAGCTTGGGCGGCATGCCCTGCGGGTGGTAGCGGCGCGCGTAGCTCTGCACGACGAGGTCGAGGCAGTGGTCGCCATGCAGGTGGCTGAGCAGGACGGCATCGACGTCGCGCAGGTCACAGTGCCGCTGGAGCTCTCCGAGTGACCCGTTGCCCGCGTCGAGAACCAGGCGGAACCCGTCGGACTCGACAAGGTAGGACGAGCATGCGGAGGTCGGGCCCGGATAGGTACCAGAGCAGCCGAGGATGGTCAGTTTCACCGGCGCACCGCCTCCGCCGTCGCGAGGACCGCCGTCGTCATGTCGCCGCTCCCGTCCGGTTCCTCCGCGCTCCCCGCCATGCTCAGGGGCAAGGGGGCCCGCGCGCCAGCGGTGCTGGCACTACTGGCGCGCGGAGCCGGAATACCACCGGCGGGCACGACCTGAGGGTTACCAGCCGGATACGCAGGCAGGACGGCGGCGAGTTCGGGGCCGAGGAATCGGCGGCCGACCCGGGTGAAGGAGCGCGGATCGCCAGTGGCCAAGAACCGATGGACGGGTGGGGGCAGATCAGGATCGCGGAACAGCCCGCCCCGGGCCAGAACCCGGTAGGTGTCCTTCGCGGTCTCCTCAGCACTGCTCACCAGCGTCACCCCTTCCCCCATCACGAGGCCGATAACCCCGGTCAGCAACGGATAATGGGTACATCCGAGGATTAGGGCGTCGACGTCGACATCCTGCAACGGCGCCAGGTATGCCTCGGTGAAGCCGAACAACTGCCGGCCGGTCGTCGTACCGCGTTCGGCGAAGTCAACGAACACCGGGCACGCCACGCTCGTGAGCGTCACGCTCGCCGTCGCGGTCGCGGTCGCGGTCGCGGCGACGGCGGCGTCATAGGCGCGGCTGGTGATGCTCGCGACGGTGCCGATCACCCCGACGCGCCCGGTGCGAGTCGCCGCGACCGCGCGCCTGGCGGCCGGTAGGACAACCTCCACCACCGGCACGTCGTAGCGCTCGCGAGCGTCGCGCAGGCAGGCCGCGCTGGCCGTGGCACACGCGATCACGAGGAGTTTCACGCCCTCGGCGACGAGCGCGTCCATCGCGTCGAGCGCGAGGTCCCGGATGTCCGTAACCGGCCGCGGCTCATACGGGGCGTGCGCGGTGTCGCCGAGATACAGGAGCGACTCATGCGGCAACTGGTCGAGGATGGCCCGGGCCACCGTCAGACCGCCTACGCCGCTGTCGAACACCCCTATCGGCGCGTCGCTCATGAAGGCAAAGACTAAGCCGGAAAACTGGGGATCACTCTGTGGGTGTCATCACCCGAGCATTGGCGGACCGTGGATCTCCGGGTGGGACGTCCAGAAGTGTCCCGATCTTGCCCGCTATGCACCGCCCGTGATGGTGCGCACGCCGCATACGAGACCCACTCTGTCAGGGCCGCTCTGCCAGGGCCGTCCTGTCAGGGTCGCTCCGCCAAGGCCACCGTTCAGGCCGGCTCGCGGGGGGCGCGAGCCGGCTCGGCCGCGGTTCGCCGCGACATCGGCGCACAGGTCGCCATGTGCGGCACACCACATGGGCTCCAGGCCCGCTCGGGTGACGTCCCGCACCCACGGCCCATGGGGCAAGAACAGCACGGATGGGCGCTTCAGCGGCGATATGACGACCAAACAGTGTGTCGTCCGGCAACGACCGACCTCAGGGTGTAACCTGGAAACAACCTGTAATCGATCAGTGACTATCAGCTATCGAGCAGGTAGGTTGAGGACGCGACTGAGGTGTCCGGGCCGATCCATCCGTCCCCGGACCGTGGCACCCCAGTCGCATCCCTCCATCCTGGTTCATCCCAGTCCGGCCCTCTTCGGTGCCTTGTCGCCCGATGGCGTGACGCTGGCGCTCAGGCGACGCGACGCCCATCGGCCGGCGCTCGCCCGTGACGGGAACGCTTCCACCGCCCGAATGGGCCACATGGGCACGTCGTGCTATCAATTCGGCGATTTCGACGGGGTCGCATCCGGCCGGCCCATGCCTGGTGCCGCCCCCGGCAACGTTCGCCCGCCTCGGCGCGGAAGATCGCCAGGACTGTACTCGGATCCGAACTCCGCCCTCGGGCCCATTCGGATCCGAGTACAGAACCGCTGATCAAGCTCACGGCGCGGCGATGCCACCGGGCCAACCTTGCCTGAGGTGGCACCAGCCCTCGGCGATCGACGGATCAGCCGGCCGAGATCAGCCCGGCGGGCGTCTCGCCCACGTCCGTGGCGACGTCCGGGGTGCGCGCACGTCCGGCGCGCGCACCGGCGGCCAGCCAGGCGCCGTAGACCTGCTCGGCGAGCAGCCACGCGTGCCCCGGCCTGGCCCGCCCGGCCGGCGGCGCCGCCACAGCGACGACATCCACGTCGGGCCGGCGGCCAGCCAGGCCGACACCATGGACCGACGCGGCGACGAACACCGCGGGATCGAACCGCGAATCGCCGCCGACCACCCAGCGCCTGGCATACGGCGCGAAGCGCTCGGCAACCCGGACGTGCCGGGTCTGTGCCATCCCGGGGGCGGGCACGACGACCGCATCCAGGGTCAGCGGAGGCTCGACGAGCCGGCTGACCCCGTCCGACGACCACGCGACCACGCCGTCCGGCAGCAGGCTGGTCTCGGCCAGCACGCCCGGGTCCTCGACGAGCACCCCCGCGGGCATCCCGGCGAGCCGGCGCAGTAGTCGCGGGTAACTCATGGCGCCCAGTCCGAACCGGACGCGCCGCTCGTGCTCGGCGGCGTCCAGGCGGAACACCGCGTCCACGGCCCGGCCGTCGAGTTCGGCCCCGACCACCCAGCGCCCCGGGAAAAGGATGTCAATCAGCTCGCCGTCGACAAGCCCGCCAGCTCGCCTCACCGGATGCCTCCCCTCTGGGGTCCGCCGCGGCAGGAAACGCCGGAAGCGGGGGTGAGCCTGTCACGCCTCCGGCGCCGCGAACCTGCCGGACCGCGGGCATCCCGGATCGCCGGATCGCCGACCCGCCAGACCGGCGATCTACCAGATCAGCTTCGCCGATCCGGTCGGAACCCTGTCGCCGATCCGGAGGAACCCTGTCGCCGATCGGCAGGGCCCCTGCCACCGGTCCGGCAGGAACCACGGTTGATGCCTGCCGCCGTTCGCCGCGCCGGCGGTCGCCGGCGCGGTGTTACCAGTCGTGCGGTCCTTCGACGTCCCGCCGGGCGGGCGCTCCCATCCCTTCTGACGCCATCTGACGCGCACGTTGCCAGTCTCGTTGCATCCTGCAGCGTGTCGCGTCACGTTGGGACTACTGCGAAGCCACCAATCTCGCTCTACGCATACATAGAAACACCCAACGCAACCGATTCGTCCACCATCGAGTGGCCAGGAGCGTCGCGCGCCACCGCGCCTACCGGACCCACCCGCCGGCCTCCCGCCGATCGATACGCTAGAGGGACGCGGGAGTGGCGGAATGGCAGACGCAGCAGACTTAGGATCTGCCGCCCTAGGGCGTGGGGGTTCAAGTCCCCCCTCCCGCACACAGCCTGGCTAGCAGGTGTTGTGGCGAGGCAGCAAGCGTCGCGCTGGCTGCGATCAGGCACGGCACGGACTGGCTTCGCGGACCGGCCGGTTCTGGATCATTACCCTTCGTGCATGCCCAGAGGGTTACGTAGAGCGCCTGCCTAGTAGCTCGTTCCGCATCCGGGCGTACGCCGGAGTCGACCCGCTGACCGGCAAAGAGGTCTACCTGAAGGAGACCGTCAAGCGCGCGGAGACCGTTGAGCCGGCCAAGCAGCGGCTACTGGCGAGCGCCGAGGCCGGAAAGCGGCCCGAGAACGCAGCGACGGTCAAGCACCTTGTCGCCGAGTACTTGGCGACGGCCGACATTGAGCCGACCACGCGCCACATGTACGCCGGCGTCGACCTCCGCACCACGGCGGGCCTCCTCGGCCATGGCAGCGGCGGCGCCACGCTGCGCGTCTACGCCCACCGCACCACCGAAGCCGACCGCCGCGCTGCCACAGTCCCGCCACCGTCAAGCAGCTGGTCGACTGGCTTCCTTTAGGAACTCAAAATGGACAGATCCTGAACACTCCGGATGTCCTGGGCCCTGGCGCCATCTGACCACAAGAGTCCGGCTGGATACCAGCCCTCCGCGTTTGGTCCAGCCCGGGGATGCATTCTTGCATCTCCTGAGGCAGGCTTCAGGCACTCCCGCCGGGGGTTCGGCACCGCATCGTTGCAGGCCGATCATTACATCAGGTCAGAATTCAGGGGATGACCGTGTCCCGATTTTGTCGGAGTCAACTACTAGTATTGACCGCGCTGTTCGTTGCCACTGCGATCGCCGCGACATTCGGCCTGGGTGCCCTACCGGCATCGGCCGCGCCAGCGATGACAGCGAAGACCCTGCCGGTCAAGGGTGTACCCGGGGTAACCCAGCTCTGCGGGCCGGCCGCCGACTATTCCTGCACAGCCGGCGGATACGCTGGCAAAAGTACGGGATGGCCGGGAGAGAGATACGGCGCCGGCGCAGCGAGCAGTAACGCCTACGGTTATCACAATTGCACCCTGTATGTCGCATACCGGCTCGCCCAGAACGGTTTTCCCGACCCTGGGTGGCACACTAACGCCAACCTATGGGCAGTTCAAGCAGCCTCGGCCGGGACCTCAGTCAACCAGACACCGAGCGTTGGATCCGTGGCACAGTGGAACGGTGGGCTGAACGGGCACGTCGCGTACGTCGAAGTCGTCACCGCGTCATACATCGAGGTAACCGAGGACGTGTACCAGGACAACTGGACTGGCCGCGTCCGCATCCAGACTGGAACGGCGGCCTGGCCCGACAACTTCATCCACTTCGGAAGTTCGGCGCCGGCAGGCCAGCAGGTCGCCCCTGACAACGGGAAGGACCTGCCGTCCTCCCTTGTCCCGTTTACGGACATTCTCGGCCAACTACTGCCGGGATTGCTCCACTAAAGCCAGGCGGACCTCGCCCTACCCGACCTGTAGCCCCTGTGTATGACAGCGCCAAACTCCCGCCGCGGCCAGCCTGACCACGGGCACGAGAACAATGAGCGAACTAATGAACACAGTGCTCACGCCGCAGGCGGCGGGCAGGGAGCCACCAGGGAGGCGGCCGGGCTTATGCCAGTCATGAATGTTCAGATGACCGCCGATCTCGGCGGACGCCGCGCTTGCGCAGCAGCGCCTTTACGGCCGTCTGGCTGATCGAGTATCGCTCGGCCAAGCCGCGGGCAGTGGCGCCCGCCAAGTACACGCTGATCAGGGACTCGATGTCCGAGGCCGGGAGCCGGTCAACGATCGCGTGCCGTCGAGGCACTTGGCCGGACCCCGTGAGGCCGGCAAGCCCCGGAGCGTCCGTTTGATCGTCGCCGGCAGACACCACGGACCAGGTGGTTCGGAGGTCGTGGAGCCACTCTGGCCGGTTCAAGTAGCGGCCAAGGAGGTGCACCAGCTTATCTACCAGGCTTTTTACGCGCAGCGTGGGTCGCAGCGGTGGCCGGTGAAGATCCACGTGGAATACGTCGTGGAATATGGGCCTCTGGATCAGCTGCCACCCGCGCATGGCCAAGGACCGCACCGACGACGCTGTGTCCACCGAGGGCATGTCGAACGGCTCCCCAGCGGCTCGCTGCGGGTCGTCGTGTTCGCCGGCCGGGACGACGTGACCGGCAAGCCGATCTACCTCAAGGAGACCGTCAAACGCTCCGAAGACGTCGCCGCCGCGCGGGCACGCCTGCTCGCCAAGGCAGGTGCTGGCCGACGACCCGAGCGGAACGCCACCGTCGAGCGCCTGGTCGAGGAGTACCTCGCGACCGCGGATATCGCGCCGACGACCAGGCACACGTACGCCGGCTACGCCCGGCGCAACATCGTGCCGACGATCGGCAAGAAGACGGTGCGCGAGATCCGCACCCGCGCTCTCGAGACCATGCACGCGCGGCTGAGGGGGCCTGCCGGAAGCTCTGCAACGGCAGCTCCACAAGGCCAGGACTCACCAGAAGCGGACCCTCGCACTCGACGAAGTCACCTGCCAACTGCTCCAAGAGGAACACGACCGGATCGCTGGCGCGCTCGCCGAGGTCGACGTCGCACTGGCTGAGCCAGCTGATCGACGGGCCCATCCGTCCTCCAGTGAGACGGGCGCGCCCGAGGTGGACGGTCGATCTTCACCGGCTGTCGATCTTCATCGGTTAGGTTTTGGGTCTCGGTTGTCGGGCCGCGGTGTAGCGGCGTCGGATCTAGGCGGAGGCCCCGGCCCTACGGGCCTGCTGCAGCGTGGCGAAGGCGCCTCGGTCGTTGAGGCGGGGGAACGGCTCCGCGGGCACTGGCACGCCTAGGAAAATGCAGAGCGGCTCCCAGCCCTCGGTGACGTTGAAGACCAGCAGGCGGTCCGCCGGGATCTCGCGCGTCACCTTGGCGACGTGCTCCTCGTAGACCCGCAGGGCGTGGTCCTTGTCGGCGAAGCGTCCCTCGAAGACGCCGTCCCAGATCACCTTGTTGAGCAGCCTGACCAGCGGCTCGACCTCCGGCGGCAGGGTTGCCGGGGCGTTCTGGATCGCCCGGAAGAGCGTGTTGTTCATGCTCTCGTACCACTTCTCCGGGTCACGTACCGAAAGAATTACCTTGGAGGCGGAGTTGTGGGCGGCGAGCTCCCGCCAGAACCGGGCGCCGGGCCAGTCGACGGTCGACCTGTAACCGGTGTATACGGAGTCCCAGTCGACGGGTTTGCCCTCGACCGCGTCCAGCCAGTCGAAAACGGTATCGCGCCGCTTGAACACCTCAGAGCCGTGATGGCAGGGGCCGAAGCCGAGCTGCTCAAGGGCGGCCTTGAGTGAGCGAGTTCCGGTGCGCCCGAAGCCCGCGCCGACGATGTCGACCATGTCCCTCCTCGGAAGGTTGCGATGAGGCAACGCTATCGAGGCCGCCAGCCGGGTCAGCATGAACCCTCCCGGCCAGGACGAAGAGCGCCTTGTCACGCCTCAATGTCCGACAGCGACCAGAGACGTGGTAGCGTCCTCCGCCGCCACAACACCACATTCCTCACCGGAATTACGGTGAAACGCGGGGAGCGCCGAGGCCTGCCGGGCGTCGATCGACGGACCGCGGTGCTCACCTTCGACGTCCGCCGGCAGTCTGACTCTCCGGTCGAGTTGCCCCCGTGCGACACCGGCCAGCCCGACACCGCGACCGATCGGCATCCCCAGGACGACTGGTCTCCCGACTGTCGATATCAGGACGCGAAGGCCACAGTCTCGACTTGCACGACTACGGTGCAGAACGTGATGAAGGGGGGATCGCGTGGATCCGGAATTGGCGGCGTTGGCTGCTACGGCGGCCACCACGCTGGTGGCGTCGCTGGCTACCGACGGGTGGGAACGGGCCAAGAGCGCGATGGGCAGCCTCTGGCGGCGGGTGCATCCCGACCGTGCGGACGCCGTCGAGGCTGACCTGGTCGATATCCGCGCCGAGGTGCTTGCGGCGCGTGAGGCCGGCGATGAGCGAACCGAGCAGGTGCTGGCCGAAGAATGGCGGTCCCGGCTGCGGAGGCTGCTGGCCAGCGACCCGCAGCTCGCCAATGAGCTACGGCAGATCGTGGCCGAGCTGACCCCGAAGCTGCCGGAGATGGACCAGGCACGTATCGGGCAGATCAGCATGACCGCGACGGCCTCGGACCACAGTCACATCATCCAGCTCGGCCAGGGAACCCAGAGCATCGTCGACCGATGAGCCAACCCGATCAGGCTGATCCGCAGCGGATCCAGCTTCACGCAGACGCGAGTGGGCACGCCAGCGTCATACAGCTGGGACAGGGCACTCAACACATCTACTACGCGGCTGACAGCGGACCGGCACCCCGCGCGTTGGCCACGGCGATCCGGACCCTGCCTCGAGACATCTCCGCGTTCACCGGCCGTAGGAGGGAGCTGGACCGGCTGGTCGATGCCGGCAGCCGGGCAGCCGAGTCGGGCCAAGCCGTGGGGATACACGTGATAGACGGGATGGCGGGGGTTGGTAAGACGGCGTTCGCGGTCCACGCCGCGCACCTGTTGGCTCCCCGTTTCCCGGATGGACAGATCTTCCTTGACCTGCATGCCCATACACCCGGGCAGCGCCCCGTCGACGCTGGCGACGCTCTACGCGTTCTCCTGCTGACCACCGGGGTGGCCGCGCACTTGTTACCCGCCGACCTCGACAGTCGTAGCGCGATGTGGCGCGACCGGCTCGCCGGACGCAGAATGCTGATCCTGCTCGATGACGCTGCGAGCCACGAGCAGGTACGGCCGCTGCTGCCGGCGACGCCCGGTTCCCTCGTGCTGATCACCAGCAGACGTCGCCTTGCCGCATTGGAAGACGTTGTCCCGCTCAGCCTGGACACGCTACACCCGGCACAGGCCAGTGAGCTGTTCACTCGCCTGGCTCCCGCCTCCCGCAGTGAGCCGGACGCCGTCGCCCAGGTGGTGGATCTGTGCGGGTACCTTCCGCTAGCCATCGGGTTGCTGGCGGGCCAGTTGCGCCACCGTCCGTCCTGGACCGTGACGCACCTGGCCGCCGATCTCGGGACGGCGCAGGACCGGCTCGCTGACATGCAGGCCGAGAACGTCGCTGTCACGGCCGCGTTCGATCTGTCCTTCAATGATCTACCCGCCGAGAAACAGCGCCTGTTCCGCCGCCTCGGTCTTCACCCCGGCCCCGACCTCGACGCCTACGCGGCCGCTGCCCTCGACGACACCGATCTCACCCACGCCCGGTGGGCGCTTGACACCCTCTACAACCACCACCTCATTACCGAACCAGCTCGCGGCCGCTACCGCTTCCACGACCTGATCCGCGCCTACGCCCACAATCTCGCTCGTCACGACGCCCCCGCTGAGCGCGACGCGGCCGTCGACCGGCTCTACAGCTACTACCTACGCGCCGCGGCCGCCGCGAACCGCCATATCGCGTGGCGCAGCGACCCTACCGAGCCTCCGCTTGCCCACTCCGCGGCCGCGGTTCCCGACGTGGACACCCGGAGCAAGGCGTTGGAGTGGCTGGAAACCGAGCGCCCCAATCTCACCGCCAGCGTGGACCACGCCGCCGCGAGCGGGCGGTATGCCCACGCCAACCACCTCGCCGCCGCGATGTACTCCTTCCTGCGAAGCGCGGGACACTGGGACCAAGCCCTCGCCATACATCAGACCGCCGTCACGGCGGCACGCCTCGACGGCGACCGGCTCGGCCAGGCGAGGGCCCTCAGCGATCTCGGTGCCATGCAGAGGCTGACCGACGACTATCCGGCCGCGACTGCCAGCCTTACCGAGGCCATCGGCCTCTACCGCGACCTCGGCGACGGGCAGGGTCAGGCAGAAGCACTCAACCAACTCGGCGTCATGCAGTACCTGACCGGCGACTACCTGGCCGCGGCCGCCACCCTCACCGAGGCATTGACCCTTCATCGCGGACTCGGCCATCGCCTCGGCCTCGCCAACGCACTTACCGATCTCGGCATTGTGCAGCGGTTGACCGGCGACTACCTGGCTGCGGCTGCCACCCTCTCCGACGCCCTCGACCTCTACCGCGACCTTGCCAACCGGAACGGCCAGGCAACGGCGCTCAACCAAATCGGCGTCGCACAACATCTGACTGGCAACTATCCGGCCGCGACCGCCACCCTCACCGACGCCCTCGACCTCTACCGCGACCTCGGCGACCGGCACGGCCAGGCCATGGCGCTCAACGATCTCGGCGCTGTGCAACACGCGACCGGCGACTACCCGGCCGCGACCGCCACCCTCACCGACGCCCTCAACCTCTACCGCGACCTCGGCCACCGACTCGGCCAGGCAGAAGCCCTTACGGACCTCGGCATCGTGCAGCGGCTGACCGGCGACTACCCGGCCGCGACCGCCACCCTCACCGACGCCCTCAACCTCTACCGCGACCTCGGCCGTCGACTCGGCGAGGCCATGGCGCTCAACGATCTCGGCGCTGTGCAGCACGCGACCGGCGACTACCCGGCCGCGACCGCCACCCTCACCGACGCCCTCGACCTCTACCGCGACCTCGGCCACCGACTCGGCCAGGCAGAAGCCCTCAACCGCCAAGGCGAGCTGCTACTCGTTTCCTCCAGTCGAGACGATGCGCGCGAACGCCACGATCAGGCCCTCCGCCTGGCCCGTGAACTGCATAACCCTCTCGAGGAGGCGCGTGCCCTGGAGGGAATCGGCCGGTGCCTGATCCACGCTCGCGATACCGAGGATGGTGTCAACCACCTCCAGCGGGCACTTACGATCTACCGGCGGATAGGAGTACCCGAAACCGAGCGGGTCACAGCGACGCTCGCCGAGTTCCGAAGCACGACGGTCGTCCCCGACGCAACCGGCGACCACGAATAGTGCAAGACGAACGGCGCACCAGGAACAGGGAACACAGGCCCACCTCAACCTCGTCGCCTCGGTCCAGAACCCACGGGCGCGGCGGGATGGGTACCTGTTTCCGGCCGGCCTCGGGCGGGTTGGTGATCCCCAGCGCTGTCGTGATTCGGCGTAGCTGAAGTTGGACATCGCCGTCGATGAGGACCGCGCCTTGACTGGTGATCCTTTCGCTCGATGGAGTGGCTGGCAGTCACCGCCGGCGCGCGCCGCGGCGAGCTGCGCGAACTCCGCTGGAACAACCTCGACCTCGCCGCCGGAACCATGCGGGTCGCGCAGAACTACGCCGTCCGGGGCGGCAAGAAGCTCCATAAGGCCACCAAGACTCACCGGAAGCGAACCCTCGCGCTCGACTAGGTCACCTGCCAACTGCTCCCGGACTCAGTGACGCGGCGGATCTCCGCGCTCGCACGGATGGTCGGCGTCGAGGCGCCCATCAAGGGCAGCCTCGGCGGATGGCACGCTTGGTAGGTGGGCGGACCGGCCGAGGAACATAGGCCGGTGCTTGAGGTGCCGTCGCCGGTGGCCGAGCTGTCCGACGACCGGCTGCGCGGGGTGCGGCTCCTGCTCAAGCGGGACGACTTGATCCACCCAGACTTCCCAGGCAACAAGTGGCGGAAGTTGGCCGGCAACCTGGCCGCGGCCGCCGAGCAGGGCGCAGGCACGCTGCTCACGTTCGGCGGGGCGTATTCGAACCACATCGCAGCGACCGCCGCGGCCGGCTGGCACCTCGGCTTCCGAACGGTCGGTGTGATTCGAGGGGAGGAGCACCTGCCGCTCAATCCGGTTCTGGCTCGCGCAACCGAGCAGCATGGGATGCGGCTGACCTACCTCGACCGGACCCGCTACCGGGCCAAGCAAGACCCGGTCCTGATCGCCGAGCTCGCCGCCGAGTTCGGTCCGTTCTACCTGCTTCCCGAAGGCGGCAGCAACGAACTGGCGGTCGCCGGCTGCGCCCAGCTGGCCGCCGAGCTCATCGGCCAGGTCCCCGACGTCGACATGGTGGTCTGCCCAGTCGGCACCGGCGGTACCCTCGCAGGCCTCGCCGGCGGCCTGGCTCCGGACCGGCAGACGATCGGGATCTCTGTGCTTAAAGGCGGCGGTTTCCTCGCCGACGAGGTCGCTACGCTCCAGCGGGCCGCATTCGGCCATCCGACCGCCAACTGGCGCGTGGTCGAGGAGTTCCACTTCGGCGGCTACGCCCGACGCACGCCGGCGCTGGACGCTTTCATCGACGACTTCGCCGACCGACACGGACTGGTCCTGGAATGGGTGTACGTCGCGAAGATGATGTACGGCCTGTTCGCGATGGTCGCCGACGGGCGGATCCCGGCCAGCTCGACCGTCGTCGCGATCATCACTGGCCGATGCGAGGACGTCGTCAGACCTTGAGGTGATACTCGCGGGCAGTACGCGCGGACACCGACCGGTTGACCCAGGGTCCGGGTCCAGTCTCCACTGTTGATCACCGCCGCCGGCGCGATTGGCGGCCTGGTGTTCGGCGCTGGGACGGGGTCGAGAAGTAGGCGGGCCGTGACCGCGGAGGCGTCAGCCGCACCGCCGCTGGCGGTGTGTCAGCTGCGGGTTGTGCTCGCCGGGGTCAGTCCGGGGATCGGGACGGGGATCCGAGGTACCGGGCAGAGATCAGGTGGGGGATTGTGGTGGAGAGGCAGCGGGCGGGCGTGCGTTCCGCGCTCCGAGACCGGCGCCGATCACGCCGATGGTGAGGCCGAGCACGGGGAAGATGCCGAGGGCGAATACCAGGGCGTCGGTCAGGTTCGCGCCGACGGCGGCTGGCTCGCCCTCGCCGGTGAGTAGCGTGCCGTCGATCGCGTGACGGCGCAGCCCCTCGGACAGCCAGAGGGCGTAGGTGAGTGGCGTGACGGCGGTCACCATCCAGACGGCGGCCTTTAGGCCCGAGCGGAACGACCGGCCGGCCCGCCTCGCCGCGAACGCCGGGACGAGGAAGACGGCGACCGGTGCGAGCGGGAGCACGAGCGCGAGTGCGAGCACGAGCGGGAGCGGGGGCTGCGTGCCGTCGCTGCGGATCACCAGCAGGAACCAGGCCACGAACACGACAGCGGCGGCGGTGCCGAGGTGGGGTGCGAGCCGGTCGGTGCCCAGCCACCGCGGCGCTGCCAGTGCGACCCACAGGCAGCCGGCCAGCACGGCGGCGAGATACGCGGCCGCCGCTGGCGGCAGGTACTCGGCCGCGGTCGGCTCCCGGCGCAGGAAGATCACGGTTGCGGTGATCGACGCGGCCACGCCGGCGGTCACCAGGACGCTCGGAGCCGGCGCTGGCAGCCGTGGCCGGCGCGAGCGGGCGGCGGCCAGGATCACCAGAGCACCGACCAGCCCCGTGAAGGTCATCGCGAACGCCCTCAGTCCGGGCACCGCGGCGCCGACCGCCGGCCCGGTGGCCGCGACCGAGGCAACGAGCAGCCCGGCCATGAGCGCGAGTACCGGCCAGCCGCCGGCTGGGCGCAGCGACAGCGTGGCCCGGACGCTGCTGAGCGCGAACCGCCACCGGGCCGAACGCCCATCTACCTCGGCCAGCTCGGCGGTCATCGCTCTACCCCACTCGCGGCGGCGTTCGGGTAGCGCGGCGACCGCGGCCGTGAGCAACCGCTGGGGCGGGTCCATCGTGGACATCTGGGAGCCGGTCGCGGACCACCAGTGGTGCAGCGCGAGCCGTGCGGCGAGCACCCACAGCAGCGGCGGGAGTACCAGGAACACGACGGCGGTGTCGGGCGCGGGTAGCGGGTTGGCATGCGCGAGAGCGACACCGTAGAACACCGCCCACACCACGACGATGACCCAGGTCGTGGCGGTCTGAAACGTGCGCAGGGTCCAGCTCATGCGCCCTGCCACCCCACCGTCGAAGCGGACCGTCGGGGCGCCGTCGTGATGGTCGGGGCGGCGGCGAGTTCGGTGGCGAGCACCCGGCCGGAGCCGGTCAGCCGGTACAGGTGGCGTGGTGGCCGGCCGGGGGGGACGTCGGTGTCCCAGGTGGTCTCCAGTAGGCCCCGGTCGGTCAGTCGCATCAGGATCGGGTACATCGAGCCGGGCTTGATGCCCAGTTGCTGGCACAGTTCGTAGCCGTACCGCCAGGCGGTGGGCTTCTCCGCCAGCGCCAGCACCACCGCCGTGGCCTGCGCGGACGGGCGTCGGGTCCGGGTCATGCACTAACTCTACACAGTCAGAGTTAGCGTGTCAGGCTTCCGCCAGGCGCCTTGTCGGTATGTCTCGCTCCCGGCCGCACCGACGGACCGCATTACTTCGTGGCTGGTGCGCCACCCCAGCGTTTCGGCCCCGAAGTCCTATCTCTGACCCCTGATCGTGTGGGCGTCCCCAGCGCGGATCTCACTCGCGCAGACCTGACCGGCGGTGCCCGCGGTCCGGCGTCAGAGGCGCGACACCCGCGCCCGGGCCACCGCCCGTGGCAGCGGAGACCCTCTTCCTGCACCACTGGCTGGCAACCCCGATGCGCCCACGCCCCAGGCTTGGGCCGTCCCGCCGGGTGCCCTCGTGGGCGGCGGCCGCAAGCATCGGGTTGTCGTGCACCCGGAGGTCCCGGGTACAAACCGCCAGCGGTGAAGGCCGCCAGCGGTGAAGGCCGCCAGCGTCGTCACCATGACTGCCACGCCGACTGCCACGTCGACGCCGGATGCTCCGCCAGGTCGGTGATGTCACGCGCCATCCGGCCCAGGGTGACGCCGTGGAGCGGCGCGAGGGACTTCCAGCAGAGGTGGCCCGCGAGACCGTGAGGTTCGAAGATCGCGCGCTGCCGGTAGACGGAACCCTGGGCGCTCGGCGCCGCGGAAAGTTCGAGCCACGCGCGGCCCGGCAGGCGCAGTCTCGGGCGCAGCCGCAGCCGGCGTGGCCGTTCGACATCGTCCACGCGCCACCAGTCGAGGGTTTCGCCGACACGCAGTCCGCCCTGGCGGTGCGGACCGCCCTGGCCGTCCTGGCCATGCGCGACCTGCTCGCGCTGGCGCGTCCCGACGCCCCCGACGAGCCGGTCGATCCATCTCCGGGGCGACCAGGTGACCGGAAGAGGGCACCAGCCGTACTCATAGCCCACGGTCTCGATGGCCTGCCACAGCCGTTCGGCATCCGCGGCGGTGGCGAGTTCTCGTACGTCCTGGTAGACGGTGCCGCCAGACCAGTCGGGATCCGTGGGCAGCGGGTCGGAGGGCGGTCGTGGGGGCCCCGCCTGCGCCGTGGCCCGCGACGAGTGGGAGGGAACGGCCGTCTCCCGGGTCCTGGCCAGTGCGAGCGAGACAGCCTGGTCGTAGTCGATCAGGCCGCGAGCCGGATCCGGGACGTGGGCGGCGATGTCACGGTCGTGGCAGCGGACCTCGTGGACGAGCGACGAGATCAGCGGGACAGCGATGCTGTGCGGTACCGGCGTCACGAGGTTGACCCACTGGGCGGACAGCCACGGCGTGAGCAGTGGCACCGGGACGACGACCCGGCGAGGAAGGCCCGCGACCGCGGCGTATCGCCTCATCATCTCCCAGTACGTCAGGACTTCCGGACCGCCGATGTCAAAGCCACGGCTGACTTCGGCGGGCATCAGGTCGGCGGTGCGGGTGAGGTAGTACAGCACGTCCTGGATGGCGATCGGCTGGACGCGAGTGCGCACCCAGCGTGGCGTGATCATAACCGGTAGTCGTTCGGTGAGGTAGCGGAGCATCTCGAAGCTGGCCGACCCCGAGCCGATGATGACGGCGGCCCGCAACACGACCGTCGGCACCCCGGAGTCGAGCAGGATCCGCCCGACCTCCGCACGGGAGGCAAGGTGCGGGGACAGTTCCTGCCCGGACGGGCTGATTCCGCCCAGATAGATGATCCGTCGTACACCGGCCCGCCGGGCCGCGTCCGCGACCGTGTGGGCGGCGGCGCGGTCGCGCTCGACGAAATCGCGCTGGTGCAAGGAGTGGACCAGGTAGTAGAGAACGTCCTGCCCGGCCAGGGCGGCGGCGATCTGGTCCGCGTCGGTGAGATCCGCCGCGACCAGCTCGGCCCGGTGGCGCCAGGGCGCGTCGGCCAGTTTGACGGGGTTGCGGGCGCCGGCCCGCACCGAGTGCCCCCGGTCGAGCAGCTCGGGGACGAGGCGACTACCGACGTAGCCGGTCGCGCCGACCACCACGCATCTCATGCCGTGACGCTTCCCGCCTCCGGCTCCTTCGACCCTCCGCCGGCCGTCGGCGCCCCTGGCATGGCCTTCTCGGCGGGGCCGCCAGATCTTTGCGTCGCCGAAGTGTGGGTGGAACGTCGCGGTCCGACGCTGGTTGAGCCGGTTCGTCCCGGGCGACGAGCCGACACGAGATCGTCTCCGAGCAGTCATCGAAACCATCTCCGAACAGGGGACCGCCATGACCGTCCAGATCACCGGCCGCGTCACCGGCACGCCGCTGACGAGCCTGTCCGCCGAGGAGATCCGGCTCGCGAGCCAGCTGCTGCGTGACGCGGGGCACGTCACGGAGTCGACCCGGTTCGCCTATGTCGGGTTGCTCGAGCCGCACAAGACCGAGGTCCTCGCGGCGCTCGCCGGTACGGGACCCGTCCCCGACCGGCGTGCCAGGGTGTTCCTCCTGGACACCGCGTCCGGGGCGTCCCTGGACGCGACTGTCAACCTCGCGACGCGTGCCGTCACGGCTGCCACGGTCCATCCGTCCCGAGGTCAGCTACCGATCCTCATCGACGAGTTCGCCTCCATCGACCCGATCGTGCGGGCCGACGACGGGTGGGTCGCCGCGCTCGCCAGGCGGGGCCTCGCGGCCGACGAGGTGGCAACCGTGCCACTGTCACCCGGCCACTACGAGAACCCCGGCGAGGAAGGCAGGCGGATCATCCGCGTCTTCGCCTTCCAGTCGTCCGACCCGGCCGACCACCCGTGGGCGCACCCGGTGGACGGCCTGTGCGCGTATGTGGACGTCATCGCCAGGCAGGTCATCCGCGTCCTCGACGCGGAGATGCTGCCGGTGCCGCCGGAGCCCAGCAAGTTCCACCTGGAGGAGGGCCGCCCGGCGCCGCTGGCGGGTCTCAAGCCGATTGAGATCACCCAGCCCGAGGGCCCGTCGTTCATCGTCGACGGCGACCGGGTCACTTGGGCGAACTGGTCGTTCGGCATCGGCTTCGACGCCCGCGAGGGGCTGGTCCTCCACAACCTCGCCTTCGCCGACCCCGACCACGGCGGCGAGGTGCGGCCCGTGATCTACCGGGCCTCGATCGCCGAGATGGTGGTCCCGTACGCCGACCCGTCGCCCACCCGTTACTGGCAGAACTACTTCGACACCGGCGAGTACATCTTCGGCCGTTTCGCGAACAGCCTCCGCCTCGGCTGCGACTGCCTTGGCGAGATCAGGTACTTCGACGTGACGCTCGCCGACGAGTTCGGCAACCCGCAGACGATCGGCAACGCGGTCTGCATGCACGAGGAGGACTTCGGCACGCTCTGGAAGCACACGGACCTCTTCGTCGAGGGCGTCTCGGAGGTGCGCCGCCAGCGCCGCCTGGTGGTCTCGTTCTTCACGACCGTCGGTAACTACGACTACGGCTTCTACTGGTACCTCTACCTCGACGGAAAGATCGAGTGCGAGGCCAAGCTGACCGGCATCCTCTTCCCGTCCGCCTACAAGGGGATGGAGGAGTGGCCGTACGCGACCGAGGTCGCGCCGGGGCTGGGGGCGCCGTTCCACCAGCACCTGTTCAGTGCCCGGCTGGACATGATGGTCGATGGACCGTTGAACGCCGTGGACGAGGTCGAGGCCGTCCGCGTGCCTGTGAGCGAGTCCAACCCGTGGGGGAACGCGTTCACCTACTCCAGGACGCGGATCGCCTCGGAAGCCGACGCCGCGCGGTCGGCGGACGCATCCACCGGCCGGGCCTGGCACATCGTCAGCACCGAGCGCACCAACCGGCTGGGGCAGCCGACCGCATACCTCCTGAAGGCGGAGCAGAACCCGACGCTGCTGGCCGACCCGGGCGCGTCGGTGACCAGGCGCGCCGCCTACGCCACCAGGCAGGTCTGGGTGACCGCCTACTCACCGGACGAGCGCTACCCGGCCGGCGAGTTCGTGAACCAGAACCCGGGTGGCGACGGTCTGCCCGCCTACCAGGCGGCCGGGCGCGACCTCGACGGCGCCGACCTGGTCATCTGGCACACCTTCGGCGTGACGCACTTCCCGCGGCCCGAGGACTGGCCGGTCATGCCGGTCGACTACGCCAAGTTCGCGCTGATCCCGTACGGGTTCTTCGACCGCAACCCCGCGCTGAACGTCCCGGCGAACACCCCCAGGCACAGCGGCGGCCCCTGCTGCCACTCGGGTGAGGAATCTCCAGCTTAGGTGGTTCAGATCATCCGGCCCGCATGCCTCGGATCATCTGACTCAGGCGACGCCTTCCTCGCCGGCGTCACGTTCTACCTCGGCCCCCGCGCCTACACCTTGCGAAGACCGCATCCACGTCATGCCGGTCGACCAGCTCTGGAGCCCCTGACTCGACGGCCCGGTCAGGCCCAGAGCTGGCCCTCCAGGGCCGCTTCCGCGTCCTCCAACGTTCCCGCGTAGGCGCCCGTGGACAGGTACTTCCAACCGCCGTCGCAGACGATGAACGCGATGTCCGCGCGCTTGCCCTCCTTGACGGCGCGGTCGGCCTGGGCCAGCGCGGCGTGCAGGATCGCGCCGGAGGAGATGCCGGCGAAGATGCCCTCCTCGGCGACCAGCTCGCGGGTACGCCGCAGCGCCTCCTTCGGGCCCACCGAGTACCGCGACGTCAGCACCGCCGGGTCGTAGAGCTCAGGCACGAAGCCCTCGTCGATGTTGCGCAGGCCGTAGACCAGCTCGCCGTAGCGTGGCTCGGCGGCGACGACCGTGATGCCCGGCACGCGCTCCCTCAGGTAGCGACCGGTGCCCATCAGGGTGCCCGTGGTGCCGAGGCCGGCGACGAAGTGGGTGATGCTCGGCAGGTCCTCAAGGATCTCCGGGCCGGTCGTCTCGTAGTGCGCCTGCGCGTTCGCCGGGTTGCCGTACTGGTAGAGCATCACCCAGTCGGGGTGCTCCGCCGCCAGCCGCTTGGCGACGGCGACCGCCTCGTTCGAGCCGCCCGCCGCCGCCGAGTAGATGATCTCCGCGCCCCACATCGCCAGAAGCTGCCGGCGCTCGATGGAGGTGTTCTCCGGCATGACGCAGATCAGGCGGTAGCCACGCTGGCGACAGACCATCGCCAGCGAGATCCCGGTGTTGCCGGATGTCGGCTCCAACACCGTCGCGCCGGGGCTGAGCACGCCGCGCTTCTCGGCGTCCTGCACCATCCACAGCGCTGCCCGGTCCTTGATCGAGCCGGTGGGGTTGTCCTGCTCCAGCTTGGCCCACAGCCGCACGTCCGCGGACGGTGACAGCCTCGGCAGGCCGACGAGCGGTGTCCGGCCGACGGAGCTCACCAGGGAGTCGTAACGCATGATCTGCTACCGATCTGTGACCTGCTCGCGGCCCGCGGTCAGCCGCCGGCGACGGCGGGCAGGATGGTGACCTCGCCCAAAGTCGCTGGCATCATCGCGGAGCTTGCGGAGCCGCCAGCGACGGCGGGCAGGATGGTGACCTCGCCCAAAGTCGCTGGCATCATCGCGGAGCTTGCGGAGCCGCCAGCGACGGCGGGCAGGATGGTGACCTCGGCGCCGTCGGGGAGCTTCGCGTCGAGGCCGCCGAGGAAGCGGACGTCCTCGTCGTTGATGTAGACGTTGACGAAGCGGTGGAGCTCGCCCGCGCCATCGCCGGACACCAGGCGGCCGCGGAGACCCTCGTGGCGGGTGTCGAGGTCGAGGAACAACGCGCCGAGGGTGTCCCCCGTGCCCTCCACGAGCTTCGAACCGCCGGTGTAGGTGCGCAGGATGGTCGGCACGCGGACCTTGACTGCCATGGTGTTCCTCGTCTCCCTCGGTTCACTCGCGCCTCTCGCCCGCGGGCGGCGGCGGCGCGCCCGGCGCGTCCGGGCGCGAAACGTACACGTAGTAACCAGCGTCCATGCTCGCGGCCGGACGGCCTGACCGGCGCGGCGAGCGGCCTCCAGTGTTTCAGGGTTCTGGGCCTCGGGGGCCCGCGGCCAGGGAGATGATCGCGTCTTCGGCGATCCCTAGCCGGAACACCGTCGGCGCTGCCTTCGCTTCCCGGCGGCGCGGGCGACCGCGGCGAAGGTCAGTGCGCGCCGCGACAGCTGGCGCTGGCCACCCGGAGCAGGTCGACGTACAGACGCGCGACCAGGCGCAGTTCCGGAACGCCCTCGGCCACCGCGGCGTATGGCCGCATCGGGTGGCGGGGCGCTGTCATAGCAGCCATCGTTGCACAGATATGACACCACCACCGTGGACAGCGGTTCAGACGATCTCGACCGGCTCCTCCGTGATGGCGCCGTCGATGATCCGAAATGACCGGAACTCGGTGACGTCCGGCTCCCTGGTGGAGGCCAGCACGTAGTGCGCGCCCGGCTCGGAGGCGTACGACACATCCGTGCGCGACGGGTATGCCTCGGTCGCGGTGTGCGAGTGGTAGATGACGACGGGCTCCTCGTCCCTGTCGTCCATCTCCCTCCAGACGCGCAGCTGCTCCATCGAGTCGAACCGGTAGAAAGTGGGCGAACGTTCCGCGTTCTCCATCGCGACGAACCGGGCCGGCGTGTCCGAGCCGGCCGGGCCGGCGATCACACCACAGGCCTCGTCCGGGTGGTCACGGCGCGCATGGTCGACGATCGCCTGATGCAGGGCGCGCTCAATTCGCAGCACGCCGAACAAGCTACCCGCCGCCGACATCCCACGCGCCTGCCCGCCAGTCGACAGGGCCCGGAACCGCGCGAGCCCCGGGAGGGCGCCCACCGCCCGCATCTGGCGAGCCGTCCACGCCACCCAGCCAAAGCCAGTGACGGCGCATCGGCGCTGGCGCCCGGGGTCCCTGCCGGATCGGCGAAGCCGATCTGGGAGGTCTGCCAACCACGTCGTCAGCCCGACCCAGCCTGACTACCGCCATATGCCAGGGCCCGGAACCACGTGGGGAGCAGGGTCCCTGCCGGATCGGCGAAGCCGATCTGGGAGGTCAGGCTCAGCGCCCGCGGGCGCCGCCCGGTTGCGGGCGCGGAGCGTCCGGCAACGGGAGCGCCCTAGAAGAGGGCGCGGACGAGGTTGTCGACGAGGGCGGTCAGCAGCTCGTACATCTCGACGAACGGGGCGCGCCGGTCGTCGGGCGGCAGCTCGCCGAGCTCGTCGAGGTAGTCGTCGTCGGTGATGCCGAGCCGGGTGCCGAGCACGAGGCGCAGGTCGTTCAGCGTGGTCAGCCAGTCCTGGGCGGCGTCCTCGTCGAGCAGCAGCACCTCGTCGGGCCCGGGCAGGGTCGCGAGCACCCGTCGGGCGGCGGCCCGCTTGTGGGCCAGCGCGTCGTCGGTGCGGCGGCGGCGGAAGTCGCCGGAGGCCAGCGGGTCCTCCGGGTACGGGTCGGGCAGCAGGCGGGCGAGGGCCGGGTCCTCGGGCGGCGGCGGGGCGGTGTCGCGGAGGCCGACGAGCGCCTCCAGCGGGTCGTCGACCGGCGGCGGCTCCAGCATCCCGTCGATCAGCCGCACCAGCTCGGCGAGGATCGTGCCCTCCCAGCGAGGCAGGCGCAGCTCCACGCCGTCGGCCGTCCGCCGGAAGCAGTCCGGGAACCTGTAGTAGAACCCCACGTTCCCGTCCCCATCCAGCGGTATGCCCCAGCTCTGGGGGCGCATCGAACTCACGAGCCAGCTAATCCTGTATGACGGTCGCCCAGAGGCCGTAGGTGTGCAGACGGGCCGCGTCGCGCTCCATCTCGTCGCGGGTGCCGTTGCTCACCGACGCTCTGCCCTTGTGGTGAACGTCAAGCATGAGCTTGCGCGCCGTCGCCTTGTCGTAGCCGAACAGCTTCTGGAAGACGTAGGTCACGTACGACATCAGGTTGATCGGGTCGTTCCAGACGACCGTGACCCACGGCCGGTCGTCGCTGAGCTCCTCGTCGATCTCCTCGACGTCGGCGGGTGAGACGGTCGTTGCGGTCACGATCCCTATTGTTACGCACTCCGCGGCTGCCTTCCCGTCGGGCGGGAGCTCCACACCGACACCTGGGCGGGTCGCTATACGGAGCGACGCAGCAGCGGAGGGTAGAGAGCGGTCGCGGAACCGCGACGGTAGAGCTGGGCGGGACGGCCGCCGCCGCGTGGCGAGCTGACCGCGCCGACGGGGACGACGAAGTCCGGCGTGCTGAGCACCTTGCGCCGGAAGTTGGGCGGGTCCAGGCTCACCCCCCACGCGGCCTCATAGACCCGGCGCAGGTCGGCGAGGGTGAACGGCTCCTCGCAGAAGGCCGCCGCCATCGGCGTGTACTCGAGCTTGCTCCGTGCCCGCTCCACCCCGTCGGCGACGATGCGTGGATGGTCAAAGGCCAGTGTCGGGCCCTCCGGCGAGTCCAGGTCCTCGACCGGCCACCAGCGTGCCTGCTGGCCGCGCCGGCCCGGCTCCGGCTGCGGCAGGTTCGGCAGCAGCGCCAGGTAGGCGACGCTGACGACGCGGGCGCGCGGGTCTCGTCCCGGGTCACCGTAGGTGTAGAGCTGCTCCAGGTGGCCCGCCGTGGTGACGCCCGTCTCCTCGGCGAGCTGGCGGCGCGCCGAGGAGTCCAGGTCCTCGTCGGCACCCACGAAGCCGCCCGGCAGCGCCCAGTAGTCCTGGAAGGGGGGCTCGTCGCGCAGGATGACGAGCACGCACAGCCGCCCCGCCCGCAGCGTCAGCAGCACGACGTCGACGGTGACGCTGGTGCTCGGCGGGCCGTGTTCCGTGGCTCCCCCTTCGTCGCGGGTCGTCGCTGGGCTCACCGATCCAGCTTCTCGCACGGCCGGCCGCCTCGCGGAGGCCCGTCCCACGAGCGCCGGAGTCGGACGGGGTCGGGCGGGAAGGTTTGACATGGTTCGCTCCGTGCGGGCACGGCCCTCCGGCGCCGTCCTCGCCTGGCGGCTCGGACGACACCTCCGCGCCGCGTCCTCCTCCGCTCACGGGCGCTCCGGCGACCTCCGCTGCGGCGCGCCTATGTCGCTTCGCTCGTAGGCACGCCTCCGCGGAGGTGTGCCTCCGCGCCCAGCACGGTCACCCGCCGCTGGAGCGTCACGGAAACCGGGCAGGGCACGGGCCGCGGGGGGCACTTCGCTGCGCTCGTGCGGTGGGCTTCACGGCCGAGCAGCGGTTCCCTACGGCTCTGACTTCGGATCAGGGCCGGTTCCGGGTTGGTGACGTTGCCACGCAACGCAACCGCGCTGGGCGCGGAGGCGCGCCTATGCGGAGGCCCGGCTACGGGCGAAGCGAAGTCACCGGGAGTCCGTACCCGGTTTGGTGACGTTCCAGCGTCAGGGGACCGGGCTGGGCGCGGAGGCGCGCCTCGCGGAGGCCCGGCCCACGAGCGAAGCGACGTGGGCCGGGCCGCAGCGAGGTCGCCGGAGCGCCCGTGAGCGGAGGAGGACGCGGCGCGGAGGTCCCTTGCGAGCCGCCAGGCGAGCAAGGGGCCGTAGCGCCGCGCCCGCACGGAGCGAACCAATGTCACTGTGGGACGGCGCTGATGACCGGCAGGCAGGGCTGGCCGAAGGTGACGGAGCGGGCGTGCGCGGGCAGGTCCGCGATCGCGGCGCGATGGTGCTCGCGGGCGCGGCGCAGCCCCGTCGCGCCGGTCGACGCGGCGTCCACCGGCGTGCCGGCGTGCACCAGCGGCACCAGCAGCGGCCGGTCATACCCGGGGGCGCCCAGGTGGCCAGGGGCCAGGACCGGCGGGAGCGGCCCGTCGAGCGCCGCCGCCGGCAGCCCGTCAGCCGCGCGGGCCTGGCCGCCCGTCGTGCGCTGGCCGCCCGCGCCGCTGCCGCCGGGGCGGTACCCGGCGGGCACCACCAGGTCGACGACCGCGACTCCGTCGGCGTCGTGCCGGCGCAGCACCTCCTTGCGGCCACCGCGGGTGGCCTTGCCGACAGACGTCTTGGCCACCGGGCGGCCATCGACCTCGACCAGCTTGTAGACGAAGCCGGCGGTGGGCGCGCCGGCGCCGGTGACCAGGTTGGTGCCCACCCCGTAGCCCGCGGCGGGGACACCGGCGAGCCGGGCGATCCCATGCTCGTCGAGGTCCCCGGTGACGATGACGCGGGTCCCGGTAGCGCCCAGCGCGTCGAGCTGGGCGCGGGCCGCGCGCACTCCGGCGGCCAGGTCGCCGCTGTCGATGCGAATGGCGCCGAGGCCCGGGCCGGCGACGGCGACCGCCGCCGCGATGCCTTCCCGCGTGTCGTAGGTGTCAACGAGCAGGGTGGTCCCGGCACCGAGGGTGGCCACCTGAGCGGCGAAGGCGTCCCGCTCGGTCGCGTGGATGAGCGTGAACGCGTGGGCGGCGGTGCCGCTGGTCGGCACGCCCCAGCGCCTGGCCGCCTCCAGGTTCGAGGTGGCGTCGAAACCGACGAGGTAGGCCGCCCGGGCGGCGGCGACCGCGGCCTCCTCGTGGGTGCGCCGGGAGCCCATCTCTATGAGCGGCCGGCCGCCGGCGGCCTGCACCATCCGGGCGCCGGCGGCGGCGATCGCGCTGTCGTGATTGAGCACCGACAGCGTCAGCGTCTCCAGCAGCACGCACTCGGCGAACATGCCCTCCACCACCAGCACCGGGGTTCCCGGCAGGTAGGGCTCGCCCTCGGCGAAGCCGTGTATCTCCCCGGAGAAGCGGTAGCCGGCGAGCCAGTCGGCGGTCTCGGCGTCGACGACGCCGGTGCCGGTGAGCAGACTCAGCTCGTCGGGGCCGAACCGGAAGTCAGCGAGCGCTTCCAGCAACCGGCCGGTACCGGCGACGACACCGTACCGGCGGCCGGCGGGCAGTGACCGGGCGAACACCTCGAAGGTGGCCCGTCGCCCGGCGGCACCCGATTTCAGGGCAGCGCGGAGCATCGTCAGCTCGTAATGATCTGTAAGAAGCGCCGTGGACATCCGGACCAGGGTAGGTATCCCCACGCCTTGACGCGCGGGAATGGTCCGAACAGCGGGCGCCGCCCCGATGTGTCCTCACCAGCCAGGGCTGGCGCCGCGAAGTTCAAGGGGTCGGCGGGGACACGGGCGCGGCGCGTTGACCCAGCTCAGCCCGGCCATGCCCGTCTGGACTGGGCGGGCGGCGCCCAGGGCGCGCGACGGGAACGCGACCGGAAAAAGCCCACCGCCATGGGCCTCCGGCGGCCTCGGCGACGCCACGCGGCGGCGACGCGGGGGGAGCACACAGGGAGATCACGCCCGACACGGGCGGGCCGGGTCGAAAGCCGGGCGGGTTCGGGCAGGCTAGGACGTGCGCGGGCCCACCGGACGTGCGCTGATGAACTGGTCACCTCATTTGGTCGGCCAGCGCCCGCGCCGTCCTGGATCGTGCCGCCCAGCGTCGCGGTCGACGGCGTGGTCCCGGATGACGTGACCGTCCGCGGAGGGCGGCATGCGATCGTTGTGACCGTGCACGGGAACTATGCGGGGGTATTTCTGGTCGTCGTCGGCGGGGCGCTGTTTGCCCTGCTGGTGCTCGGTGGCAGGGCCGGAAGAAGCCTCGCGCGTGAGATCTGGGGCCGCATGGGCCTGTTGCGCTGGGTCGCCGTGGCCATCGTGATCGTCGTCTTCCTCGACCTGGCGGATGGCATCCCGAACAAGTGACCCGTCAACAACTAAAAAGCAACAAAACATCTCGGGAACACCGGGACATCGACGGACACCTGATGAAGGTGACGCAGTGGTCGACGGCGCGGGCCCTTCGCCACGACGGGATCCCGGTGGGTCTCCATCGCATCCGCCCGTGTGGGCAGTCGGCGATCCGCACCACTACGGCCACCCTCCCCGGATGTATGTACCAATTGTCCGATGCGCCTGCAGATGCCCGACTAGTTAGGCTCACATCCTGTAACCCAGCTACGACCCGAGAGGACACCGGGTGACCGGTCAGACTTGGCTGTGGACGCCGCCACGGCCGACCCCTGCTCCCGTCGGCGTCGGCCAGCTGCTTCGCGCCTACCGGCAGGCGCACGGCCTCACCCAGCAGCAACTAGCTGACCAGCTGGGTTTCGACCAGTCGTATGTCTCCAAGGTCGAGAGCGGCCGGCGGGCGATCCACGACATCTCGACGCTGCGCCACATCGCCCGCCACCTCGACCTCTCGCCCGAGGACGTCGGCCTCGCCCCGGGCACGCTCAGCGACCGGCGCCGGGACGCCGCGCGGGACGCGTTCACCGAGCAGGCGGCCGCGAGCCAGCGCGCCTGGAGGGTCACCCGGGACACCCTCAACCGCAACCGGATCAAGCTTGCCAAGGCCGCCTCCGGCCTCTACCCGGAGCCATACCGCCTCTTCTCCGGCCTGCTGGCCAGGCCGGGCTGGATCTGGCCGCGCCCGCTGGACATCGACGAGGTCGGGCTGCGCTGGACCGACGACGTCCCCGAGCCGGTCCTCACCGGAGGTGAGCCGGAGACCGACGGCGCCCGTCCGCTGATCGCCGACGGCGGCCCGTACGTGCGCTACCAGCGCTACACCCGCGCGATGCGCGACCTGGACCGGCCCACCCTGTTCGAGAACAGGCTGAGCTTCCGGCTCGTGGACATCGACTGCGACGAGGACGCTCCGCGGCGCCTCACCAGCGGCGGGGCGCGGTCCGGCGGCCACGACGCCGGGCGCCCCATGCTCACGTTCGGCCACACCACCTACTTCGACCCCGTCGACGTCTGCGAGACGGTGGCGCACGAGACCGCCGCCGCGATGATGTCCGGCGGCCTCGCCTGGCCGTCGCTGCCGTTCCGCCGCCGCGTCGGCGACCCGTTCGACCTGGCCAGCCGGCCGGTGCTGCCGTCGGTCAACACGCTGACCATCCGGGCCGACCGCGACTCGGCGAGCTTCCTGCTGCACCGGCGCAGCGCCGGGTCGGTGGCCACCGCGGGCGGCGTCTACCACGTCATCCCGGCCGGGGTCTTCCAGCCGTCCGGCATCACCCCGTTCCACCACCGCGCCGACTTCGACCTGTGGCGCAACATCATGCGCGAGCTGTCCGAGGAGCTGCTGGGCAACACCGAGCACGACGGCAACTCGTCCGCCCCGATCGACTACGACGCGGACGAGCCGTTCCGCACCTTCGACGAGGCGCGGCGCGACGGCCGGGTGCGGGTGTCCTGCTTCGGCGTCGGCGTCGACGCGCTGACCCTGTTCGCCGAGATCCTCACCGTCGTCGTCATCGAGGCCGACACGTTCGACGCGCTGTTCGCGGACATGGTGCACAGCAACGCGGAGGGCACCGTCGTCTCCGCGGGGCCGCACCGCGCCGTCGCCGATGGCATCCCGTTCACCTACGCCACCCTGCGTAGACTGATCGACAGCGAGCCGCTCGCGCCGGCCGCGGCCGCCTGTCTGGAGCTCGCCTGGCGCCACCGCGAACAGCTGCTGCCGGGGCTTCGGCTTCGAGCGGCGTCCTGAGTGCCATCTCGCGGGGGACGCTCACGGATCCTGGTCACCGGGGCTGGCGGGTTCATCGGGGGGGTCGTCGCCGACCTGCTCGCGGCACGGGGGCACCAGGTGACCGCACTGGTCCGCCGTGGCGAGCCGGCCGAGAACATGCCGGCACTTCGGCGGAGCATCGAGGTCGTCGTGGCCGACCTGCTCGACCCGCGCTCGCTGGCCGAGGCGGGCCTGGACCGAGGCTTTGACGGGGTCTGTCACCTGGCGGCCCTGACCCGGGTGCGCCAGTCGCGTGACGAGCCGCTGCGCTACTTCGAGACCAACGTGACCGGGACGGTCAACCTGCTCGTGGCGCTCGACCGCGGCGTCGTGGTGGGCGGGCCGCGCCCGGTGGTGGTATTCGGCTCGACCGGCACGGTCTACGGCGACCCCGGCCTGGCCCCGGTCCCGGAGTCCCAGCCGCCGGAGCCGGTGCACCCGTATGCCGCCTCGAAACTCGCGGCCGAGCACGCGATCGCCCACCAGGCGGCCACCGGCCGGATCGGCGCCGTCGTGCTGCGTTCGTTCAACGTGTCCGGCGGTGTGCCGGGGCATGTCGACCGCGACACGACCAGGATCATCCCGGCCGCGCTGCTGGTCGCCGCGGGCCGGACGGACACCTTCCGGATCAACGGTGACGGGCGGGCGCTGCGCGAGTACGTGCATGTACGCGACGTCGCCGAGGCGTACGCGCTGGCGCTGGCGGCCGTCCCGCCCGGCGAGCGACGCGTCTACAACGTGGGCGGCGGGGCGGGCGTGTCCGTCAACGAGGTGCTCGCCACCGTGGAGCGGGTGACCGGGCGGCCGGTACGCCGGGAGTTCGGCCCGCCGGTGACCGAGCCGCGGGCCCTGGTGGTCGACAGCGATCGGATCCGCGCCGAGCTGGGCTGGCAGCCCCGCCACTCGAAGCTCGACCAGATCATCGCCGACGCGTGGCGATGGTCGCTCCTGCACAACCCGTTAGACGGCGGTGGTGTAGGGGGCGACGTGGGCGGCGCGACGGGCGCCCACACCGATGTGAGAAGAACCGCACCGCTATGACGTCAGGGCCTTGGACCGTCGCCCTCGGCCGCCGGAACCCTGGAAAGGTCGTTGTCGTCGCGACGGAAGCGAGGCCCATGACCAGCTGCCTCTGGAAGCACGCGGAAGGTCACGATCCAGTGCCTGCCGCCCGAGTGAGCCGTCCGTACCACGTCTACGACCACGAAGGAGAGCACCTCGGCTCCTTCACCGCCTGGGAGACCGCCCACGAGTGGGCGCACCTCCAGGTGGCCCTGAGCGCGCTGCCCGCGCCGCTCGAGGTCGAGGACCGCCGCCGCCACAGTCGCCGCCGGGTCTGGGCCGACTACTGCGCGCCCTTCCCCGCGCCGGCCGAGACGGCGGGCACCGCCAACACCATCGACGATGACGACGCACCGCGTGCCACCGCCGCCACCGCCTTCGCGTTCGCCCCGCCGCACCCCCGCCACCCCAGCTGACGCGGACGGTCCGTGACCTCCCGGACCGTCTCCGCGGGGCCGCGGCGAGGACGGCCACGGGGGGCGGGCCCGGCAGGAGATCGCACAGCGTCATGAAGACGACCGGTTCCGGCGAAGTCGCTGGTCGGCAGGCGGAGCAGTCGTATACGCGATTCCGCTCGACCACCCCCATGGGCACACGTCGCCACCTCCGCACACTAATCTGGCGTCTAATGGCTGGCGATCTCCCCGGCGCGCGTGTCCGCGTGTCGCTATGTGGGTCGCCTTGGCGGAGGACCGGCGGACTGTCCCGCCCGGCTTCCGGATGAACACGTTCCTGGGGGAACAAGGTGGACGAACAGAGCTCTGGCGCGACGGAGTCGCGAACCACCTCGCGGCTGGTGGTGGACGTCGTCCGGGCGCTACGAGGCTGGGTGGTGATCGCGGCGGGCGCCGTCCTGCTGCTCAGCTGCTACCTGGGGGTCTCGGGCGAGACCGACCCGGGGCTCCAGCTGCCCTACGTGGTCTCCGGCGGGTTCGGTGGGCTGGCCCTTGTGCTCGTCGGCAGTGGCCTGCTGATCGCCGACCGGCTGGAGTCGACGCAGGCCAGCCGCGCGACGGCCGCTGCGGGGCGCCTCGCCACGCAGGTCGACGACCTGCACGCCCTGGTGGTCGCCGCCGCGAACGCCGCCCCGGCGGCGCCCTCGAGCGCGCCCACGGCGGCGCCAGCCGTCCAGTCGCCGGCACAGGCGGCCGACGACGGCTCGGTCTACGCGGTGCCAGGCGGGCGCACCTTCCACCGGCCCGGCTGCGAGCTGCTGGCGGGTAAGGCCGCCCAGCGGGTCGAGGCGTCGCAGGTGACCGGGCGGGGCCTCTCGCCGTGCTCGGTCTGCGCGCCGATCCTGGTCGGCTAACCGATGATCAGCGTCGACCTGGCGATCGCCGGCCTCGCCATCGGCGCGATCGCCGCGCTGTCCGGCATCGGCCTGCTGGTCACCTACCGCACCAACGGCGTCCTGAACCTCGCCCAGGGCGGCATCGCGGCCCTGGTCGCCTACGTGTACCGGCAGATGGCGGTCGAGTGGGGCCTGCCCAAGTGGCTCTCGGCCGTGATCGCGCTCGCCATCCTGTCGCCCCTGCTCGGCCTGCTGCTGGAGCGGTTCGTCTTCCGTCCGCTCGCCCGGCGGCGCGCCTCCGCCGCCGAGTCACTGGTCGCGAGCCTCGGCGTGCTGGTGCTGACGCTGGGCATGTGCGCCGGCATCTGGGGGCTCGGCTCCAAGAACGACACCCCGCCGTTGTTCCCGAACAAGTCGGTCGGGATCAGCGGGCACCGCATCGGTGTCGACACGATCAGCACGCTCGTCCTCATCGTCGTCTGCTGTGTCGCGCTCGGGGTGGTGCAGAACCGCACCAAGTTCGGCCGGCAGATGCGGGCCGTCGTCGACGACCGCCAGCTCGCGGAGCTGTCCTCGGTGCCGGCCGACCGGGTCGCCGCCGTCGGCTGGGCGTTCGGCACGACGCTCGCGGGGTTCACCGGCGTGCTGCTCGCGCCCCGGCTGCAGCTCTCCCCGTACGGGCTGTCGCTCGTCGTGCTGGAGACGTTCGCCGTCGTCGTCGCCGCGCGCCTCGCGAGCCTGCCGATCGCCGTGTTCGCGGGCCTCGCGATCGGCATCCTGCAGAGCGAGCTGACCCAGTTCAAGGTGGACGGCCAGTTCGCGGACGTCTACCGCTCGCTCGAGTCGAACCTCTTCGTCGTCGCCCTGCTGGTGCTGCTGCTGGCCATTCCGAAGCTGCGGGAGCTGGGTGACGCCGGCTCGGCCGGCCGGTTCTCCAGCCGTGGCGCACCCGACGCGGCGGGCACGGTCGAGGAACGCAGCAAGGACCTGGTCTGGAAGCTCGCGGGCTTCATCATGCTGCTCGCGCCGCTGCTGTTCCGGCCAGCCGACCTGCGCTCGGCCTTCGACGTCCCGGCCGTCGCCCTGATCCTGTTGTCGATGGTGATCGTCACCGGTTACAGCGGGCAGGTGTCACTCGGGGTCGCCGGCTACGCGGGCCTTGGCGCGCTGTTCTCGCTGAAGCTGGCGAACGGCGACTTTCTCGGCCTGCCGAGGCTGCCGGGGCTGCTCGCGATCCTGGTCGGCGCGATCCTCGTCGCCCCGGTCGGCCTGATCACCGGTTACCCGGCGATCCGCCGGCGAGGCCTCACCCTCGCGCTGACCACGTTCGCCGTCGGCGCGGTCGTCAGCCAGTTCGTCTTCGAGCAGCCCAAGTTCTCCAGCGGCCTCTACGTCAACGCGCTGTACCTGGGCGGCTGGCAGCTCAACGACAAGGCGTTCTACATCATCGAGCTGGTCGGTCTGGGCCTCGGCCTGCTCGCCGTGCGCAGCCTGCACCGCGGCCGGCTGGGCCGCGCGCTGCTCGCGGTGCGCGACAACAGCGGCGGCGCGGCGGCGGTCGGCGTCGACGTGCGCAACCTCAAGCTGATCGCGTTCACCATGTCCTCGGTCGTCGCCGGCCTCGGCGGCGCGCTGCTGGTGCAGGGCGCCTCATCGTTCTCGTCGACGACCTTCCAGCCGATCCAGAGCCTGCTGTGGTTCACCGCGATGGTGGTGTTCGGCGCGGACAGCGCGGTCGGCGCGATCATCGGCGCATCCCTGATCGTCGCGATCGACGTGCTCGCCCCGTCCGGCTCGTCGACGCTGGCGATCGGCATCCTCGCGCTCTCGCTGAGCTGGCTGCCCGGCGGCCTCGCCTCGGCGGTCCGCGGCCTGGTGCGGTTCGTGGCGCAGCGCCTCGCCGACCAGTTCGTCGAGCCCGAGGAGCTGCCCCGCCCCACGCGGCGGACGCCGGTCCCGGCGGGCCTCGGCGCGGCGATTCCCCGCCCCGCCGTACCGGCCGACGCGGCGACCTGGGCCTCCCAGCAGACCTCCCGGATGGGCGACGCCGATCCGGCTGGAGCCTCCGCCACGGCCCCGGCGGCCGTCTGGGTCAGTGGCCCGCTGGCCGCCGGCACGACGGGCATCGAGGCCGCCGAGCGGGTGGCGGCCGAGCGCGGGCTTACGCTCACCTCGTTCGGCCGGGCACTGCTCGGCACGCTGGGCGCGGGGGCCACGGGCGCAGCCGACCTGATCCCCGCGCCGGCCGCCGGCCAGGTCACGCCGAGCGGTTCCCGCCCGGCCGCCGGCCAGCCAGCGGGCTCCGTGCCGGCCGCCTCGAGCAGCAACCACCTGGAAGGAGGCCGGCGGTGAGCCGCGCCGAACTACGCGCCGTCGGCCTCGTCCGCCGCTACGGCGGGCTCACCGCCGTCGACCACGTCGACATGTCCGCGCCGCCCGGGCTGATCACCGGGCTGATCGGTCCGAACGGTGCCGGCAAGTCGACGGTGTTCAGCCTCCTCACCGGCGTCGAGCAGCCCGACGAGGGCGCCGTGATGCTCGGCGACCGCGACATCACCAAGCTGCGCCCCGACAAGCGTTCCCGGCTGGGGCTGGTGCAGACGTTCCAGGTGCCGTCGCTGTTCACCAGCATGACCGTGCGGGACAACCTGCTGGTCGGCGTCGAGAACCGCCGCCGGGACTATGCCGGCGGCCTGTTCGGCCGCGGCATACGCGGCAACGCGCGGCACGACGAGGTCGTCGACGAGATGCTGGCATCCCTCGGCCTGACCGACGTGGCCAACGTGATCACCGGGTCGCTGCCCACGGGAGCGCTGCGGCTGGCCGAGTGCGCCAGGGCGCTGTGCACCCATCCGGACGTGCTGCTGCTCGACGAGCCGGCCAGCGGCCTCGACGCCGCCGAGACCGAGCGGTTCTCCCAGCTGCTGCGCCGGATCGCCGCCAACGGTGTGGCGATCGTGCTCGTCGACCACGACGTCGACCTCGTGTTCACCGTGTGCGACCAGGTCTACGCGATGGTCGGCGGCAGGGTCGTCGCCCACGGCAGCCCGGCGGCGGTCCGCGCCGACCCGACCGTCCAGTCCGTCTACCTCGCGCAGGGAACGAAGGCATGACCGCTCCGGATTCATCGTCCGCCGCCATCGCGGCCGGCTCGTCCGCCAGCGCGCTGGCGGCCGCCGCCGCGGCGGCGCGCGCGGGCGGCGCCCCGGCCCCTGACGGCATCGAGCTGCGGCTGTCAGGTGCCCGCGCCGGCTACGGCGTCGTCGAGGTGCTGCATGGCCTCGACCTCGTCATCCCGTCCGGCAAGGTGACCGCGCTGCTCGGTGTCAACGGTGCCGGCAAGAGCACGACGCTTCGGGTGCTCGCCGGGCTGGTGCCTCTGCGCAGCGGCACGCTCACCTGGCGCGACCAGGTCATCACCAAGATGTCCACGGTCGACCGGGCACGTCGCGGCCTCCTGCTGGTACCGGACGAGCGGGCCGTGTTCGCGAGCCTCTCGGTACGCGACAACCTGCTCGTCGTCGCCGAGGCCACCGGGCACCCGGACATCACGCCGGCGCTGGAGGCGTTCCCGAAGCTGCGTGACCGGCTGCCCCAGCGAGCCGGCTCCATGTCGGGCGGCGAGCGACGCATGCTCGCGCTCGCTCGCGCCCTCCTCGCCCGCCCGAGTGTGCTGATGGTCGACGAGCTCTCGCTGGGCCTGTCGCCGAAGGTGGCCGCCGAGCTGTTCGAGTGGCTCTCGACCGTCGCCGCGACCGGTACCACGGTCATCCTGGCCGACCAGTACACCGACGCCGCGCTCGGCATGGCGGACCTCGCCTACGTCCTGCACCGCGGCGAGCGCTCCTTCGTCGGCGACCCCGCGGAGCTCGCGCACGCCTAAGGCGCTCCCGTTGCCGGACGCTCCGCGCCCGCAACCGGGCGGCGCCCTCGGGCGCTGAGCGCCCTCGCACGTGGTTCCGGGCACAGGCGTATCACGGTGGCCCGGCTGGGTCCGGGCCGACGACATGGCCGGGTTGGCACCGCGCTGATGCGCCGTCACGAGCTGTGGCCTGGTTTCGCGGATGACCTGCCAGGGCCGCGTCACGCTCATCCGCGCGGCCAGATAGCCGAACACCAAGGGGCGCTGGCTTCGGCGGCGGTCCGCCGGAGCCAGCGCCCCTTGAAGATCCCTACAGACGACCCTCGGGGCGCCGTCTGTAGCCGAGTGAAACCGTCAGCCGGCGTTGAAGCTGAACATCGGGACGTTGAAGCAGTTCTTGGTCATGTCGTCGGTCTGAGACGTCCAGCCGGCCTTGCCGGTCGGGGCCTTGTTGGTCCAGCGCACCACGTTCAGGCAGCCGGTGTGGGTCGTCGGCGGAGTCGGGACGACCTTGAAGTCGTGCGGGATGAGCAGGCCGTTCGCGTTATAGGTCGTCGTGCTCATGTAGTTGTCGACGCACTTGCGGGTCAGGTCCGCTCCGCAGGACTTCATCGCGTCCGTCAGCCACATCGCCGAGATGTAGCCCTCGAACATCCACATGCTCATCTTGCTGACCCGGTCCGGGTAGTACTTCGCGATGGCGTCCCGGTACTTCTTGACCTCTGGGTCACTCACGTTGTTGTAGTTCTGGCTCTGGCTGATGGCGTACAGGTTGTTCAGGCACGTCGGCGTCAACAGGTAGGCCTCACCAGCCGCGTCCGTCCAGCTCTGCGTGGTGGTGACCTTTGCCTTCAGCGGCATGTTCAGGGCCTGGATCGACTTGCACAGCGAGACGTTGGCATCGGCCGTCAGCGCGTCGAAGACGAGGTCGACGTTCTGGCGCTTCATGTCCAGCACGGCCGCGTCCCAGTTCTGCAGGCCGAGGTTGATCGACTCCTTGACGACCTTGTACCCCTCCTTCTGCAGGCCCGCCTCGATCGAGTCCGCGTACTGCTTGGACGGCCCGATCTCGAAGTACACGACCGCCGCCGTCTTGGCGCCGAGCTTCTCCTTGAACCAGCGGTAGTTCTCGGTGCCGGCGTACAGCTTGCCGTTGTAGCCCGGCGCCTTGCCGTCCCGCGGGTAGCCGAAGCCACCGTAGATCGAGTACAGGTGCGGGTACTGGTAGTAGGCGGTTCCGGAGACCGGCTCGCCGCCGACGTCGGGGACGCCCTTCTGGCTGACGTACGGCGCGCCCGCGTAGTCGAACGACGTCGTGCCGGCGAAGGCGAAGACCTTCTTGTCGTCGATCAGGTCGTGGACACAGGTGACGTTGCCGTCGCCGGTGCCCTTGTCGTCGCAGGGCTCGACGGTGACCTTCCGGCCGTTGACCCCGCCGGCGTCGTTGAGCGCCTGGAAGTAGGCCTGCGCGCCGAACGTGGTCGCCGAGAAGGTGTCCGCGCCGAGGGGGCTGTTCGCGGCCGCCATCACGCCGACCTTGATGTCGGTCGGGGTGACGCCGGTGTCGGACGCCGTGTTGGCGGACGCCCCCTGCGTGGTGCCGCCGGTGGCGCCGGTGCCGCCGTTGTCGTCCCCGGCGTTGTGGACCCGGCTGCCGCAGGCGGTCAATGCCAGCGACGACAGCGCCACAGCGGCGATGAGCGCTCGGGCTCGGATGGACATGCTCTCCCCTGGTGAGTTCCGTGACGCTGTCACGCTAATCCCGTGCCGACACCCCGCCGGCGCCAGCCAGTCGGGACGCGGCTCACACCTGCGCGGCGCGCGAGACATCTCGCGGGCTGGGCCAGGCCAGCCGGACTGGACCGCCTAGCGCAGTGGCAGCAGGCGCCGCCACCACGGCCGCCGAGCGCCGGAGGTCGAGGCGGGCGCGGGCGGGCCTGGCTCGGTGGACGTCTCGACGTCCTCGACGTCGCTGTCGTCGGCCTCCGCGGCAGCCGAGCCCGAATCCACGATGAGCTCCGCCTCGGCCACCTCGGCCTCGGTGGCCGCCGCGGGCTCGGGCTCGGGCGTCGCCTCCACGGGCGGCGCGACCGGCTCCTCCGCGGGAGCCGCCGGCTCGGTGGCCGCTGGCTCGGCCGATGCCACGGGCTCCGGCTCGGGCGCCGCGGCTGGCACCGCGTCACCTGGCACCGCGTCAGCTGGCACCGCGTCAGCTGGCACCGCGTCAGTCTCGGTGACGGCCTGCTCCACGGGCTCGGCCTCGGCGACCGGCTCGGCGGCTTCCGCGACCGGCTCGGCGGCCGGTGTGGCCTCCTCGGCCGGCGGCGCGGCTGGCGCGATCTCGTCGTCGCCCGGAAGGCGGGCCGCCGGGATGCCGGGCACGTCGTCGGGTCCCTGACGCGCGGCCGGGATCTGCGAGACGTCGGCCGCCTCGCCGTCAGCGTCCGGGGCGGCCTCGGCGGCCGGGAGCGCGGCGACGATCTCCTCGGCCGCGGACGCGTCCGCGGGAGGCGCCTCGGCGGCCTGCCCGTTCGGAGCGGTCGCCGCGGCCTGCGCGACCCGGTTCAGGATCTTGCCGTCGGGGCCGACGATCCGTACCAGCCGTCCCTGGTCGGCGAGCTTGCGACACGCGTTGTTGACAGAGCTGCGGCTGGCGCCGATCGCCTCCGCGAGCCTGCCGTCGTCCAAACCGGCCGGGACCTCGGTCAGATGGCCGAGAATCCGGTCCGCAACAGTAGCCACGAAGCGGACGCTATACGTTATCCGTGCCTCGCCGACAAGCGGGGTGGAACTGCCCGCGCGGCGTGCTCGTTCCGGCGCGCGCCGCCGACCCGTCGGCGCCCGTCAGCCCACGATTAGCTACTCTGCGTCACGAACCTGCGTCACGGACACTGACCTCTATGCGCCGACGATCACGGAGGGGAAGGGTTCCACCCAGCGCACCGGCCGCCGCACGGTCACCGCCAGCGTCGCCTCGCGACTCACCGCCGGAGCCACCCCGCGGCGATGCCGACACCAGGCGGTCGGTCAGTCCAGGTCGGTCAGTCCAGGTGGAGTGCGTCCTCCTCCGGGGCCAGCGGCCACGTCTCCCGATCACTGAGGTACTCCGTCCGGCGGCCGGTCAGCACGTCGCCGCCGGGGCCGCTCGCGTCGTCGGCCACCAGCCCGGTCAGCCGCGAGCCACTGCCGTCCTCACCGAATGGCGTGTTGATCCCCTCGACGTCGTCGTCGAGGACCAGGCCCGACTCGGAACGCTCCGCCTCCAGGTAAGGGTCGACGTCCGGGACCTCCTGGGCCAGCTGGTCGTCCAGCGAGGCCCCCGCCCGCCCCTCGGTGGCCGTCGGCCGATGCCGGGTCTCGGCGCTCGGCCGGTCCGGGGCGTCCCAGCTGTCGTCGAGAGGGTCGAGACCCGCGTCCGTGTCACCCAGGTCGTCGCTGTCCAGGCTCTCCTCGACAGTCAACGGCACGTCGTCGAGAACGCCAGACGAGTCGAACGCGTCCCGCGCGTAGTCGGCGGGCTCGGTCATCGTTGCCTCCCGGTGGGTCTGGGTCGGGGCCCCGGTGGTGTTTCCCCCCGCTCACTCGGACGTCGCGCACTCGGGTGCTGCCTCGCCCGTTCCCGGCGTTGACCACAGTAATCGGCTTCCCACCGATTCCCAGCCCGAGGGCCGGGTTTCCAGCGCAACGGGCGGCCGTTATCGATGAACGGTTTGCTCTAGGGAGAGCCATGATCAGCGGTTACGGGCGTGGGGGGCGGGAAAGCCAAACGGAAAGGCCAAAGGCGACAGCCAAAACCAACGACGGTCTCAGGCCGCCGGCGCGCCCGCCTCGGGGGTGTCGGTCGTGGCCAGCATCCGCCGTCCCGCGTCCGGCTGCTCGTCGGCCGCGGCCGGGTCCTCGCCGCGCGGCCGCGCGGCCGCGTCCTCGGCTGGCTCGGCCTCCAGCAGGAGGCGCCCGTCGGAGAGGACGGCGACGCGGTCGGCCACCGCGGACGCCTCACCCGCCGACCTGGTCGCGTACAGCAGCGTGATCCCGAGCTGGCGGTGCAACGCGCGCAGGTCGTCGGCCAGCCGGACGCGCAGGTCCTCGTCGTCCACCGTGCCGAGCGGTTCGTCGAGCACCAGCACCCGCGGGCGCAGCACGAGCGCCCTGGCGATCGCCACCCGCTGCTGGTGAGCCGGGGACAGCTGCGGCGGCCGGCGGCGAGCGTAGTCACCCATCCGCACGAGCTCCAGCGCCTCCCGAACGCGCCGAGCCGCGACCGCCTGGCCCGACGGGGTGGCGAGCGCGCGGGCGCGCGACCCGAGGGCGCCGCCCCGCAGGCCGAAGGCGACGTTCGCGGCGACGTCGAGGAACGGGAAGAGGCTGTAGCGCCCGAACACGGCGGCGACGTGCCGGCGCGCGGCCGGCAGGTCGGCCGCTTCGGCCCCGCCGAGCAGCACGTGGCCCTCGCTCGGGGCACAGAGCCCGGCGACCAGACGCAGCACGGTCGTCTTGCCGGCCCCGGCAGGGCCGACCAGGGCGAGCGACGCGCCGGGGGCGACGGTGAGGTCGACGCCGGACACCGCCGCGGCCGAGGCCCCGGGATGGTGATGCGTCAGCCCGATCAGTTGGACCTCACCGGCGTGCCGGCCCATGCCCTGCGCCATTCTCACCCCCAGGGTCCCCGCGACATCCGCCCGAACTGTAGCGAAGTCGGCCAAGGTGCCGGATCGTAGCGCCCCGCCGAGCGGGCACGGTGATCAACCGTCGACGGCTTCATGCGGGCCGACAGGCCCCGGCGCCTGGCCGGCTACGAATGCAGCCAGTGGCCGATGGGCCCCGGCGTGTTGCGCACGATCCAGAAGGCGATGACCAGCACCGGGATCGCCCTGTACAGCGCCGGGGGCATCCGCGGCAGCCGGACCCGCAGCCCCAGGAGCCGGGCCATGGTGACCGTCCAGCCGACCACGAGGCAGGGCGCGGCCGCGATCAGCAGGATGTTGTAGTTCGCCGCGTGGCCGAGGTGGCCGTGCAGCAGCTGGTGCAGTCCGCGCATCGACCCGCAGCCGGGGCAGTCCAGGCCTGTCACCAGCCTGAACGGGCAGGTTGGGTAGTGGCCCGGCTCGGCCGGGTCGACAAAATAGATCATCGTCGAGCCCGCCACCGCGAGCGCCGCGACACCCAGGTAGCCCCCGAGCCGCGCGCGCCGCGACCAGCGGCGCACCGGCCACCCCGGCAAGGCGCCGGCGCCGCCATGGCCCGGGACGGGTGCCGCGGTGCCAGCGGGCTGAGCCAGCTGGTCCGGCTGGGTCTGTCCGACTGGTGCGGACTGCACAGGCGGCACAGGCACAGGCGGCACAGACAGGACAGGCGGCGCGGCCGCCGAGGGGCCAGGCTGGTCCGCCAGACTCATACTGACCAGCGTAGACGGCGACGGAGAGGACGGGGACGTGACGGACGGGGCCGAAGAGGCATTCGGGGCCGCGGGCAGGCCAGTGCCGCCCTACGCGGCGCGGGAGGCCGCCGCGGGCAATCCCGAGGGGCCTGGCTACGCCGGTCTCGCCACGTTCTGCGGCCGGCCGTGGCTGGAGTCCGAGGCGGAGCTGCTCGCCCGCCGCCCAGACGTCGCCGTCGTCGGCGCCCCCTTCGACATCGCCACAACGCATCGGCCGGGCGCCAGGTTCGGCCCGCGCGCGCTGCGTGCCGCGGCCTACGACCCCGGCACCTACCACCTCGACCTCGGCATCGAGATCTTCGAGTGGCTCGACGTGGTGGACGCGGGCGACGCGCACTGCCCGCATGGACTGACCGAGGCATCCCACGCCAACATTCGCGCGAAGGTCCACGAGGTCGCCCGGGCCGGCATCTTCCCGCTGGTGCTCGGCGGCGACCACTCGATCACCTGGCCGGCGGCGACGGCCGTCGCGGAGGCGGTCGGCTGGGGTGAGGTCGGCCTGCTGCACTTCGACGCACACGCCGACACGGCCGACATCATCGACGGCAACCTGGCCTCGCACGGCACCCCGATGCGCCGGCTGATCGAATCCGGCGCGGTCCGCGGCCGCAACTTCGTCCAGGTCGGGCTGCGCGGCTACTGGCCGCCGCCGGACGTCTTCGCCTGGATGCGCGACAACGGCCTGCGCTGGCACCTGATGCACGAGGTCTGGGACCGCGGCTCACGCGCCGTCATCGCCGACGCGATCGCCGAGGCGGTCGACGGCTGCAAGGCGCTGTACCTTTCGGTCGACATCGACGTCCTCGACCCCGGGTTCGCGCCCGGCACCGGCACTCCGGAGCCCGGCGGGATGAACCCGGCCGACCTGCTGCGGGCCGTCCGCCAGATCGCCCTGGACACGCCGCTCGTCGCCGCCGACATCGTCGAGGTCTCCCCGCCCTTCGACCACGCCGAAACCACCGTCAACAGCGCACACCGCGTCGCGATGGAGGTTTTCGCCGCCCTCGCCCACCGCCGCCGCACCGCCGCCGGGGGCATGCCGGACCTGCCCGGAACCGCCCCCTAACCCGTGACCGGCAACGTTCGCCCATGCCCGCGTGCGGCCGCGCGCTCATACTGTCCGACGTCACGGGGAATCGTGTCAGAGGTCAGAGCCACGACTAGCACCGTTTCGTAGCCCTGACGTCTGACAGGACGTCCGGATCCCCAGGTGCTGCGGGGGCGACGCGCGTGAGGCGCGGTTAGCCGGGCGGCGGGGATGGTGGGCGGCCGAGGGCGTAGCAGGTGATGGCCGCGGTGGCGGCGACGTTGAGGGAGTCGACACCGGCGGCCATCGGGATGCGTATCCGGTGGCTGGCGGCTGCCTGCGCGGCGGCGGAGAGGCCCTCGCCCTCGGTGCCGAGCAGGACGGCGACGCGGGCGTCGGGCGCGAGGCGCAGCGCCGAGAGGTCGGTGGCGTCGGAGGCCGGGGTTAGGGCGAGCAGCTCGAAGCCGCGCTCCGTGAGCGTGCCCAGGCTCGCCGGCCAGGGGTCGAGGCGGGCATAGGGCACCGCGAAGACCTCGCCCATCGAGACCCGCACCGACCGCCGGTACAACGGGTCGGCGCAGCGCGGGCTGAGCAGCACGGCGTCCATCCCGAGACCGGCGGCCGATCGGAAGACCGCCCCCAGGTTGGTGTGCGAGACCAGGTCCTCGAGGACAAGAACACGCAGTGCCCACGAAAGCAACTCGGCGGCGTCACGGGCAGGATGACGCGCCATCGCGGCCAGCGCGCCGCGATGCACCTCGAAGCCGGTGATCTCGGCGAGCACCTCCGGCCCGGCGAGGTAGACGGGAACGTCCGGGCCGATCTCGGCGGGGACGGCGTCGAGCCGAGCCGGCGACACCAGGACCGACCGTGGCTGGTAGCCGGCGCGCAGCGCCCGCCGGATCACCCGTTCGCCCTCGGCGATGAACATTCCCTCCGCTGGCTCCCTGAGGCGGCGCAGGGCGACGTCGGTGAGGGCGACGTAGTCCGCCACGCGCGGGTCGGCCGGGTCGTCGATCGGCACGATCGCCAACGCCGCCGGACCCGCCGGGGCTGATGGGGCGACCGGAGCCGTCGAGGCGACCGGTTCGGGCGGGGCTGACGGGGTGGCCGGGACGGTCGACGTTGACGGGCTCGGCGGAGTGGCCGGCCGCCGCGGATTGCTTGCCGTCATATGGACGTAACCCCAGGCCAGCAGAATCGGCCCTCATGACCGCGCACCCGGACTCCCCCTCGCCTGCCACCCCGAACGGCCAGCCGGCCGACCTGCTGGTGGCCGGAGCCGAGCTGGTCGCGACCGTCGACACCGAGCGCCGCGAGCTGCCCGGCGGCTGGGTGGCGATCACCGACGGGCTGGTGAGCGGCGTCGGCGCGGCCGGTGACGAGCCGCCGGCGAGGCGCGTGCTGCGCGCCGACGGCTGCCTGGTTACCCCGGGGCTGGTCAACACCCATCATCACATCTACCAGAACCTCACCAGGGCCTTCGCCCCCTCACTGCACGGCACGCTCTTCCAGTGGCTGACCACGCTGTACCCGCTCTGGTCGCGCCTGGACGAGGAGGCGGTGCATGTCTCGGCGTATATCGGGCTCACCGAGCTCGCCCTCGGTGGCTGCACGACAACCACGGACCACCTCTACGTGCACCCGAAGGGCGGCGGTGACCTGATCTCGGCGGAGATCGCCGCCGCCCGCGAGCTCGGCATGCGCTTCCACCCGACGCGCGGCTCGATGTCGCTGTCGAAGAAGGACGGCGGGCTGCCGCCGGACTCCGTCGTCCAGGACGCGGACGAGATCCTCGCCGAGTCGGCCCGGCTGGTCGCCGCGCATCACGACCCGGCGCACGGCGCGATGGTGCGGATCGCGCTCGCCCCCTGCTCACCGTTCTCGGTGAGCCCCGAGCTGATGAAGGCCACGGCCGAGCTGGCGGAGCGGCTGGACGTCCGGCTGCACACCCACCTGGCCGAGGACCCGGAGGAGGACGAGTACTGCCTCTCGGTCTATGGCCGCCGGCCCATCGACCACTTCGCCGAGGTCGGCTGGGGTAGCGACCGGTCCTGGGTCGCGCACTGCGTCTGCCCGAACGAGGAGGAGGTCGCCCGGCTGGGCGCGTGGGGCACCGGGGTGGCGCACTGCCCGAGCAGCAACATGATCCTCGGTGGTGGCCTGGCGCCGGTCCGCGAGTTCCGCGCCGCCGGCGTACCGGTGGGCCTGGGGTGTGACGGGTCGAGCTCGGCGGACTCGGCGTCGCTCTGGATGGAGGCGCGTAACGCGATGCTGCTCGGCCGGCTGCGGCACGGCGCGGCGTCGATGTCCGCCAGGGACGCGCTCGAGATCGCGACGAGAGGCGGCGCGGGCTGCCTGGGGCGGGTCGGCGAGATCGGCGAGCTGTCGGTCGGCGCGGTCGGTGATCTGGTCGTCTGGCCGCTGACGGGTGTCGCGTTCGCCGGCGCCCTGTCGGACCCGATCGAGGCGTGGCTGCGCTGCGGGCCGGTCGCCGCCCGGCACACGGTCGTCGCCGGACGCCTCGTCGTCGAGGATGGTGCGCCGACCCATCCGGCGCTCGACGAGATGCTGGCCCGCCACCGCACCATTGCCACCGGCATCCAGTCCGCCGTCGAGGACGTGGGCCCGGTCCCGGCGTCGCAGGCGTGAAGATGGCGGCATGACGACGAACGGAACCGAGCCGCTCGGCCTGGCCACGGCGCTGGACCTGCTGCCGAAGGTCGAGTTGCACTGCCACGTCGAGGGCACGATGCGCCCGGGGACGGTTCTCGACCTGGCCCACCGGCACGGGCTGGCGCTGCCGACGGAGAACCTGGACGAGCTGTACTCCTACAGCTCGTTGAACGAGTTCCTGTCGATCTTCTGGCTGGTGCAGTCGACACTGGGCGCACGCGACGACTGGGCTCGCCTCGGCTACGAAAGTGTGGTCGACGCCGCCGCGCACGGCCGGGTCTACGCGGAGATGTTCTTCACCCCTGCCCGGCACCTCGACGCCGGGCAGCGGCTCGCCGACATCGTCGCCGGACTCGCCGACGGGATCGCGGCGGCCGAGGCGGAGACCGGGTCGCGGGCGATGCTGATCGCGGACATCGACCGGGCGTTCGGCTCGCCACCCGGGCTGCAGATGGTGACCGAACTGGGCGAGCTACGCCGCTCGGGCGCACCGGGTATCGAACGAGTTCTCGGCGTCGGGATGGACTCCACCGAGCTGGGCGTCGACCCGAAGTCGTTTACCGAGGCGTACCGCGCCGCAGCCGGCTTCGGCTTCCGGTTGACCGGGCATCAGGGCGAGAACTCGCCGCCGTCGGCGATCGCCGAGGTCATCGATGTCCTCGGCGCCGAACGCGTCGACCACGGGCTATCCCTGGTCGACGACCCGGAGCTGGTGCGTCGGTTCGCGGCCGAGCGCATCCCGCTCACGGTCTGCCCGAACTCCAATATCCGGATCGCCAACGCGTTCCCCGCGCTCGCCGACCATCCCTACCCAGCCATGCGAGCCGCCGGTCTGCTCGCGACGCTCAATACCGACGACCCGGCGATGACCGACCTCGACCTCGGCTACGAGTACGCCTCGGTCGCCGATGCCTTCGGCTACACCTTCGACGACATGGTCACCATCGCCCTCGACGGCGTCGAGGCGACCTGGCTCGACGCCGACGCCAAACGCGCCCTGCGCACCCGCGTCTCCACGGAGGCCGCGGCCCTCTCGGCCCGCCTGCCGACGTCCGCCTGACCAGCTCGTCCGACCGGAACCTCAGCAAGCCACGTTGGATTACCATGGACTCCACCGAGATCGCCTTGGAGAGGGGTGGTCGTGGCTCCTGGACCACGGCGAACTCCCCCGCCCCTGGCTCGGCGCCTGAAGGAACTGCGGACCGGACGTTGGCAACGGCAACTGACCCAGGTGAGCCTGGCCAGGCTCCTCCACGTCGGAGAGTCGACGGTATCGAGCTACGAGACGGGCCAGGCCGCGCCCGGCGATGACAAGCTCTGGCTCTACGCGACGTTCTTCGCGACGCCCCGCTCTGTCTCGAACGGCCAGCTTCGGGTTCTGAGTGAGGACGAGTTCCTACCCCAGGAGCGGGAGGAACGCGATTCTCTGTTCGGGGAGCTGCGACGGCTCCGCGACGGCGGCGCGTCGCCCCGCGCGCAGGGCCGTCGGCGTACCTGGGATTTTCCCGACGACACACCGGTCCGCCTCGTCTGCGGCAAGATTCCGATGGAAGACGTCTCCAGCCTCGCCCTGGCAACCAATTCCAACTTCACCAGGCTGCTGACCTACGCCGACCTCGACGCGATGGTGGAGCTTTTCGGCCACATCCGTGCGGAGAACCCGGGCACCGACGTCCGCTTCATGCAGCCCGATGACATGTCCGACGCGGACCTCTCGTATCATGTAATCGTCGTCGGCGGACTCGGCTGGAACCAGACGACAGGATCCTTTCTGGCTCTCCTTGAAAACCTGCCGGTGCAACAGGTCGAGGACGAGGCGTTCCCCGACGGCGAGATCTTCGTCGTCGATCCGGCGGACGGAAGCCCGCCGCGACGATACGTCCCCCAGCAGTCCAGGAACGCCGCTTTCGGCGTCGTCGAGGACGTCGGCTTCTTCGCCCGATTCCCGAACCCGTATAATTCGGCAACGACCCTCACCATCTGTAATGGTGTGCACTCGCGGGGCGTACTCGGCGCCGTGCGGATGCTGACCAACCCTTCGTTGCGCGACCGCAACGAGGAATACCTGGCCAAGACATTCGGGGACGCGATCAGCTATGGCGTGCTGTTCCGGGTCCCGATCAACATTTCGAAAACGGTAACACCGGAGATCAGCAACCCGAGAAACCGTCTTTACGAGTGGTCAGAAAAAGCGTGACACGGCCACGGCAAACAGGTGGGAGCCGTTCTACCAGAGCCGAGGGCCATCGCGGCGAGTGCGCGGACCGGCCCCGACGGCAGCACGGCTCGGGGGCGGAGACCCCCGGCAGCGCCCAGGCGGCCCAGGCCAGGCGCTCCCCGGTCGCCGAGTACGAGGCCGGGATCCCCGCCCCGGCCAACGGCACCAGCGTCCATCACTTCCCCGATCACCGCGATTTCCTCAAGGTCTACGAACCGGCCACCGGTGACTCGGCCGACCTGCTCGACGCCGTCATCGTCCCGACCGTACGGCCCGCAAAGCATCTCGACACCGCGGCGCAGATCGCTTCGGGCGCCAGCCGACGTCTAATTGTTCTCTGTAGCCGAGAGGCCCGCGCCGTCGAGGTTCGGGCACGGTTTGATTCCACCCAGGCCGAGGTCACCGCCATCGACATACCGCCCGGCTACTGGCATCCCACACTCGATTTCGCCACGTCGTCGGAGATATTTATGCGGCTGTCACCGACACCCGTGCCTCGGGACCTCAGCCTGAAGCGGAATCTCGGTCTTCTGATAGCGCGGCTCTCCGGATGGCGTAAGATCGTCTTCATGGACGATGACATATATGGCATCGACCCGGGCGGCCTTTTGCGGGCCAGTGCCGCCCTGAACTCGAACCGAGCATCCTGCTTCCTCGTTGAATCACCCGAGGGTCCCGCGGACAGTCTGCCGACCGAGGACAACTCGGCCGTCTGCCACGCGCTCCGGCTCGTGGGTGGGAAACAGAACGTCTTCGCCAGCGGGTCCGCGTTGGGCGTCAACTGCTCGGAAGAAATCTCGCTCTTCCCGAATATATACAATGAGGATTTTTTCTTCCTGCTTCGCGAGACACGGCGATCCGGAATCACCCGCGTCGGCTTCGTAAGACAGCGCGAATACAATCCATTCCTGCCCGAAAGAGCCAGGTACGAAGAGTTCGGTGACGTGTTGGCCGAGGGACTGCTCGCCAGCCTTCACCTCGGCAAATCCGAGCTACCAACGACCGAGTACTGGAAGAAGTTCCTCGCGGCCAGAAGCGCGCTCCTCCACGAGATCCGCGCTGGCCTCAGCACCAGCGACAGCCAATATGCAGCCAATGCCACGGAGGCCGTCAAGGCTGCCCAGCGGCAACTGAGGTCGGTCACTCCCGACGCTTGCACGGAGTATCTAACCCGTTTCGATCAGGACCGGCGGGCCTGGGCAAGGCGACTCGGGGCACTGCCGCGCCTCAACGACATGGCGTTGACACTTGGCTTCCTAGGGCTCGGTTAGGCTTACTGGGCACACTCAACATGACTCGGCCCACGGGAAGGCGCCGTCAGGCACCCCGGACCCGTGTGTAAAATGGCAGAGTCGTAGTGATCAACAATGATCAGAGTGATCTTGTGCACACAGACAATAGCGACACGGGCAGTAGCAACGAGGGCGCCATGGGGCGGAACGTGGTGGCCGCGGCGCGCCGGCCGGCCCGGTTGACGCGTCCGCAGGTCGGCTGGAACCAAGTAGATGGAGCCCACCCAGGTGGGTGGACCGTCGAGAAACTCACAAAGGACGACTGGTCAGTTCTGCGGCAGGTTCGACTCCGGTCCCTCGACACTTCGCCGGACGAACTAGGCGGCGACTGGAAGGTGACCGCCCAGTACGGCGAGCGGGAGTGGCGGGAGCACTTTCAACACGGAACGTGGTTCGTTGCGAAGGAGGCTGTCGCCCCTATCGCGGTCGCCGCGCTCAACACGTCCGCATTCATCTTCCCCCACGAGTGCACCAAGATCCGTAAGCCTCACCCACACCTGGAAGCACTGTGGGTAGACCCACTCCACAGGCGACGCGGGATCGCGCAGGCGCTTGTCGATGCGACAGTCACGGAGGCTGCGTCGGACGGTGCTTCCGTCATCGGGCTGTGGGTGTTTGAGAAAAATAGCCAGGCAGCGGATTGGTTCGAGAATAACCGCGAATTCTCACCGACGGACGACAGGCCCAGCGCTACCGTGGCGAGCCCCGCAGGCGGTGGTGGCGACGACACCGGCGTGAGTACCACATGCACAGGTTCATCACCAGGGCAGACGACCCAAGCGGTCGAGCGACCCTCATGCCGTTCTGAATCCTGCGACCGAGAGTCGACCGGTGCTGTAGTCCAATGGGTTTGGAGGGCGCTGACCACGGTGTTCGGCCGGGTGACGGTGACCGGGCTGGCCTACCGGGCGGCGGGGTGTCCAACCTGCACCCCGCGGACGGGGCCCTGAACCTGGCGGCGGGGGCGACGACCTCGGGCCCTTCTTCGACCGGACCCGCGAGGCCCGCGCCAACGCGCGGGCCTACGACCCGGCGGCCCACGCCGAGTCGTAGGAGCGCAGCCTCACGCTGGTCGGCCGCGCCGGTCTGCGCTGATGGGTGCCGCCGGACGCCCCGGAGCGCGAGGTCAGTGACACTGTGGGGGTATTAGGTGAACAAAAGCCCGGATTCTGTCACCGTTGGACGGTGACCCACAGCTTCGAGATCCGCACTCTCGAAAAGGGGGAGTGGGCCCTGCTGCGCGACCTGCGCCTGCTGGCGCTAGACCATGATCCCGCCGCGTTCGACTCCACCATCGCCCGCGAAGGCGCCTTCACCGAGTCCGACTGGCTGGCCCGGATGGACACCGCGACCTGGTTCGTCGCCAAAGCGTGCCGAACGCACATCGGTCTGGTCTGTGGCGCGGACCTGTCCGCCGATCCGCCCGACGAGCGCCACCTCATGAGCCTCTGGGTCGCGCCCACCTGGCGACGCCATGGCGTCGCCCGCGGCCTGATCACGGCGGTCACGGCCTGGGCGGCGCGCGACGCGGCCAGGTTCCTTTCCCTGTGGGTCGCGGAGGACAACCCGTCGGCCATCGCTGTCTATGAACGTCTCGGGTTCCAACGGACGGGGTTGGAGCAGCCGTTTCCCGGTGATGCGACCCGGAGCGAGGTCCGGATGGTCAGAGACGTCGCCCGCGGGCCCGTCGACGACGGTCTCGGCTGACCTGAGGCCGAGCGGCTCACGAGGCCGGTCGCCGCCGGCGGTGCCCGCCGACGTGCGCCGGTGATCGCCGGGTTCCGGCACCGATGGTGCCTCCAACGCCAGAAGCCCGGCGAGCTCGCCCAGACGCGCGCGTGTCCAGCTCCACGGGGTCAGCCGCCGGCGCGGCGACCGGCCGTCCGGCCCAGCCTTCCGGGCCACCGCTCTCGCGGGTGGCATGGCGCCCCGGCCGACAACCCGGTCCGTCAGGTCCAGCGACCGCAGGCCGGCCGCGAGCGAGGCCTGGGCGGCTATCCGCTCCCGGAGCCGGCGCCACCTGACACGGTCCGACTCCCATCGCTTGACATAGTCGACCAGAACCTCGGGGCGGATCTCGGACCTGATCGTCTGTGCGGTCATGAGCGCGCGCACGGCCGCCTCGGCCGCGTCCGCCCCAACCTCGGGATTCGCGCACAGCCGTCCGATGGTGTCGGTGATGAAGCGCTCACGCTCCGCGAGGAAGTGTTCCCAGAACACGACCGTGCCGGCCTCTTGGAGGCGCCCCGCGCGCACTAGGGCCATGAGCCCCTCCGCGAGGACGTCGCCGAACTCCTCGGCGGCGGCCCGCTGCGGGTCCGCGAACGGGTCGAAGTCGAGTTGTGTGACCCAGCCTGCCCTACCCAGCGCGCCGCGCCGTGCTGACTCGATGAGAAAGAGCCAGTCCTCGTTGTAGACCTGTGGGAAGAACCCCGCGTCACGCGACGGGTCCACCACAAGCGCGGATCCGCTGACGAAGATGTCCTGACGCCCGCCCGCGAGCCGGTTCGCGTGGCAGACAACCGAGTTGTCGGGGAAATGCCCGGTACACATCCCGACGGCGTCGAAACGGTCCAGCCCCTTCACCGCCCGCTGGACGAGATCCGCCGGGATATCCCGGATGTCGTCATCCAGGAAAAGCAACGAATGCCATCCGGCGGCGGCACCGAGCAGCAGGCCGATATTGCGCTTGAGGTAGAGGTCGCCAAGGTGTGCCGGGGCGGCGCCGAGCACGCCGGCCGTCTCGAACTCGTCGAGTTCGGGGTGCTTGTATCCGTCGGACAGGTCGATCACGGTGGCCCGCAGCCCCGGGTAGGTCAGAACCATCCGGCCCACCTCGTCCGCCGGCGTCCCGCCGCTGCACATGACGACCAGGTGCGCGTCGACGGACAGCGCCAGCTTCATGGCGGTCGCCAGGTTGTGCGCGGGCCTGGACGCCGGCACGACGATCGCGTCGAGCCTGTCTGCCTTCTCCAGGCCACACCGCCGCAGCAGCCCCAGGTGCGACACCTGGTGGGTGACGGGCGTCTGCCCGCCGACAAAGGGGTCGCCGGGCGGTTCCACCTCGGCGCCCACAGCGTTCACAGCCACGACGATTCAGGTCCTTTCGGGCCACTCAAAGATTATTACGTCCGGATCGTGCAGATCCGGCGTGAACGACTTACCCTTCAGTACCCTGATCCGCATCAGGATGCCGAACTCTTCCGCGTCGCCAAACCGCTCGAAGATGTACCGCTCGTTACGTTCTCTGAGGTTCCTGTCGGTAAGGCACCGTACCGAACCAAAGACGCCCCTGGAGTACACCCCGTTACAGATTGTCAGCGTGCGCGCCCGATTGTAGGGGTTCGGCGTCCTGATCAGCAGACCGATATCCTCACGCAGACCGAGACGCGGGTCGCTCGAAATCGTGGGCACGACCTTCTCCTCGGTTCCGTCACGGTCGATGACGAAGATCTCGCCCTCCTGGTACTCGGGGACCTCGATCTGGGTCACCGGGAATTCGGCCTGCCGACGGTTCCAGTCCGCAGCCTGATTCCAGCCGAGCCCGCCTAAGAGCACAAGGTGGCCGGACATGTCGTCCGGCGCCACGTCCTCCGAGGTGATGAACCGGACGTCTTCCACGGCGGGGTTCTCCGCGCGGAGATGGCCCCACAGCTCCATGAGCGCGTCGAGGTCGGCGTAGGAAAGAAGCTCGGTGTAGTTGACGTTGTCCGGCGACGCCAGCGGGGGTCGGACCCCCTTCGGAAGCTGGCCGCACACGATCCGCACCGGCGCCCCGTCGTCGAAGCGCCACGTCCTGCGCGGCGCCTCGGTGGGAAGCACGGCGACCGTCAACTCGCGTGCGGACGCCGCGGCCGTCCGCAGGAGTGCCGTCAGCTCGGCCAGCAGCACGTCCCGGGCGGCGCGCTCCTCGGCCGTGAGCTCGTCCTCGGCCGCCACCCGCGGCGCCGCGGTGCGCTCGTCGGCCCGGGGCGCGGCGTAGAAGACCGCGTAAAGCTGCAACCTGGCGAGCGGGATGCCGCGCGCGTTGTTCTCGTCGGACGAGACGGTCGCGACCGACACGTCCAGAGCCGCGGCGACGTGGGCCTGCCGCAGCCCGCCCTCCGCGGCCCGTCGCAGCGCACGGAGGCGACGAGCCAGCGCCAGATTCGCATCCGCCATCGGCTCCACCCCTTTCACTGGCGACACCGAATTTCAGTGAAACTTTGAGCCTCGGATGAATAGCAAGAGTACCAGAGATCCCCAGTGAACGACGAGCGGACGGCCGGAGTTCCACATGGCGCGCTGCGGACACCCGAACCCCAAAAAGCCTAGTCTTGTCGGCATGTTGGTCCTACAGTGGGAATTGATGGACCGTCAGGATTATCGTCGAAAACGACAAAAGTTCAGATTGAACTTCTGAACTTCAGAAGGGAAGGCGAAGTTGAAGCATCCATCGATCCGCGCGGGACCGCTACCAGCGGCAGAACCCCGGACAGCAGAACACCCCCGGCCTCGTTTCGCGGCGAAGAACCGGGGGCGCTCTGGCACTCAGGCGGGTCCGCCCGGCCCGTCAACCTTGCGGCACCTCGACGCAGCGGTGCCTCCGGCCGCCGTAGTGCCACCTACGGCGCCAGCACACCACGCGACGGCGCAAATCCGAGCGGGGACGGAGCCTGAATGTTCACCACAGTAGCCCTCATGCAACACGCCGAAAAGGCCCAGGTGGCCCAATCGAACGGCATGGGGGGCATGATCCTTCTGACCATCGTCACCTTCTTCGGCCTGGCCGCCCTGATCACCGGGCTGACCCGGCACATCGGGCACCTTTGGGGCATCGCGGCCGAGTTCCTTCGCCCGATGATGGCCGCAGTGAAGACGCTCCTGCTGGTCGTGACCGTCGTAATCGTCTTCCTGGTCGGCCTGGCCGGGACGGCGCACCACGAGGCCTCGCCCCAGCATCTCCTCACGACCGCGAGCACCCAGGTCACGGTCACGGTGCCCGCCCTCCTGTGAGCGCGGAGCGCACCCCCCGGGGAGTTCCATGCGATGGCCGCCCTCAACGCCGAGGGCGGCCATTTTCGTGTCCGGTCCCGGCCGCGGCCCGGGCCGCCAGGTTCAGCGAGCTTCAGTGATTCGCCTGGACTGCGGCGGCCAGGTTCAGCGAGCTTCAGCGTCCGGCTGCGACGCGGGACCGCTGAACGCGGGTGGGGCACCACCCAGTCCGCCGGGAGCGCCTCCCCGAGATCTAGCCGGCGCGGCCGCCTAGTTTGGTGACGACGGCGCGGTCGAGGTCGGCGGTGGCTAGGCCGGCGTCGTCGAGGAGGCCGGCGTCGAGGGCGCGTAGGACGTGCCCGGCCAGCGCCCTGGCGGTCGCCGGCTCGTCGGCGACCGCGCCAGCGAAGCGGGCCTCGGCGTAGGCGGAGAGGCGGGCGAGCGCGGTCGGCAGGCCGGCGAGCAGGTTGGCCGCCACGGCCGCGTGCCGGCTCACCAGCTGCGCCGGGTGCAGGTCCCAGCCCTGGTAAAGCCCGCGCCGCCAGGCCCTGCTGACGAGACCGGCGTGCCGGCGCCAGGCCGCGCGCACGGCGTCCGTCGATCCGACGGGCAGCAGGTTGGACGAGCCGTCGGCGACGCGGATCCCGGTTCCGGCGGTCACCAGCTGCATGAGCGTCGTGGCGTACTCGACGGCCGGGTGGTCGCTGGCCTGGTGTTCGGCGGCGATCCCGAGCGCGGCCGAGTAGTCGTAGGTGCCGACGTGCAGGCCTGTGACGCGGCCTCGGCCGGCGTCCACCAACGCGGGCAGGGCGAGAACCGCCGCCGGGGTCTCGATCTGCAGTTCGACGGCCGGCGGGCGCAGGTCGATCCGGGGCAACAGCTCGTCGAGCACGGCGAGGAAGACCGTGACCTGCTCCGGTGCGCTCACCTTCGGCAGGGTGATCACCAGACCGGGCGGGCCACCGTCGTCACCGGCGAGCGCGGTGAGGAACAGGTCGAGGCTGCGCAGCCCGCGGTCGCGCACCGCCGGGTCGAGCGACTTGGGCCGCAGCCCGTAACTGGCTGGCAGCGCCCCAGCCGCCGAGGCCATCCGCAGCGCCTCGGCCGCGGCGATGGCGTGCTCGTCCTCCACGTCGTCCGGGCGGATGCCGTAGCCGTCCTCCAGATCGACCCGCAGGTCCTGGATGGGATCCATCGACAACGTGCGCAGCACATGGGCGTGCACCCGCTCGGCCAGCGCCGGATCGGCCTCGCCCGGCCCCCCGCCCGCCTGCCCGGCCCCCGCGCCGGCCGCACCGGCCGCACCGGCGCCTGTCACCGTGCCGAGGCCGACGGCGTCGGCGAGTTCCGCCGGTGACCCCGCGTGCTCCGCGAGCGCCTCGCGGGCGCTTTCACCCCATTCGAGGATGACGTCGGGATGGAACCGCTCGGCCGACACGTAGCAGGTGTGCACGGGCTGACGGGTGCCTGGGTCGCCAGGGTGGCGCGCCGCGAGCGTCGCATCCACGGGCGCGAGCGGCGCCGTCAGCCGGCCCAGCAGATGTTCCGACAGGGTGGGCACGCCCTCCAGTGTGGACGTGGGCTCGGAGGTGCGCTGAGCTTCGCGTCCGACCGGTCTCGGTGGTGGGCGTGGGCGTGTGGTCAGCTGCCCCGGTAGGAGGAGATGCCGTAAGGGGCGAGCAGCAGCGGGACGTGGTGGTGGGCGGCCGGATCGTCGATCACGAAGGTTATGGTCACCTCGGGGAAGAAGGCCGAGAGCTCCGCGGTGTCGAACACCAGCCGCCACCGTCCGGCCGCGTCGGCGGGCAGCGACGCGATCCGGCCGTCGTCGTCCGTCACAGCCTCGGCGACAAGCCTCCAGCCTTTGTGCTGGCCGTCAAACCCAAGGATGATCTTCTCAAGCCGGACGGCGACCCCGGCCGCGGGGCACCCGACCCCGGTGTTGAGGACATGGGTGGACAGTGACATCTGGGCCCTCACGATTCGTCGGCGCGCAACGGTGCGCTCTGATGGCCGCCCCCGGCAAGTATCCCGAGCCTGTCGGGCCGGGGCCGCCGCCGGCCACGGCAACGGACGACGGCCCACCATCGGCACGAGCGTGGTACTTCGCGATGGCCGGAACCGGACTTCAGCACAACCGCCCATGGCGGGACACGCCCGTGAGGATCGCGAAGGCCCGCGGTCGACCCGGTGACCTGCGGTTCCGGCGGCCGGCGGCTCGGCGCGCGCGGGCCTCGGCCTCACACGTATGCCGACCAATCCGAGACGGGCCCACGACCACAGCGAGTCGTCTACGTCACCAAATGGCCACTAAGCGGCTAGGATCCGCCGGTAAGTCCAGGACCGAATCCGGACCTGTTAGACCGGCGAGGCCGATCCGACGGGGATCCCAGGTGCGGAGGTCGGTCGGGACGGAACAGGGGGCTGAGTCGGGACGGGTCGACGTGGAGTGGGTCGAGGCAGGCAGATGATGCGTTTTGTCGGTCGCGTGTCTGAGCTCGGCCTGCTAGCCGCGCAGTACGCAGCGGCGGTCGCCCCCAGCCTGCGGTGCGTGCTCGTCGAAGGACCGCCCGGCATCGGCAAGACGACGCTGCTCGACTGGTTCCTCGGCGGGCTCGCCGAGGGCGACCTCCCGCCCGGAACGCCCAGGCCGACCATCGTCCGGGTCGAGGCCGCGTACGGTGCCCGCACCCATGATCTGGACCTGGCCGACCGGCTGCTGGACCAGCTCACGCCTGCGCCGGATACGAGCGCCGCCGCGGGAGCGACGGTGCCCGGCGCGCGACCGGCCGGCGCCGACGACGGCCCTGCCGCCGTGGCCGCCCCGGACCCCGGCCGCCAGTACCACGGCCGCCGGCTTCCGGCTCTCGTCGCTCCGGCCGCCCCGAGAGCGCGGGACATCGACATCGACGGGATCGGGTCCGCAGGCGCGTTCGAGGCCGACCCCCCCGACGTGGCGGCCGGCGCGGTCGCGGAGCGGATCCGCGAGACCGGCGAGCTGCTCACCCGCGCCGCCGAGTTTTGCTGCGCCACCGGTCCGGTGGTGCTCCGGATCGACGACATCCACTGGTGCGACGCCCCGTCGCTGCGCGCCGTCGGGCACCTGCTGCTGCACGGGAGCAGGCTGCCGCTGCTGGTCCTGATCGCCGGCCGGCCGCACGACTCCCCCTGGCTGGACGGGGTGCGCCGGCGCGCCGCGGTCGCGGGCCTGGCCCTGGACCTGTCAGGTTTCGGGGAGACGGAGCTGGCCGAGCTGTGCGCCGCCCGCGGACTGCCCCCGCCCCCGCCCCGCCGGCTGCGCCACCTCGTCGAGGCCACCGAGGGCAACCCGCTGTGGATCAGCAAACTGCTCACCGCCGACGGCGACGAGCGCTGGGAGGGGGTCGGCCAAAGCGCGGTCAGCGCGCCGCGGGCGCCGGAGTCGCTGGCCTCGCTCGTCCAGCGCGACCTGGCCGCCTGCCCGCCGGAGGGCCGCCAGCTGGCCGCCGCCGTCGCGGTGCTCGGCCGCGGCGGCGGCCTGGCTGAGATCGCCACGCTCGCCGGGATCACCGAGCCGGCTCGCGCGCTCGCGCAGGCGGTGCGCCACGACCTGGTCGGCACCGCCGGAGCGCCGCCGGCGCTGCGGGTCGTGCCGCCGCACGCGGTCGTCCGGGCGACGATCTACCACGCCGTTGACCTGGAGGAACGGTCCGCGCTGCATCTGGCGGTGGCCGAGGCGTCGGCCGACCGCGCGACCGCGCTGGAGCACCGGGCCGCCGCGGCGTTGACCCCCGACAGCGAGCTCGCCGACGAGCTGATCAAACTGGCCGGGTCGGAGTCCGCCTCCGGGCGCTACGCCTGGGCGGCCGACCATCTGCTGCTCGCGGCCTCGATCACCCCGGACCGCGCCCAGGCTCGCTCACTGCGCCTCGACGCGGCGATGTCGTTCCTCCAGGCCGGCGAACGCGCCGAGGCCACGGCGGCGCTGGCCGCGGGCGACGGTGCCGAGGATCAGAGCACCGACGACGGCGACCAGGTCGACGGCTCGCCCCGCCAGCTCTATGTGCGGGCACACCTGGACCTGCTGGCCAACCGGGCCGAGCAGGGCGTTCTCGGCTTCATGGCCAGCTGGGACGCCGCCCGCGCCCGTGGTGACGCCGAGACCGCCGCGCAGAGCGCCGCTGGGGTCGGGCAGGCCTACATCCTGGCCGGGTTCTACAACGCGGCCCAGGACTGGGCCCGACGGGCGTTCGACGAGACGGGCGCGCCGTCCCCCATGCGGGCGCAGGGGCTGGCGCTGGCCGCGTCGGCACTTACCGCCGCGACCGGCGACGGCGCGCGGGCGCTCGCCGAACTGGCCGACGGCGAGCGGCTGCTCGACCCGACGCCGCACACTCAGATGACGATCCGGGTCGGCCGCGGCGCGGTGCGGCTGTGGTCCGGGGACCTGGACGGCGCCGTCGCGGACCTGCGCCCTGGGACCTACACCCCGCGGGATCCGTTGCACCAGCGCTTCATGGGGATGATCCACTACACCGAGGCGGCCTTCCGGTCCGGGCGCTGGGAGGAGTCGCTCGCCTGCGGCCGCGACAGCGTCACGCTCGCCGAGTCGGCCGGGCACCTCTGGGCACTGCCGGTCGTCCACGCCACGGCCGCGCTCGTTCCGGCGGCGCGCGGCGACGCGGCCACCGTCGGTCGGATGCTGGCCCGGGTGGCCGAGTACGACGTCGAGGGCGTGGCGGCGATCTGCGCCTACCGCACCACCACAGCCGCGCACCTGGCCGCGGCGCTCGACGACCCGGACGGCGTCGTCGTGGCCTGCTCGCGGGCCGCGGCGCTGGCGAACCCGGCGGGCACGCGCCCGCCCGGTGTCTTCGAGTGGCGTCACCTCAACATCGAGGCACTTGCCCGGCTGCGCCGGTTCGCCGAGGCCGAGGCGGAGCTTGCGAGCCTCGAGGCCGACGCGCGTACCCGCGGCTCGGCGGTGACGCTCGCGCTCGTGGCCAGGGCGCGCGGCGTCCTGCGCGCGAGCCAGCGCCGCCACGACGAGGCGGTCGCGCAGTTCGAGAGGTCGGCCGCCGAGTCCGACGCGCTGGGCATGCCGTTCCCGGCGGCCCAGGCCCGGCTGCGCGCGGCCGAGGTGCACCGGCGCCAGCGCCGCAACGCCAGGGCCGCGGCCGAGCTGACCGCCGCGCTCGACGTCTTCGACGCGCTGGGCGCCGCGACGTACTCGCGCCGGTGCCGCGAGTTGATCGCCGCCCTGCGCGGGCGGGCGGCGCTCAGGACCGCTCCGGTCGCCACGCACCCGGGTGATGTGCCGCCGATCACGCACCTGGCCTCCCCGGCCGCCGCGGGGAGCGGCGAGGCCCGCGCGAGTCCGCGGCCGGTGGCCGGCGGCGCCGGCGGCAGGCCACTGACGGACCGAGAACAGGCACTGCTGACGAGAATTTTGCGTGGCGACGACTTCGAGTCGATCGCCAGGGAGCTCTACATGTCGAAGGGTCACGCCGAGAACGTCGCCCGAGAGCTGTACCGGATGCACGGCGTCACCTCCCGCGCGGAACTCGCCGGCATCTACCTGGGTCTGCGCGGCTCGGGCGACTTCCCTGCCTACCCGCTGCCCACCCCGCCACCGCCTCGGGATGAGGCGGACGAGCCCCGACCGGCGCCACCGCCGACGGACAGCCCCGACGGTGCCCTGGGCCGCTGACCGCCGCGCCTGGCCGTCGAAGACGGTCGCGACTCGGGGCTATGCGGCGGCCCCGTGCCGGACCGCCGCATAGCCGACCTCGTATCGCGCCGCAAGTGGCGGCGAGACGGTCCTCCACAACCCGGGCCGTCACCTCCCGTAATTTTGACGGACCGGGCCGTGGAGGTCGGGCGCCCGGAGGAACGACCCCCCGACGACCGTCCGGGCGGCACCGTAGACGATGCTAGGCCGCCCGAGGAGCCCACCGACAGTGGAAAATCCCATGTAAGGCAAGGCCTCTCCTTGAGCGGCGTCTTGCCGTCCTAGGCCCAATGGGACCGCGCTGCCTCCCGGGGGCCAGCCCGTCAGGAACGGGTGACGAGACGGCACAGCCGGCTCGTGGCCACCGCATCCCCCTGGGAGACGCCCGGACACCCGGGGAGCCCACATCCTTTTCGTCAGGAGCCCGTAATCAGCCGGTGCAGCCGCATGGCGGTGATCTCCGCCTGCTGGCCGGCGGCGACCCGCAGCTCGCGGTCCGGGTCGTTCTCGAGGCGCTCCCGCAGCAGGGAGAGCATCTCCTCTGCGCTCCGCCCCGCTGCCCGGATCAGGAAGATGTAGCCGAAGCGCTCCTCGTAGGCGGCGTTGCCCTCGGCCATCGCGGCGCGGACCTCCGCGCTCGCCGACTCCAGCGCGGCCTGCTCGCGGCGCGGGGCGTCCAGCCCGACGACGGTCGCGCGCGCCGACGTCGGCGGGGCCGACGCGACTGCCGGGCGCTCACCGATCCGCGGGTGCGCGGTGAACGCCTCGAGCCACGCCGCCTCCGTCAGCTGCCACCACTCCTGCTCGGCGACGGCGAGCAGCTCGTCGAGGGTGCCGAACGGCCGGCGGGCGACGACGGCGTCCGCCCAGTCCTCCGATCCGCAGCAGGCGAGCAGCTCCTCCTTGGCCGCGCCGGGCGAGAGCGCGTCCAGCCAGCGCATCGCCAGCGACTCGCGGCCCGGCTCGGTCGGTGCGCCGAGCAGGCGCAGCCGGGCGAGGCCGCCGTCGGGAATCGCGTCGACCCGCACGTGCGTCGCCTCGACCGGCACCTCCAGGTCGAACAGGTGCCTGGTGTTCGGCTGGGTCCTGGTCGGTGGCAGCATCGGGCGCCATTCGGTGATCGCCGAGACGTCGTCCGAGAAGGACAGCTCGGGCGCGTTCGCCGCCCAGAGCGCGACGGCGCGCGGCGCGTTGCCGCGGAAGTGGCGGGTGTCGACCTCGGCGCGCACGACCCGCCCGGTCGTCGCCAGGCGGATCACCGCCCAGTCGTAGCCGGGGGTCCGCCGGCGGCGGGTCTCCCAGCCCTCGCCCATCACCCGGGCCTCGCCGGAGGCGTTGAGATTGTGCCGGTCGCCGTAGTGCATATCGCTGGCGGCGACGACCACGCCGCCGAGATAGGCGGCGGCGAGGTCGGAGGTCACTCGGTCGAGCAGCCGCGGGTCGGGCACGACCTGGCCGTGGGCGCGCAGCCGGGCCACGCCGCCGTCCGGGTGGATCGTCAGACGCAGGTGGGTGATCCGGATCTGGCCGGGGCCCTCGACGGGCAGCACGTTGACCGAGTCCGCGTTCACCGGGGTGCGCGGCACGAGCGTCACCCACTGCACCGACTCGTCGAGCAGCTCCTCCGGCGCAGGGTAGCCGCCGACGGTGGCACCCTGGATCTCCACAGCCTCCGGCGCGTTGCCGGTGAAGTGGGTGGTGTCGACCGTGATGGCGTGCACGATGCCGGGCACACCGAGGCGGACCACCGCCCAGTCGGCCCCCGGCAGCACCCGGCGCCGCCGGGTCTCCCAGCCGTCGGTCCACTGGCCCCGCTCGGTGAACACCCCCGGCCGCACGATCGGCGGCTCCGGCAGCAGCATCCGCTCGGCGAACGCGAAGAACTCGTCGTTGACCGCGACCACCGAGCCCCCAAGCCGCGCGCCGGCGAGGTCGACGAGGTTGGTCAGGTCGGGCGCGTCAGCCATCCGGGGTCTGTCCTCCCTGCGTTCCCAGGCCTGTGTGCCCGGGTGACGCATGCTCGAATCTGTCTGTTTTCCCTGGCGCCGCGTTTCCCCTGGCGCCGCGTTCCGCGCCGCCATCGGGAAGCTGCCCGGAGCGCGGCGAACAGGGTCGGCCAGCGCGGGCAGTGAACATGGTCAGCCAGCTCGGCTCAGGAGCTGGCCGCGCGGCGGCCGGCCGCCGTCGATCCGCTGGCCGCGCAGGTAGGTCGCGTGGACGACGCCGTCCAACGTTCTTCCAGCGTAGGGGGTGAGTGGGTGGCGGTGGGCGAGCATTGCGGCGTCCACCACATCGGAACCTTCCGGGTCGAACACCGCGAAGTCCGCGTCGGCGCCCACCGCGATCCGGCCCTTGTGGACAAGCCCGGCGTGGTCCGCGGGCCCGGTCGCCACCCAGCGGGCCAGGTCCGCGAGGCCATGGGAACGCTGACGCGCGCCGGTCCACACCGCGCGCGGGCCGAGCTGGACGGAGGCGATGCCGCCCCAGGCGGTGCCGAAGTCGCCGGTGTCGACCGACTTGACGTCGGGACTCGCGGGCGAGTGGTCCGAGACGACGCCGACGAACAGCCCCTCGGCCAGGCCGTCCCAGAGGCGCTCCAGGTTGGCGCGTTCCCGGATCGGTGGCGCGCACTTGAACTCGGTCGCGCCGTCAGGGACCTCCTCCGCCGTGAAGCTGAGGTAGTGCGGGCACGTCTCGACGGTCAGCGGCAGCCCTTCGTCGCGGGCGGCGAGCACATCGTCGAGCGCCCCGGCGGCCGCCAGGTGCAGTACGTGCAGCCGGGCGCCGGTCGCGCCGGCGAGCGCCGCGAGCGCGGCGACGGCCTCCGTCTCGGCGGCCGGCGGCCGGGAGCGCAGCCAGCTCGCGAACGCGCGGCCGGCGGCGGGCGGCGCGACGTCCAGAACCCCTGGCGACTCGGCATGGACGACGGTGAGCGCGCCGAGCCGGGCGGTGTGCCTCGTCGCGGCGGTGAGCGCCTCCATCGACACGTGCGGGAACTCCTCGACCCCGGACGGGGCGAGGAACGCCTTGAAGCCGAACACGCCGGCGTCGTGCAGCTCGGCGAGGTCGCGGACGCTGGTGGCGTCGGCGCCGATGATTCCGCCCCAGAAACCGACGTCCACGGAGATCTGCCCGGCGGCCGCGGCCCGCTTGGCCTCGAGCGCGGCCACCGACGTCGTCGGCGGGATCGAGTTCAGCGGCATATCGATGATCGTCGTCACGCCGCCCTCGGCCGCCGCCCTCGTGGCGGTCGCGAAGCCCTCCCAGTGGGTGCGGCCCGGCTCGTTGACGTGCACGTGCGCGTCGACCGCGCCGGGCAGCAGGGCGAGGTCACCGAGGTCGGTGACAGCGGCGCCCGGGCCGACCTCGTCCGGGCCGGTGATCGCGGTGATCCGCCCACCCGCGACGTGCACCGCCGCGGCCATCACGCCCCGCGGCGTCACAACCCGCCGCGAGCGCAGCACCTCCACCCGTTCCGGCAGCGTGAGCGCCGGCGCGTCCGGCTCAGTCGTCATCGTCGTCCCGTCCGTGTCGTATCGGTTCGCCGCCCGGCGACGGCGTCACCAGGTCCGCCGGGCGGACCGGGACGCGGCGCAGGTCGCGGCCGACGGCGGCGCGGATCGCCGCCACGACCGCCGGGGTCGCCGTGCCGGTCGGCGCCTCACCGACCCCCTTGACCCCGTACGGCGCGTCGGGCTGCGGATAGGTGACCGCGACGAAGTCCAGCTCGGGCACGTCGGCGATGGTCGGCAGCAGGTAGTCGTGGAAGGTCGGGTTGACGACGACGCCGTCGACGGTGACCAGCTCCTCCATCACCGCGACGCCCAGGCCCTGCGCGGTGCCGCCCTCGACCTGGCCGAGCAGCGACAGCGGGTTGAGCACGGTCCCGCAGTCCTGCGCGAGCGCCAGCGACACCACCCGGACCAGCCCCAGGTCAAGGTCGACGTCGACGACCGCGCGGTGCGCCGCCGCGGCATAGGCCACGTGCGCGTCACCCTGGCCGCGCCCGTCGAGCGCCTCGGTGCGCCGGTGGTGGTGGGTGTATTCGGCTTCCACGGGACCGTCGGCCAGCGCCTCGGCGAGCGGGATCCGCGCACCGGCCTCTGGTCCGATGATCTGCCCGTCGCGCAGGCTGAGCACCCGGCGAGGCGCCTCGATGACCGACGGCGGCAGGCCCAGGGCGCGCGCCACCCTGGCCAGCAGCCGGTCGGCGACGGCGGCGCAGGCACCGCGCACCGCTCCGCCGCTCATCCAGGTCTGCCGGGACGCGCTGGTGGAGCCGGCGCTGCCCACGGCGGTGTCCGCCGGGGCGAGCACCACCTCCTCGACGGCGAGCTCGGTGCGCGCGATCTGCCCGGCGATCGTGACGAAGCCCTGCCCGACCTCCGCGCAGGCGGTGTGCACCCACGCCCGCGGTACCCCGTCCGGCCCGAGCTCCAGGCGCACCCGCGCCACCGACGAGTCGTCGAAACCCTCGGAGAACAGCAGGTTCTTGATGCCGAGCGCGTAGCCGACCCCGCGGCGCACCCGGGCCGGGTCGGCGCCGGCCGGCCGGCCGCCGGGCAGCGCGAGGCCGCTGCCCACGCCGGGGCTGGCCGGGTCGAGCGGCGGCGGAAGCGGGCGGGAGGCGACCAGCTCGATCAGCTCTCGGGCCGGTACCGGGCCGGGGATCGGCACCCCCGTCGGCAGGATGTCGCCGGCGGCGAGCGCGTTGCGGGCCCGCAGCTCGACCGGGTCCATCCCGAGCGCGTCCGCGAGCCGGTCCATCTGCGCCTCGTGCCCGAAGGTCACCTGCGGCACGCCGAAGCCGCGCATCGCCCCGCACGGCGGGTTGTTCGTCCGGACGGAGGCGCCGTACAGGTGGGCGTTCGGCACCCGGTAGGGCCCGGCGGCATGGGTGACCGCGTTCGAGATCACGGCCCGCGAGCTCGACGCGTACGCCCCGCCATCCAGGACGACCCGGGCCTGTACGGCGACCAGATCGCCATCTCGGGTCGCTGAGTGCCGGAACCACATCCGCGCCGGGTGGCGGTGCGGGTGGCCGAGGAAGCTCTCGACGCGGTCATAGGCGATCCGCACCGGCGCCCCGGTGCCGAGCGCCAGCAGTGCGCCATGGACCTGCAGGGTCACGTCCTCGCGGCCGCCGAACGCGCCGCCGACGCCGGCGAGCGTGAGCCGCACCAGCTCCTCCGGCAGCCCGAGGCAGGCGGCGACCTGCTCCCGGTCCGAGTGCAGCCACTGGGTGGCGACGGCCATATCGACGCCGCCGTCGGCGGCCGGGGTGACCAGCGCGGCCTCCGGGGAGAGAAAGGCCTGGTCCTGCATGCCGAAGACGTAGGTGTCCTCGACGACGACCTCGCCGGCGAGGTCCGGGGTGTCGCCGTGGAGGATGTCGATCTGCCGGTAGATGTTGGGATGGCCGGGGTCGCTGAACTCGCCGCCCGGGCCGTAGCCGGGGCTGCCCGGGTGCAGCGGCTCGGCGCCGGGTGCGATCGCGAGCTCCGGGTCGGTGACCGGGGGCAGCGGCTCGTAGTCGACCTGGATCGCCGCGAGCGCCCGCCGGGCGGTATGGGCGTCGACGGCGGCGACGGCGGCGACCGGCTCGCCGGCGTAGCGTGCCTCCGTCGCCGCGAACACCGGCTGATCGAGGCCGATCAGCCCGAAGGTGGCGACACCGGGAACGTCGGCCGCGGTCACGACGGCGGCGACGCCGGGGATCCGCAGCGCGGCCGAGATGTCGACGGCGAGGATCCGGGCGCGCGCGTGCGGGCTGCGCAGCGTGCGCGCATGCAGCATCCCGGGCAGCGCCAGGTCTCCGGCGTAGGGGAAGGTGCCCGTCACCTTGGCCGGCCCGTCCGGGCGCAGGGCCGACGCCCCGATCCCCTCGCGCCCCGGCTCTGGCAGCCCGGTGCTCACGGCTCGGCCCCCCGACCGGCATCCGGACGACCGGCGGCGCCCGCCGGGCCGCCCTGGCCCGCCACGCCCGCCCGGCCGGCCGCCGCCGCGGCGATGTCGGCCTGGACGGCCCTGACGGCGGCGATGATCCGGCCGTAGCCGGTGCAGCGGCAGATGTTGCCGGCGAGGGCCTCCCGGATCTCGTCCTCGTCGGCCTCCGGGCGCCGGCCCAGCAGGTCGGTGACGGCGACGACGAAGCCGGGCGTGCAGAAGCCGCACTGCACGGCGCCGTGGCGCAGGAAGGCCGCCCGCACGGCGGGTGCCAGCCCGTCGGCCGGCAGACCGGCGAGCGTCGTCACCCGGGCGTCGGCGGCGTCGGCGGCGAGCGTCGTGCAGGCGGCGATCAGCTGGCCGTCGAGCAGCACCGAGCAGGACCCGCAGCGCCCCTGCTCGCAGCCGTCCTTGACGCTGGTGATCCCGAGCCGCTCACGCAGCACCGTCAGCAGGGAGTCACCGAGCCAGGCGCCCGTCACGGCGCGCAGCCTGCCGTCGACGTGCAGGCGGTAAGGCCGGGCGACCGGCCCGGCGTCGGTGTCCTCGTCGGTGTAGTCGTAGCGGGCCGTGCTCCCCCGGTCGAGCACCCGGCGGGCGGGCACGCCCAGGCCAGAACCGGCGTCCTCGTCCGTTCCCACCACCGTCACCGGCTCCGTCCCTCCGTCGACGCGTCATCCCACCGACCGCCTCCGGAGGAGCGAAGGTGAAGCATTGTCGCTCCTCCTTCGGCTGACGCGTCATCCCACCGACCGCCTCCGGAGGAGCGAAGGTGAAGCATTGTCGCTCCTCCTTCGGCTGACGCGTCATCCCACCGACCGCCTCCGG
>NZ_MBLO01000002.1 GCF_001854805.1 Pseudofrankia coriaricola
TGACGCGTCATCCCACCGACCGCCTCCGGAGGAGCGAAGGTGAAGCATTGTCGCTCCTCCTTCGGCTGACGCGTCATCCCACCGACCGCCTCCGGCCAGGCAGCGGGCGAGCGCCCGCCCGGCCAGCACCCCGGCCGCGTGCCAGCGGTAGGCCGCGGGGTCGCGCGGCCCCTCCGGAAGCTGCGCCGGCGCGGCGCGGGCCGCGTCGGCGACCAGCGCGCCGAAGCGACGCGCGAGGGCGGCCCACGCCGCCTCGTCCCGCCCCTGGGACGCCCAGTCGATCTCGGCCGTCGCGAGGCTCTCGGCCTCGGTGGCACGCAGCGGCATCGAGGCGACGCCGCCGACGGCGCAGTTGACCCGGCCGCCGGCCCGGTCGACGACCAGCGCGCAGGACACCAGCGCCGGGTAGGCGGCCTGCCGGCCGCCGATCTTGAGGAAGACCTGCGGCCCCCGGGGGCGCGGGACGCGGATCGCGGTCACCAGCTCGCCGCGGCCGCGTCCCGGGGCCTGGGCGAGGAAGCCGTCGAGCGGTGTGGTGCGCGGGCCGCGGCGCGCCGAGCAGGTCAGCACGTCAGCGCCGGCGGCGGTCAGGAAGGTGAGCAGGTCGCCACGCGGGTTCGCCGAGCCGAGCGCGCCGCCGACCGTGCCGGCATTGCGGATCTGGGCCGAGCCGACGGCCCTGGCGGTCGCCGCGAGCCCGGGCGCGGGTGCCCAGTCCGCGAGCTCGGCGTAGGTCACCCCTGCGCCGATGGTGAGCGCCTCCGCGCAGGCACCCCGGGCGCGCAGCTCGAGGACGCGGCGCAGCGCCACGATCGCGCGCGGCCGGCGAGTGCCAGCGCGCAGCGCCGGGACCAGGTCAGTGCCGCCCGCGAGCAGCTCCGCGTCGCCGGCCTCGGCGAGGATCCGGACCGCCTCTCCGACCGTGCCCGGCCTGTGCAGCGCGGCCGTGGTGCCTGTCACCTGGCCAGCCTCCCGCCGTCACCCTCTGTAAGCATGCGCAGGAGCCACGCCACCGGCAGCCGGTGGCCTGGCGCGTCGCCGGCACTGGCCGCGGGTCTCTGACCAGCGCGAGCGGCGCGAACGACGCCTACGTGCACGAGCCGTTCGCCCGTCGACGATAGGACCCGCAGGTTACGGGCGTGTTCAGGCCAGCGCCTGCGCGTGGGCTGCCAGAGGCGACCGGGAGTGCTCACAGCGTGTTACATCACTGAACGTCGGTTAGCGGCCGGCGCGGCCCGGGACCGTGGATGATGTGCGGAAGGCCAGCCCATCTCCGGCCGGCCCCGACCAGCCGGGATGGGCCGCTCGGCCGTTGGCCGAACGCCGGTGACAGGACAGCGATGACGAGGGCAAGGAGGCAGGTGAGCGTGTCGCGCCGTCTGACGAACACGGATCCAGCGCTGCGTCACGGCTGGCACCCGGTGGCCCGCTCCACGGAGCTGGGCGACGAGCCGCTCGGGGTGTGCCTGCTCGGCGAGCCCTGGGTGCTCGCCCGGCTCGACGGCGCCGTCACCGCCTTCGAGGATCGCTGCCCGCACCGGCTCGCGCCGCTGTCCGCCGGGCGGGTCGACGGCGCGACGCTGGTCTGCCCGTACCACGGCTGGCGGTTCGCCGCCGGCGGCGACTGCGTCGCCGTGCCCGCGCTCGGCCCAGGGGTACCCGCCCCGCGCCGCGCCCACGCCACGGCCGCCTGGGGCGTGACCGAGCGGCACGGCCTGCTCTGGGTGGCCCCGGACGAGCCGTTCTCGGAGATCATGGACCTCCCGGAGGAGGCGGACGACGCCTTCGGCTCGGTGTGGCTGGAGCCGTCGCGCACCACCGCCGCCGCCGGCCTGCTCGCCGACAACTTCCTCGACACCGCGCATTTCCCGTTCGTGCACGCGGGCACGATCGGCGCGGGCGAGGACATGGTCGTGCCGCCGTATCGCGTCGACGCGGACGGGGACGGCTTCTGCGTCACCATGGAGCAGGAGGTCGCCAACCCCGAGGATCCCGGGGTGGCCGCCGGGATTCGGCCGCTCATCCAGCGGCGCGTGTCCACCTATGTGTTCCGCCCGCCGTTCATGCTGCGGCTGCGCCTCGAATACCCGGAGGCCGGGATCAGCAGCGCGATCCACTTCTGTCTGCAGCCCGAGGACGAGGGCGCGACCAGGGTCTACACCCGGCTGCTGCGCGACGACCTCGGCGGCGACGCGGCGCGTCTGGCCGAGGCCGCCCGCTTCGAGCAGGAGATCCTCGACGAGGACCTGGCGCTGCAGGAGAAGTTCACCCTGGACGGCCTGCCGCTGATCAGCGGCGACGGGGAGCTGGCCGAGGAGGTCAGCATCCGCGCCGACGCCGCCGGGGTGGCGCTGCGCCGCGTGCTGGCCGCCTTCGTCACCCGCGCGGGCCGTTACCCCCGCCGTCCCGGCGCGAGCGCCGCCGACACCGACGGCCGCCACACCAGGGCGCCTCGCCGCCCGCCCACCCGCGCCGCCCGTTAGTTCTCCTGGGGACGGGGCCGCCGGAGGTGCGAAGGAAGAACATTTTCGCACCTCCTTTGGCCCTCGAGGGGCGATCGCGGGCCCGGCTCGGCAGTAGCCGCTAGCCGAGGGCTCGGCAGTAGCCGCTAGCCGACAGCGCGGAAGCGGCGCGCAGACCACTGATCGTCCCTACGATATTGACGTGCGAAGCGCTGAGTGCGACACGCCCGGCCGCGGGCCTGGAAGAAGCATGCTGGTAACCGGCGCGGTCGATGTGACCGGACGGGTGGTGCCTGGCGCCACCTGGGACGATCTCGACCCGGTCGAGTTCGACCGGCTGCGCCGCCTCGTCGGCGCCTACCGGGAGAAGGCCGACGAGCGGCTCGCCCTGCTGGATGACCTCGCGCTCGCGCGCGAGCTCGGCGTCGTACGCACCGCGCCGGGCGATGCCGACGCCGACGATGCCGACTCCGATGCCGCGGCCCCGGGCGCCGAGCAGGTGGAGATCCTTCTCGCGGGCCTGCTGCTGTTCGGTCGCCCGGAGTCGCTGCGCCGCTTCGCGCCCACCCACGAGGCCGCGATCCAGGTCTTCGACCGGGTCGACGGGCTGGCGACGGGCACGAACGTGTTCCTGCGCTGGCCACTGTTCCGGCTCGTCGAGGAGTTCCTCGCCCGGTTCCGCGCGCTGAACCCCATGCGGGAGGTGCGTTTCGACCTGGTGCGGATGCGCGTGCCGGTGTACTCGGAGAGCGCGTTTCGCGAGGCGCTGGCCAACGCGCTCATCCATCGCGACTACACGGCCCCCGGCGCGGTGCACGTGCAGTGGTCGGCCGACCAGATCGTCGTCTCCAACCCGTCCGGCCTGCCTGCCGGGATCACCGTCGAGAGCCTGCTGACCGCCCCTCCAAGCCCGCGCAACCCGCTGCTGGCGGACGCGTTCCGCCGCGCCGGCATCGTCACGCGCACCGGCCGGGGCATCAGCCATATCTGGCGCGAGCAGCTGCGACATGGGCACGCCCCGCCCGACCACGGCCGCAGCGGCGAGCACGCGGTCGTCGTCGTGCTCCCCGGCGGGCGCCCCGACCTGGGCTTCGCCCGCTTCGTGCTCAGCCACGAGCTCGGCGGCCGGCCGCTGTCACTGCCGGAGCTACAGATCATCACCCGGATGCGCCGGCAGCCTCGGCTGCGGACCGAGGATGTCGCCCAGATGCTCGCCGTCTCCAAGACCGAGGCGCGCCGGTCGCTGTTCCGCATGGTGCGGGCTGGCCTGGTGGAGATCCAGGACGCGGCCACCCCGCGGCGCTCCTGGATGCTGTCCAGATATTCCGAGGGGGCGCTGCGCGACTCCGCCGAAGCCGTCGCCGCGGCGGACTCACCCGCTCGCGAGCCGGCGGCGGCCGCCGCCGCCAGCCCGTCCCCGGCCCCAGACCCAGCCTCGGCCGACGACAAGCCGCCGGCCGCCGAGGCAGCCAGCTGACGGTTCCTCCCCCACCCATCGGCTAAGCAGGGGCTCGGCGTCTGCTGGCACGTTCCGCCCGCCGCGACCAATAGCCAATGGGCGGGGACCCCGCGGAGGGTCGACGCAGAAGAAGCGTCAGGGCCGGACGTACAGGGCGACGCCGAGGTCCGCGAGGGTCTGCAGCGGGCTGCTCAGCCGGCAGCCGATCGCCGTGGCGGCGGCGTCGGCCGCGGCCAGCTGGCCGTCGACCGCCTCCCAGGGCGCGTCGCTGACGATGCCGGCCACCGGTAGTGGGCACGCGGCCTGCACCCAGCCGCGGTCGACGACGACGAAACCGCCGCCCATGCCTTCCATGGCCCGGGCGGCGGTGAGCATGTCGGCGTCGTTGGTGCCGACGAGCAGCAGGTCGCCAGGCGGCTCGGTGACGGTGACGCCGACGGCGCCGCTGGTGAGCCCGACGCCACGCACCAGGCCCACGCGCACCGGCTCGTGGGCGCCTGACCGGTCGACCAGGGCCACCTTCAGCAGGTCGTGCTCAGGGTCGGCGACGATCCGGCCGTCCCGCACCGCCGGCTCGACCCGCACGTGCCGCGGCGACGGCTCGCCGGCGGGCAGCACCGTCGCGGGCTGCAGCTCGGGGATCGCGGGGGCGATCCCCGGCGCCCCGGGCGCCCCGGGCACGACGGGCAGGCCCGGCGGCAGCCCGGGCAGACCGGCCGGTCGCTGGGAGATCACCGGCGCGGACAGCCGTGACACGATCTCCACGGCGAGTGGCAGCGGCACGGGATGGCCGGGCCAGCGCGCCGCCGCGAACGAGCCGACGTGCAGGTTCACCGGCAGGCGCACGGTGTCCACGGCCCAGCCGGGCACGAGGTCGGAGTTGTCGAACAGCGGCCGGCCCTGGCCGGCGGCGATCCGCCCGCCCGCGACGACGAGGTCGGGCGGCTCGATGCCGCCGATCTGGGAGACGATGAGCAGGTCGGCCAGGTGCGACGGTGAGATGGCGCCGAGCACGTGGTCGAGACCGTGCCGGCGGGCGGGCGCGAACGTGGCCCGGCGGATCGCCTCCGCCGGCGGCATGCCAGCCACCACCCCGCGCCGCACGGCGCAGGCCAGCTGGCCGTATCCGACCAGGTCGGCGAGTGTGCGGTGTGCGCCGGGGCGCTCCCCCGGCAGCAGGTCCGCGGTGGGAGGGCCGGCGGCGCCGGGACGGCGCGTCAGCACGCGCAGCGGCGTGCCGGTCGTGGTCGCGAGCCCCGCGCCGCGCGGCCCGCAGCGCGCGACGAGCCCGGACGGGTCGGTCAGCACGGTCACCGTCCCGCGCGACACCAGCAGCCGGGCCGCCTCGCCCGGCATCAGCAGCGTCCGCTCCGGCCGGACATGGGCGTCGACGAAGGCGGGGACCAGGTAGCGGTCCGAGGCGTCGAGCGAGCGCCGGCCGGCGAGCGCGCCCGGCCTGGTCACGGCGGCGATGAACCGTCCGACGATCGCGACGTCGCGGCGCAGCAGCTCGCCCGTCTGCACGACGACGACGGTCCCGCCGTGGACCAGCAGGTCGGCGTCCTCCTCGCCGACGGCGACGCGCCGCAGCCGCGCGAGCTCCCCGCCGCTCGGCCCCAGCCCGTTCCCGCCGACGACACCGGGCGTCTCCGCCACCGCGTGGCCGCCCGCCACCGCGCCTGGCTTCGGTGCGGGTCCTACCACGAGACCCGAGCCCGGCCATCCGGCCGCCAACCCCCGAGGAGTCGACACGCTCACCTCCGCAGGGGGTCGAGCGAGGCTCGACGTCGGGGGTCCGGCCACCGGCATGCCCAAACGGCGGCCGCCGCCATCATTGTCGCAGGCGAGTACGGCACAGTCACCGATTGCTGCCAAGCATTAAGTGCGCCGAAACACAACCGTCACACTGGGGCGCGCCGGGCCCACCAAACACGGCTGGAGCGAAGTGCGCCACTTCACATGCGCGCGGGCCCACCGCTAAACGAGTGGGGCGCATGCGGGTGGGACATCCAGTTCACGCGCGCCCGGGCCCGCCCCTTTCGGGTGGTCTGAGGAGCCCGGAAACCTGATGGTTACGTGCGCTGCGGCCCGGAACGGCCGGGAAGCGGGGTCATTTACCGCGGGACGGCGCCGGGCCGTAGCGGGCGAGGACGACGGTCTCGATGATGCCGACGACGCCGTAGATGGCGATGCTGACCGCGGTGATGACGATGACCGCCGCCCAGACGCCGCCATAGTTGAAGGTCTGCTGGGCGTGCTGCATGTAGTAGCCCAGCGCCTTGCCGGTGGCCAGCCACTCGGCCAGCAGCGCGCCGATGATGGCGCCCGGGACGGCGATACGCGCGGAGGCGAACAGCGACGGCAGCGCGCTCGGAATGGCCACCTTGCGCAGCACCGTGAACTCGGAGCCCCCGTAAGCGGTAACCAGGTCGGCGGCGGCGCGCGGCGTCGAGCGCAGGCCGAAGACGATGTTCACCAGGGACGGGAAGAAGACCACGATCCCCGCGATGACCGTCACGCCCGCGAGATGACGGCCGAAAACCAGGGTGATGATCGGCGTCATCGCGACCAGCGGCACCGAGCGCAGCACCATCGCGACCGGCATGAATGCCTGCTCGACGGGCCGGTACAACACGAACAGCACCGCCACGACGATGGCGGCGACCGTTCCGGCGATATAGCCGGCCAGGGCGTCGCCGAGTGTCGACATCAGGGCATCGAAGATCGCGTGCCGGTTGTCCGGTGCCTTGGGGACGGTGAAAAGATAGTGATAGACGTCCTTCGGCGACTTCGCGACCAGCGGGCTGAGGTCGAACACCTTGAGGAACGCGTACCAGAGAACAAGGATCACGACGACCGACGCGAGCACGGACCCGAAGGTCCGGCCGAGCCGGACGAGCGCGGTGACCAGGATCAGCGAGCCGGGAGCGCGTTCCTCCACCGGGGGCGCGACGGCCGTGGCCGGTGCGGGCTCGGATTTGGTCCCAGCGTCGGGCGGGGCGGCGGCCGTGGTCACGATGCACCTCCGACGTTGCCGCGCGGCGCCCACGGCGTGAGCAGCCGGGCGGCCAGCGAGGTAATGCCATACCCGATACCGGCGATGGCGGAAGCTATGAGCGCTAGAGCCCAGGTACGGGGGACGTTGAACCCCTGCTGGGAGGCGATCATCGTGATCCCGATCCCCTTGTCGGCACCCAGGTACTCGCCGATGATCGCGCCCAGCACGGCGGCCGGCGGCGCGATCTGCAGCCCGGTGAACGTGCTCGGCAGGGCCGCGCGCAGCCGGGCGTACCGCAGCTGGGCGAAGCGGCCGCCGCCGCTGGCCCGGATCACGTCGAGGGTCGTCTGGTCCGCGGAGCGCAGGCCGACGAGCGTGCCGACCAGCGTCGTGAAGAACACGGAGATCCCGGCGAGCGCCGTCTGCGGCGTCGTGCCGTCGAACACCGTGGTGAGGATCGGTCCGATGGCGATGATCGGCAGGCAGTACGACGCGACCCCGATCTGCAGGACGATCCGGTCGACGACCGGGATCCCGAAGCACAGGACGGCGAGACCGATCGCGAGGCCGTTGCCGATCAGGTAGCCCTTGAACGCGATCCAAACGGTGGAGCTGACCGGGCTCGGCCACAGGTTCCGGTCGGTCCAGAGGTCCTTGAGGACCTCCCAGGGTGTCGGCACGGCGCCGCCGTGCTCGAACACGGTCACCGCGAGCACCCACCACAGGGCGATCACGGCGACGGTGCCGACCAGGCCACCGAGCCACGGCGGCGCGCCACCGGAGCGGGCGCGGTCGGCGCCTCCTGGCTGGTCGGGGCCATCGCCCCCCGGACCGAGGACCGCGCCGGCCGACGTGTCCTGAAACGTGGTCATCTCCGCACCGCCGCCGTCACGCCGCCTGCACGCCCTCGTCGCCCTGCCCGGAGAACAGCAGGCTCGACAGCTGGTCGTGCAGCTCGTGGAACTGGGGGGTGCGCAGCATCTTCGGAGTACGCGGGCGCGGCAGGTCGATATCGACGATCGCGGCGATCCGCCCCGGTCGGGGACTCATCACCGCGACCTTGTCGGACAGGATGACCGCCTCGGGAATGGAGTGGGTGACCAGCAGGGTGGTCGTCGCCCGCTCCGTCCAGATCCTCAGCAGCTCGAAGTTGAGCCGCTGGCGGGTCATATCGTCCAGGGCGCCGAACGGCTCGTCGAGCAGGAGGACCTTCGGCTCGACGACCAGAGCGCGGGCGATCGCGACCCGCTGGCGCATGCCACCGGACAACTGCGCCGGTCGCGCCTTCTCGAAGCCGGTGAGACCGACCAGCGCGATCAGGTCGGCGATCACCTTCTTGTCCGTCCTGGCGCCGCTGACCTCCAGCGGCAGCCGGATGTTCGCCTCGACCGACCGCCACGGCAGCAGGGCCGCGTCCTGGAAGGCGATCCCGAGATGGTGGTTGCGGCGGGCCGTGGACGGCGGCTCGCCGTGGACCAGCACCTCGCCCTGGGTCGGTGCCTCCAGGTCGGCGAGGATCCGCAGGACGGTCGACTTCCCACAGCCGGAGGGCCCGATCAGGGTGAGGAACGAGCCCTCCGTCGTCGACAGGTTCACGTTGTCCAGCGCGACGACCGACCGGCGGCCGAGGCGGAACTCCTTGCGCAGGGCCACCACGCTCACCCCGGACCCCGGGGCCGGTTCGGCGGCGGCCGGCGCGACGCCGGCCGTCTCCTTGCCAAGCGTGACTCCCGCTTCGTCGACGGCGGGCTCCGGCGTGGGCGTGGCGGAAGCGCTCATGTCACTCCTGTTTCTCTGGTTCGCACCGTGTTGCTGGTTCGCTCCGTSCGGGCGGCGCGCTCCGGCCCCGTACTCGCTTCGCTCCCACGGGACCTCCGCGCGCCGTCCTCCTCCGCTCACGGGCGCTACGGCGACCTCCGCGGCGGCCCCCCTACATCGCTTCGCTCGTAGGAGGGCCTCCGCGGAGGCGCGCCTCCGCGCCCAGCTCGGTTGCTCGCCGCTGCAACGTCGCCAACCCGAAACCGCGGTGTTCGTGGAGCCACTTCGCTCCGCTCGTGGCCGGGCCTCCGCGGAGGCACGCCTGGGCGCCGCACGGTTGCGTTGTAGATCCGACCGGTGCCGTCTACAGGGGCAGCTGGATCAGGGCTGGGTTCTCCTTGTAGATCTCGTCGATGATGCTGGTGTCGAAAAGCTGCTCGGCGGTGATGTCCACCTTCGCCAGCTTCAGCGTCGCGATGTTCTCTTCGATGAGCGTCGGCGTGATCGTGAACAGGCCGTTCTTCTTGGTGTCGTCGGTGAGCAGCAGCTCGTTCTGCGCGGTCGACTCCAGCGTCTGCTCGGCCGCGTCGAGGCCCTGGTCCTTGCCGTAGATCTCGGCGGCGTACTTCGCGGCTATGGACGGGTCGTGGATCGAGTCCGCCCAGCCCTTGATCTCGGCCGTCAGGAAGGCCTTGATCTTGTCCTTGTCGTTCTTCAGGGTGTCCTCGGTGACCATGTAGGTCTCGGACACCAGCGGGTACTTGAAGTCCGCGAGCAGGAACGTGAAGGTGTCGACGCCCTTCACCTTGAGCAGGTTCGGCTCGTTGGTGACGAAGGAGAACCAGGCGTCGACCTGCCCCGTGGTGAGCGGCGTCGGGTCGAACTCGACCGGCACCTTTTCGATCTTCGACGCGTCGAGGCCGTTGGCGGTGAGGAACGCGGTCCAGACGGACTCGTTCGTCGCCTGCACACCGATCTTCTTGCCGATCATGTCCTGCGGCGTCTTGATCGGCTTGTCCGCCAGGGACATGATCGCGAACGGGTTCTTCTGGTACTGGGCGCCGATGATCCTCAGCGGCGCGCCCTGGAGGATCGCGTTGCCTGTGATGTCCGGCGCGGAGATGCCGACGAACGCCTTGCCGGTCGCCACGTCGGCGTCCTGCGGGGTGGCGCTCGGGCCACCGGCGATCAGGTTGATCTCGGAGAAGCCAGCCGCCTTGTAGTAGCCCTTCTGGTCGGCGATGTACGCGCCGGCGAACTCGACGTTCTTGATCCAGGAGAGCCGGTAGTCCAGCTTGCCGAACGACGCCGCGCCACCGCTGGTGGTCGCCGCCGTCGTCCCCGAGTCGTCGTCGCCGCAGGCGGCAAGCAGGCCGCTCCCGCCCACCGCGATCGCCGCGGCACCCACCGTGACGCCCGCGCCACGCCGCAGGAAGCCCCGCCTATCGAATCCAGTTGTCACCGAACCCCCATCGCATCGCCCCAGGGTTGAGATCCCCACCGCCGGCACGTCCGGCCCACCCGGGCGGTTCCCCGGACGTTAGAAAGCGGTCGTATCGCGTCCATCGCCCCTTTGTGAACAGCAGGTAACTCCGCCCCTTTTGTGACGGACCTGGCTGGACCCCGGAGCCCCCGACCGGCCCATACGAGCTCGCCGGCAGGTACCGACCGCGAGCGGACATCCCGATCCGCGACGGAGAGTGACAGATCTCGATCATCCAAAGGGCGGTCGTGGGTCACCGGGGCGTCCGGGCGCGACGCGCCGGCGATCGGTGTTACGCCGCCGTCATCTGCCGGCCCTAGGTTTGGCGCCGTGCTGCTGAGCCCGCATGAACAGGAACGGCTGCTGATCCATGTCGCGGCGAACCTCGCCAGGGAGCGGCGGGCCCGCGGCCTGCGGCTCAACTACCCGGAGGCCGTCGCGATCCTGACCTCCTTCCTGCTCGAGGGCGCGCGCGACGGCCGCACCGTCGCCGAGCTCATGGCCACCGGCCGCACGGTGCTGACCAGGGAGGACGTCCTGGACGGCATCCCGGAGATGCTGGCCGAGGTGCAGGTCGAGGCGACCTTCCCCGACGGCACCAAGCTCGTCACGGTTCACCACCCGATCCCGTGACTGTGCTCATGGTTCGCTCCGTCCGGGCGCGGCGCTCCGGCCCCTCACTCGCTTCGCTCCCGAGGGACCTCCGCGCCGCGTCCTCCTCCGCGCCCAGCGCGGTCGCCTGCCGCTGTGACGTCACCAGCCCAAAGGCACAGCATTCACAGGGGCACCACGCTTCGCTCGTGGGCCGGGCCTCCACGAGGCACGCCTCCGCGCCCACACGGTCACCCGCCGCTGAACGTCACCAACCCGAGCGGTTGGTTCATGCCGCCACTTCGCTTCTCTCATGGGCGACCATCGCAGAGGCGACCAGAACGCGCGAAGCAGCCACAAGAGGTGACAGCGCCTTCAGCGCAGCGCCAACGCAACCCCGTCCCAGGCCGACACCACCTCGACCACGGCCATACACAGGTACCCGACACCACGCAGGGAGGACGCTCAGCGTCCGACAGGCAGGGCGGCGCGTCCAGCGCCAGCACGCCACACAGGGAGCGCGGATGCCGATCATTCCCGGCGAGGTCCTGCACGACGACGACCCGATCGAGATCAACCCGGGCCGCCCGACCATCACGCTGCTGGTGCGCAACGCGGGCGACCGGCCGGTCCAGGTCGGCTCGCACTACCACTTCGCCGCCGCGAACCCGGCGCTCAGGTTCGACCGGACGGCCGCCTGGGGACATCGGCTCGCCGTGCCCGCGGGCACGGCGGTCCGCTTCGAGCCCGGGATCGAGCGTGAGGTCACCCTGGTGCCGCTGGCCGGCGCGCGCGACGTGCCCGGCCTGCGCCTCGAGTGGGCCGGCAGGCTCGACGAACGCGACGCGGCCCCGACCGCGCCGGCCTGACCGGCGGGCCCCTCCCGGCCCTCTCGTCGACGCCGGGCCGTCTCGTCCCACGTAGCGCATAGAAGCGAAGCAGAGAAGCAGAAGAGAAGCAGAGAGGTCAGGCATGGCCAGGCTGGACCGGTCGCGGTACGCCGCGCTGTACGGACCGACGGTCGGCGACCGGGTCCGGCTCGCCGACACCGACCTGTTCATCGAGGTCACCGAGGACCTCAGCCGGGGGCCCGGCGGCGCCGGCACCGGCGACGAGGCGGTCTTCGGCGGCGGCAAGGTCATCCGCGAGTCGATGGGCCAGGCCCGGGCCACCCGCGCCGAGGGAGCGCCGGACCTGGTCATCACCGGCGTGATCGTGCTTGACCACTGGGGCGTGGTGAAGGCCGATGTCGGCGTCCGCGACGGCCGGATCGTCGCTCTCGGCAAGGCCGGCAACCCGGACACGATGGACGGGGTGCACCCGGACCTGGTGATCGGCCCCGGCACCGAGGTCATCTCCGGCAACGGCAAGATCATGACTGCCGGCGCGATCGACTGCCATGTGCACCTGATCTGCCCGCAGCAGGTCCCCGAGGCGCTCGGCGCCGGCATCACGACGCTGATCGGCGGCGGCACCGGCCCGGCCGAGGGCACCAAGGCGACGACGGTGACCCCCGGCGGCTGGAACCTGGCCAGGATGCTGTCCGCGCTGGACGACTGGCCGGTCAACGTCGTCCTGCTCGGCAAGGGCAACACCACGAACGAGGAGTCGCTCTGGGAGCAGCTGCGGGCCGGCGCGGCCGCGTTCAAGCTGCACGAGGACTGGGGCACCACGCCGGCCGTGATCGACGCCTCCCTGCGCGTCGCCGACGCGGCCGGGGTGCAGGTCGCGCTGCACTCGGACACGCTCAACGAGGCCGGCTACGTCGAGAGCACGCTGGCCGCGATCGCCGGCCGGGCGATCCACGCGTACCACACCGAGGGCGCGGGCGGCGGGCACGCGCCGGACATCATCACCGTCGTCACGGCTGGCAACGTGCTGCCCTCGTCGACGAACCCGACCCGTCCGCACACCGTCAACACGCTCGACGAGCACCTCGACATGCTGATGGTCTGCCACCACCTGAACCCGTCGATCCCCGAGGACCTGGCCTTCGCCGAGAGCCGCATCCGGCCGTCGACGATCGCCGCCGAGGACTTCCTGCACGACCTGGGCGCGATCTCGATGATCGGCTCGGACTCGCAGGCGATGGGCCGGATCGGCGAGGTCGTGCTGCGCACCTGGCAGACCGCGCACGTGATGAAGAAGCGCCGCGGTGCCCTGCCTGGCGACGGCCGGGCCGACAACCTCCGGGCCCGGCGCTACGTCGCCAAGTACACGATCTGCCCGGCCGTCGCGCACGGCCTGGACGGCGAGATCGGCTCGGTGGAGGCCGGCAAGCTCGCCGACCTGGTCCTCTACGAGCCGGCGTTCTTCGGCGTCCGCCCGTCGGTCGTCATCAAGGGCGGCCTCATCGCCTGGGCCGCGATGGGCGACGCGAACGCCTCGATCCCGACCCCGCAGCCGGTGCTCCCCCGCCCGATGTTCGGCGCCGCCCGCGGCCCCGCCGCCGCCGGGTCGCTCACCTTCGTCGCGCCCGCCGCGATCGAGGACGGCCTGGCCGAGAAGCTCCAGCTCGCGACCCCGATGGTCCCGGTTCTAGACGTCCGCTCCCGCGGCAAGGCCGACATGCCCGGCAACACCGCCACCCCGGACATCCGCGTCGACCCCGACACCTTCACCGTCACGATCGACGGCGAGGCCATCGAGCCCGACCCGGTCCGCGAGCTGCCGATGGCCCAGCGCTACTTCTTGTTCTGATCGAGATCCTCGGAGAGCGTCGACCGGGCCCCTCGCCGGGGACCTGGCTAGGCCGAGGCCCTGGCTAGTAGGTGCAGCTGGGGGTGGTGGGCACCGCCGGGGGTGCCGTCGTGGGGGCGGGTGCCGCGCCGGAAGCGGCGGTGCCCGAGGTACCGCCAGCGCCCGTCAGCGCGGGGGTCACGACCTTGGTGAACTCCGAGCCGAGGATGAGGTGGACCCCGGTGATGGTCTGGTCGGCGCGCAGGATTGAGCCGGGAACGGCTGCCTGCACCGTGCGCGCGGCGTCCTCCTTGCCCGCGCCGTAGAGCACCCGGGACGCCGTGTAGGTAAGGGGCTCGGCGGTGAGGGTGCCAGAGACGCGGAAGCCCATTTCTGTCAGGTCCTTGGTGACCTGAGCCGCGAGCCCCGACCGATGGGAGCCGTTGTAGACCACGACGGTCACCTGCGACGGCGGGACGGTGACCGGGCCGGGCGCGGGCTCGGTGGTCGGGGACGCCGTGTCCTCGACGCCGTCGACGTGTCCGCCGAGCGGGGTGACGAGCCGGGCAAGGTCGACCGGGTTGTAGATCTGCACGGAGGTCGCGACGCCGTGCAGCATGATGTTGCCGCTGTTTCCGATCCCGCCCTCGGCCTCGGTAGGTGCGTGCGTCGGCAGGGTCTCCATGTGGATCGAGCCGGCGGCCACACCGCGCATCTGGGTGGCCAGGTCCCGCAGGTCGTTGATGCTGGTCTTGTCGTCGAGGGTGAGCGCCGACGTGGCCGTGGAGAGCAGGCCCTGCAGCTTGACCGGGTTGGTCAGCACGTCGCCGGTGGTCGCCTTGTGGAAGACCGCTCCGATGAACTGCTGCTGGCGCTTGATGCGGTCGATGTCCCCGTTCGGCAGGCCGTGGCGCTGCCGGACGAACGCCAGGCCCTGGTCGCCGTTCACGTGGACGGTCCCGGGCCCGCCGTTCCAGCCGCTCATCGGGTCCTTCGTGTTGGTGCTGACCCTCGCTCTGCCCGTGTCGTCCTTGAAGTGGTCCCGGAAGCTCGAGGGCAGGACGCAGACGTCGACGCCGCCGATCGCGTTCGTGATTGCCTTGAAGCCCTCGAGGTCCATCGAGACGTAGTGGTCGACCCGCATGCCGGTCAGGCTCTCGACCATGTTCACCAGCAGCGACGGCCCGCCGTCGGAGATCGCCGAGTTGAACTTGTCCTTGTGCGCCGGGTGGCTCTTGCCAGCGGAGTCGGTGTACTCGGGCACCGTCACGTACGTGTCGCGGGGGAAGGACACCATCGTCGTGGTGCCGTCCTCGGCGAGATGGACGAGGATCGTCGTGTCCGACCGCTGGCCGGGGACGTTGCCGAACTCCCCGTCCGATCCCGCCCGGCTGTCCGTGCCGACCACCAGGTAGTTCGTCACGCCGCGCTTCTCGTCGGGCCGGTTGTCGCCCAGGTCGAGCCGGATCCGGTTGATGTTCCCGTTGGCGTAGGTGTACGTCGCCCAGCCGCCGACGCTCACCAGCAGTACCACCGTCGACAGCGCCCCGAGCAGCGCGCGCAGCGCCCGGCGCCCGCCCGACGCGTGCCTCGTCCCCTGCTCGCCTCCACCGTCCGAACGTGGGTCCAGATGGGGAGGGAGCGATGCCCCTGCCAACGCTGCCCGCCTCTCTCGCAGCCGCCGCTCTCGCGGTTCCTGCTCGGCAGGCCGATGATAAATCGCCCTATATCCGTCCGGCGACCCACCCCAGGCCCAACGGCAGGCGGTCACGTCGCCCGCCCGCGATCTCTAGAACGCGGCCAGGCGACAGCTATGAGGTTATGACCAATCTGTCGGCAAGCTCCGGCGAGGTGGGGGTGCGGGCGCGGCGGGGCTACGGGGCTATCGGGCTGCGTTCTTGAGGAACTGGGGGCGGTAGTTGGCCTCGTCGCCGCCGAAGTAGCCGCCGCGGACGTGCCGGCGGACGCCGTCGTCGTCCGTGGCGCGCGACGCGGAGTGCCACAGATAGCCGTCGTGCAGGATCACGTCGCCGCGTTCGGCGTAGACGGCGACCTCGCCGGGGACCTTGTCGAAGCCCAGCGGCATCGCGAAAGGGGCCGGGACGTCGGTGTAACCGCCGGCCGGGCGGGCGTCCTCGGGCACCGCGACGTTGTTGACGTTGCGGTACGGCGCCGGGGTCGCCCAGTTGTGGCTGCCGGGGACGACGCGCAGGAAGCCGTTCGCCGGGCTGGTCGCGTCCAGGTGAAAGGTGAATGCGAGCCCCGGCCAGACGTCGACGCTGGGCATCGCCTGCCAGTCGGAGTGCCAGCCGATCCGGGTGTAACCGGACTCGCGGCCGGGGCGGGAGTCCTGGTAGACGATGCCGGCCTTGTCCGACGAGTTGAGCCAGGCGCCGTCGCCGATCAGCCGGCGGATCACCGCGAGCAGCGGCGGCAGGGCCACCGCCTCCAGTACGGCCGGCGAGAGTTCCTGGATGTGCTCGACGTAGTTGACGAACCTCTCGATCTTCTCGGCGTCGTCCAGGTACTTCGTCGACCCGTGCCTTTCCGGCAGCCTGCCGGCTAGCACGTCGTCCTGGACGGCCGCGCATTCCGTCTCCATCCGGGCGGTCAGCTCGTCGCCGGCCAGGCCGCGCAACAGCACGAAACCGAAGGCCCGGTAGAACTCCTCGATCTCGGTGAGCCCCGGCAGCTCGGCGGCGGAGCCGGGCGTCCGCGCCGCCCAGCCGGCCTCGGCCCAGTCGATCTCGTCCGTGTCGATCTCAGCTGTGTCGATCTCAAACAGGCCGAACGTCGCCGGTGTCGCCAGCACGGTGGCCGTCTGCATGCGGCTGCCCTCCCGCGTCTCGGTACCCGCCGGTGGCGCGGCGCAGCCGCGTTCCGCGAACGGATGGACAACCTCCGACGCTAGGTCGCTCCTGTTACCGCCGCGTTGCCCGCGGCTGTGACCAGCGGCGACGTAAGTCGGATCACCAGGGTGGCCTGGAGACGTCGCCGCCGCGGGGGCGTGTCGCTACTTCTTCTTTTTCTTCCCCGACGACGAGCCGTCGGAGGAGCTGCCGCTGGACTTGGGCACGCACACCCACCGCTTCTCCTTGTCCGACCACTCCGCCTTGTTGGACGCGGAGCAGGAGAAGTTGGCCGGCTTGGGCGGATGCTTGTGCCCGCAGGCGGTGAGCGAGCCGACCGCGAGAGCGGCGGCGGCGGCCACGGCGGCCACGGCGCGGGACCGCCGCCGCGGCCCTTGGCCGGGCCGGGTGGTTGGCTGAGCGAACAGCCGCGCGGTATCCGCCGCGTCCACGGCGGTGCTCACGCCGGCCGGCGACGCCTCGCCGCGGGCGGGCGGGTTCGCGAGGCTGGATGACTCCGTGGGCACGGGACTGCCTCCTTGAGGGACTACGGCTCCTTGGGACCATGACCAGGCCGGCGGCGACGCTAGTGCATCGGAGGGTCCGTGATCACAGGTATGTCAGGCGAGCGACGGCCCGGAGCCCGCGCCGCGCTGCTGGTGCTGGCGGACGGCCGGCTGCCAGCCGGCGGCCACGCGCACTCCGGCGGTGTCGAGGCGGCCGTGGTGGACGGTGGCGTGACCGGCCTGGACGACCTGGCCGCTTTCCTGCTCGGCCGCCTCGGCACCGCCGGCCTGGTGGCCGCGTCCTTCGCCGCCGCGGCCTGCCAGACCTGCCTGGTCGCCGTCACCGACCTGGCACGAGTCCCGGGGCCCCCGGACACCCCGGCGGCCGGGCAGGACCGCGCGGTCCTGCTCGCTGCGCTGGACGCCGAGCTCGACGCCCGCACACCGTCGCCGGCGCAGCGGGACGCGAGCCGGGCGCAGGGGCGGACGCTGCTGCGCGCGGGCCGGGCCGCCTGGGACCTGTCGAGGATCTTCCGGGCCGACGGCCAGGGTTCGGACGACCAGGGTTCGGACGACCAGGGCCTGGCGGGAGGCGCCGGGCTGCCCACCGCCCCCCACCACCCGATCGCGCTGGGCGTGGTCGCCGCCGCGGCCGGGCTCGAGCCTGCGGACGCGGCGCTCGCCGCCGTCTACGGCGCGGTCGGCGCCCCCGCCTCGGCCGCCACCCGGCTGCTCGGCCTCGACCCGCTCGCCGTCACCGGCCTGCAGGCCAGGCTCGCCGGCGCCATGGAGGCCACCGCCGGCGACGCCTCGGCGGCGGCCGAGGCCGCGATGGCCGCGGGCAGGCTCGACCTGCTTCCCGCCCCGTCCGCCGTCCGCCTCGACCTGCTCGCCGAGCGCCACCGCGCGGCGCCGGTCCGGATGTTCATGTCGTGACCCCGGCCGCGTCGGCGCCGGGCGGCGTCGCGGCTTCCAGGCGATAGCCCATGCCACGGACCGTGGTGATGTGGGCGGCGCCCAGCTTGCGGCGCAAGTAACCGACGTAGACATCGACGATGTTGCTGCCGGGGTCGTAGTCGTAGCCCCAGACAGCGGAGAGCAGCTGCTCGCGGGCGAGCACCTGGCCGGGGTGGCGCAGAAACGTCTCGGCCAGGACGAACTCACGCGCGGTCAGGTCGACGACCCGGTCGCCGACGTGCGCCCTGCGGGTACGCAGATCGAGGGCGAGGTCGCCGCTGAGCAGCACGGTCGGCTCGGCGGTGGCCCGCTCGGGCCGCAGCCGCAGCCGGACGCGGGCCAGCAGTTCCTCGAACCGGAACGGCTTGCTCATGTAGTCGTCGGCCCCGCCTTCGAGCGCGGCGACCGTGTCGCGCACGCCGTCGCGGGCCGTGAGCACCACCACTGGGAGCCTCGAGCCGGCGGCGCGCAGCCGGCGCAGCACCGTGAAGCCGTCCAGGTCCGGTAGGCCGATGTCGAGGACCAACAGGTCGACCTCACCGGACAGGGCCACCTCCAGCGCCGACTGGCCGTCGCTCACGCATGTCGGGACGAAACCGTTGGAACGCAGGCCCTTCGCGACGAACGAGGCGATCCGGTGCTCGTCCTCGGCTATGAGCACTCGATTCGTCATGCCCACATCCCATCCCAGCGCTCGCCCGCCCCGTCGCCCGTACGCGCAACCCAGTGCACCGGGCTGTCCCGCGCCATGGGCCTCACGGTCGCCAGGCCCAGCCCGTCCCAGTCCCTGTCCGCCGCCGGGTTCAGGGGCACCGGGGTTGGTCCAGCCGGTTCGACGCCACCCGGTTCGACGCCACCCGGTTCGACGCCACCCGGTTCGACGCCACCCGGTTCGGGTCCGCGTGGCGCGGGACGACGCGGCTCGTGGTCACGAGGGCCGTGGTCGAGCAGGCTCAGCTCCAGGGCGAAGGTCGCGCCCTCACCAGGCTCGCCACTCACCCGGACCGCGCCGCCATGCGCCGTCGCGATCGCCCGCACGATCGCGAGACCGAGCCCCGCACCTCCGCCGGCCGCGGCCGGCGGCCGCGTGGGGGCGCCGCGGGCGAAGCGCTCGAAGATGCGCGCCCGGTCGGCCGGAGCCACGCCGGGACCGGAGTCGGTCACCCAGAAACGCGCGACGTGGTCGTCGACGGCCGAGCCGATCCCGATCGCGCCGCCGGTCCGGGTGTGCTGGGTCGCGTTCTGCGCGAGCTGCAGCAGCGCCTGCGTCAGCCGCTGCCGGTCGGCGAACAGCCGGCCGTCGCCGACCCCCTGCAGCCGCCACGCGCGCGGCGCCAGTGCCCGCGCCTTCACGAACAGGTCCGTGGTGAACACGGCGAGATCCACCGGTTCGCGGCGCAGGAAGTCCGGCTGCTCCGCCTTCGCGAGCACCAGCAGGTCGTCGACCATCCTGCTCATCCGGTCGAGCTCGTCCAGGACGAGGGCGACGGTCTCGGCCCGCTCGTCCGGGTCGTCGCCGAGCAGCTCCAGATGCCCGCGGATGATGGTGATCGGGGTGCGCAGCTCGTGGCCGGCGTCGTCGACGAAGGCGCGCTGGGTCGCGAACGCCTGCTCGAGGCGGTCCAGCATGCCGTTGAACGTCCGCGCCAGCTCCGTGATCTCGTCCCGACCGGCACGGTCGCCACCGCGCCGCCCGCCGCCGACGCCCGGACCGCCGCCACCCGACCCACCGCCGCCGGAGCCGCCGCCGGAGCCCGGACCGCCGCCGCTGGAGTCGCCCGCGTCGCGGCCCGCGCCGACCGCGACGCGGCGCGGCCGGCGGACGACCCACGCCCCGCCGACCGGGATACGGCGCGACAGGTCCGTCTCCGTGATCGCCTGAGCGGTCCGGCGGACCATCCGCACCGGGGCAAGCACCCGCCCCGCGACCATCCATCCGGCGGCGCCGGCGACCGCCAGCGCGCCGAACCCGACGACACCGAGCACCCGGACCACCTCGTCCACCTCGGCCCGTTCCCGGTCGACGAACACGGCCGACACGAAGACGCCTCGCTCGGGATGGCCCTGGACGCTCACCGGGACCGCGACGTAGCGCACCGCGCCGGTCGGCGTCGCGACCCGCCCGTAGTGCGGCTGGCCGGCCGACGTGGCGGACACGAACGCGTCGATCGCCGCCCGGTCGGCGTCGAGCCGGTACGGCGGCGTCTCGGCGCTCCGGTAGGCGGGGGCACCGTTCACGAGCGCGAGCATCGTCTGGTTGCGGTCCGGGATCGCCCGTTCCAGGTAGGCCTCCAGCAGCGCGCGCACGTCGGCGACCTGCGACCGCCCGGTGGCCGGGTCGACGCTCTTGTCGACGAACCGGCGCAGCTCGCTGACCTCCTTGGCCAGGCCCTGGTCCACCCGCTCGTCGACCCGCGCCAGCAGCACCTGGCGGGCGGCCAGCACCGACCCGGCCAGCGCCAGCGCCACGAGAAGCAGCTGCCAGCCGAGGATCCGCAGCCGCGCGGACCCGGTCACGGCACGGATCCTCACCAGACCGCTCGCCAGCCTGCGGGCCCTCGGCCGCCCGGGCTCCATGCACTGGAGCGTCCCGGCGCCGCCGAAGCCAGGGATGAGGACACGATGAGAAGGCTCTCATCCGCGGCCGTCCCCGCGGCCCTCCCGAGCGCCGGGAGACCTGCGCCTACGGCGTGGCCCCCTCGGTCGGCGCCGGCGCCGGCGCCGCGGACCGCGCGACGCGGGTGGGCAGCGCGGGCGCCGTCGTCCGAGGATCGCCCAGGTTGCCAGGGGCGGCCGTGACCGGCACCGGACTGATGGCGACCGGCATCGCGCCGCTCGGCCTGCTTGCGCGCCCATCCAGGCGGCCCGGGGGTTCCGGGCCGGGCAGGACGCGCGTTGCCGGCGGCGCTGACGCGGTTGCGGGCGGCGTGCTCGTGGGTGCCGCTCCCCTGGCCAGGATCGGCCCGCCCAGGGCGGGCGGGCTGGGCTCCGCCGACGCCGAGACCACAGCGGCCGCCAGTCCACCGACGACCGCGACCAGTCCGACCGTCGCGAGACCGAGGCGCCACCTCCCCGGCCGGGCCACCGTCTCCGGTCGCGCCGCCCGCTCCGCCGTCTCCGGCGCGGCCGCGACGCCGGCCGCCGCCTTCGGCGTACCTGGACGATCCGCCATGCAGCTCATCGTAGGCGAGCCCACCGAGGCCACCCGGGCGGTGCCCGCGCCGCCCCGGTGGCGGATGAGAGCCCTCTCACCGTCGCCTCATGGCCGGTCCACGGGCCACCGCCAGCCTGGGACCCGGCCGGGCAGTCGATCTCGGCCGCGGCCGCCAGCCACCCCACCACCACCGGTGGGCGTGGACGGCACGCACAGGATCGAGGAAACCTGATGAACGCTCCCAGCCCCGTCCGGGCCGCCCGGCGGCACCTCACCACCTCCGCGCTCGCGGTGGCGCTGGCCGGCGGCGTCGCCGTCGGTGTGGCGCTGCCGGCGACCGCCGCCAGTGCCGCGACCCCGGCACCGGTTCCGGCGGCCGGCTCGGCCACCCCCGGCGAGCTCCCGGCGCCGGCGCCAGCCACCACGGCGCCCCGCTCCCTCCCCGGCACCGCGGCCCCGACGCGGGTCACCAGGGCCCCGGGCGACGGACAGCTCCCGCGCGGCGGCGTGGACACGGGCCTCGGCGGCAGCCAGCGGTCCGGCGGGGGCGGCACCGAGGCGGTTCTTCCGCTCACGGCCGGTGGCGTCGGCCTCGGCGCGCTCGCCGGCTTCGGCGTGTGGCGGCGCCGCCGCGCGGGCGCGCGCGGATGACCACGAGCCCGGCGGCCGGATCATCCGCCGGCCGCCGGCGCCGGTCACCGCCGAGGCCAGCGCCGTCGCGGTGCCCCGGCGGTCGCGCCGCGACGGCGCTGGCCGTCTTGCTCACCCTGGTGGTGGTTCTGCTCGCCGGCTGCCGCGCGGGGCCCGACGGGGACACGGCGGCCGGGCACGGCGATGCCACGATCGGGCAGGGCTCGCCGCCGGCGGCGAGCCAGGCAGCCGGAAAGGCGGCGGACCCGGTGCGGCTGCGGGTGCCGGATATCGCCGTGACGGCGCCGGTCGTGCCACTCGACCTCGACGCGGCGGAACGGCTGATCGCCCCGGCCGGGTTCACCGAGGTCGGCTGGAACCACGCCGGCCCGGAGCCCGGTGACGACGGCGTGGCCGTGATCGCCGGCCACGTCGACTCGAAGACCGGACCGGCGGTCTTCTACCGGCTGGGCAAACTGCACGCCGGTGCCACCGTCCTCGTCGACCGGGCGGACGGCACGACCGCGACGTTCATCGTCGACAGGCTGGCCGAATATGCAAAGGCCGAATTCCCGGACGAGGAGGTCTACCACTCAGGCAATGGCGCACAGCTCCGCCTGATCACCTGTGGCGGCACGTTCAACCACGACATCGGCCACTACGTCGACAACGTCGTCGTCTTCGCCCACCTCGCGTGAGCCAGGTCGGTCCGTCATTCTCCGCGGGCCCCGTCGAGCGGACCAAGGCCGAGACGGGCCCGGCCGGGCCGTCAGGGGCCGAGGTGGCGGCGCAGGGTGACCGCGTCGGCCGCCAGGGCGGTGACGAGCACGCCGGGACCGGCCAGCGGCAGAACCGCGGAACCGCCCGGGAGGCCGGCGGCGCCCGGAACGACCGGCGGGGTAACAGAGGCGGGCACTCCGAGCCCGGCCGGGCCGAGGCCCCCGGTTCGCCCGCCGCCGTCGCCGTCCCGGCCGCCTTCCGGCCGTCCTCCCAGGCTGGTGGCTCGCGGCGGGGTGACGGCCGCGGGCGCGGCGACCAGGAGGGAGCCGACGGCGCGGGCCGCGCCGATCAGGGCCGCGCCGGTCAGGCCGGGGACGTCCGGGCCGAGCGGCAGCTGCTGGCGCAGCAGGGCTCGGTCCCCCGCCGGGGTGCGGATGTCGACGCGCAGGTCCGTCTCGAGGTGGCCGGACGGCTCGCCGAACCGGCCGAGCAGGACTTCCTCGCGCCAGCGCAGCCAGCCCCCGGCCGCCACCACGGCCCGTCCGACCATCCGGTGCCGGCAGCCGCGCACCGCGACCGTGGGCTCCGGCAGCAGGTCGAGCGCCCCGCCCGCCGCGACGTCCGCGTGGATCTCCATCACGGACGGGCCCGGGCCGTGGCCCGGCATCGCCAGCGTGGCGGCCACCGACCGCAGCACCAGCCGCACGCCAGCGCCGACGCTGACATCGAGCCGCAGGTGGTCACCCGCGAGCGGGCCGGCGGCGGCCCCGACCAGGTGCACGGTCACCGTCGGCAACGCCGGCGGCGTCAGCTCCAGAACGTCCCTGACCCCGCGCTCCACCGGCGCAGCCGACTCCTGGCCTGGCGGGCGCCGCGGCGTGGCGGTGTCGGTGTGCCGCAGCACGAGCGGGACGGCCGAGCGTGCCTCGACGACCCGCGCGGAGCCGTCCGGACCGGCCTCGACCCGCAGCACGGCGTGAGCGCGTACCTCGTGCGCTCGCACCACGCCGCGGTCGAGGCCGGCGCTCACCGAGTGCCGGGCAGGTCGACGCCGACGGCCGCGAGCGGGGCCATGTTGGCCTCGTTCGCGCCGGCGCTGGCGGTGCGCGCCTCGACCAGCTGGGCCAGGACCCAGCGGGCGACGGCCGTCGCCTCGCGGTCCTCGACGAGACTGGTGAACAGCACCGGGCGGCCGTGGCGCACCGCTTCGGCGTCGCGCGCCATCACGGCGAGGTCCGCGCCGACCAGCGGGGCGAGGTCCGTCTTGTTGATGACGAGCAGGTCGCTGCTGGTCACGCCGGGGCCTCCCTTGCGCGGCACCTTGTCGCCGCCGGCGACGTCGACGACGAAGATCTGCCTGTCGACGAGGCCGTAGCTGAAGGTCGCCGTCAGGTTGTCCCCGCCCGACTCGACCATGATCAGGTCGAGCGGGCCGAACGCCGCGTCGAGGTCCTCCACCGCGTCGAGGTTGACCGTGATGTCGTCGCGGATCGCCGTGTGGGGGCAGCAGCCGGTCTCGACGGCGCGGATCCTCGCCGGGTCGAGCACGCCGGCGCGACGCAGGAAGTCGGCGTCCTCGGTCGTGTAGATGTCGTTGGTCACGACGGCGAGGTCGACCTTGCCGGCCAGCGCCCGGCACAGCGCGGCGACCAGCGCGGTCTTGCCGCTGCCGACCGGCCCGCCGATGCCGACCCGCAGCGCCCGCCCGGCCGGCACGGCACGCGGAGCCGCGGGCGTCATCGGGGCCGTGGTCTGCCAGCCAACCGTCGTCGCGGGCCCGCCGCCGATCGCGCCTCCGAGCGGCGACTGGCCGTGCTCGTGCTGGCCGTGATCGTGGTCGAGGTGCACGCCGCCTCCCGGGATGAGAACTCGTCTGCTCGCGGCCCGCCGCGCGGCGCCGTGGGCCGGCCCGGCACCGGGCCGCGCAACCACCTGGTCATCGCGCGGCGTCCGCCGCTGTGGCCAGCCTAGGCCGCGCGGATGACCCTTCCGTAACTCTCCCTGCCTGGCCTTCACGACGGCCTCCCGACGGCCTCCCGACGGCGACGCTGAGGCCGCGCGCGACAGGCCGTATGCAGATTACTTTGTATTAACTAAACAATCGTCGCCGATCGCCGGGGCTGCGGGCTCCTCCAGATCGGCGGTGCCCGGGGTTCCTGCCGGATCGGCGCCAGGGTCCCTGCCGGATTGGCGAAGCCAATCTGGGAGGTCGGCGGTCCGGGAGGTCGGCCGTCGGGCAGGTCGGCCGGGAGGGCCGCATGACAACGTCCGCGGAACGCCCGGCGGCCAGCCAGACGCCGCCCGATGGCGCCGTTCACCCAGCCACCGCGGGCGGCGGCACCGAGGCCATGCCCGGGCCGGCCGCCGCGCCATCGGCGCAGCCAGCATCGCCGGGATCAGTGGCATCGGTGGCCTTGGCGGGGCAGGCGACGCAGAGGCCGATGACGCCGGGAGAGATCAGGCGGGCGGTATGGGCGCTCGTGCTGGGCCTGTTCGTCACCATGATCGCGGGAACGGTGGTCGCGAACGCGCTGCCGCGCATCATGGGCGACCTGCACGGCAGCTCGACCGACTACACCTGGGTGGTCGCGACGACGCTGCTGCTGATGACGGCGACGGTGCCGGTCTGGGGCAAGCTCGCCGACCTGCTGAACAAGAAGATGCTGCTCATGCTCGGTCTGGCGATCTTCACGGTCGGGTCGGCGCTGGCGGGGCTTGCGCATTCGACCACCTGGCTGATCGCCGCGCGGGCGGTGCAGGGTGTCGGCGCCGGCGGCACGAGCGCGCTGACGCAGGTCGCGCTCGCGGCGATGGTCCCGCCGAGGGAGCGTGCCCGCTACAACGGCTACGTGGGCTCCGCATGGGCTATCTCGAACGTGTCCGGGCCGCTGGTCGGCGGCCTGATCGTCGATACGCCGGGGCTGGGCTGGCGCTGGTGCTTCTACCTGTGCGTGCCGCTCTCGGCGGTGGCCTTCGTGATGCTGGGGCGCACGCTGCGGATACCGAACGAGCGCCGGCCCGTGCGCATCGACTACCTCGGCGCGACGCTCATCCCCGGCGGTGTCGGCCTGCTGCTGCTCTGGATGACGCTGGGGGGCGACCTGGTCGGCTGGGTGTCCGGCGCGGGGCTCGCGCTGCTCCTCGGCGGCGTGGCGGCGTTGGGACTCGCCGTCGTCGTCGAGACGCGGGTCGCGGAGCCGATCGTGCCGCCGCATCTGTTCCGGGAGCGGACCATCGTGCTCGCGGTGGTCGCGACCGTCGTCACGGGCGCCGTGTCGATCACCGTCCCGCTGCTGTTCAGTCAGTACTTCCAGCTTGGCCGCGGCTGCACGCCGACGGTGTCCGGCCTGCTGACCGCGCCGATGGTCTGCGCCCTCGCGGTGTCGAGCAACATAGGAGGCCACGCCATCAGCCGCACCGGCCGTTTCAAGGGGATCCTTGTCGGCGGCGCGGTGTGCCTGTGCGGCGGGCTGGCGCTGTTCTCAACCATCGGGGCGCACACGCCTTTGCCCGCGGTCGGGGCCTACCTGGCGGTCGTCGGCGTCGGCCTGGGCATGACCGCGCAGAACCTGCTGGTCGTCGTCCAGAACGCCGCGGCGCGCGGCGATCTCGGGGCCGCGAGCGGCACCGTCGCCTTCTTCCGCAGCCTCGGCTCGACCGCCAGCGTCGCCGCGCTCGGGGCGGTCTACGGCGATCGGGCGGCCCGCCAGCTCGGTACCGGCCTCGCGGCCGCCGGGCTGCCCGCGGGCACCGCCGCCGACGCGCACAGCGTGCCGCGGCTCGCGGAACTGTCGGGGCCGGTCGCGGCGGTCGTGCGGCACGCCTACGGGAATGCGCTGGGACACACCTGGCTGCTCGGGCTGCCGCTGACACTGGTCGCCCTCGCGGCCATCCTGGCTATCCCCGGGATCCGGCTGGGCACGACAGGCGACCACGACATCGCCGCTTCCAGCGACATCGCCGCTTCTAGCGAGACCAGCGCGGCCGGCGCGCCGGTGGGCGGATGAAGCTCGTCCAGGAACCAGGCTGGGGCAAGGCGAGGAAACTCCGGCCGCCGGCCAGATCCGAGGGGCGCGAGCACAGCCGGCCGATGGTGTCCACGGGCGACTCGGGCATCGTCGCCGGGACGGGTGTCATGCCTGGCCGCGCCCTTGGTTCGGCGTGATGGAACTGCCCGCCGTACACCATAATCGAGCGGTGACCAGGCCCCGCCGCGAGGACAGGACGGCGGAAACCAAGGCACACACGAGGGCCGCGCTGGTGGCCGCCGCCCGCCGGCGGTTCGCCGAACAGGGTTACGCGGCCACCGGGACCGAGGAGATCGTCGCCGACGCGCGAGTGACCAGAGGTGCGCTCTATCACCACTTCCGGGACAAGGCGGACCTGTTCCAGGAGGTGATGAAGGAGGTCGCCAGCGAGGTCGCCGACGCGCTTGTCGAGAGCGAGCTGACCCGTGAGGCGCGCGAGCCGAGTGACGCCTGGACCCAGCTGTGCACTGGTTTCCAGTCGTTGCTGGACTTCTCCACCCGGACCGACACCGACTTCCAGCGGATCGTGCTGGTGGACGGCCCGGCTGTGCTCGGTAACGACGCCTGGAACACGCTGGTCGAGACGCACGGCTACCGGCTGCTGTCGCAGTGGCTGGAGCGCGCGATCGCGGAGAAGGCAATCGATCCGATCCCGGTGGCGCCACTGACCAGGCTGGTCGCGGCACTGCTCGCCGAGGCGAGCCTCTACATCGCCAGGGCCGCTGATCCGCTGGCCGCCCGCCAGGAGACCGGCGTCGCGCTGGACCGTCTCATGTCCGGCCTCGTCCGCCTCGACTCACGGCCGTTGGAGACGATGGGCACCTGGCCGGCGAGCGAGCCCGCCGACGACGCGGCGCCGGCCGCCCAATGACCTGGCCCTGGCGACCCGAACCAGTCGAGGGGTGAACCACGAAAAGGCCCGCCCCGACAAGGGGCGGGCCTTCGCGCGCCACGAACCGGCCCACATCAGCCGAAGGACGCGAAACGCCCGACAGGCATTGGTGGGACAGGCCGCGACGTCACATGCGCATCGCGCGGACCTGCTCCTTCAGCGAGCCCATGGTCGCAAGCACCGCGGAGGTCTCATAGCCGCAGTGCGCCATGCAGTTCGCGCACCGCGGGTCCTTGCCACGGCCGTATTTGTCCCAGTCGGTCGTCTCGACGAGCTCCTTGTACGAGCCCACGTAGCCGTCGCTCATCAGGTAGCACGGCTTCTGCCAGCCGAAGAGCGAGTAGCTCGGGATGCCCCATGCGGTGCAGGCGAGCTCGCGCTTGCCCTCGAGGAAGTCGAGGAAGACCGGTGAGTGGTTCAGCCGCCACTTCTTGCGCCGGCCCTCGCCGAACACCTTCGAGAACATCTCCCGGGTCTCCTGGACCCCGAGGAAGTGCTCCTGGTCGGGCGCCTTCTCGTAGGCGTACCCGGGCGAGAGCTGGATCTGGTCGACCTTCAGGTCGTCGTTCAGGAAGTTCAGGATGTCGATGACGTCCTGCGGGCTGTCGTTGTTGAAGAACGTCGAGTTCGTGCCGACCCGGAATCCGGCCGCCTTGGCGGCCTTGAACGCCTCGACGCACTCGTCGAACGTTCCCGGCTTCTCGACGACAGCGTCATGCCGCTCACGCAGGCCGTCAATGTGGAGCACGAAGGTGAAATACGGCGACGGAGTGAAGTTCTTCAGCTTCTTTTGAAGCAGGAGACCGTTCGTGCACAGGATGACGAACTTCTTGCGCTTGACTAGCGCATTCACGATCTCGTGGATCTGCGGGTGCATGAGCGGCTCGCCGCCGGCGATCGCGACCACCGGGGCGCCGCATTCCTTGACCGCCGCCAGCGCGTCCTCGACGTCCATCCGCTGCTTGAGCACGGATGCCGGGTGCTGGATCTTGCCGCAGCCCGTGCATGACAGGTTGCAGGCGAAGAGCGGCTCCAGCTCCAGGACGAGCGGGAAGAACTTCTTCCGCATCAGTTTCTGCTTGGCCAGGTAGGACCCGACACGGACCGAGTAGCGCCACTGAACCGCCACGGCAGATGTCCCCCTCTCGTCAGGCCGCCGGGTGGTGACCTGGGGTCGCCTGGGGATCACCATACAGCGGGTACGTACAGGCTGTATGTCGACCCCACCAACAACATACAAGCTGTATGTCGAGCATGCATGTCGATCAGGTAAACCCCAGGGAGACGCCTCGGACCGCGGCCACTCCGGGGGCGTTCCGCTACCGTCCGCGTCCATTTCGAGGAGGTGTCCCGGAGGCGAGCAGCATGCGGCGCACACCTTTCACGGACAGCAACGTACGCGCAGTGTGCACGACCACCCGGAATCTCGCCACTCGACGTGACTACTTGCCCCCGCCGAAGCTGCGACAAACCTGTAGAAGATGCCGCCGTCGCCGTTCGATCTCCACGGCCCCCGGCCCGGCCCCGTGGGCGCCCCCGGCCCGGGCCTCTGGCACCTCCCGGCCGGCGGCGCTCGCCGGGACCCGCGGGCATCATCGCCAGACCTCGCGCGGCCAGCACACTTCTGAGTTCGATCTACGAACCTAGATGAGAGCGGGACCTACACTAACACCCATGGAGGCACCCGCGACCCCGCCCATCCGGGGTGCTGCATGACCTGGAACACGTCGGTCGATCAGGCAGAGCGCGGATCGGCGGGCGCGCCGACGACCGCGACGGCTCCGACGACCCCGACGGCGCCATCGCTCCTGACGCAGCCACGCGTCTGTTCCGTCGCCCGCGCGCTGGAGGTGGTGGGCGAACGGTGGTCACTCCTGGTCATCCGTGAGGTGACCTTCGGGGTACGCCGGTTCGACGCCATCCAGGCCGCGACGGGCGCGCCGCGCGCCGTGCTCACCGAGCGGCTCGCCGGCCTCGTACGCGCGGGCGTGCTGGAACGCGTCACCTACCGGGAGGCGGGCTCGCGGACCAGGTGGGAGTACCGGCTCACCCCCGCCGGCCGGGAGCTCGCCCCGGTGCTGTCAGCCTTGCGACAGTGGGGCGACCGTCATCTGGCCGGCGAGGACGGCCCGCCGGCCACGTTCACGCACGCCGGCTGCGGCGCTCCAGTCCGTGTCCAGCACGTGTGCGAGGCCGGGCATGTCATCGAGAACACCAGGGAAATTTCCAGGAAGGCCGGGCCGCCCGTCACCTCCTGAACCTCCGGTTGCGGCCGGGATGCGATGATCGATCCCGGGCCACGTGCCGGATCGGCGCGCACGTGGGGCGGGAGACGGACGTGATACAGCGATGACCGGTGACGCTGGCTCGACGCCAGGCGCGCCTGGCGTGCGAGGCGAGCCTGGCGGCCCGGGCGGGCCGGCGACGGGCCCATGGGAGGCGTCGACGCCGCGCGCGCCCGCCCCGCCCCCGCGATCCGCCCCGAGCCCGGGCGCCGCGAGCGCACCGCCGGGCGCGCGACGCGGTGGTCCGCGGCTGGGTTCCGACGCCCGGAGCGCCGCGACCGGCGAGGGACGGCTGATCGCCGGCCGCTACCTGCTGCTGCACGCGCTGGGACGCGGCGGGATGGGCACCGTCTGGCTGGCGAACGACACCCTGCTCGGCGTCGACCGGGCCCTCAAGGAGATCCGCTTCGGCGACGACCCGACCGAGGCGGACCGGCACGACCGCGCCGAGCGGGCCCGCCGGGAGGCGCGCGCGGCCGCGCGGCTCGCCGGCCACCCCGGCGTCGTCGTCGTGCACGACCTGGTCGAGGAGCCGGACGCGCCCTGGATCGTCATGGAGCTGCTCGCGTCGTCCCGCTCCCTCGACCAGGTGATCCGCCAGGACGGGACGCTCTCCCCGTCGGTCGCCGCCCGCGTCGGGCTGGCCGTGGTGGAGGCGCTCGACCACGGGCACCGCCACGACATCCTGCACCGCGATGTCAAGCCGGCCAACGTGCTCGTCACCGCGGACGGCCGCGTCAAGCTCGCCGACTTCGGCATCGCCACCTACCTCGACCGGGCGCCGCTGACCCAGGTCACCTCGATCTCGGGCACCCCCGTCTACATGGCGCCCGAGCGGCTGCGCAAGGAGAAGGCCGGCCCCGCCAGCGACCTGTTCTCCCTCGGCGCCACGCTCTACGCCGCCGTCGAGGGCCGGGCCCCGTTCCCGACCCCGACCGACGCGGTCCGGTACGCCTTCAACGCCCAGTTCCCGCCGCCGCGCCCCGTCCACGCCGGACCGCTTGGGCCGATACTCGACGGCCTGATGACGCACGACCCGCGTGCCCGCCTGACCGCGGGCTCCGCCGCCCGCATGCTGCGCGACCTCGCCGGCGACGCCCGGACGCCGGGCCCCGCGCCGGAGGCGACGACGGCATTCCTCCCGCCGATCTCCCCCGGCAGCGGCACGGGCGGCCCGTGGGCCGTGAGCACGCCGGCGGAGCCGGGGACCTCCAGGCCGCGCTCGCCGGGGCCACCGGGAACGCCCGTGCCTGGCACGCCGGTCGCGCCGCGCGGCGCCGCCGCCGGTGGTCATCGCGGCGCCGCCGCCGGTGGTCATCCGAGCGTCCAAGGCCGCGCGGCCCCGAGCGGACAGGGCGCCGCGAACGTCCCGGTGGGCGGCGGCGGGCCAGGCCGGCCGCCCGGGGCAGGCGCCCCCTACGCCGAAACGGCGGACGCCGGATTCCGGTGGCACCCGCCGGCCGCCCCTGGCTGGGCGGCCGAGCGAGCCGAGGCCGCGTTCCCGTCCGCGGCCTCGCGGCGCCAGACCAGGCGGCGCGGCCTCACCCGGCGCGGACTGGTCGCCGGCGGCGTGGCGCTGGCCGCCGCCGGCGGTGGCACGGCGTTCGCGATCCGTCGCCAGCGCCACCGGGACGGGCCGGTCGCCGGTACCGGTGGCCCGGCCACGGGCGGCGCGTCCTCGCTCAGCGACGGGACGATCCCCGAGGAGCTGCGGATGCAGCTGTCCTGGACGCCGGACGTGGAGTTCGCCGGCTGCTTCTTCGCCGAATCCCGCGGCTATTACCGCGACGCCGGCTTCAAGACCGCCAGGCTCCTGCCCGGCGGCCCAGGCGCGCTCGGCGCCGAGGAGGCGGTGACCAGCGGCAAGGCACTGCTCGGCTTCAGCGCCGTCGACGTACTCGCCCGTGAGATCATCCGTGGCACCCCCGCCCGCGCCGTCGGCGCCCTATACCAGCGCTATCCGTGGGTGATCGCGTCGCCCGGCGGCACGCCGCTGAGCTCGCCGGCCGCCCTCGTCGGCAAGCGGATCTGGGTGGACAAGGGCGCCGGGCAGATCTGGGACACGTTCCTCGCCGCCAACAGCATCAGCGTGGACACGATCACCCAGGTGAGCGACGGCTCGCCGGACGAGCTGCTCGCCGCCGGCAAGATCGACGGGCTGCTCTCACATGTCTTCGACATCGCGCTGCGGCTGCGCCTCGCCGGCGTCGAGGTCGCGACGTTCCTGCTGGCCGACCACGGCTACCCGATCGTGTCGTCGGTGTACGTCGCCTCGGTCGAGGCCGTCACCCACAACCGGGCCGCGATCAGGGCGGCGCTCACCGCGGAGATCCGCGGCTGGCGCGACAACGTCAGGAGCCCCGAGGCCGGCGCTCGCCTGACGGTGACGGAGTACGGCACCAGCCTGGACGAGCGGACCCAGCTCGCGATGAACCAGATACAGAACACACTGATCGTCAGCGACGACACCCGCCGTAACGGCCTGCTGACCGTCACGCCCGACCTCGCCGAGAGGAACGTGCGCGCCCTGCTCAGCGCCGGCTACCGCGTCAGCGTCGACGACCTGTTCGACATGTCTCTGCTGACCGAGATCTACAGAGACAACCCTTCGCTGCTGCGCTGACATCCCACGGTTCCAAAGGTCACGCCGCAGCGTCAGGTACCCCGGTTCTGGTGAGGCACGCACGCACCTCAGCGACAGGCGGCGCACGGTGACGGGCGCGCAGGGTGACGGGCGCGCAGCGTCCGTCACGTGACAGCCCCACCCTGGGGGCGGCGGACCTCCTTCGGCAGGGTGAACGCGATCGACTCCGTGCCGATCGACCTCGTCGACACCGACGTCGCGCCGAGCCCGGCTAGCGCGTCGGACAGCGCCGCGACCAGGTTCGGCGGCGCCGAGGCGCCGGCGGAGATGCCGATCGTGTCTGCGCCGACAAGCCAGTCCAACCGGACCTCGTCAACGCTCTCGACCAGGTGCGACGCGGTGCCGTCACGCCGCGAGACCTCGGCGAGCCGGCGCGAGTTGGCGCTGTTCTCCGACCCGACGACGAGCACCAGGTCCGCCTCGGCCGCGACCCGGCGCACCGCGTTCTGCCGGTTGGACGTCGCGTAGCAGATGTCGGCCGAGCCGGGCCCGACGATCGCCGGGAACCGGTCCTTCAGCGCGTCGACGACCTCCTCGGCCTCGTCGACCGCGAGGGTCGTCTGCATGAGGTAGGTGACTCGCTCCGGGTCCTCGACCTCGATCGAACCGGCGGCCTCGGCCGACTCGACCAGCGTGATCCGCCCCGGGGCCTCGCCGAGCGTGCCGTCGACCTCCTCGTGCCCGGAGTGGCCGATGAGCAGGACCGTGTCGCCGCGCGCGGTGAACCGGCGCGCCTCGGCGTGCACCTTCTCGACCAGGGGGCAGGTCGCGTCGATGACCGACAGCTGCCGGTCGTTCGCGTGCGTGCGCACCATCGGGGCGACGCCGTGCGCGGAGAAGACGACGGTCGCCCCGGGCGGCACCTCGTCCAGCTCGTCGACGAAGACCGCGCCGCGGTTGGCCAGGTCGTTGACGACATGGGTGTTGTGCACGATCTGCTTGCGGACGTATACCGGCGCGCCGTGGATCTCCAGCGCCCGCTCGACCACCTCGATCGCCCGCTCGACGCCGGCGCAGAACGCCCGCGGCTCGGCGAGCAGCACCCGGCGCTGCCCGACCGCGGCCGCCCAGGCACCCAGCGGCGCGCCGAGCCGGCGCAGCGTACGCAGCCCGGCGAGACCGCGGCGGGCGAGGTCCAGCCGGCCGAGCGGCTCGGCGGCGGTGTCGACGATCACCCGGATCACGGCGAACGGCCGGCCGGCGGCGCTCGGCGAGAGGTAGGCCGACTCCATGTCGACGGCGATCGCGCCGGTCGCGGCCAGCTCGGCCCGCGCGGTGCCGACCGCGAGCCGTGGCACCGACACGATCGGCCCGACGTGCACGGTGAGCCCGGCGCGACGCAGCTCGCCGGCCAGCAGCGGCGCGGACGGGCAGCGGCCGGTGACCGTGCCGTCGCCGGTCCGCACCTCGCTCGCGACGATGACGTCCCCGGGCCGGACCCGGGGCGCGAGCCCGCCGGCCACACCCACCACGGCGACCGCGTCCGGTTTCGCCGCGCGCACGGCCTGGTTGGCGCGGCTGGCGCGTTCGGGGCCCATCCCGGTGCGGATGACGACGGTGTCCGTCGGCAGGCCCGACCGGCTGGCGGCCATCGCCTCCACGCGCATCGGCGCGGCGACCACGAGCCGGGCGCGGCGCGGCGGGCGGCTGGGCTTCCAGCTCGGGCCGGTGCCGACCGCCTGCGCCGGGATCAGCGGGATGGGCGTCGAGCCGGGCCGCGCGGCGGGCGTCTGGCCGGCCGGCGCGGGTGTCGCGGCGGACTCCGCGCTCCCGCGGGCCGGCGGCGGCGCTGGCTCGCCGCCGGCCGCCCGTGCGCCGCCAGAATGGCGATCGCCGGTGTTCTCGGATGCTGAGATGCTGCTCATGCCGCGGACCGCCCGGTGAGGGTCACGTACCGGCCGAGAGCCGCCAATGGGAACACCAGCCGGTACAAGTGGTAGTTGATGGAGAAGTCCCAGGGGAAGCCCGTACCGGTGTAGTACGGCTCGTCCCAGCCGCCATCGGGCCGCTGGGTCGCGCACAACCAACGCACGCCCCGGTCGACCGCCTCGTTGGTCGGGTCGGCGGCGAGCAGCGCGAGCAGCGCCCACGCGGTCTGCGAGGGGGTCGGCTCGCCGCGGCCCACCCACGCCTCGTCCCGGTAGGAGCGCAGGTCCTCGCCCCAGCCGCCGTCGGGCCGTTGGTGGGCGACGAGCCAGCGCACCGCCGCCCGGATCGCCGGATGGTCGGCCGCCACCCCGGCGGTGACCAGCGCGGGTACGGCCGCGCCGGTGCCGTAGATGTGGTTGACGCCCCAGCGCCCGAACCACGAGCCGCCCGGCTCCTGGTTGTCCAGCAGCCAGCGCACCGCCCGCTGGGTGACCGGGTGGTCGGCCCTGCCCAGGTCGGCGAGCATCTCGACCATGTGCGCGGTGACATCCGCACTCGGCGGGTCGATCACCTCACCGAAGTCACAGAACGGGATCTTGGTCGCCAGCCGCTGGACGTTGTCCGCGTCGAAGGCCCCCCAGGCCCCGTTCGACGAACGCATCCCGACCGACCAGTTGACCGCCCGCTCGACCGCGCCGCGCGCGTGCGCGGCCAGCGACGGGTCGACGTCGTCGAGTCCCGTGTGCAGCAACCGCCGCAGCGCGAGCACCACCTCGGCGGTGTCGTCGACGTCCGGGTAGACGTCGTTGGCGAACTCGAAGGCCCAGCCGCCGGGCTCCAGGTTCGGCCGGCGTACTCGCCAGTCGCCGGGGATGGTGACCTCCTCGCCGACCAGCCACTCCCCGGCCTTGCGCATCGCCGGGTGGCTCCCGGCGAGGCCCGCGTCGGCGAGCGCGACGACGGCGAGCGCGGTGTCCCACACCGGTGACTGGCACGCCTCCAGCCGGCGTACGACGCCGTCGGGGGTCTGCTCCCGGGTGGTGAACGTCTCCAGCCCCTCAAGCGCCGCGACCAGCACCGGGTGGTTCATCGGATAGCCCATCAGGTGCAGCGCCATGATGGAGTAGACCCAGGGAGGCTGGATGCCGCCCCAGCCGCCGTCGGCCTCCTGCCGGGCGACGACCCATTCGGCGGCGCGGCGCAGCGCCAGGTTCCGCAGCGTCTTGACCGGGTGGCGCTGGTAGCGGCGCAGCGCCGCGTCCAGTCGCTGGAAGGCACCCTCCCAGCTGACTATGGGCGCCCGCGCGGGCCGCGAGCCGGCGACCTTGAGCTCGTCGATGGTGAAGCCAAGCGAGCGGACCGGCCGGAAGTGCCCGACGATGGTCAGCGCGACCACCGTCTGACGGGCCCAGCAGCCGAAGTCGTAGACGTTGAGCGGGACCCAGCTCGGCAGCAGCATCATCTCGGGCGGCAGCACCGGGACCTCGTCCCAGGGCCACTCACCGAACAGTGCCATCCAGATCCTGGTGAACACCCGCGTCGCCGCGAGGCCGCCGTGCGCTCGCACGAACGACGCGGCGGCGAGCATGTGCGGCGCGTCCGGTGCGTCGCCGGCCAGCCGCAGGCCGACGTAGGCCTCCAGCGTCGTCGACAGGTCGGCGGGGCCGCCGTGGAACGTCGCCCAGCCGCCGCCGGGCAGCTGGCGCGACCGGATCCACCGGCCCGTCTCGGCCGCGAGCTGGGGCGTCAGGATGCCGAGGAACTGGCGGAGCATGAGATCCTCGGCGTCCATGGTGACGTTGGTCTCGAGCTCGCCCTTCCACCAGCCCTCGTCGGACTGCAGGGAGAGGAGATAGTCCCGGGCCCGCGCCGTCGCGACGGCGGCATGCTCGGCCACCCCGGCCGCGGACGGAGCCAGCATCGCGGCCAGCGCGGGCGTGATCACGTCACTCGCGGCCGGTACGGCCACCGGCGGCGCGAAGTCGGGGGCGGGCCCGCCGAGACGCGCACCGGGGCGGGTGGTCACCAGCAGAGGCCCGGCGACGGCGGACCTCCCGGATCGGCTTCGCCGATCCGGGAGGAATCCCGGCCGCGCGGACGTCGGCTGCGTCGTCGGCGTCGCCGGGGACGGGTCCGAGGTCAGGCTCATAGCCGAATCTCCTCCGGGTCCGGATGGGGGAGCCATGCGTCGAGGGCCTCGGCGAGGCCCAGGCGTGCGCTCGCCTCACCCTTCTCAGCAGTCGCGTTCGGTCACGAATCGTGCGAGGGCCAGCAGTTCGGCCTCAGCCAGCGGGGGCAGCGACAACGAACGGAGCACGGCTCCGGCCGTCTTCAGCTGCCGGTCCGCCTCGTCTGTGGTCCAGTCGCGCCCGCCGGCCCGCTCGATCAGGGCGGCGACGCGCTCCAGTTCCTCGGTCGGACGGTCGCCCTCGCTGACGAGGAACGCCCGCAGCTCGTCCGCGTCCGCGCCGCCGGCTTCCAGAGCGACGACAACCGGAACGGACTTCTTGCGCGACTGCAGGTCGGACAGCACCGGCTTGCCGGTGACCGCGGGGTCACCCCAGATGCCGAGCAGGTCGTCGATCAGCTGGAAGGCGGTGCCGAGGCGGGAGCCGAACTCGGCGAGCCCGTCGACGACCTTCTGGGGCGCGCCCGCGAGCACCGCGCCGAGCGAGGCGGAGCAGGCCAGGAGCGCGCCGGTCTTGCCGTCCTCCATGGACAGCGTCTCGGCGACCGTGACGTCCGAGCGGGTCTCGAACAGCAGGTCCTCGGCCTGGCCCCGGACCAGGTCATGGACGCCGGCGCCGAGGATCGTCGCGGCCTGTCTGCCCGGCTCACCCTCGACCTCCAGGAGGACCTGCGTCGCCAGGCTCAGCAGGGCGTCTCCGGCGAGGATGGCGCCGTCGATGCCGAAGACCGTCCAGGCGGTCGGCCGGTGGCGGCGCTCGGTGTCGCCGTCCATCACGTCGTCGTGCAGCAGCGAGAAGTCGTGCACCAGCTCGACGGCCACGGCCGCCGGCAGGCCCACCTCGGCCGGCACGCCGGCCGCCTCGGCGGACAGCAGCGCCAGCGCGGGCCGCACCAGCTTGCCGCCGCCGCCGGCCTGCGGGTTGCCGTCGGCGTCGACCCAGCCGCGGTGGTACTCGACGACGTGGCGCAGCCGTGGGTGCAGCCTCGTGACCGTCTCGCGCAGGGCGGGGATGGTCAGCGTCCGACCACGCTCGATGGCTTCCGGAACCGTCATCGTCATGCCGTGCTACTCCCTGTCGGTGTGGCGTTCGGCTCAAGGTCGCTGGCGCGACCGTCGCCGCCCTGCCGGTCGGGCGCTGGGGCGCCCGACGGGCTGGTTCCTGGTTGGCCTGAGATTCCGGGGCCGGGCTGGTCACGGGCC
>NZ_MBLO01000003.1 GCF_001854805.1 Pseudofrankia coriaricola
GTATCGGCTGGCTGGGCAGGGGCGGCCGGCCGGGTACCTGCTGCCCGGGCCCGGGCGGGAAGGCCTGACCGCCGCCGGGCAGGTTCGGGCGCAGCCCGTACGGCTGCCCCTGGACGTAGCCACCACCGGGGCGGGGCCCCACCGGCGGCGGCGTCGCCGGGCCGCCGGGGCGGAGCTGCGGGCCGGCGGGTGGCATGGGGAAGGGCGGGTTCGGGGTTGACGACGTGCCCTGCGCGGCCTCGCGGATCTCGTCGTCGACGCGGATCTTGACGTCGGACCTGGCGAGCCAGTTCGGGCCGAAGGTGCGGACACTGGCGCGCGCCAGCTCCAGGGCGAACTCGGTGGCGTCGCCGTAACGGGCCATCGGGTCCTTGGCGAGGGTGCGCATGATGACCGCGGAGACCGGCGTCGCGACGTTGGTCAGCGGATCCGGCACCACGTTCAGGTGGTGGTGGGTGAGCGGCTGCACGCCCATCGGCTTCCCGAACAGCGGCCGCTCGGCGATCATCTCGTAGAGCACGCCGGCCAGCGCGTAGAGGTCGGTCGACGGGAACAGCCGGCTGCCGAGGATCTGCTCGGGCGCCATGTAACGGGGTGTGCCGAGGATCGCGCTCGCGGTCGTCTCGGCGCCGTCGAAGATCTTGGCGATGCCGAAGTCGGTGACTTTCAGCAGCCCGCCGCCGTCGAACATGATGTTGTCCGGCTTGATATCCCGGTGCAGGACGCCGGCCGCGTGCGCCGTGGCGAGCGCGGCAGCGCCCGCGATGCCGACCGCGCAGATGGTCTCCTGGCTGATCTTCCCGGCCTGGATGCGCTGCTTGAGCGTTCCGCCGGAAAGGAGCTCCATCACCAGCAGGCACGTGCCCTCGTGCTCGACATAGTCGTGCACGCGCACGATGTGCGGGTGGTCGAGCTCGGCGAGCACCCGCGCCTCGGCGAGGAAGCGAGCGCGCAGCTCCGGGTCGTCGGAGGTGTCAAGGAGGATCTTGATAGCGACCTTACGGCCGATAAGCCGGTGCTGGCCGGCGAGCACAAGGCCGTACCCGCCCTTACCGAGGTCACCTTCGACCTGGTAGCCGGGGAGGGCCGCCTCCACCAGAGAACGATCGATTAGCAAGGTCTGGTCCCGTTCGCCGCCGGCCACTTCACGCGGAAGTACAAAACACGAAGGCCGCGCCCGGGCCGCAAACACACCCTTCGTCGTGTACCCGGCGATACTACGGCCTGGTACCCCCGGGATCCCCCCTGGCGGGGGTCAGTTGGTGGGCGTCGGATGTCCGACACGGTGTGCACCCATCCTCTCGCCTGCGCCGGAGCGAGTCCGTCGGCTGATGAGCGGGGTCCGGTGGCGAGCCGCCTCTGGGTGCGCGCGAAACACGGCTACCGTCGCGCGCCTATGGGCTGTCACCCACGGGCGAGTCTCTCGACCGGGAACGGACGACCGGCTCGGCGACGTCCCCCGCTTGGCCGTCGGGCGGTACCGGAGACTGAGCGCTCCGACGGCGCCGAGTCCCGCTGGGTCCTCTTCAGGGCCAGCCTTCCGCGGGTCCCCGCCGACTGGCTGCCGAACGGTGTGGGCGCCGAGCCCCCGGCGGCGCTTCTTTCGTGCCTGCCCGTCCGCGGGGTCCCCCGGGGTTCCTGCCGGATCGGCGACAGGTCCCTGCTCGATCGGCGGAGCCGGTCGGGGAGGTAAGCGATCTGGGAGGTCTGCTGGGAGGTCGGCGATCTGGGAGGTCCGGATTGGCCGCCGAGTGTGCTCGAGGTCTGGCACGCTGGCACGCTGACACGCGTCAAGTCCCACCTGGTCAATCGGTGGGGGAGGCGGCATGGAGACTGGCGCTAGCAGATCTCAGCGGGCAGGTCTGGAACCGAAGGGTGGTCGCGCGATGCCGAGTTCACTGCCGAGCTCCGAGCCCTCTCACCTGGATGGCGAGCCGGTCGTCATCACACGGACACCGGAATGGGCGGCGTTGCGAGCGCATCACGCCGAGCTGGCTGGTGCCGGCCTGCGCGCGCTGTTCGCCGCGGACCCGGGCAGGGCCGACACGCTGTCGGTGGAGGCCGACGGCCTGTACCTGGACTACTCGAAGAACCTCCTGACCGCCGAGACCGTCCGGCTGCTGGTGGCGCTCGCCGAGCGGGCCGGGCTGCCCGCCCGGGTCGAGGCGATGTTCACCGGCGAGAAAATCAACACGACCGAACACCGCGCGGTGCTGCACGTCGCGTTGCGGGCCCCCGAGGGCGAGACCATCGAGGTGGACGGCGCCGACGTCGTCCCTGGCGTGCACGCGGTGCTCGAGAAGATGTACGCCTTCGCCGACCGGGTCCGTTCCGGAGTGTGGACGGGCGCCACCGGCCGGCATATCCGCGCCATCGTCAACATCGGTATCGGCGGTTCCGACCTCGGCCCGGCGATGGCCACCGAGGCGCTGCGGACGTTCGCTGACCGCTCCCTGACGAGCCGGTTCGTGTCCAACGTGGACGGCTCCGACATCTGGGAGGCGACGCACGACCTGGACCCGGCCGAGACGCTGTTCATCGTCTCGTCCAAGACGTTCACCACCCTGGAGACCATCGCGAACGCGCGGACCGCCCGAGCCTGGCTGGTGGCGGCCCTCGGCGAGGACGCCGTCCGGCACCACTTCGTCGCGGTGTCGACGAACACCCAGAAGGTCGCCGAATTCGGCATCGACACGGCGAACATGTTCGAGTTCTGGGACTGGGTGGGCGGCCGGTACTCCATGGACTCGGCGATCGGCCTTTCCCTGGCGGTCGCGATCGGGCCGGAGAACTTCCGCCAGCTGCTCGCCGGGTTCCACGCGATGGACGTACATTTCCGCACCGCGCCGCTCGACCGCAACCTTCCGGTCCTGATGGGGCTGACTGGTCTGTGGTACCGCGACTTCTTTGGCCTGCAGACGCATGCGGTGCTGCCGTACAGCCACTACCTGAGCCGTTTTCCGGCGTACCTCCAGCAGCTGGACATGGAGAGCAACGGCAAGTCGGTCGACCGCGCCGGCCGCCCGGTCACCATGGACACCGGGCCGGTCGTCTGGGGAACCCCGGGCACGAACGGCCAGCACGCCTACTACCAGCTGCTGCATCAGGGGACGACGGTCATCCCCGCCGACTTCATCGGCTTCGTCGCCCCGCCGCACACCCACGTCGGCGGGAACGGTGCCGACGACCAGCACGTGCTGCTGATGGCCAACTTCTTCGCTCAGACCGAGGCGCTGGCGTTCGGGAAGACCGCCGCCGAGGTCGCCGCCGAAGGGGTGGCACCCGAACTCGTGCCGCACAAGGTCTTCACCGGTGACCGGCCGACGAACACGCTGCTCGCGCCGGCGTTGACCCCGTTCACCCTCGGGCAGCTGATCGCGCTGTACGAGCACAAGGTCTTCACGCAGGGGACGATCTGGGGGATCAACAGCTTCGACCAGTGGGGCGTCGAGCTGGGCAAGGTGCTCGCGGGCCGGATCATTCCGGAGCTCGCCGCCTCCGGCGAGCCGGAGCTCGCGCATGATGCCTCGACGAACACCCTGATCCGCCGCTTCCGCGCCGGCATCCCAGCGCCCATCGCCGCCGGCTGACCCCAGGGGTCCCCGCCAGTTCGCCCTGGGCCGGTCCGCCTGTCCGGCGGCGGTCTGGAGCGAATCGGCGGGAGACCGCGGCCGGTGACCCTGCTTGATGGCAGTTCCGCGGGCCGAGTCGCTGTGGCGGAGTCGGGGCGTTAGGTACTTCCGGGTCTTTGGCCCTTTGCCGCATCGCTGCGCGCTGAGGGCTCGACGACGAGTCCCCATGTTACTCTCCGTAACCATCCTGCCGCGGGTGGAGCCGGCGGCCAGGGGATCGGGGGGTGAGATGCGGGTCGACGCCGGGGCTCTGCGGATGACGGTGCACCGCGACGCGCGGGGCGGCGAGGACGTGCTCATCGAGCTCGTCGGCGAGCTGGACGGACCTGGCCGGCGCTGCCTGCGCGACCAGGTCGGCGATCTGCTTGGCCGCGGCGGCTGCACGGTGACGGTCGACGTGAGCGGTCTGCACCGGGTGGACATCCCGGCGCTCGCCGCGCTTCTGCGCGCGGATCTGCTGTTGCGGCGTGTCCACGCCATGCTGGAGGTCCGCGCGCCGACGCCCGCGTTCCTGGAGCTGGTCGCGGCGACCGGCCTGACCGGCCGCCTCCGCGTCGTCCCGGCTCAGCCGGCCCTCCCGGCCGAATCGCGCATACCCGCCGATTCGCCGTAGGCCGGTCGGTCCGGGGAAGGCTCCTAGGAGTAGCCGGCCTCGGCTCGTCTGGACAGTGCGCCGGCTTCGACGGTCCGGACCGCCGAGTGGGTGAAGGCTCGCGCCGCGTCGCCGGGCGCCAGGTTGGCCGTCACGAGATCGACCGGCATGAGATGGAGGGTGTGGCGGTGCCCGGCCGCGACCGGCCTCTCGGCGCCATCAGCTGTCGGCCCGACTGGTCTTGTTGGCCCGTTTGGCCTGTTTGGCCCGTTTGGTATGGCGGCCGCGGCGACGGTTGGCGCGGGCATGCCCTCGTTGCCGAGAGTCGTCTCCTCGCCGCCGCTGGGTACCAGGCGCAGGGCGGGCCGCCCGGAGCCGGTCAGCCGGCGCTCGACAGCGTTCATCAGCAGCATGACGAGCATCATCAGCAGCGGGAACCCAACCACGAGAACGGCCGCCGGCGCGGTTACCTCCACCTGAACCCCCTGAAAGACCTGGTACTAAAAGAAGGCGTGTTCCTTGCCCCGGTGGGCGCGGACCGCGACGAGGTAGCCCATTCGTCAGCTACCCACCGTTGCCTCTTTGTCACTCTGCAGTACCAGACTCACCCATGACGAGTTAGCCTCTCCGCGCGTACCGCGTGAGGTAGCCGTAAAACCGAGGTGGTACCGAATGCCGGCGTCAACCCGATCTCACCGGCTCCGCCCCGACCTGCCCGTCCGTCCGAGGAAGCCGCGGTCGGAGAAGACGCCCGCCCCTGCACGCTCTCACCGCTGAGACGACTCGGCAGCCCGACCGCTGCCGCCGCCCGGAACCTCCGAGCCCGCCCCACCGACGCCGACCCGCCGGTGTGACGAAGGATGCACCGGCTCGCCAGACCTGCCCCACATCGCCCGTTCGATCCCAGCCACCTCCTCAGCCCCTACCTGGCGTGACGTAGTGCTGGTGAGCAATCCGCGCAAACCAGCCACAGCTACCGCCGCCATATGCCAGGGCCCGGAACCACGCGGGGAGGGCGCCCAGCGCCCGACAGACGTCCCGTGGGCTCGGATGTCCAGCCACAGCTGGTGACGGCGCATTGGCGCAGTACCTACCCAGCCACCTCGTCACCCCGGTCCCAGCTCTACCACCGCCATATGCCAGGGCCCGGAACCACGCGGGGAGGGCGCCCAGCGCCCGACACGGGGCGAGCGCGCCCAGCGCCTCGCCCCGACAGGCGGTGCCCGGCGGCGGGCGCGGAGCGTCCGGCCGCGGGACCGCCGTACCCTGCCCTCACCATGTCTGCGTCGTTTGGCTCGTATGAAGGCCACGGTCCGTACGAGGACCGTTACGAGCGTGCGTATGGCTCGCATGGCTCCCCGGCCGCCGAGCCGCCGTCACCGTGGGTGGTCGACGCGGCCCCGCCGGCCGATCAGCCCAGCGCTCCCACCCCCGGGCGCTCGGGGCCGGTGACGGACTGGCGGCTCGCGGTCGACGAGTTCGGCCGCCCGATACCACCTCCACCGTCGGTGTCACGTCCCCAGGTGCCCGGCGAGCTCTCGGGGCCGCCGCTGCCACCCGCGCCGGGCGCTCCGGCCGCCGTGCCGCCCCTGTTCCGGGGCCCGTCGGCCTATGGCGTGCAGCCGGTCCATTCCACGCCCGTGCCGCCATCCGCGTCGCCGTCGCCCGTGCCACCCATACCGGTCGCGTCGTCGCCCGCGTACCAGGAACCGATCTTCCACCCGTCGGCTCCGCCGCGGTACCCAACCGCGTACGGAAACCCATCGCCGTCCACGGAGCCCCACCTGGGCGAGCCTTTTCCGGTGATCCCCGGGCCGGGTACGTGGCCGCCTGACGACACGTCGTTCGACGCGGTGACCATCCGGGCCGTGACGGCGGACGCGCAGACGGCCGCCGCGCCGTACGCCGCGCTGCCCGCGGTGTCGATGCCGGCCGGTGTGGCGCCCGCGTCCGTGCCGGTGCCGATCGGGAACACCGGGGTGGGCCTGACCGCCGTGGACGACGGCCCGATCGACCTCGGCGGGCCGCTTCCGGCCTACCAGGAGTCACCATCGCCTCCCGAGTACCCGACGTCTTCGTCCACGTCGTCCTACTCACCGTCCGTGCCGTCGTACCCGTCGCAATCCCCGACGGCGTCGCCGGCGGGGTGGGACGTGGTCGTCGACGACGTCGTGCTGGGCGAGCGCGGCCGCCCGGCCGCCCCCGTGCCGCCCGCCGACCGGTTCGCGACGGCCGGGCCATCCGACACGTCCGTCCAGGTCACGGCGGCCGGTTCGTCGGCGCCAGGCGGACCGGTGGTGACAACTGGGCCGCTGGCGGCCCGCGGCGCCGAGGTCACGGTCGACCCGGCCGTCGCCCGTGACCCGTCCGCGTCGTCGGCATCCGCGGTCACGGTTGGCCCGGTGGTCGGGGGCGCCGCCACCGTGCCGCCGCCGTTGCCTCCGTTCGGGCTCGAAGCCACCCGCGCGGCGGCCCCCGTGGCGCCGCTGGTCGCGCCGAGCTCGCCGGCTGGGCCGTCGTCGTCGCCGGCGGCGGCTCCGTCGCCTGACGCCCCACCAGCCCCCGCGCCGGCGTCCTCAGCTTCGTCGGACCCGATGTGGCCGGTCGTCATCCAGTCGGCCCCCGTTCCAGCCTCTGGTGCGCCATTGCCCGCGGCGTTGCCAGCCCTGCTGGCGGAGCTGGCCGCGAAGGCTGCCGCCGCGGCCGAGGCGATGGGCACGGTCGACGACGCCGTCTGGGGAGTGTCGGCGGGGCCCGCGACCGGGCCTGTCCTGGTCCAGTCCTTTCGCGAGGTCACCGGGGATCCCGTCGGATCGGCGGAGCCCGGAGTTCCCGGCGGACCCGTGACGGGGTCCCTCCCAGATCAGCGAAGCCCGGGGTTCCTGCCGGATCCGGGGTCCCTGCCCGATTGGCGACAGGGTCCCTCCCGGATCGACGGAGTCGATCTGGGAGGTCAGCGATCGGGGAGGTCTGCTGGCAGGTCGGCGATCTGGGAGGTCGGCCGGGAGGCCCGCGAGGGGCGGCCGAGCCACGGGGGCGCTGAACATACGGCCGCGCGCCGTGTCCCCGGTCAGCCCAGCAACGGGGAACGAGGGGTCAGCGAGGAGGATCTCGCCGCCCGGTACGTGGTGGTGCGCGAGCAGGTCGACTACGCCCTGGCGGAGATCGCGCTGGCACGGGCCGCCTTCCGGCGGGCTAGCGAGGACGACGGCCCCGGCTGGCCGTTCCGCGACAGCGAGCTGGACGTGCTGCGCCGCCCGGCGGTCGCCCACGCGCTGGCCCGCGAGCTGGCGGGCGTGGAACGTCTGCGGGTCTGGGCTCAGGAGCTCTACTGGCTCCAGGAGCAGCACCGCGGCTTCGGGTAGGTCCACGCCGAACACGAAGGCGCTCTGAGCTGACTGGCGAGCCAGTCAGCTCAGAGCGCCCGTCGCGGTGGTCAGCCCGAGGCGCAGGTGATGTTCGACAGGCCCTTCCCCGCGCCGGTCACCTGGTTGTCGCAGCCGACGATGTTCAGGGTCTCCTTGCCGTCGTGGATGTAGACGCCGAAGCCTTCGCCGTCCACCGTCAGGTGGTTTCCGCGGATGGTGTTCTGACGGCCCCAGCCCTCTTCGACCACGTGCGTCTGAATGCCGTCCTTGATGGAGCCGCCGTCGGTCGAACCGGTGTTGTTCTCCACCAGCCAGCCGTTTCCCTTGACGTCGATCCACGAGTCGGCCGCGACCATTCCGACACCGCTGAGCCTGTTGCCGCTGACGACGCCGCCCTCCGTGCCTTCCTTGATGTCGATGTTCTCCGAGGTGGTGCCGGCGATGTCGTTCCCGATCACCGAGTTGCGGTTGCTGCGGTCGGGCTGGCAGTTCGTGTACGTGCACCAGTTGCTCGTGGCGCTACCGACGTAGATGCCCTCCCCGAACTTCTCCGAGCGGTTGCCGGTGTCGCGGACGACGTTCCCGATCACGATGTTGTCGGTGCTGGCGGTACGCAGGTGGATGGCCTCGTCGCCGATCTGGCTGACGTGCAGCGACGCGATGATCGAATGATGGACGGAATCGGCCACGACGCCCTTGCGCCCGGCACGGAGGCTGAACCCGGCCACCCGGACCCAGGACACCTTGTTCAGATACAGCAGGTACTTGGCGTCGTCCTCGCCGTCGATGACGGCGTCCGGCGAGCCGCACAGCCAGATCGGGCTCGTCTCGGTGCCCGAGACCGTGATGCTGAAATCGCCGACGTAGCGGCCGGCGGCCATCCGGATGATGGTGCCAGGCTGGGCCGCCTTCAGCGCCGCCGTCAGTTCGTCCGCGTCGTGCACGGTGGTGCCGCCGCCGGCGGGGCAGGTGACCTTTCCACCGGCCGGGGCACTCGGGGCGGAGCCACCGGCTCCCACGGGGCCGCCGCTGGCGTGCCCCTTCCCGTCATCCGAGCCCTGCAGCGCGCTCGGGTTCGGCGAGGCCGCCGGCACCGAGGCGAACTCGGTGGGTCGGTCGTCGCCGTTGCCGCCGCAGGCCACGGCGGTCAGCGTGGCGGCGACGACCAGTGTGGCCAGTCGAAGGGCCCGGCCGCGGCGAACCCGGGCGGACGAGCGGTCCCGCGGCATCGACATGGCGATCACCGATGGTCTCCCTGTCATGATCAGTCACGCCATCTCCGCCGACCGGAGGGCGGGTCGCCATCCGGGCTGGCGCGATGGCTTTCGGCGTCGCGCGGTCTGGGTGGAGCCGTCTGTGTCGACATGCGTGGCGTGAAGTAGTCCGTCGGCGAGTCATCCTCCTGGCCCGGTCCCGCGACGGACGCCGGCGCGGGGTGGGTACCGTCGTTCGCGCCGGGCGGTCCTTTGCGTTGCACGCGCAGACTCATCAACGTCGGCTCGGAGTCGACCGGAACGTGGCGGGACGGGCCGCGGACCGCTCGCTGTTCGACCGGCACGTCGTACTGCCGGGGTGTCCGTGATCTGGGCACGGTCCTTACGGGCTCGGGCACGCGGTCGCCGGTAGCGGCCCGGTCGCGGGCCGCCGCCATGATCAGCTCCTGCTGGGATCGCGGCCGCATGGTGCCGTCGGTCATCCGCCGCAGCAGCAGCTCCGACTCGGGATAGGGATGCGACGCCGGCCGCTTCCTCGCCCGCCGGCGGCTCCACCAGCCGAAGACCGGCAGCAGCACGACCAGGCCCCAGACCAGGAGCGCCGGGTGCTGCTCAATGAGCGTGTACCAGTGGTGAGGCTTCAGCGACACCCATCCACCGGTGTTGTTGCTGCGGACCTCACGGGCGCTCATTCCCAGCGCCTTGCGGATGTCGATCGCCCGCCATCCCCGCCCGGCGAGTGTATTGTTCTGGATCTTTGTGTCGGTGGCCTGGCCGCGAATCGTGATCGCGAAGTCCTTGGCGCCGGTCACCTGGTTGCGACTGAGGATGTTGGTCGTGGCGTCCTGAACGACGATGCCGCGCTGGCTTTCGGTGATCGTGTTGTTCACCATCGCGGTGCGCCGTGCGTCCGGGCCGACCTGGATGCCGGTCTCGCTGGAGCCGTTCACCTTGTTGTCGGTGATCTGAGTGCCGTTCGCGCCGCTCTTGACGATGATGCCGACCTGACTGCCGGAAACATTGTTGGCCCGGACGACGGAATTCTCACCGCCGACCACCCGAATCCCGTAGCGCCCATTGCCACTGACGGTGTTGCTTTCGATCAGGGTGTCCTTGATCTGGTTGACCTGGACGCCGGTCGCGGTCGCCACGACCCCGAGCCCGCGGCCGTCGACCGTGATGCCGTCGCCGCTGTTGTCGGTGACCGTGCTGCGCATGACCCGCGATCCGGAGGCACGGTCAATGGTCATGCCGTCGCCATGGTTGCGCGCCGCTGTGACCCCGGAAATCAGCGTGCCCGTCGCGTCTCGATGGACACCGAGCCCGGAGCGTTCGTTGTCCTCCAGCCGGACATCGATCATCTGGATGCCCTCACTGCCGGAGATGTAGGCACCGTAGATGTTGTTCCGGAACACCGAGTCGGCGGCGCCGCCGGTGCTGGGCTCGCCCTTGCTCCCGGTCCAGGCGATGCCGCCGGTGCGCCCCGTCCAGAACCCCAGACTGCTCGCGTCGACGTTCCGGACGATGAGTTCACCGCCCATCGTCCGGATGTAGGACCGGCCGTCGACGGTGGTGGTGTCCGGCCGCAGGTTCTGCACGTCCCAGCCGACGATGCGCAGCTTGCGGTCCGGCGACGCGCCGACGAACTCCATCGCGCCACGCCAGGCAGCGACGGTCGCGAAACCGCTGGGACCACTGGCCAGCCGGAGGTCACCGGCCAGTGAGCTGACCACGAGGCGGGCCTGGGGCCCGACGAGCACGTTCGCCGTGAACAGCACCGCTCCGTCCACTTCGCGGCGGCCGCCACCGGCACTGATCACCTCGGCCACCGTGTAGGGCTCCGCCCGCGCCGGGAGCAGCACAGTCGGCAGGCTGCCCGCCGTCTCGACCAGTGTCGGCTTGGTGAGCACACCGAAGCGTTCGAACATCGTCCGTAGGCGGATGTCCTCGGCGTCGACCAACACGGCCTGCTTCTTCGCGTCCGCCGACGAGACGGGGGGAAGAGGCTGTACGGAGGACGCCCGCGCGGGCAGCGCGGTCAGGACGACGGTCGTGACCGCGGCGCTGGCCAGCAGGCCCGCGACCATTGTTCGCGGGCGAGGGACCGGTCGGCTTCGCCGGGAGGCGGTCATCGGGCACCCGCGGTAGCCGTCCCGGGCACGCCGGTCCTGGTGGAGGCGTCCGTCTGCCCCTCGCCACCGAGCATGTCGGAGCGTCTGGTCAGCCAGCCCTGCTTGTTCATGGAGACAAGCGCCCACGCCTTGATCGGTAGCGCGATGACAATGATCATCAACACGGTCAGCGGGAGGACGAAGATGTCTCGCGGGTTTTCCTTGAGGTGCGAGAAGCCGCGGATGGCTCGGCCGAGCAGGAGCCAGCAGATCGCGATGATGGGCGCGTTTGCCTCGGGCCGGAACATCCACAGTGTGAAGTAGGTGATCGCCACACCCATGGTCACCGGGGTCAATATGATCTGGAGCACGCCGACCTGCGTGATGAGTGGCTGGCGCCAGAGCCAGCCCTTGTAGATCGCGGTGAGGTAGGTGCGGTAGGAGTTACGGCTCCACCTGACCCGCTGCTTGATGAACGCCCGCAGGCTGTCCGGGAACATCGACATGGCCCGGGCCGTGTCCTGGTGCACTGTCTTGTACCCGGAGGCCAGTACCAGCCAGGTAAGCCGGCCGTCGTCGCCGGCGATGCAGCGGCGTCCGAGGAAGAACTCGTGCTCGAGGTTGTGCAGGACGGGCGCGACGGCCGAACGGCGGTACGCCGCCGTCCGCCCGGACAGGCAGGCCACGGCGCCGACCCGTCCCTGTGCCGGCACGTAGTCGAGGTACCGGATGTCCACGAGCCAGTTGGCGACCCGCCGCCACACGCTGCTGCGCGGCTCGTAGACGTTCTGCCGGGTGCCGACACCGCCGATCTCCGGATCGACGAACGGCATCTGCACGGCCGCCAGCAGGCCGGGCTCCCAGGCGGTGTCCGAGTCGCAGAGCACGATGACCTCGGAGGTCGCCGCCGAGACTCCGACACCGAGCGCGGAGCGCTTGCCCTCGTGGACGAAGGGGATCACCCGAACCTTCGGGTCGGCGCGGCGGTCGAGCAGCTCGATCAACGTGGTGTCTTCGACGTCGGGCACGATGATGATCTCAGTCGGGTCCTGGGCCAGCCAGGTCTTCAGGCAGCGTTCGAGGACTTCCGGGTCCTCGCGGAAGGACGGCACGACGACCGACGTCGTCGTCCGGAAGTTGTTCCGTACGGGTCGGTACCGCATGGAGAGCACGCGTCGACTGAGCCACACCACCCATGAGATGACACCGGCGATGCCGATCGGTACGAGACTTCGGTGGCTGGATATGAAATCAATCGCCGTGTTGAGCCATTGCATTGTCGCGGGACCCCCCCAAATGCGACCTGTGATCGGCCAGCCACGCGCCTTGGCTGGCCAAAGATTTTCGACCTTGGTCGGTCGTTGATCAACCCTTCTCTGGTGGACGGCAGCAGGCTAGCAGTGGTGTCGGCCGCTCCTCCGTGCACGGCGTTCGCCGTGGTTTCTGCTCAGCAATCACCATCTCTCTGAGAACTCATTCGGCCACGGAGCGAAGAAATTTTTTGCGTGTTGTGAAACGATGGTTCTCGCGTAGTCTTCATAATTAAATCCGAGCAAGGTCCTGTGTCTGAAATCATCGCCCCCCGTCAGCCGGTGTCCGGCCGGCCGAGGGCGTTTGGCACCATGCCCCATCGAGGTCGTCCGACTCGTTGATCCGCGCACGAATGATCGTGGCGGCCGACCGCCTTACGTTGATGGGGGGAACGCGATCGTGCTATCTGACACGGCGGTTTCGCGAGGAGATGGTCCGGCGGCGTCTGGTCCGCTGGTGACGAAGGTCAGCGTGGTGGGCACCGGCTACCTGGGTGCCACGCACGCGGTGTGTATGAGTGAGCTGGGCTTCACCGTCGTCGGCCTGGACGTCGACGAGGCCAAGGTGGCGAGCCTCGCTTCGGGGGTCGTGCCGTTTTTCGAGCCCGGGCTCGAGGAGCTGCTGCGCAAGAACCTCGAGTCCGGTCGGCTGACCTTCAGCTCCTCCTTTGAGGACGTCGCCGACGCGGACGCGCACTTCCTGTGCGTGGGCACCCCACAGCGGGCCGACTCGCCGGCGGCCGACCTGCGCTACCTCGACAGCGCGATGGATGGTCTGTTGGCGGCCGGCCTCAGGCCGGGAGCGCTGGTCGTCGGCAAGTCGACGGTGCCCGCGGGGACGGCCGCGCGGCTGGCCGCCCGACTCGCGGCCGAGGCGCCCCAGGCGAGTCTTGGCTGGAACCCGGAGTTCCTCCGCGAGGGCTTCGCGGTCGAGGACACCCTGCGGCCCGACCGCCTCGTCTTCGGCGTGCCGACGGATGACGGTGGCCGGGCCGAGGCCGTCCTGCGCGAGATCTACGCCCAGCCGCTCGACGCCGGCACCCCGCTGATCGTCGCCGACTTCGCCACCGCCGAGCTGGTGAAGGTCGCGGCGAACTCCTTCCTCGCCACGAAGATCTCGTTTATCAACGCGATGGCCGAGGTCTGCGAGGCGGCCGACGCGGACGTGACGGTCCTGGCGAAGGCGCTTTCCTACGACACCCGGATCGGCGGCCGATTCCTCGGGGCCGGTGTGGGTTTCGGCGGGGGCTGCCTGCCCAAGGACATTCGTGCCTTCCAGGCCCGGGCACAGGAGCTGAATGTCGGGCGGTCGGTCGCGTTCCTCGCCGAGGTCGACGCGATCAACCTCCGGCGTCGGGCGCGCGTCGTGGAGCTGGCGACCGAGGCGGTCGGTGGCGATGTGAACGGGAAACGAGTGGCCGTGTTCGGCGCGGCCTTCAAGCCGAACAGCGACGACGTCCGGGACTCACCGGCGCTCGACGTGGCCAGCGCGCTGCACGACGCGGGCGCGGTGGTCACGATTTGCGACCCGGCCGCGATTCCGAACGCCCGGCGCCGCCATCCTGAACTGCGGTACGAGCTGAACGCGCTCGAGGCGGCGCTGGACGCCGACGTGGTGCTGCACCTGACCGAGTGGGCGGAGTTCCGCGAGATCGACCCCGCCGTGCTGGCGTCCGTCGCCCGCAATCCGGTCGTCATCGACGGGCGTAACACCCTCGACCCGGCGCGCTGGCGGCGGGCCGGCTGGAGCTTTCGCGCGCTTGGCCGGCCGACCTTGTGAGGCTCCAGGGACAGGAGACGCGGTTGCGCGGCGGAATGACCCGGCGGGCGCTGATGCGCTCGTCGGCCGCTGGCGCGCTGGGGCTGGCGGCGACCGGCCTCAGTGGTGTGCTGGCCGCCTGTGGTCCGGGCATGGGGCAGGTCGATCCGGCGAGCGAGACCCTTCCGCCGGACACGGCGGCGCCGGGCGCGGTGTCGACCACGCCGGGGAGCGCTCGCCACACGCTCGCCAGCGCGACCGTCGCCAGGCAGTTCTTCGGCGAGAAGCTGGTCCCGACCACCCGGTCCAGCTTCGGCCTTGACCTGGCCGAGGTGCTGCCGTCCGATGACAAGCGCTTCCCCTCTTTTCTGCGGGTGTCGATTCCGTCGGACGTCACGAATCCCGAGGAGGCGCGGATCTACCAGGATGGGGCCACCTACGGCGGTATTCAGATGTTCGTTGACCACACGTTGCGCTCGCCGTACGAGCTGTACATGCGGTATTACGTGAGATTTCCTCAGGACTTCGAGTTCGGGAAGGGTGGACGTCTCCCCGGCTTCTTCGGGACGATCGTGAAGAACCGTATACGCACGGAGACCTTGCGTAGCGGCTTTGCCACCCGGTTCGCGTGGCGAGACGGCGACTTCGGCCTGATATACGCGAACACGGCCCGCTCCGACCACCCGGTCAACACCGTGGGTAAGGCCTCTTGGCGCTGGCCACGAGGGCGGTGGGTCTGCGTCGAGCAGGGCGTGAAGCTGAACTTCGAGGGGTTCGCCGACGGGCTGATGCTCATCTGGATCGACGGCCAGCTCGTTTACAAGGACCAGCAGTTCAACCCTCGGATCTCCAACGATCTGAGGACCGGCGGTTTCCTGGTGACGGCCACGTTCGGCGACGGCGGCGCGACCTTCAAGCCGGCCTCGCCGCAGACGATCGACCTGGCTGGCTTCGCCTATGACGTGAAGCGCCTCAACCCGCTTCCGAAGCCCGAGGACGGGTAGCCGCCGGCCGCGCTCGCGGACCAGGCGACGCCGAGAGCCCCAGCCAGGCATGACCGCGAAGTCTTCCTCCCGCAAAGGGCCAGTACGGTTCGCAACGTTCAAGCGCTCCGCAACCGAGCTGGCCCGGAGGCGCACCTCCGCGGAGGCCCGGCCACGAGCGCAGCGAAGTGGTTGGGCCGCAGCGGAGGTCGCCGCAGGGCACGTGAGCGGAGGAGGACGGCACGCGGAGGTCCCGTGGGAGCGAAGCGAGTACGGGGCCGGAGCGTGCCGCCCGGACGGAGCGAACCAGCCAACTCAGTGCGGCGGGGCCAGCATCACGACGGTGGCGGGGCCTTCGAGGCTCTCGAAGGCTCGGTTTGCCAGCGCCGCGCCGGTGACGTTGCCCTTGCGGTGGTAGCGCTCGAGCGCGTCCGCCAGGCTCATCGCCGCGTCGTCCTTGCGGTCGGCGCGGTGCAGCACCTCGGCGCGGGCGAGCAGCGCGGTGGCCTGGCAGTCGAAATCGTCGGTCTTCCCGGCGAGATCCACGGCGGTGTCGGCGAAACGCAGCGCCTCCGCCTCCCGGCCGCGGATGGCCAGCAGCCGGGCGTGGACCCCGCACCAGCCGGCCTGCGCGGGCAGCTGGTCGGTGGCGGCCGCGTCCCGGCAGCGGGTCACGTATTTGCCGGCCTCGTCGAGCCGGCCAAGCGCCAGCATGACCTCGGCGAGCGCCGCGGCCCTTGTCGCCAGGTACGCCCGCTCACCCATCCGGGACAGGTGCCGGCAACTGCGGCGCAGCTCCCGTTCGGCGGTCGTCAGGTCGTCGGCGAGCAGCGCCACCCTGGCCACCACGAACCCGCTGTGCAACGGGTCGAAACGCGGGCCGCGCAGGTCCCAGACGATCTCCTCGGCGTCCTTGAGATGGGCCCGCGCCCCTTCCAGGTCGCCGGCCATGGCGGTGAGCACCGCCAGCTGAGCGAGCAGCGCCCGCCGCTGGCCGCGGTCGTCGCCCGCGTCCACCAGCGCCGCCGTCGCGATCGTGATCGACTCCCCGACCGGTCGTGGCGTCCAGCTCAGCAGGCTGGTCAGTTCGCGGCGCAGCGACTGGGCCGCCCGCGGCACGCCCGAGTCCTCGGCGTGCTGGACCGCCATGTCCATCGCCTTCTCGGCCGCGGCGTACTGGCCGGCCGCGGTGTAGGCGGCGGCCTGGCTGCGGCAGGCCAGCGCCGCGCCGACCTCGTCGCCCTCGCGGACGAAGTCCGCCAGCGCATCGCCCGCCTCCTCCAGGGTGGTGGCGACCAGCCCGTCCGGCTCGGTGGAGAACAGCACCCGCAGGTGAGCGAGCCGCGCGTGCGCCCGCAGCCCGTCCTCGCCGGCTCGCCGGGCCCGCTCGGTGACCTGGCGCAGGATCCGGTCCGCGTCCGAGAGCCGGCCGAACGAGTACAAAGCCCAGCCCAGGTCGATCTCGGCCCGCAGGCGCAGCGGGTCCAACTCGGGCAGCAGCACGATCGCCCGCTTGAGCAACTGGGCGGCGCCCATCTCGTCGCCCTGGCGGACCCGGTCGGCCGCCTCGATCAGGCAGGTCGCGGCCTGCCGGCCGAGCTCGACGGTCGCCGCGTCGCGCTGGCCGAGCTCGACCCGGTAGCGGTAGGCCTGCTCCAGGTGGTAGCCGACCAGCTCGTCGTGCTCGCCCGGGCCGCCCAGCATCCTGGCCTGCAGCCAGCGGGCGAACCGCTCGTGCAGATCGGCCCGCTGCCGCTTGGACGTCGCCTGGTAGGCGCAGTCGCGCAGCAGCACGTGCAGGAACCGGAACGCCTCGACGCCGGGCAGGTCGGAGCGGTCCGGGTGGACGAGCTCCTTGCGGACCAGCGCCAGGCAGTGCGCCGCGACGTGGGGCTGTTCCTCCGGCTCGGACAGGTCGACGACGGCGTCCAGGTAGAACCGGTTGCCGACCACCGCCGCCCGCTCCAGCACCCTGCGCTCGGCGGCGTCGAGCCGGTCGAGCCGGGCGGCGAGCAGCGCGGAGATGGTCGGCGGGACCTTGACGTTGCGCAGGCTGCTGGTGGCCGTCCAGCGGCTACCGTCCCGGCGCAGCAGGCCATCGTCGACCAGCGCGGCGACCATCTGCTCGACGAACAGCGGGTTGCCCGCCGCCGACGAGGTGATCCGGTCGACCAGCAGCGGGTCGAGGTCGTCCGAGCCCATCAGGCTGCGGATCAGCCGTTGGCAGCGTGCCTCGGTGAGCGGCTGCAGCAGCATCGACGTGGCGTTGAGCTTGCCGCCGCCCCACTGCCGGCGTTCCTCGAGCAACTCGGGCCGGGTCAGGCACAGCAGCAGGATCGGGGCGTCGCGTGACCAGTCGGTGATGTGCTCGATCAGGTCGAGCAGCGTCGGCTCCGCCCAGTGCACGTCGTCGAAGCAGAGCACCAGCGGGCGGCGTTCGGCGAGCGCCTGGAAGAACGTGCGGACCGCCCAGAAGCTCTCCTGGGTGCTCACCTCGGCGCCACCGAGGCCGACCAGCGGGGCGAGCGCGGCGACCACCTCGGCCGCCCCCGCTACCCCCAGCTCGTCGAGCAGCTCGCGCAGCCGGCGCTTGCCCTCCGACGCCGGCGAGTCGGCCGACACCCCGGTGGCCTGGCGGACCATCTCCATCAACGGCCAGTAGGCGATGCCCTCGCCGTAGGACAGGCAGCGCCCCCACAGCACCGTCGCCCGGTTCGACACGCCGTCGCAGAACTCCTTCACCATCCGCGACTTCCCGATGCCGGCTGGGCCGAGCACCGTGAACAGATGGCAGATGCGTTCCTCGACGACGGCCTCGAAGGCGTCCTGGATGCGTCGGCGTTCCCGGTTACGGCCGATGACCGGTGCCGCGAGGCTCAGTGACGGCGTGCGGCTGCCGGGTCCGGCGGTCGGGTCGACCAGGGCGACCAGCCGGTGCGCCCGCAGCGGGTCGCGCTTGCCCTGGACGACGAGCGGGCCGACGGGGTCGACGGTGACGCTGGGCCGGATCAGCCGGTGGGTGTTGTCGCCGATCAGGATCTCGTCGGGGGCGGCCGCCTCCTCCAGCCGGGAGGCGACGTTGACCGGGTCACCGGTGACCCCGCTGCCGGCGACGGTGACCTCGCCGGTGTTGATGCCGATCCTGATCCTCAGCCCGAGGCCCCAGTCGCGGCGCAGATCGGCGTTGAGCTCGCGGATCCTCGCCCGGATGTCGAGCGCGGCCCGCACCGCCCGCAGCGCGTCGTCCTCGTGCAGCACCGGGATGCCGAAGACGGCGAACACGGCGTCACCGATGAACTTCTCGACGGTGCCGCCGTGGGAGTAGATGACCTCGCGGACGTTGGTGAAGAACCGCCACATCACCTGCTGCAGCGGTTCGGAGTCGATGTTCTCGCCGATGTGGGTCGAGCCGGTGATGTCGACGAACATGATCGTTACTGTCTTGCGGGTCCCGCTGCGCGCGGTGGGCAGGGGGTTCCCACAGCTGGAGCAGAACCGGGCGCGGTCCGGGTTCTCCTCCAAGCATGTCGGGCACGCCACCATGTGCCGGATGGTAGGCCGATCGGGTGGCCTGACGGCAGGGGATCTCGGTATCGGTCGCTCGCGTCGTGACTCGTCCCACACCGGTTCCTCCTGGGGGGTACTCCACGGCCCGTCGCCGGGAGTTACCGGTTTGCCTGCTGATGATCCCAGGAACAACGGCCGTCGGGCGCGCGAAGGAAGATCGTTTTCGCGTGCCCTTTGGCCCTCTGATTCTGAGGCCAATGGCTGCCGGCCATGCGAAGGAAGATCATTTTCGCATGGCCTTTGGCCCTCTGATTCTGAGGCCAATGGCTGCCGGCCATGCGAAAGAAGATCATTTTCGCGTGCCCTTTGGCCCTCCAGGCCGCTCATCCGGGTAGGTCCCGACGCAGCGCGGCGAGTGCGGCGGCTGTCGCGGCGGCTCCCCAGCCGAGCGCGGCCCACAGGGACACCGCGTCCAGCTCCGAGGTCGGCCAGCCGAGCACGCCGAGCGGACTGGTCACCGGGCCGCGGAATCGGCTGGAGTCGCCGATCAGCTCCAGGAGACCCACCCCGACCAGACCGAGCAGGGCCGTGCTCGGGCCGCGGGCGATCGACCCGACCGCCACGCCGACGACGCCGGCGGCGCAGACGGCGAGGACGACGACGGCGAACGCGCCCGCGAGCTCGCCGGGCCGGTCCAGGCGCATCGTCCTGGCGTCGTGACGGCCGACGCCGACCGCGACCCAGGCGGTGAACGTCAGCGCGGACAGGGCCGCGCCGAGCGCCACGACGGTCAGCAGCTGCGCGCCGAGCACCCGGTGGCGGGCGGGTGTGACGAGCCAGGTGAGGGTCGCGGTGCGCCAGCGGAACTCGTTCGCGGCGATCTGGACTCCAAGTGCCATCAGCAGGTAGCCGAGCAGCAGGCCCGACCGGGAGCGCAGGCCCTCCCATGTGCTGATCGGCGACGCCTGCGAGCCCCAGAACACCAGCGTCGGGATCTGGAAGATCAGGAACAGCGCGACGGTGTTGCGCTGACCGCGACTGGTGGCGATCTTGAAGAACTCGGTGCGCACCAGGACGCCTAACCCGGCGGGCCGGCTGGCTCGCGCCCGTACCCGCGTACGGGCGCGGGTCCGGTCCTCGGCGCCGCCGTCAGAGGCTCGGCCCCGCCGGCCGTCCCGCGCGCCGTGACCGCCGGGGAATGCGGCGGTCATCGGCCGGCCACCCGTGGGCGCGCGACGTGGGAGCCCGCCTCCAGGCCACCCGCGTCGCCGCGGGTCAGGGCGAAGAAGACGCCCTCCAGGTCCGGCCCGGTGGTGTGCAGCTCCACGAGGGGGATCCGGTGCTCGGCAGCCACCTGCCCGACCCGCTCGGCCCAGCCGTGCGGCAGCCGCAGCTCATCCGGCCCCACCCGGTGGACCAGCGCGCCGGGCTGGCTCGCCGCGGCGGCCGCGGCGGTCGTCGCGCCGGCCTCGGCCGCCCGCTGGTCGGCGAGCAGATCGGCGAGCAGGTCGGCATGCGGGGTCCTGACAGTCACCGAGCCCTGGCCGATCTCGGGCATCGGGGCATCCAGGGCGACCCGGCCGTGGTCGATGATCACGACGTGGTCGACGGTCTGGGTGACCTCGGCCAGCACGTGGCTCGACAGCAGTGCCGTGCGGCCCTCGGCGGCCCAGGAGCGCAGAAAGTCACGCAGCCAGCGGATGCCCTCGGGGTCCAGGCCGTTCGCCGGCTCGTCGAGCACCAGCAGCTCCGGGTCGCCGAGCAGGGCGCCCGCGAGCGCGAGCCGCTGGCGCATGCCCAGCGAGAAGGAACCGGCGGCGCGCTCGGCCGCCTCCTCGAGTCCGACGAGGCCGAGTACCTCGTCCGTCCGGCGCCTGCCGACCCGGAGAGGTATCGCGAGCGCGCGCAGGTGATCCGCCGCGGTCCGGGTCGGGTAGGCCGCCGGCTCCAGCACGGCACCAACGCGGCGCGCCGGGGCGGCGAGCTCGCGGTAGCCGCGCCCGTCGATCAGCGCGTGGCCGCTCGTCGGGGTGACCAGCCCGAGCAGTATGCGCAGGGTGGTGGTCTTGCCAGAGCCGTTCGGCCCCAGGAAGCCCGTGATCGATCCGCGCCGCACCGAGAAGCTGACGTCGGTCACCGCGTGCACTCGCCGGTACCGTTTCGTCAGATTCTCGACGGCGACGATCGGACTGACGGCGGGCCTCCCGCGGCGCGATGACGGTGTTGGGCCAAAGGGTGCGCGAAAATGATCTTCCTTCGCGCACCCGGCGGCCACCGTCCATGGGATCACAGGGCCAAAGGGTGCGCGAAAATGATCTTCCTTCGCGCACCCGGCGGCCACCGTCCATGGGATCACAGGGCCAAAGGGTGCGCGAAAATGGTCTTCCTTCGCGCACCCGGCGGCCACCGT
>NZ_MBLO01000004.1 GCF_001854805.1 Pseudofrankia coriaricola
CTGGGTGGCTGGTCATAAAGAGGCCGGATGATCAGCAGAAGGATCCCCGGTGGTCTGCGCCGTGCGCAACAGTAGGGAGACTCCGGCCCTGCTGGCGACGTGCCGGGGGTCTTCCCAGACCGGTGGTGGAGCGCGGTCCGGGAAGACCTCTGCGGTCGCGGCCTGGCCGGATGCCGGCGAATGGGTCAGCCGGCCGCTTGCGGGCCGGGCCAGGTCCAGTCGCGCACCTCGGGCATGTCCTCGAAGTGCTCGGTGATGTAGGCCTGGTGGCGGGCGATCTGGCTTTCGCAGTGGGTGACCAGCCGGTCGGTGCCGGGGTGCGTGGCGCGGGCGAACTCCACGGCGAGCTGGGCCAGGTGGTAGCGGCTGACGTTGTTGCGGACGACCATGTCGAACGGGGTGGTCGTGGTTCCCTGTTCCATGAAGCCGCGGACGTGGAAACGGTGCGGATTCCTGCGGCCGTGTAGCAGCTGGTGGACCGCCCGGCTGTAGCCATGGAAGCCGACGATGACGTCGGTGCTGTCGGTGAACAGCGCCCGGAACATCGGGGTGGAGAAGCCGTGCGGGTGCAGGTCCGGCCGCAGTAGCGCCATCAGGTCGATGACGTTGACGACGCGGACGGCGAGGCTGGGCACGAACCGGCGTAGCAGCTCTGCGGCCGCGAGGATCTCCATGGTGGGCACGTCACCGATGCCGACGAGGACCACGTCCGGGTCCCGTTCCAGGCTGGTTTCCGTGCCCGCCCAGTCCCAGACCGAGCCGCCGCGCGCAGCGTGCTCGGCGGCCTCGTCGGCGGTCAGGTATTGCAGGTGTGGCTGCTTGTCGGCGACGAGCAAGTTGACGTGGTTGTAGCTGCGGAGGCAGTGATCGGCCACGGACAGCAGGCTGTTGGCGTCCGGTGGCAGCCAGACCCGCACCACCTCTGGGGACAGCGGCACGACGGTGTCGATGAGGCCGGGCCCCTGGTGGGAGAATCCGTTGTGGTCGTTGCGCCAGCAGGTGCTGGTCAGCAGCACGTTCAGGCTCGGTACCGGCTCCCGCCAGTCCAGCTTGGCGCCTTCCTGCAGCCATTTGGTGTGCTGGATGAGCATCGACGCCGACACCATCGCGAACGCCTCGTAGGTGGCGAACAGGCCGTGCCGGCCGGTCAGCGTGTAGGCCTCGAGCCAGCCCTCACACAGGTGCTCGGACAGCACCTCCATGACCCGGCCCTCTGGGGAGACCCTGTCGTCGAGCGGATCGATCGGCGCGACCAGGCAGCGGTCGGTCACCTCGAGGATGGCGCCGAGCCGGTTGCTGGTCAGCTCGTCCGGGCTGAACACCCGGAACGTCGTCGGGTTGTCCCGGTAGACGTCGCGTAGCAGCTCCCCGAGCGGGCGGGTCGTCTCATACGGATCACCGCCCCGACGCTCCGCGGCGATATCGAGCGCGTAGTTGCGCCAGTCCGGCACCGCCAGCGGGACAGTACGCCGGCCGCCGTTGGCGTAACTCGTCGCGCCGAGCCGCTTGTCGCCCGCTGGCGCGAGCGCCGCCAGTTCGGCGGCCAGTCGGCCGTCGGCGTCGAAGTGCTGCTCCGGCCGGTAGGACCGCAGCCAAGCCTCCAGCTGCGCGAGATGCGCCGCGTTGTCGAGCACGCCGGACAACGGCACCTGGTGGGCGCGGAACGTGCCCTCCACCGGCACCCCGTCGACCTCGGCCGGCCCCGTCCATCCCTTCGGGGTCCGCAACACGATCGCCGGCCACCGCGCGGCCTCGGTGACCTTGGCGCCGGGACGGCGCGCCTCCTCCTGGATCTGACGGATCGACCGGTAGGCCCGGGCCAAGGCGGCGGCGAAGTCCCGATGTACTTGGTGGACGTCGCTGCCCTCCACCCAGAGCACCTCGTAGCCGTGACCGGTCAGATAGGCGGTCACGCCCTCCCGGCCTCGCCTGCCGAGCACCGTCGGGTTCGCGATCTTGTACTGGTTGAGGTTCAGAATCGGCAGAACGGCGCCATCCCGGCCCGGGTGCAGGAAGTCGATGCCCTTCCAACTCCCCTCCAGGGGGCCGGTCTCCGCCTCCCCGTCGCCAACGACCGCGGCCGCCAGCAGATCGGGATGATCGAAGACCGCGCCGAACGCATGGACGAGCGCGTAGCCGAGCTCACCGCCCTCATGGATCGAGCCGGGGGTCGGCACACTGACATGGCTAGGGATCCCACCCGGCGTGGAGAACTGCGCGACCAGCCGCGTGAGCCCAGCCAGGTCCTGCGAGACCCGCGGATAGATCTCCGAGTAGGTGCCCTCCAGGTAGGTGTTCGCGACCAGCGCCGGGCCGCCGTGCCCCGGACCCGCCACGTACAGCACGTCCTGGCCCGTCAACTGGACAAGCCGGTTGAGGTGCACGTACACCAGGTTCAGCGCCGGCGAGGTGCCCCAGTGGCCCAGCAGCCGCGGCTTGACGTGCTCCCGTGCCAGCGGCTCGCGCAGCAGCGGGTTCGCCCGCAGGTAGATCTGGGCGACGGTCAGATAGTTCGCCGCCTCCCAGTAGGCGACCAGCCGGTCAAGCTCGCCGTCCTGCTGACCGGGTATCAGGCGGTCTAGCGGTTCGATGCCCAAGGTGTTCACACTGGCGGTCACGGTGCGATGCCTCCCGTTGTCCTTGTCCGCGCTGGGTGCGTCGGCTCCCAAATCGGTGATGTCCTCGATCGCGGGCCAGTGGCCTCGGTGAGGTCGCCGCCAGGTAGGCCAGCGCTATCGGCTGTTCACGGCCGGTGGGAACGGATGCTGGCCTCGCCAGCGTGACACTCGCGACGCCCCATGTACGGGCCGCCGCGCCCGGTGGCATCGGTCAGCTCCGTCGCCTCGGCCGGCCGTACCCGGGCACGCATCAGCCTTGTTCTCCCCGACGTCGGCCACCGTCGTCCGGTTCAGGTGACCCGATGCCACGTCGTATCCCCAGCGGAAAGCAGGATCCCATGGGCCTGACCGACTACTCCCCACCAGAGTCCGCCGACCGCCTTCCGTCCAGAGTCGGCGGAGCCTCCATGTGTCCGACCTCACCCGCCACCGTGGCCGACGGGCCCGTCCCATCCCATTCCATCGCCGACGGCGGCGCCGAGAACCGGCCTAGACGTCTGCTGGACACAGTCCGAACGACCCACTGGATCGCCATCTCAAGGCACTCATCATGAGCACCCTCGACACCACGATGACTACCAGGCCATGCGCGCAGGGAGATGGCACGCCCGGGAACAGGAGGTGGTGGGCATGCAAACGACATGCCAGGCCAGCTCAGACTCCGCCAGCCGGCCCACTCGGGACGAGGTGTCAGGCGGCATACCGGCTACCGGCCGGTGGAGACCGTTCCTCGACCACCGGCGCCATCGTGCCGTCAGCCCGCGTGACAACGCACCCTCCGGCGTCCTGGCCGGCACCGCCGGCGTGGTCGGCGCCGACCCGCGGGTGGCCGCGGTCATGACCACTCCCGTCCTGGCACGTCTCGTCGGCGCGGGGATCGACGGGACCCCGCGGAACCGGCACGCAGGCCAGAGGCAATCAAGCGATCGCCCAGCCTTCGGTGGTCATACTCAACGCCGGGCCAGTAAGACTGCGCCAGGCAGGATGTTGGTCCCGGCGGCGCGGTACGCGCGGCGGTGGCCGACGGCCCCATTTCGAGCGACGGTAATTCCATGGTGAGCTATGACGAAAAGATGAGCGGAAACCAGCTACTGGACCGCGCGACTGGCAGGACGAGCGAAGCGCTCTCGACCGTCAGCGGGACGCGGATAGTGGTCGGCGTCGACGGATCCTTGGCATCCGCGGCCGCCCTGCGATGGGCAGCCACCGAGGCGCGGCGCCGGGGGGCACAGCTGTCCGTCGTCGTTGCCTATCGGCATGACATCACCTTGCAGCCACCAGTTGGCAGCGACGCCTGGCACGCCGCTACCCAAGCCCTTGACCGTGCCCTACGCGCCGCTGGCGTGGACCCCGAATCGGTCGAGGCACATCTCGTCGACGGATCACCCGCCACCTGCCTGGCCGCCGTGGCTCATCGCGCGGACCTGCTCGTCATCGGCCACCAGGAGCACGGCCCGCTGAGCCGGACCCTGCTCGGCGCCTTGAACACCGACCGCGAGCCGGCCTTCCGCTGCCCGGTGGTCGTCGTCCCACCTGGGTGCGAGCCACAGGCCGAATGACGAGACGCTTCCGATTCGATAGGCGGCAGGCCACGCGTTCGAGATTGGCCTCATTCCGGCGGCCGGACTGTGATCACGACGTTGCCGGTCTTCTGGCCCGACTCGACGTACTGGTAGGCCTTCACGATCTGCTCCAGTGGGTACTCACGGTCGACAAGTGGCCGGAACTGTCCCGAGGCGAGCAGATCCCCGATGTACTCAACCATCGCTCTGTCGATCACCGGAAAGGGGAACACCACCTTCCTGCCGCGCAGCAGCAAGGTGAACATCGCCAGTACCGGGTTCTGCGCGAACCGGCCGAGCTCGGTCGAGGAGTACACCCCTCCGGGGCCGAGCAGTCGCCGGCACCGGCCGAACGAGCTCTTGCCGACCGCGTCGAGGACCGCCTCGTAGACGTGCTCGTCCCGCGTGAAGTCCTGTGTGGTGTAGTCGATGACGCGGTCGGCGCCCAGCCCTCGCACCAGGTCGACGCCATCCGGACCGCATACCGCGGTCACCTGAGCACCCAGGCACTTCAGCAGCTGAACCGCCGCCGAACCGATGGCCCCGGTCGCCCCGTTCACCAGGACCTGCGTTCCGTCTCGGACCGAGATCCTGCGGATGAACGACAGGGCGTAGTGCGCGCCCTCCGTGGCGGCAGCGGCCCGCCCGAAGGCGACCCCTGCCGGCACCCGTGCAAGTGGGCCGTCGGCGCGGACGGCCAGGTACTCCGCGTGGGCGCCGAAGGGACCCTCGTTGTAGCCGAAGACCCGGTCCCCGATCCGGAAGGCGGTGACGTCGGTGCCGACCGCCTCGACGACCCCGGCGAACTCGTTCCCGAGGATCGTGGCCTTCGGCCGGATGAGCCCCGCGGCGAACCGGATCACGAACGGTCTGGCAGCCCGGTAGCCGCAGTCGGTGCGGTTCACCGTCGCCGCGTACACCCTGACCAGCACCTCACCGACACCCGCCGTAGGCCGGTCGATCTCCTGGAGCCCTACGACCTCCGGCGGGCCGTACCTGGCATGCACCGCTGCCCTCATCCGCTGCCGACCCCTCTCGCACGCCCATCGTGACCTGCGGACGTCATGTGGATGATGCTCACGACCTCGATGGTGATGGTCCACGACGTCACTGGCATGACCCATAGGGACGAAACCCACAGGGACGAATTCCTGGCGCAGGCGGGGCACGGTCCACCTCGCCGGCCGGACGTAGGTCTCGGTCGCCGGGCACAGGCTCAGCCGACGCAGGCCGGCGGGCGCGCCGAATCCATTCTCGCAGGTTGTCCTCGGGCTCCGTTGCATCGAGCGGGTCCGAGACATGGGGGCAGGTTGGTTGCCCGATCAGATGGCCAAAGCGGCGCTGACGCCCCCATCGTATGGGCGTCACCGCCGCTCGGACTAGCGGCAGACTCCAGTGGACTCCGGCATGCGTACAGCCGGCAGGTGTAGCCGTAGTGACTGGTCAGGACTCTCCGGCAGGGCGGGTCGGATTCGTGTGGCGTTTTTGGCGGCCGAGTCGAGGCGATGGATGTCATCGACGTTTGTCCGCCCGGCCGGTGTCCGACGGGTCGCTGCGACGTCCGCGCAGCTGGGTCTGCATCAGGTCGACCGCCTAGTACATCGTTTTCGCGGTTGCGCGAGCCTGAAAATGGCGGCCGTCAACGTCGATGCCAGCTTCCGCGACAGCCGTGCATTCGGAAACGGTCCGGAAAGATAGCCGTTACACCACTGGTGGATGTCTGCCTCGTCCTTGACGATGTCAAAGGTAGGGCCGGGGGGCCAAACGGTGTCCTGTGCCGGGTCCGAAGGACCCATGCGGTTCGTGCATTCGGTCGGACGCGGCGCCCTGGCATCCGCTGCTGTACTGATCGTATTGGAACGAGCACGGGATGCTAGGGAGCGCGCCATGGAACGGCAGCCGACAGCTCACGCCGGTCTGATCTCATGGGTGGCGGAGGTGGCAGCTCTTACCCAGCCGGAGCGGATTGTCTGGTGTGACGGTTCCGCGGAAGAATGGACAAGACTGACCGACGAGTTGGTTGCGGCCAGGACGCTTGTCCGGCTCAACCCCGGGCTGCGGCCGAACAGTTTCCTTGCCCGGTCGCACCCGTCGGACGTCGCCCGGGTTGAGGACCGTACGTTCATCTGCTCGCGCTCGCCGGATGACGCCGGGCCGACGAACAACTGGGCCGACCCGGACGAGATGCGGGCGAACCTGCGCGGCCTGTTCGCCGGGGCGATGCGGGGACGGACGATGTATGTCGTTCCGTTCTCGATGGGTCCGCTCCGCTCACCCATCTCCCAGCTGGGTGTGCAGATTACCGACTCGCCCTACGTCGTCGTGTCCATGCGGATCATGACCCGGATGGGCGATGGGGCACTCGACCTGATCGGCGCCGACGGCGACTTCGTCAAGGCGCTGCACAGCGTCGGCGCCCCGCTGCGGCCCGGCCAGCCGGACGTGGCCTGGCCCTGCAGCGACACGAAATACATCGCGCATTTCCCGGAGACCCACGAGATCATCTCGTTCGGGTCCGGCTACGGCGGCAACGCGCTGCTGGGCAAGAAGTGCTTCGCGCTGCGCATCGCCTCCGCGATGGCCCGTGACGAAGGTTGGATGGCCGAGCACATGCTCATCCTGAAGCTGACCAACCCTGCCGGCGAGGCGCGGCACATCACCGCCGCCTTCCCGTCCGCCTGTGGCAAGACCAACCTCGCGATGCTCGTTCCGACGATCCCTGGCTGGACCGTGGAGACGGTCGGGGACGACATCGCGTGGATGCGGTTCAACGCGGCCGGTGAATTGCGCGCCATCAACCCGGAGAACGGCTTCTTCGGGGTGGCTCCCGGCACCGGCCCGACCACGAACCCGAACGCCGTCGCCACGCTGCAGGCCAACTGCATCTTCACCAACGTGGCGCTGACCGACGACGGTGACGTGTGGTGGGAAGGCCTGACCGACCAGCCCCCGGCGCACGCCATCGACTGGAAGGGCAACGACTGGACGCCCCAGTCGGGCACCCTGTCCTCGCATCCGAACGCCAGGTTCACCGCACCGGCGTCGCAATGCCCGGCCATCGCCGACGAGTGGGAGGACCCGGCCGGGGTGAAGATCGATGCCATCCTGTTCGGCGGGCGCCGCGCATCCGTGATCCCGCTGGTCACCGAGGCACGCGACTGGGCGCACGGCGTGTTCATGGGCGCGACCGTCTCGTCGGAGACGACCGCCGCCGCCACCGGAGCGGTCGGACAGCTACGCCGTGACCCCTTCGCCATGCTGCCGTTCTGCGACTACAACATGGCTGACTACTGGGCCCACTGGCTTGACGTCGGACGGACCGCGGGCGCGACGCTGCCGAAGATCTTCTATGTCAACTGGTTCCGCAAGGCCGCCGACGGCCGCTGGCTGTGGCCCGGCTACGGCGAGAACAGCCGCGTGCTGGCGTGGGTCTTCGGCCGTACCGCCGGCACCGCCCGCGCCGTCGACTCCCCGATCGGATATCTGCCGTCCCCGGACGCGCTCGATCTCGTCGGCCTCGGCCTTACCGCCGATGACGTCGCGGACCTACTTGCGGTCGATATCGACGAGTGGCTGACCGAAGCAGATTCCATCGCCAAGCACTTCGTACGCTTCGACCGGCTCCCCGTCGAGCTGCACGGGCAACTCCACGCGCTGCGCACGCGCCTGGCGTGCGCCGACCACGGAAACGCCGCTGTGCCGCGCACCCGCCCAGCCGGCCGTCGTACCCCGGCGACCATGTCCATCGCACCACAGTCCGGCGCGCGCCCGGCCGCCGCAGCCTCCACCCGGGCGGTAGGCGGATCGTGACGATCCGCCTACCGTCCTAGGAGGAGTGCCGCGATGGTCGTCGACGTCCTCGCCGACAACCCGCTGCTGGTCCTGTTCATCGTCGCGGCCGGCGGCTACTGGATCGGCCGGATCCGCGTCGGCGGGTTCGGCCTCGGAGTTGCCGGCGTGCTGTTCACCGGCATCGCCGTCGGCGCGGTCGACCGGCGACTCAGCCTGCCTGACATCGTCTACCAGTTCGGTCTCGCCCTGTTCGTCTACACGATGGGCCTCGCCGCCGGTCCCGGTTTCGCGTCCTCGCTGCGCCGGACCGGCCTGCGCTGGAACGCCCTCGCACTAGGCGCCATCGCCGCGGGAGCCGGGATCGTCGCGGTCGTCGCCGAGGCGCTGCATTTCGGCGCCGCCAAGGGTGCCGGCTTCTTCACCGGCGCACTCACCAACACCCCGGCGCTCGCCGCCGTCGTGGAGAAGCTCCAGGGCACCCCGGACGCGAACCTGCCGGTCGTCGCCTACTCGCTCGCCTACCCGGCGAGCGTCATCTCCAGCATGGTCGCCATCAGCGTGCTGCAACGGCGCTGGCGCGTCGACTACTCCGCGGACGCGACCGCAGCCGGGATCGCCGCAGAACAGATCGTCAACGCCACCGCCGAGGTCGAGCACCCGCTGAGCGTCTCCGAGGTCATCCTCGCCTCGGCCGGGCACACCCTCATCGGACGCGTCCGCCACGACGAGCGGCTCGCCGTGGCCGAGCCGGGCTTGCAACTACACCCGGGCGACCAGGTGACCGTCATCGGCACGCGGGACGCGATCGCCGACGCCACCAGAATCCTCGGGCATCCCGTACCCGACCGCCTCGACGCGGACCGTTCCCGCCTGGACTTCCGCCGCATCTTCGTTTCCGATCCGACGCTGGTCGGGCGTCGAATCGGCGACTTGGACCTGACCGGCCGTTTCGGCGCCCTCATCACCCGGGTGCGCCGCGGCGACACCGACCTGCTCGCCGATGACGCCACGGTCCTCGAACTGGGCGACCGGGTGCGCGTGGTCGCGCCCCCCGAACGGATGGGCGAGGTCAGCCGCTATTTCGGCGACTCCTACCGACAGCTCGGCGGCGTCAACATCGCCTCACTGTCCGTCGGTATGGGTATCGGCCTGCTCGTCGGGGCGATCAGCGTTCCGCTGCCCGGCGGCGGCCATTTCAGCCTCGGCTCGGCCGGCGGACCCCTCGTCGTCGGCCTCCTGGCCGGCGCGCGCCGCCGCAGCGGCCCGTTTGTCTGGCAGCTCCCCGCCGGCGTCAACCTCTCCCTGCGTCAGATGGGCCTCGTGCTCTTCCTCGCCGGGATCGGCACCCGCGCCGGCCGGTCGTTCGCCTCGACCATCACGACCGCGGGCGGATGGGCGCTGGTCGCGCTCGGATTCGGACTATGTATGACCCTAGCGTTCGGTGTCCTCACCATCGGCCACAAGCTGCTGAGGATGCCCATGGGAGTGACAACCGGCGTACTCGGCGGCCTGTGCACCCAGCCCGCCACACTCGTGTTCGCCAGCGAACAAGCCGGTAACGACACACCCGAACTCGGCTACGCCACCGTCTTCCCGGCCGCCATGCTGCTGAAAATCCTGCTCGCGCAGATCCTCCTCGCGGTGCTTTGAAGTCCAGACTCGCCACACCGCCCATCGGCGGCCGCTCCGCCGCCTCGAAACCTCGTCCCACGCGGCCGATCCGGCGGGTTCCCCAAAATAGCCTTCGAAGAGGTGCCCCAGTGGCCCACAGCCGCAGCTTGATGTGCGCAGGCTCCAACGGATCCCGCAGCAGCGGGTTCGCCCGCAGGTAGATCTGGGCGGCCGTCAGGTAGTTGGCGGCATCCAGTACTTGATCAGTTGATCCAGCGTCGTATCGTCCAGGTCCGGCGCTAGCCCGTCCAAGTTTTCGGCGTTTTCCACGCTCGCGGTGGCGGTCACGTCCCAAACCTCCCTAGCTCGTCCCGGCCGGTGGAGGTGGGTGTCCAACTCCACGCTGCGACCCGCTCCAACGCCTCACGGCGAGCGTCCGCGAGCCGGCTTTCCAGATGCGCCAACCGTTGGTCGGCGACCCACACCCCGAGCCGGAAACCCGCATCGTCGACATGGCCGCCCGGCACCGCCGTGTCACCGTGCCGCCGCGCATATGCCGTAACCGCCGCCATGCCCTGGTCGAACTCGTCTGCCTCGGCCTGCCGGTCGGCCGGGCTCAGATGACCGACCGCCCCTTCCCACCGGTGACTGCCCGCCCCGTCCGGATGAACCGCCAAGGTGATCCACCGCCTTTCGTCTCCCGCCGGATCCTGCCCGGCGGGTTCGCCGGGAGCATCAGTGTCTCCAGTCCGCCGCCCCTGGGGACCGACAGGTCATCCGCGTGTCCGACCTCACCCCCACCCACGGCCGCGGCCCGCACGCCGGGCGGATCCGGCACGGCTCGCCGGCGGGGATGGAGACCGGCCGGACGTCCACCCCGCCGTCGACCCGGGCGCCCGACCGGTCGTTGGTCGAGCCTTTGGTTCGGGCCGGGCCTCGCACGTCCCAGTGCGAGACGAACCTTGACAGGACATGTCGACGCCGGGTGAGAGGATTCTGGCTGTAGAGATGGGGGCCGTCCGGCCAGTTGCCGGCGGGACCTGTTCTCCCCGGCCCGACGACGTATGACGCCGCATTGGTCGGGTGGGGTCGTAGCACGCTGTCCGCATGGACAATGCGTTCAGGAAGCGCGATGACAAATCCAGCGGGAGTAATGCCGGTCACGGATCTGGGGTGCCGGTCATCCAGCGTCCGTTCGAGGCGGCGGGTGAGCGGGCAGTCGGCGAACCATATCCGCGCCGGACCGCGGCACGCAGCGGGGCGCCCGGCAACTGGGCGTACGAGGAGTATCTCCAGGAGAAGGATGCGTACAAGGGTGAGCGTCGGGACCGTCACGCACGCGCGATTACGGTGACCGCGTTGCTTGCCGTCGCCTTCGGGCTGGTACTGACCCTGCTGGTGGCGAGCGGGCTACGCGCGCCGTTGCAGGTCGCGGTTCCCATCGGCGGTCTGGTCACGGTGACCTGGATGCTCGTCGGCGCCCGGCGCTTTTACGCCACGGTGCCGGAGATCGAGGCTTGGCGGCGGGCGGCGACCGCGCAACGGCGCACAGCCCGCGTACTCGGGCAGCTTCGCCGGTCGGGGTACGCGGTGCTTCACGACCGTACGATCCCCGGAGCTGCCCGGGTTCTCCACCACCTCGTTGTCGGCCCGTCCGGCGTCCACGTGTTGACCGATCATCCTGGTAGCGGCGAGCTGCGTTACCATCCCGACGGGGTATGGTTGCAGTCGGTTCCCCTGCGGGGCATCCTCGCCAACACCGCCGCGCTCGCCGATGAAGTCACACGTCAGCTCGCCGAGGTGACGCCTCGGCCGGCCGTGGAGCCCATTCTGGTGGCGGTCGACGCCACCGTGCTGTGGCGGGACGGCGCGGTCGACGGAGTGACCGTCCTGGGCCTACGTGACCTGGTGCCCCACGTGTTGCACGCCCGGCCGCGGCTGACCGCCTCGCAGGTCGCGCACCTTGCCCAGACGGCGAACCGGCTCTTTCCACCGGCCGCCTCACGGGCCGACCACACCGTCACGATCGACGGCGCCGAATGCGCCGCGTTGACTGGGCTCCTCCGCGAGATCAAGGACCGCGGCGGCGACGCTCGTCCGGTGCTCTCCGAACTCGGCCGGCTTGCCGACTACCTGGACGGCCGACGGTACGCCTCGTCGCCGACCGACTCGGCGACACGAGGGAGTGGTTCGCGACGTCGGTCGTCGCGGTGGCGGACCCAGGCACTGGCCTCGTCGACTACATCAACGTCGGGCGTTCGGCGCCGTGCGTATCGCCGGATTTGACCCGAGCAGGGGCGACCACAGGGGCGCCGTTCAACTACCGGGTCGAAGATCTGGAGTCCGAGCGGGAGTGTCTGTCCGGACGCCCGGTGAGCAGGGCTGTGGGCACCGGGAGGTTGACCGTGTGCCGTGCCAGAACTCCGTCTCAGGCTGTTGACCTGGAGTTTCGACCTCCGCCGCCGAGGTAGATGATCGTGGTTGTGATGGTTCGGCTGGTGTATTTGACCATGGTGTTGCGCCACGAGGCTGGCTGCGGAGTCGCAGGTCAACGGCTCGAAACCGAGTTCTGGCACGGTACAGGTGCAAGCCCGATGTCACACGGTGCGGGCGATTTCAACGAACGGGCACTGTTGCATCCGGCGAAGGCAATCTTCACGCTAGATCTTCCGGCTCGGAGATCTCTCCGGCGGCCGACGGGACCCTCGAGGGCGGTTCAACGTGACCCACCGCTTGGCATGCGCCCGCAGTTGAGCTTGAACAGGGACACGGTGTCCACCGTAAAGGGGTCAAGCTCAGTCCCACGCTCCGTCCCGGCGCGTCAGACGTTGCGCCGGGACGGAGGTGGCCGGGTCAGATCGGGACGGACAGGCTGACGGCGAAGTCGCCGTCAGGGTCGGTCCACCAGTGGGTCATGCTCCAGCCGGCGTCGGCCAGTTCCTTCTCGATGCCGTCCCGGCGGAACTTTGCGCTGATCTCGGTCCGCATCTGCTCGTCCGCTTCGAACGGGACAGTCAGGTCCAGCGCGGCGATCCGTGCGGTCTGGGCGCGGATGGACCGCAGCCGCATCTCGATCCACTCGGCGTCGGGATTCCACGCAGCGACGTGCACGAAGTTTTGCGGGTTGAGGTCGCCGCCCAGTTCGCGGTTGACCACCGTCAGCACGTTGGCGTTGAACGCCGCGGTCACCCCGGAGGGGTCGTCGTAGGCCGCGACCAGCCGACGCGGGTCCTTGACCAGATCGACGCCGAGCAGCAGCACGTCGCCGTCGGACGCCGTGGCGCGCAGCCGGGACAGGAAGGTGTGGCGCTCGTCCGGGCGCATGTTGCCGATCGTGCTGCCAAGGAAGGCCACCAGCCGTGCTTCGGCGGACGGCAGGAAGTCCAGGTGGTGGTCGAAGTCCCCGACGAGGGCCGACACCCGCAGCGCGGGGTGTCTCGTGCGGATGGTGTCGGCGGCGTAGCGCAGGACGGTCTCGTCGACGTCGAAGGGGACGAACCGGCGAAGCGAGCCGGCGTCGCGCAGCGCGTCGAGGAGCAGCTGGGTCTTCTCCGAGGTCCCCGAACCCAGCTCGATGAGTGTGTCCGCGCGCGAGAAGGCGGCGATCTCGGGGGCGTGCGCGGTGAGGATCGCCCGCTCGCACCGTGTCGGGTAGTACTCCGGCAGGCAGGTGATCTCGTCGAACAGAAGACTGCCGGTCTCGTCATAGAACCATTTCGGCGGCAGCTCCTTGGGGGTAGCGGTGAGGCCACGCCGTACGTCGGCGGCGAGCTGGGCAGCCCGGTCGGCCGCGGTGAGGTGGATGGCAATGTGCTGACTGTCCGTGCCACTCAGCTTCGTCTCAGCCATTGAGGCGATCTCCTGTTCTGGGGCCGGCCGGCAAGGTCAGTTGGGGTGCGTCCACTCCCGTCGTCGCGTCGATCAGGACGGCGTGTGCTCCGCCGGCCCGCCAGGAGGCCAGCGCGGCATCGGCGGGGCACCGACCGCGCCACACGAACGTGTCAGCGAAGTCGGCGACCGCCGCCACCAGGTCGGGGGAGACTCCTAGCCGCGCGGCCGCCTCGACCGCGGCGGTGACACATCTGCGCGCCGCTGTGCGCAGGGTGGGCTGGGCGAGGCCGAGGACGGACGCTTCCACCCATCGGCCGGCCACGCCTTCGCACGCGTCACGGGCCACGTCCGCGGCCTCCGGGTCGTCGAGCAGAGCGGTGGCAACCGTGACCGCGACCGGCCACAGCGCCGCCGACTGGGCGTCGAGGTAGCGAAGCTCCAGCCAGCCGCGGGGCCGCACCGGCGGGAACACCGTGCTCGCGTGGTAGCTGAGGTCGTCGACGGTCGGGCGGCGCCGCACCGGCCCGCGGCCCGCCACCCAGTCGCCGAAGGTCGATCCGTCACGGACAGGCACATACTGGCCGTCGCCGTCGCGGACCAGCATCAGCCGAGCGTCGAGCAGGTAGCGGGCCCACTGGCCGCCCGGGCCGCGGGCCGAAGCTGGCCCAGGAACGTCGGCGACCGGCGCGGTGCGGGTGGAGTCGATGGCGGACCAGACGCGCTGGCGGGTGGAGACCTGGCCTGTCCGTCTGCCCGCCAGCACTGGCGACGAGGCGAACATCGACAGCAGCACCGGTCCCAGCGCGTGCGCGAGCCGCCATCGCTCGTCCCATCCCGCCGCCGGTCCCGCCTCGAGGTTCACCTGCAGCGCCGCCGTCGAGCACATCATGACCCGGCCGGCCGGAAACCCACCTTCACGAAAAAATGCCTCCATCGCGATATATCGACTCTGGGTGAGCAGTCGTCGCGGCGCGCGCAGTGGGTCCACGCCGAGGCCCGCCAGCAGGAGGCCGTCGTCGGCGAGCCGAACGCGGACAGCGGCGAGGTCGGCCGACATCGCCCCTACTGCCTCGGGCAGCGCCAGCGGAGGACCGGACAGCTCCAACTGCCCACCCGGCTCAAACGTGATCCGACTGCCGCCAGACAGGCCCGGGTCAGAACCACCCAACGCCGCGTAGGTCCGCTCCAGTGCGACAGGTCGGTCGGGCAGCCGCGGGTTGACGACGAACCATTCGGTCTCGATCCCCACCCGGCCGACGGCCGCGTCGGTGAGCGTCGTCCGTTCGGCGAAGTCGAACACGTCGGCGGGACTGCCGACCACCTCTCGAAGGCCGTCCGTCGTGACCATCGGTGCGTCTGACGCGTGCCGTCGTGCCATGAACCCTCCAGGTCCGGACCGGTCAGCGGTGGTAGCTGACCGCGGGTCGGTGCGGGTCGGTGCAGGTCGGTGCCGGCGGTGCGGTTGGTGCGAGCGGTGCGGTCGGTGGTGGCCGGGCCTGCCGGCAGGTTTCGGCCACAACGCAGGACTACGTGTCGCGGGTGCGTATGGACGTGGGCAATGCCAGGAATCGCGGCGGGTTCGACTACCGACGGTCGCCGAGCGCGGCCAAGGCGGTACGCGCATCTCCGCTGCATCTGGTAGGCGGTTGATAACTAGTTGTGAAACATCGCGCTGTCGTGGACGGATCGGGCCAGATGCCAGGCTCACTCACGATGGTTCTGTCGCGCCAGCAACCGGAGCGTTACATGCCCCACGTACTATTCCTCGTCGCCTGGACGCACCTGGCCGGGCGGTGCCATTCGCTGGCGTCATGTCGACGGCGACCCGTCCACGATGGTGACGCCGGGCTCGTCCACCGCGGGCCGGGCGGAGCGCCGCCCACCAACGCCAGCCCCGGGCTGTCAGGGGGAAGGTGTGGTGCCCGCCTTCCATCCCCAGAACGCCGCGAGCAGCTTGTCTCGCACGTCTGGGTGCAGGTCGTCCTCCCGCGGCGCGCCGGCCAGCCGCGCCGTCTCCCGCATCTGCTCGACGTATGCGTCGCAGCCGGCACACAGCTCGAGATGCTCGGTGAAACGGCGGCGGGTTTCCGCGTCCAGCGTGCCTTCGAGATAGTCCGTGACGACCTCGACAACTGCCCGCGCCCGGCGGCCCCGCCAGCGTCTACCGCCTGAACACACCCTGCGACCCGGATGCGCCGCTCGCCGTCGACGCGGACGCGGCCCGCCGCATCGCCGACTGGTATGCCCTCGGTGACGCGGCGCTGCGCCAGTGGCGCGCCGAGATCCCCGGCGACGATCCCAGCGGTGTCACGCTGTGGCCGGAGCGCCCCGACGTTGCCATCCGCGCCGCGGACATCAACTATGGTGCCTCACCCTGCGACGAGTACGTCGCCCAGCCCTACCTCTACGTCGGTCCTCCGACGCCACCGCCGCCGTCCCTGGACGGGTTCTGGAACGCGCCCTTCGGGGCCTACCTCACCTGGGACAAGGTCCACTCCGTCACCGACGCCGTCGACTTCTTCCGCCAGGGCCGCGGGCTTTCCCGTGCCTGACGCACCGCCGGCGTGAACCGGCCCGCGCCCCGACCGCCGCGGCGGGCTCCGTGGACATTCGGGTCAGGGTCACGGGGCTCACTTCCAGGTGAGCCGGCGGGGTCTCCACAAGGGGCAGGAGCACGGCCGCCAGCCGGGAGTGGTGTCGTCGGGCTGCCGGCCGGCGCAGTCGGTGCCGGGCCGGTAGTGCCGGTGCCAGTGCCGGCCATGGCCACAGGCGCAGACCAGATGGATCTTCGGCCTCCGAGATCGTGAGGTGCGCGTCGCGGACCTGGAGGCACGGGTCTGGACCGCCTCGGCCCGCCAGCCGAGACACGACCGGCCGCGCAACAGCGCTCCTCGCCTCACCGTGACCGGCCTGGCGACCGGCACCTCCTGCCGACCCGGCATCTCGATCCTCATGACGTCGAGTAGCGCATAGGTACATGAAGGCGGCGTGTGAACAGGAACCGAGAACCGTACGGGTTCGATCAGAATCCGCGGCGAACGCAGCGGGACCGGCGGGAGAGGGACCGACTGGCCGGCGCGGTCGCGTGGCTCTCGGAGGCCGGCTGACAGCCTGTAGGACTCTGTTCTCTGTTGCCCAATCCGGTTACGCGGCGAGGCCGAAGTCGAGTCTTGCGAGGTGACTGGCCCGAGGCCGGTCGAGTGGGGTGCCGGTCCACCATGCATCCAGCCGGATCAGGTTGAGGGCGGTGGCGGCGAGGACGTGGGCGAGTCGGGTCTTGGGTAGTCCGGGGCTCGGCGCCGCACTCGCGACCGCCGCCACCGCCGCAACCCCGCGGCCCACCGCCACCGTCCCCGCCGGGAACCGCCCGGACGGCGCCGCCAGCGACGGCCACACCGCCACCGCCTGACGACGCCGGTCCGGCTCCATCGTCCAGTGAACCCCGGCGCCCCACGGCCACCACACTCCGCGCCGCCAGAACGCCCGACAGGAGGCAACCGGCGCTGACGCAAGCGCCACAGCGCAGGCAACAGGGCCGTCTGATCAGGTAACCAACCAGCCCCCGCCATCTTCCGAGCCGGCTCAACGCGACTGCGCCACTGTGGGTTCACACCGCCGGGTCGCTGGGTCGGCGATGGCGTGCTACCGCTTTCGGGCGATGCCGCCGTACATGTGTACATGGGCATCGTCCACGGCGGCACGCTCGTCAGCGTGCCAGTGGTTGACGAGCACCACGCCGGGGTCGATCAGTTCCAGTCCGTCGAAGAGCCGCTCGACCCGGGCCAAGTCCCGGGCGACGAGCGGAATGCCATTGGCGTTGTACGCGGCCACCCCGACGCGGACCTCCTCCGGCGCGCTGTCGGCCGTACAGGTGGACAGCGCCAGAATGCTCCCCGACGGAAGCGGGCTCATGATCCGCTGGACGAGGTCCTTGACAACGGCGTCATCGGCAATGAAATGCACGATCGCGATCAGGCTGACCGCGAGAGGTTGACCCAGGTCAAGCGTCTCTCGCAGCTGCTCGGACGCAAGTATCTTCTCAGGGTCATGGAAGTCCGCGTCGAGATACATGGTCCGGCCCTCGGGAGAGCTGGTGAGCAGGGCTCTGGCATGCAACAGCACGATCGGGTCGTTGTCGACGTAGAGAATCCGCGACTCGGGCGCGACCTCCTGGGCGACCTCATGCAGGTTCGGTGCGGTCGGCAGGCCCGTTCCGATGTCCAGGAACTGCCGGATGCCGTGGTCCGCCGCCAGCACCCGGGCCACCCTGGCCATGAAGTTCCGGTTGGCCCGCATGGACGTGGGCAGGTTCGGCCACGATTTGGTGATCTCCGCGGCGGCGGCCCGGTCCGCGGGAAAGTTGTCCTTGCCGCCGAGGATGTGGTCGTAGACCCGGGCCGAGTGAGGGACGCCAGTCTTCAGGTCGACCGTCTGCCGCTGCTCGCCCGCCGGCACCGCCGAGCTGTAGTCCCACTCGGCCTCGTCGCGATCAGCCACGACCTCCCCCTCCTCCGACACACCCCTGCACGGACCGCATCAGTCCTGTCACCGAATGACCCTCTCATCTTCTATCAAGAGCGCACCATCGGGTCGGCATGGACATCTCCGACCCGGCTGAGCGGGCACGGTTCCGTCCGCGCATGCCGGGAGTGCCTGGCGGCGAAGTCGCAGGTCAAGGCCCCGAAATCGAGTTCTGGCACGGTACAGGCCGGGCCGTCGCATCAGCCCAGTTCACAGGCCCAGGCCGACTTCTGGTGCCTCACAGGGTGGCGGTGGCTGTGTCGCGGTGAAGCTGGCAAGGAAGTTGAGTGCCCGCCCGGCGGGACTTCCTGGTGCTGCCGTGTAGATCACGAGGAGGTGGTGGGCGGGCCCTGGGACGTGGAAGGTCTGGTAGTCGAGGGCGACGTCGCCGACGGTGGGATGGCGGAAAAGTTTGCGACCGTGTGTCTTCTCGTGCACGTGGTGGCTGGCCCACAGCGCGCGGAAGGTTTCGCTGCCCAGCGACAGTTCGCCGATCAGGCGCACGAGTCGCCGGTCGTGTGGTCGGCGTCCGGCGGTCATGCGCAGGATTCCGACGGTGGTGCGGGCGGCTTCGTCCCAGTCGGGGTGGACCCTTCTCGCGTCGGGGTCGAGGAAGATCCGGCGGGCCATGTTCCGCTCGTCCGGTGGGAGGTGGGGGAAGTCCGCGATCAGCGCGGCGGCCTGGTCGACGTTGGCGGTGCCGCTGCTGCCCTTCGGCGCGGGTGTGGGCCTGGCGTTCGGGGTCATGGACAACGCCGCCGTCAGCACCGTCCCGGTCGACAACGCCGGGACCGCCGCCGGCATCTTCAACACCATGCGCATCACCGGCGAGTCCGTAGCCGTTTCCGCCGCCGCCGCCGTGCTCACCACGCTCACCGCAGCCCGGCTGCGAGGCACGGGCATCCCTTCCCACACCGCGACCCACCTCGCCGGACAGGCCATCCACGGCCAGGTGACCGGAGCCCACCACGCCGCCGTGGCCGGGGGCTTCGCCGACGCCTTGCATACCCTCGGCCTCGTTCTCGCGGCTCTCTCGACCGCTGGCGCGACCCTCACCTACCTCGCGCTCGCGCCCCGCGGCGAACATCACACCCGCGAGTAACCGCGCCACATGCCGACATTCGTTCACCCACTCGGAACTTATCTGGCTCCGGACGTGCCGAAGCGCAGGACCTCGACTTCAAGGCCACGCGCTATGGCACCGGCGACCTAGTCCCGCGGCTGCCGCGGAGAACCCCACCTGGGCCACGGCCGGATCCAGAGCGAGCTGGTTCGGCTGGCCACCGGATCCGTGTCGCAACCGTGGCGGACCAGCCCCTCCACCACGAGCCCAGGTGTTGTTTTCCGTCGTGCCACTCGGTAGTTTGACCCTATGGTCCGGCCATCGATGCTTCACGGACCCTGGCACCTGGCTCCGGCCACCAAGCAATTCGGCTGGGTGGGTAAGCAGCGTCCGTTTCCTCTGGCCATCCGCGGAATTCTCGCCGCCGCGGCAATCCTTACCCTCCTTCCCGTCGCGTTCCACATCCCGGTCGCCGAGTCATCTGACATCTGGGCGCTGTTCGATGAGTTCTGGCTCGCGTTTGTCGCGCTGCCGGCCGCGCTGCTGGTGGCCATCCTCGGACGCTCGGCCGGCGGGCTGCGCGACAGCGCGGCGGGCTTCGCCGTCGGCCTGTCCGCCGCCATCCTCGGCCAACTCGGAGGGATCCGGGAATACGAGGCCGGGGACGGCTATCTGGACAGCGGCTTCTGGATGCTGTCCGTCGCCTCCCTCGCTACCGTCGCGACTATCGGCGGGTGGGCCGCGGTCAACTCAGGGTGGGCCTTCCCACGCTGGCTGGCACTCGGAATCATGCTGCTCGGCCTTGCCAACATCGCCATCGGCCCCGGCCTGTGGATGTTTGTCGCCGGCGGCTTCGCCGCCGTCATATCACTCGGTGTGTGGTGGGGGGCCACGTCACGTTGGAACCCCGGACGATGGCTGGCATTCGGGACCGTGATGCTCGGCGTACTCGTCGCCTCAGATTGGCTGGGTCCACGCGTGGACTACGACCCGGAGTCAGCGCCGTCGAATCTCGTCCTGCTCACTGTCCTCGGTGTGTTCCTGCTCGCCACCGTACTGAGACCGAATGATTGGGCGACATACGCCATCGCCTTCTGCGTGATCGCGCTGATCGGCACCGACTGGCATGGCTTGCAGGACCACGACTTCAGTCTCCTCCCGGAACCCTGGCAATCCACCAGCGGCGTCATGGTGTTCCCCGGATGGGCCGCTGTCGCGATCGGCCTTCTCGGGCTGGGCGTCATCGGCGATCGCGACAGAGACCGGTTCTTCCTGTGCACCGCCAGGCTCGCCGCAACACTCGGGCTGCTGCGGCCGGGCGGCACTTTACACCTGGACGGCCTGGACCGGCGGCACCTGATGGCGATCGCGGTAATTGCGGTACTCGCCGTCACGACGATTGCACGCACAGCCCCGGCGGCGGCGACGCCACCAGGGTAGCCGTCACGCTGACCGTCGCCCGGACGTCATCAAGCTCGACGTCATCAAGCTCGACCGCGTCCTCACCCCCGGCCCCTCACCTTGAGGCGGCCGGCGAGGACGCGGGTGATCTCCTCGGGGTCGTGGCCCAGCTCTTCAGGCAGGTTTCCGGTGAGCCACAGGGATGCGATCCCGTGGACGATCGCCCAGGCCGCGACACCGGCGGCGCGCTGGCCGTCGTCTGGATGATCCGTGCCGTAGAGCAGTGTCGAGGTGACCGCCTTCGCCGCGCGGAGTTCGGGGTCGTCGCGGTGGTGCAGCTCAGGCTGGAACATAGCCCCGAAGTGGGCACGGTGGGTCACGGCGAAGCGGACGTAGGCGACTCCCACTTCCAGGAAGGTGCGGCGGGTCCGGTGCGCTTCTCGGAGCGTGTCGCCCAGCATCCGATAACCATCGGCGGCAAGGGCCGTGAGTAACCCGGCCTTGTCGCCGAAGTGGTACGTGACAGACGCGTGGGAGACGCCCGCCCGCCGAGTGACGTCCCGCAGGGTCATGGCTGCCAGGCCCACGTCCTCGGTCAGGTCGACGGCCACGTCCACGAGGGCTCGCCGCGTCAGCGGCGAGGAGCGGAAGCCACGCGGCAGCACCACCCACCCGACCCTGCGGTCGGTGACCAGCTCGGACCGTCGACCGCGGGCTTGGTGAGGTGGCTCGCGCCACCAGGGCCGGTGATGCCGTTTACGCCCGGTTGACATGGAGCGCGCTCTAATACCTAGCGTCGTGGGCAGACGGTTCCGAGCCCAGGAGGCAGCAGCATGACCGACGTCCCCACCCGGCACCTAGGCGAACTGGCGGTTTCCGCGCAGGGCCTGGGGTGCATGGGCATGAGTCACGGCTACGGCGCCGTGGACGACGCGCAGTCGATCGCGACGCTGCACCACGCCCTCGACCTCGGGGTGACCTTCCTGGACACCTCCGACTTCTACGGCGCCGGGCACAACGAGGAGCTGATCGGACGGGCCATCGCCGGGCGCCGCGACGAGGTGGTGCTGGCCACGAAGTTCGGCTTCGCCAACCGTCTGGGCGAGTCCACCCGGATCCGCGGCGACGCCGCCTACGTGCGGCAGGCGTGCGAGGCGTCGCTGCACCGGCTCGGGGTCGACCATATCGACCTCTACTACCAGCACCGGGTCGATCCGCAGGTGCCGATCGAGGAGACCGTCGGCGCCATGGCCGAGCTGGTGCGGGCCGGGAAGGTCCGCCACCTCGGGCTGTCCGAGGCCGGCGCGCGAACCATCCGGCGGGCGCACGCGGTGCACCCGATCGCCGCGCTGCAGAGCGAGTGGTCGCTGTGGACCCGCGACCTGGAGGCGGAGATCGTGCCGGTCTGCCGCGATCTTGGCATCGGCCTGGTCCCGTTCTCCCCGCTGGGGCGCGGCTTCCTGACCGGTCGGTACAGCTCGGTCGAGGGGCTGGCGGAGACCGACGTGCGGCGCAGCCAGCCGCGTTTCGCCGACGGCAACCTCGAACGGAACCTGGCGATCGTCGCGAAGCTGAACGAGCTGGCTGCGGCGAAGGGAGTCACCGCCGGCCAGCTGGCACTGGCCTGGGTGCAGCACCGGGGCGACGACGTGGTGCCGATCCCTGGGACCCGGCGGCAGCGGTACCTGGAGGAGAACCTCGCGGCTCTGGCCGTCGAGCTGTCCACCGAGGACCTCGCCGCCATCGAGGCCGCCGCCCCGCCCGAGCAGGTCGCGGGCACCCGCTACGACGCGACCAGTCTCACCTTCGTCAACGGCTGAGGAGCTGTAGGAGTCCCCGAGGCCATGGCGGTGCGGGCGCTGGATGGGGCGGACGTCGATCCGGGGTGCCATACAGGGATTGACATCCTCCCCGCCCGAAAGGACGGGGATTCCAACCAAACTACGCAGCCACCAAGGGAGGTGCGGTTCGTTGAGGTTCACGGTTCACAGGCTCCGGCAATCCGACGCCTCCCCGCGCAGCCACCCGGTGCCCCCGGGCGATGTTCTTGGCCGCGTTCACATCGCCGTTGTCCTCATGCCCGCAGGCGACGCAGCGGAAAGTCGCTTGGCTCTCGCGACTCTCGGCGGCCACATGCCCGCAGGCAGAACAACGCTGAGATGTGTACGCGGGGTTGACCTTCTCGATCCGGCCGGGCGCCTTCTGCTCCAGCCGCTGGACGAGCAGACCCCAGCCGTTCGCAAGAATCGACCGGTTCAGACCGGCCTTCTGCCGGACATTCCTTCCAGGCTCGGCGACCGTACCCCGCGCCGACTTGGTCATGTTCTTGACATTGAGGTCTTCGACGCGGATCAGGTCGAAACGCCGGGCCAGGTCCGTGCTGGTCTTCTCGGCCCAGTCCTTGCGCCGGTCGGCGTCGCGGGCGCGGAGCCGGGCAATCTGGACCTTGATCCGCCCTCGCCGGTTCGACCCACGCTTCGTCTTCGCAAGGTGGCGCTGCAGCCTGGCCAGCCGTTCGGCTTCCTTCGGCCGCAGGCCGGGACAGCGCAGCAGGTCACCGGTGCTGAGCGCCGCCGAGACCGCGACGCCACGATCAACGCCCACGACCTCGCCAGTACCCGGCGCGCCCACCGGCTCGGGGGGCGCAGCGAACGCCACATGCCAGCGCCCGGCGCGGTCCTTCGTGACCCGGTAGGACCTGGCGTCGGGCACGGAGCGCGAGCGGCGGAAGCGGACCCAGCCGACCTTGGGAACGCGCACCTCGGACCAGCGCCGGTTGAGAACGCGAATATCATCCGGCTTCACGGCGACGATCCGGAAGCCTTCGGACCGGCCACGTTTCCGGAACGTCGGTTTCCGGTGGGGGCCCCGGAAGAAGCTGGCGAGAGCCGTGGCGTAGTCCCGCAAAGCCTGCTGTTGGACGATGACGCTTCCCTCGGCGAGCCAGGGGTTCTCGTGGCGAGCCTCGGTCAACTGTCGGTTCTGCTCGGCATACCCCGGAGCCGGTCCGCGTCGCGGCGTCCACCAGCTTTGCTGTTCAACGGCAAGGTTCCACACCAAGCGTGCATGTCCGCAGTGGGAGTCCAGCGCGGCGGCCTGTTCGGGCGCCGGGTAGAGCCGGAATCGGGACATGCCGTTATTCTACCGAAAGGATAGGAACGTGCGTTCAAGTGTGGGGCGGCGTTTCCTCCCCGGCCTGAAGGCCGGGGCCTCCACGCCGCAAACCCGGTGAGCGGTCTTGCCGACGCCGTTTGCGGGAGTCAGCATCAAGGCCCCTGGCCGAGGGGCATCGAGCTCGCGGGACATTTTCGCCGGCCCTCGCCCGGGTCGCCGCCCACCGCGTGATGCCGGGGTCAGGGGATCGGGGGGTGGGGTGCCTGCTGCGTGTGGTGGTCCAGCAGGCGGGTGAGCTGTTGCACGAACTGGTCGCGTTCGGCGGGGGTCAGCGGGGCGAGCAGCTCTTCGTGGAGGTCGTCCAGGACCTTGTCGAGGCGGCGGAGGTGCCGGCGGCCCTGGGCGGTGATCGTGATGACGTTGCGGCGACGGTCGTCGGGATCCGGCGCCCGCTCGACGAGGCCGCGCTCGGCCAGTTCGTTGAGGACGCCGACCATGTCGCTGCGGTAGATGCCCGTGCGTCGGCTCAGCGTCGCCTGGCTGCCCGGGCCGAATTCCTGCAGTGAGGCGAGCACGGCGTAGTGCCACTTGCGGGCGTCGACCTGGGCCAACCCCTCGTTCATCAGCCGGTCCGCCTGCGCGGACATCTGTGACAGCAGGCGGCTGGCCCGTCGGCGCAGTCTGTCCGGCGTCTTCGTCTCGCCGTCGTACGGCATGTCCGCGGCTTCGGCTCTGCTGGTCATGACCCTGATCCTACCCGGTTGCGTTAGTCTGACTAACGATGTAAGTTCGTTCACGATAGAAACGTTAGAGATACAAACGTTAGCCTAGTGAACGGATTTGGAGATCATCATGGCGACCACCGCCCAGGCCTTCGGTACCGCGCTCGTCGGCCAGACCGAGAAGGCGCTCAACGCGATCCTGGACCGGCAGCTCGCCGGGACCGGCATCACCGAGCCCCAGTGGGTGACCCTCACGCTGACGGTGGTCAGCGGCGGGACCATCGACCGCGCCGAGCTCATCCGCCGGGTCAGCGGTGCCACCCAGTTCAGCGATGCGTCGGTGGCCGAACGCATCACCGAGCTGACCGCCGCGGGGTTCCTGCGCGACGGCGGCGACGGCCGCGTCCAGGTCACCAACGAGGGGCGGGCGCGGTGGACGGAGGTCCGCACCGCCATCGGCCCGATCACCCAGGGACTGTGGGGCGACCTGCCGGCCGAGGACCTGGCCACCGCGGGCCGCGTCCTGGGCATCGTCCTGGACAGGGCCAACGCGGTGCTGGCCTGCGCCTGAACCCTTCCTTCCCCGGAACTCGCCGCCTGGTGCAAAGACACCATCACCGCCCTCCAGAAGGAAAGAGGATGCCATGTCCACGGATACGCTGATCGCCGACCGTATCGAGATCGCCGACCTGTTCACCCGCTTCGCACGCCTACTCGACGAACAGCGGTGGGAGGATGTGGACACCGTCTTCACCGACGATGTGGTGGTGCGCTCGCCGCGCGGGGGCGAACTCCGCGGCATCGACGAGGTCGTCGGTTTTATGCGACAGGCCGAGGTCGAGGGGGAGCACACCCAGCACGTGACCACTGATCTGCTGGTAGACGTCGACGGCGACCGGGCGGCTGCCTCGGCGAACTCGCTCGTGTACTTCTACCGCGACGGCCAAGCACCCCACCAGGCAAGCGGCCTGCGACTGGCCGGCACCCTGGTACGGACGCCGACGGGCTGGCGATTCCGCGAGCAGCGGACCACGCCCGCCTGGATACGCAAGAACTGATCTCTCTCCGCGAGGCCGAGGACACACCGGGGAGGCAGGCGACCGCGTCGCCGTGGCGGCTCCGCCCGGCCCCGCGGCCCCGACGTCGGCGGTGTAGAACCCGCGGTCCATCCTGGCGGCGATCACCCCGGCCAGGAAACGGGCCGCGCCCTTCGCCGAGACCGCGTTGCCCGCGCGTAGCGGGGCACCCGCGACCAGCGGCGGCGCGGTCGGGGTCGACACCGTCCCGATCATCGCGTTCAGGCTCCGCACGAACACCGACCTACTGGCGATTTTGGTGTGGCCGAACGCGGCGCCCTGTTTGCCGGGGCCGAAGCAGAAATGTGCGCCAGCCGAGAAAGCAAGGAAGACCGACACACGGACCGCTCGGCTCGGCACGGACGGGACGGTGGGGACATCGCGTCTCTGGTGCCCGGGACGCGGGGACGGACATCGTCGTGAGCCATGAACATGAATGTGATTGCACAGGTCAAGACGTCATCGGACGAGCGCCCACGGGACGCAGTGCGGGTTCGGCGGGCCGGATGGCTGCTGGCACTGTCGCCGGTGTTGTTCGTCGCCTGGGTGGCCGCCGTGGTGGCCACGATGTCCGGGTCCGGCGTGAGCCAGGCGGCCGATCTGACCAGGGACCAGCTGGACGCGATCCGCCTCGGTTGGCTTGTGGCGTGGCCTCTGTACGGGGTGGCGGTCATCGGCGGCGCCGCCGGGCTGGCTGCGCTCAACCGCTACCTGCGTGCTGGTCGGCTGACCGTGGCGTCGCGGGCAGCGCTGGGTCTCGCGGTGGCGGCGGTGGTCGTCTGTGCCGTCCTGCATGAGGTGGCGCTTGGGTTCACCGAGCCGCGGCTTGGCGACAACGGTGCCTACAACGTGTCGCTCGTGTTCAGCTATCTGGCCGTGTGGGCGATGACGCTGGCCGTGATTCTGACCGGGCTGGCTGCCCGATCGACGGGGGTGCTTCGTCGTACCGGCCTTGTCGTCGCGGTCTGCGCGGCGGTGCTGCTCGTGCTGGATCTGGTGACGCGGGCGCTGCCGCCGTGGTTCGTCGCCTTCTATCTTCTGGCGTTCGGTATTGGTCTGTTGCGCCGTCCCGTACTGTCCGGGGCGTGACGTACCGCGGTGCGTGAACGGACGGTGGCCGTGAACTCGGGGTCGACGGCTGCGGCCGGCCGCGGTCTGCGGGCCGGCCGCGGCGTCGTGTACGTCGCGGCCGGCGTCCTGCTGGTGGGCTTCGTGGCCGGTCTGGCGATGTGGGCGGCGCGGGCCGCCGAGCTGCCGGACCAGCCGCTCGCCGTGCTGGCCGACGTCGGGGTACCGCTTGGCTGGTACGTCGGCTACTACATGGCGCTCGAGCTGCTGCTCGTGACGACGAGCCTGGTGGCCGCCTACTACATCCTGCGCGGCGTGCTGTCCTGGTTCCGGCTCTACCTGGTCTTCGTGCTGGTCCTGTTCGCCACCGCCGGTGGGGCGGTGCCAGGAGTCATCGGGCAGCTGTTCCCGTCGGTCGCCGACGCGGCGGCGCTCGTCCAGGGGGTTGCGTGGATCGCGCTGTTCCCGCTCGGCTACGTCTTTCCCGACGGACGACCCGTGCCTGGTCGCAGCCGGTGGCTGGTGCTGGGCTGGGCGGGCTGGCTCGGCTACGTGACCGCCGCCGACTCGGCTGGTGACGGGCCGGTGGAGTCCGGGGTGCTGCTGCTGCTTTTCGGCAGCTGTGTGGCCGCGCAGGTGTACCGCTATGCGCGCGTGTCCGATCTGGTCGCCCGTATGCAGACCAGATGGGTGATGTACGCGGTCGCCCTGCGGCTGGCCTACAGCATTGTCACCGTCGCGACCCCGATCGGCCGGATGCAGGACGAGGTCAGCCCGCGCGGCCTGGCCGTGCGCGCGGTGACGATGCTGGTCAGCTACCTGATCGCGGCCGCGCTCCCGGCGGCGATCGCGATCGCCGTTGTACGACACCGGCTTTTCGATATCGACGCGGTGATCAGCCGGACGCTTGTGTACGGCGTGCTCACCGCGTTCGTGGTCGGTGTCTACACGTTGGTCGTCTCGGGGCTCGGCGCGTTGTGGCGGGGCGGGACGGCGTTGCCGTTGCTGGCCACCGGGCTGGTCGCGGTGGCCTTCAGCCCGCTGCGGGAGCAGGCTCAGAGCCGGGTCAGCCGGCTGGTGTACGGGGACCGCGGCGACCCGTATGGGGTGCTGTCGCTGCTTGGCCGTCAGCTGGCCGGGGCCGTCGCGCCGGAGGCGGTCGCGCCGACCATCGTCGCGGCGGTGGCGCGGACGCTGAAGGCGCCGTTCGTGGCGATCGACCAGACAGAGATCGGCGCGAGCATCGGCCGCGAGGTCCCGGACATCCAGACCTTCCCGCTCGTCTATCAGGGCGAGGCGCTCGGTCGGCTGGTGGTCGGCGGCGAACGGCTGTCCGCGGCCGACCGCCGTCTGCTCGCCGACCTCGCCGACCACTGCGGCGCCGCCGTCTACGCCGCCCGCGAGTCGGCGCACACCCGGCAGCTTGCCGTCGTCCTGCAGCGCACCCGGGAGGAACTGGTCACCGCCCGGGAGGAGGAGCGCCGTCGCCTGCGCCGGGACCTGCACGACTCGCTGGGCCCAGCGCTCGGCGGCCAGTCACTGACCATCGACGCGGCCAGAGCGGCGCTCACCACCGACCCCGCCACCGCCGACCGCCTCCTGCGCGATCTGCGGGACCACACCCAGGAAACCCTCGCGGAGGTACGTCGGCTCGCCCGCCAGCTACGCCCGCCGGTACTCGACGAGCTCGGGCTCGCGGGCGCACTCACAGGTATTCAGGATCGCTACGAGCGGCCGGGCCTGCAGCTGTCCGTGGACGTCACGGGGCTGCCCGAGCTGCCCGCCGCCGTGGAGGTGGCCGTGTATCGGATCGCGCAGGAGGCGCTGACCAACGTGATCCGGCATGCGGACGCAGGCGCCTGCCGGCTGCGCGTCACCACCGGCGAGGGAGAGCTGGTCCTTGAAGTCGCCGACAACGGCCGGGGGATCGGCTCCGACGCGGCGGCTGGCGTCGGCATCCTGTCGATGCGCGAGCGGGCCGAGGAACTCGGCGGCACGCTGCTCATCGAGATCCCGGACGGAGGCGGCACCCGGATCCGCGCCACGTTCCCGCTGCGACGCCCGGAGGTCGAATGATCCGCATCCTGGTGGCGGACGACCATCCGATGTTCCAGTACGGACTGCGGGCCGTCCTCGAGTCCGACCCCGCCGTCGAGCTGGTCGGCGAGGCGGGCACCGGCGAGGCGGCGGTAGAGCTGGCAGCCCAGCTGCGTCCGGACGTCGTGGTGATGGACCTGACCATGCCGGGGCTCAACGGGATCGAAGCGACCCGCCGCATCATGGCAGCCCAGCCGGACGTCGCCGTGCTCGTAGTGACCATGTTCGATGACCGAGCCTCGGTCATGGCCGCGATCCGCGTCGGCGCCCGCGGCTACCTGGTCAAGGGAGCCGACCGCGAGGAGATCCTGCGCGCCGTACACGCCGCGGCGGCCGGAGGAGCGATCTTCAGCGCCACGGCCGCGGACCACCTCGCCAGCCACCTCGCCTCACCCGGCCCAGCCAGCCAGGCGCCGTCCCCCTTCCCGGTGCTGACCAATCGGGAGAACGAGATCCTGGGCCTGCTGGCCGACGGCCTCACGAACGCGGCCATCTCCGAACGTTACCGACTTAGTCCGAAAACGGTTCGTAACTACGTCTCCACGATCCTGGCGAAGCTCCACGTGGACACCCGCGCCGACGCGATCGCCAGGGCCCGCGCCGCCGGGCTTGGTCAACCCGACCGCTGAAACGAACAGCTGGGCAGCGTTGCGCAGTGGGGGAGTCGAGGCATACCGGCTCGGGGAGGCGTAGGAGCCAGACGGCGCGGCCGAGGGCACTGTTGCGTAGGCCGAACTGAGCGAGTGCCAGGTCCGCGGGTGCGGTCAGGCCGCGGCGAGCACGGGCTCTGGCTGCGATGTGGCGGTGTCGGCAACCTGTCGGGCGGGTCCGGGAAGCGAGAGTCGGATGATGCGCTTCCATACGCTGGTCGTCTGCCGCAGCAGGCCCCCGCTGGTGTAGGGGAGGCCGAAGCGTTCGCAGAGGGCGCGTACCTGCGGGGCGATCTGGGCGTACCGGTTGCTGGGCAGGTCGGGGAACAGGTGGTGCTCGATCTGGAAACTCAGGTTCCCGCTCAGCAGGTGCAGGAGCGCCGGGCCGTCGATGTTGGCCGAGCCCAGTACCTGCCGTGTGTACCACCCGCCGCGGGTCTCGCCCTCGACCTGTTCCTCGGTGAAGACGTCCGCTCCCTCCGGGAAATGGCCACAGAAAATGATGGTGTGCGCCCAGACGTTGCGGGCGACGTTCGCGGTGAGGTTGCCGAAAAGGACGGGCAGGAACGCCGGGCCGGCGAGCAGCGGGAACGCCACGTAGTCCTTGGCCGCCTGCCGTCCCATCTTGCGCAGCGACACCCGGAGCTGCGCCCACGTCTGGCCCCAGCTCTTCTCCCCCCGCCAGGCCCGTTCGATCTCCGTGTCGTAGAGGGCGATGCCCCATTCGAAGACCGCCGCGAGCGCCAGGTTGTAGACCGGCTGGGCGAGGTACACCGGGTGCCAGCGCTGCTCCGGGTGGACGCGCAGCAGGGTGTAGCCGATGTCCCGGTCCTTGCCGAGGACGTTGGTGTAGGTGTGGTGCACATAGTTGTGCGAGTGCTTCCACTGCTCGGCGGGCGAGGCCGAGTCCCACTCCCAGGTGGTGGAGTGGATCTCAGGGTCGCGCATCCAGTCCCACTGCCCGTGCAGGACGTTGTGCCCGATCTCCATGTTCTCGAGGATCTTGGCGGTGGCCAGCATCGCCGTGCCCGCCAGCCACGCCGGCGGCAGCAGGGACGCGAACAGGACCGCCCGCCCACCTGCCTCCAGGCCCCGCTGGGCGGCGATCACCCGGCGGATGTACTGGGCGTCGCCCTCCCCCCGGCTGGCGATGACCGCCTCCCGGAGACGATCGAGCTCGCGGCCGAACTCGTCGACCTCAGCCGCGGTGAGACCGGTTCTGCCTGCCATCCGTCGACCCCTTACACATCGATCTCGACGTCGCCGACCGCGGTCGACACACATGTTTGGACGAGGTCGCCCTCGTCGCCGTATTCCCGCCCGGTGCGCAGGTCGCGCACGCGTCCGGAGGTGAGCCGTGCCATGCAGCTGTGGCAGATACCCATGCGGCAGCCGCTCGGCATGAGCACGCCGGCGTCCTCACCGACCGCCAGCAGCGGGGTGTCGCCGTGGGTGTGTGCCTGCCGGCCACTTCTGGTGAACCGGACTCGGCCCCCGGCCCCGCCACCGCCACCGGGGGCGGGTGCGGGATGGAACCGCTCGACGCGCAGCCGGTCCGCGATCCCCGCGTGGCACCACCGGGCCTCGGCGTCGGCGAGCAGCCCCGGGGGTCCGCAGGCCCAGGTCGGCCGTTCGGCCCAATCCGGGCAGATCACGGGCAGTGCCGCCGCCGTGAGGCGCCCGGCGTACCGGCCGCCCGCCCTGGTGTGGTGCTCGTATAGCCGAAGGGTCGGGAACCGGGCTGCCAGGTCCCGTAGTTCGCTGCCGAAGATGACGTCGTCCCGGGACGGAGCGGAGTGCACAAGGACCACGTCCGGCATCTCGCCACGCAGCGCAAGGCTGCGCAGCATCGACATCACCGGCGTGATGCCGCTGCCGGCGGTCACGAACAGCAACCGCGGCGGGATCGCCCGCGGCAGCACGAACCGGCCCTGTGGGTGCTCGAGGCGGACGACCGCGCCGGGTCGGACCCGCTCTACGAGGTGCTGGGACAGCCGGCCGCCTGGGACGGATTTGACCGTGATCGAAACGACACCGCCCGGATCTCCCGGGGCGGAGGACACCGAGTAGGGACGCCAGTGCCACACGCCGTCGACGGCAACGCCGACCCGGACGTACTGACCCGCGCGGTGTTCCTTCCAGCCCGCGCCGGGACGGATCACCAGGCTCGCGGCGCCAGCGGCCTCCGGATGGACAGCCACGACCCGCCCCCGCGACCCGCGCCGCGACCAGAGCGGGTCGACCAACCCGAGGTAGTCATCGGGCAGCAGCGGCGTCGTCAGCGACGCCGCCGCGTCCAACAGGATTCTTCCGACGGCCACCCTGCATCTCCTCCCGGTTGTCGAAATCTCGGGAACGACATGGCCTCGCCGGGTACGTGGAGGAGGAACGGCATGGTTCGATGGGATTCCCGGTCGGGCACCCCGCCTCGATGACGCACGTCCTTGGCGACGCGACACTACAGCCGTACGTCACTGTCCGCGACCGGGAAGCCGCCGTACCAGACCGTCGGTGACGATCTCGGAGATGCCGTGGGCGACGGATACCTCCTATTCGGCGAACGTCCTCTTCGCCCCGGCCGGGTGGTGTCGTCCAGCGGTCAGGTGGTGGTTGAGGCGCTGGGCTTCGGCGAGTTGGTCATCGAGGATGACGATGCGGCAGGCGGCCTCGATCGCGGGGGCCCTGCCCACGGGGCCCGTCCCGTGACTGCTGGTCTCACTGCAGGGCCTGCCATATGCCTGTCGTCATCTCCCGGAACTGTTGGATCTGTGTCGAGGAGAGCCCGGTGGTCAGCCGGCGTTCGATGTCGTCCTGAGCGGCGGCATATTCCCGCAGCAGTGTCCGGCCGCTGTCGCTGATGTGGACCAGCAGTTCACGTCGGCTCCGCGGGTTCGGGGCGGTGCCCGGCCCTCCCGCCGAGATGCCGCTTCCGCCGCCGCTTGTGCCGATGGCGCAGGTGCCTCGACACCACCCTGCGCAGCCGCATCGAGGACTTCGAGAGCCAGCACGACCTCGCCGCCTCCACCGACCACCCACCCGGCGAGTGAGGGAGTGTCCGACGCGTGGATCTGTCTCACAGTCGGACAATTCCTCTACTGGCCTGAAGTGTCAGGATGCCCGGCCGGACAGCCCGGACAACGCATCGGAGCCGCTCAGGCTGGATCGAGCAGGACGCCCGGGTTGAGTAGCCCGTCAGGGTCGAGTCCCCGTTTGACCGCGCGCATCATCGCGATCTCCTGAGGCGACCGGGACAGCCCGAGCCACGCGCGCTTGGCCCGGCCGACGCCGTGCTCGGCGCTGATGCTCCCGCCGTGCGACGCGACCAGCCGCAGCACCGCGTCCGTCACGGCTTCGGCGTCGCTGGTCGCGTCGAGCACGTTGACGTGCAGGTTTCCCTCGTTGATGTGACCGAACAGGATCGGCCGGGCGGTCTGGCAGGCGGCCGCTATCGTGGCCGGAAGCGACGCCACCATCTCGGCCAGCGCCGTCAGCGGGACGGCGACGTCGAGTTTCACCGGGACGCCGGCGGCGTTGATCGACTCGGTGTGCGCCTCGCGGTAGGCCCAAAGCGTGTGGCGGCCTCGGGCATCGGTGGCGACGGTCGCGTCCCGCACGGCGTCGCTGTCCGCCAGTGCCTCGAGCAGGTCCTCGGTCGGGTCGGTCCGGCCGGCGCACTCGAGGACGAGGTAGGCCGGGTAGGTTTCGGCGAACGGAGCGGACAGGCCGGTCTTTTCGCGGACCAGCGCGAGGCCGTCGGCGAAGAACAGCTCGGCGGCCTCCAGCGACGGCAGCCGGTTGCGCGCCTTCCTCACGACCGACAGCGCCGCGGTGATGTCGTCCACGGCGACCAGGGCCACTGCCCGCTCGGTCAGTCGGGGGACGAGCCGCAGGCGCAGCCGGGTGATGATCCCCAGCGTGCCTTCGCTGCCGGTCAGCAGCGACATCTCGTGGTAGCCGGTGTTGTCCTTCGGGAGCCCCGTGAGCCGGCTGATGATCGAACCGTCGGCGAGCACCGCCTCGATCCCAAGCACTTGGGCCCGGGTCGTGCCGTACCGCAGCACCCGCTCGCCGCCAGCGTTGGTGGCGACCAGACCGCCTACAGTGGCCGAATCCCGCGCCGCGAAGTCGACCCCGAAGTCGTAGCCCACGGCGCGGACGTGCCGTTGCAACGCGGCCAGGGTGACGCCCGCGCCCACGGTGACCTGGCCGGAGATCACCTCCACCGGTTCGAGCGCGGTCAGCCGGGCCGTGCTGAGCAGGATCGCGCCGTCGACGGGCACGCTGCCTCCGACCAGGCCGGTGTTACCGCCCTGGACGCAGATGGACGCCTTTGCCCTGGCGGCGGCGGCCATCACCGCCGCCACCTCCGTGGTGTCGGCCGGACGGACCACGCAACGAGCGCGGCCGCGGAACCGACCGGTCCAGTCGGACTCGAAGGAGGCGATGACCGAGGGGTCGGTAAGCAGATGGGCGGCACCGACGGCGGCGCGCAGCTCCTCCGCCAGGGCCGAGGTCAGCGTCCGGTCAGAACCCGGTGCCGTGTCAGAGGTTGCCGCCACGTCAGCAGTCGGCGTCAGCCCGGCGGTCGGCGCGTTCATCCCAGCCGCCGTACCCGGACGGTCTCCGGCAGCGCGGCCAGTGAGTCGAGGACAGCGGCCGGGTAGTCGAGGGCGACATCCGTCAGGACGTACCCGTACTCGCCGCGGGTGTCGAGGAGCTGTCCGTCGATGTTGACCTTGTGCTCGGCCAACAGGCTGTTGATCTTCGCAAGCACGCCGGGCACATTGCGGTGCAGATGAGCGATCCGACATCCGCCCGATCGCCGTGGCAGGGACAGATGCGGCAGGTTGACGCTCATCGCGGTGCTGCCGTCGTGCTGGTAGTCCCGCAGCTTGCCCGCGACGTAGCGGCCGATGTCCTGCTGGGCCTCCTCGGTCGAGCCGGCGATGTGCGGGGTGAGGATCACGTTCGGCAGGTCTCGAAGCTCAGAGCGGAACTCGTCGCCCCGCCCGGCCGGCTCGTGCGGGAAGACGTCGATCGCCGCGCCAGCCAGATGCCCGCTCTCCACGTTCTCGCGCAGCGCACGATGATCCACGACGAAGCCGCGCGAGAGGTTGAGGAACAGGCTGCCGGGCTTCATGCGGTCGAACTGCTCCGCGCCGAACATCCCGCTGTTGCCGGAGCGTCCGTCCACGTGAAGCGTCACGACATCCGCGACCGTCAGCAGATCATCGAGGCTGGCGCAGCGGCGGGCATTGCCGAGCGCCAGCTTGTCGGCGGTGTCGTAGAAGTACACGCTCATCCCGAGCGCCTCGGCCAGCACCGACAGCTGCGCGCCGATGTTGCCGTAGCCGACGATGCCCAGCCGCCGGCCGCGGACCTCGTGGGCCGCCTCGGCCGACTTGTCCCACACGCCGGCGTGCATGCCGGCGTTCTTGGGGATCAACCGCCGCGTCAAGGCGATGATCTCCGCGAGCGCGAGCTCGACCACGCTGCGGGTATTGGAGAAGGGGGCGTTGAACACGGCGATGCCTCGCTCGCGCGCGGCGCCGAGATCCACCTGGTTGGTGCCGATGCAGAACGCGCCGACGGCGAGCAGGTCCGGCGCCTGATCGAACACCGCCTCGGTGACCTCGGTCTTCGACCTGATCCCCAGCAGTTGGATGCCGTCCAGGGCCGCGATCAGCGCTCGTTGGTCGAGCGCCCGGTCGATCGTCTCGACCTGCGCGCCGGCGGTCCCCAGGATCGCGGCGGCGTCCGGGTGGACATTCTCGACTAGCAGTGCGCGCACAGCGGGAGCCTCATCAGCCGGTGACAGTTGACCCGCAGTCTATGGAAGGCCCGCGGCCTGTCCTCCGCGTGCCACGGGAGGCGATTCTCACCCGCCGCTGGCGGACGCTGCCTGCCCGGACGGTGGCGTGGCCGTCGAATCCGGGCCAATGTGACCAGCAGCATCCGATCGGACGGGGTGTATCGCGGCCGAGCGACTGACGACGCGGCACGGCCGGCGCTGGTCTGGAGGGTGCTGCGACACCGTTGCCGATCATTGCCTCGCCAGGAGGCGACGTCGCCCGGCGGCCTTCCCGGGCTCCCTGTCGGGGTCGACACGAAAGGGTGCCCGGGTTGGCCGCCGGCTGATCAGTCGGCCGGGCGGGTCAGAGCTGGGCCGGGAGCACGTGGTCGCCGACCTTGTCGGTCGAGAGGTCGAGCGAGCAGATGTAGGCATCGTGCGTCTGGCACTTGAGCATGTCCGGCCGTTCGTACTCCTGCCGGCAGACGTGGCAGGTCAGGGTCTCACCTGACGGATTGCCGTACTCGTCGTACATCGGCAGGTCGATGCCGTCGTCCGTGCGGCGCAGGTAGTACTTGCCCTTCGTGGCCACGGCCAGGATCGGTGGCAGGACGAGGGCGAGCACGATCGCGACGAGCGGGGAGTAGGGCTTGAGACCGGAGCCGAGGCCGCCGTAGAAGTCGATGATCGAGATGCCCGCCGCCAGCACCATCGCCCCGAACCCGACCGGGTTGACGGCGTAGAGCATGCCCCGGCGGAACTCGGGCTTCAGCGGCGAGATCTTGAGCAGGTACTTGTTGAAAACGATGTCGGAGGCGACCGCGACCACCCAGGCCATGCCACAGTTGGCGTAGAAGGCGAGGATCGTGTTGAGGAAGCTGAACATGTCGGCCTCCATCAGGATCAACGCCACGAGCAGATTGAAGCCGAGGAAGACCAGCCGGCCGGGGTAGGTCCTGGTGATCCGGGTGAACGAGTTGGTCCAGGCCAGCGAGCCGGAATAGGCGTTGGTAACGTTGATCTTGACCTGACTGATCACGACGAGCGCGACGGCGAGGGCCAGCGCGCCCCAGTGCGGCAGAATGTCCTGGTAGATCTCCAGGAACTGGTGCACCGGCTGGTTGGCCACGCCAGCGCCGTCCGCGACGTTGGCGATGATGTAGACCGCCAGGAACATGCCGATGATCTGCTTGATGGCGCCGAAGACCACCCAGCCCGGACCGGCCAGCACCATCGCGGTCCACCAGCGGCGCGAGTTCTCCGGCGTGCGCGGCGGCATGAAGCGCAGGTAGTCGATCTGCTCGGCGATCTGGGCGATCAGCGAGAGGCAGACGCCGGCCGCCAGGAAGACCGAGCCGAGGTCGAACCCGCCCTTGCCGTCCTGCCCGCCGTAGTCGAAGAACGCGCTGATCGAGTCGGGGTGGCGGATCAGCAGGTAGGCGAACGGCAGCACCATCAGCACGAGCCACAGCGGTGTCGTCCAGAGCTGGAGTGTGGAGAGCAGCTTCATGCCGTAGACCACGAGCGGGAAGATGACGATCGTGGAGGTCGCGTAGCCGGCCCACAGCGGGATGTGGAGGCCCAGGTTCAGGCCCTGGGCCATGATCGAGCCCTCCAGGGCGAAGAAGATGAACGTGAAGGATGCGAAGATCACGTTCGAGACGACCGAGCCGTAGTAGCCGAAGCCGCTGCCCCTGGTGATCAGGTCGAGATCCAGGTTGTAACGGGCGGCGTAGAAGGCCAACGGGAAGCCGGTCAGGATGATCACAACGGCGAAGACGGCGATGCCCCACAAGGCGTTCGTCGTTCCGTAGGAGATGCCGATGTTGGCCCCGATGGCGAAGTCCGCGAGGTAGGCGATGCCACCGAGGGCCGAGATCGCGACCATGCCCGTGCCCCAGCGCCGGTAACTGCGCGGCGCGAACCGGAGCGTGTAGTCCTCCAGGGTCTCCTTCGCGGACCCGGTGCTGGGTTGGTGGGTTGCGGGGTCGTGCGGGGGGCTGACGGTGCTCATCGCGGGCTGCCTTTCTGCGGGCGCGGGCGCGGGTCCGAGGCCGCCGGACCAACGGGCGACGGGGGCGGCGCTGACCCCTGCCGATCAGCCAACATCCGGGCGCTAAACAACCGCCAAGCAACGGCCAAGTGCCGGCCACCGCGCAGTGGGGCGGCTTCAGCTCTGCGCGCGGGGCGACCGCTTCAGCAGAGCGCGCGCAGGGCGACGGCGACGCGTTCGTGTTCGGCGACGATCTCCCGAACCAGTGGGCCCACCTCGTCGGCGGCGCCGGTGTGGGTCTCGACCCGCTGGCACAGCCGGGCCAGGTCGGTGGCCCCGAAGCTGGCGCCGAGGCCCTTCAGGGTGTGCGCGGCGCGGTGCACCGAGTCGGGGTCGGAACTGGCCGCGGACAGCGTGTCCACCAGCCTCGGCGCGTCTGTGAGGAAGTCGGTGATCAGGCCGGACAGGGCTGCCGTGGTCCCACCGAGAAGCTCGCTCAGCCGCTCGAGCGCGGCCGGATCCAGGACGGGCCGGCCGCCCGGTGGTTGTGCCCGAGCCAGAGCGGCGACGAGGTCGGGGCGCACAAGTGGCTTGGTGAGGTAGTCGTCCATGCCTGCCGCCAGGCAGGCCTCCCGCGCGCCGGGCTGTGCGTTGGCGGTGAGCGCGATGATCCACGGCCCCCGGCCGCCAAAGTGAGCCCGGATCCGGCGGGTGGCGTCCAGGCCGTCGATGTCGGGCATCTGGACGTCCATGAGCACGACGTCGTACCGCCCGCGCCGCACCGCGGCCACCGCCTCGGCGCCGCTGCTTACGAGATCGGCACGATGGCCAAGTCCGGTGAGCTGAAGGAGCACCAGTCGCAGGTTCACCGCGTGATCGTCGGCCACCAGGAGCCGCATGGCCTCGGCTCCGTCCGCTGCCCGCGCCGGGTTCGCGGGGCCGGCAGTGGACGGGGCCACCGACGCCCCGACGGCGGCCGGGCGGGCGACCGCCGCGGTCATCGCCCGGAACAGCGGGGCTGGGCGGATCGGCCGGGTCACCACCGAGACGTCGCGCGGGGCGTCGGGCCCAGGGAGACGGCCGAAGGAGGTGATCAGCACGATCGGCACCTGCTCCCCGGCGGGGATGGCGCGCAGCGCCCTGGCCAACGCCAGCCCGTCCATCCGAGGGGGGCGATGATCGAGAACCACCGTGTCGTACCGGCGTCCGGCGCGCAGCCACCGAAGCGCGGTCTCGGTCGGTGCCGTGATGGTGATCCTCATGCGCCAGGACCGGACCAGCCAGTTCCCGACCAGGACGCGCGTCCGGGAGTCGCTGGTCACCAAGAGCACCTCCCGACCGGCCAGGGCGGAGGTGTCCTCAGGTACCGGATCCCGCCGCGCCAACGTCGCCGCCGCCGCCGGCATGGTGACGGTCATGGTGGTGCCGGAGCCGGGTTGGGAAGCAGCGGTGATCGTCCCGCCCATGAGGGCGGACAGCCGGCGGCAGATGGCCAGGCCCAGCCCGGTGCCGCCGTAGCGCCGCGAGGTGGACGTGTCGACCTGGCTGAACGAGTCGAAGATCGACTCCAGGCGCTCGGGTGGGATGCCGATGCCGGTGTCGCGCACGATGAAGCGCCACTCGTGCGTGCCTTCGACGCCACCCGAGGACGCGTCGACCGTGACGGTCACCTCGCCTCGTTCGGTGAACTTCACCGCGTTGCTCAGCAGGTTGAGCAGGATCTGCCGGATCCGCGTCGGGTCGCCGACCATGGCCGCCGGGGTGCCGGGTTCGATGTTGCAGGCCAGTTCGATGTTCTTGGCGCCGGCATCGGCCGAGACGAGATCGATGGCGGCCTCCACGCATTCGGCGACGTGGAACGGCACCTGTTCCAGGCTGAGGCGGCCGGCCTCGATCTTGGAGAAGTCGAGGATGTCGTTGATCAGCAGAAGCAACGAGTGCGCGCTGTCGTGGACGACCTCGGTGAGGTGTCGCTGGTCGGCGTCGAGACGGCCGTCCAGGAGCAGCCCCGACATGCCGATGACCGCGTTCATCGGGGTCCGGATCTCGTGGCTCATGGTGGCCAGGAAGGCGCTCTTGGCGGCGTTGGCGCTCTGGGCGGAGGAGGCGGCGTGGCGCAGCGCATCGGCGGTGCGGACCCGATCGGCGACCTGGCCGAGCTGCGCCGCCAGGTCCGACAGGAGGGCCAGCAGAGCGGTGTCCGGGGCGGTGGGGTCGGCGGTGAGGAACTCCATCACGGCGACGACCTCCGCGCTGTCGCCTCGGCCGGTACGCACCGGGACGGCGATTCCCGCGCCCGGCCCCCGCGCCGTCCCGTGCTCGGAGGCGAGTTCGGGCAGCCAGACGGCCTCCCCGGTCGCCAGTGCCCGACCCGGCAAGCTCGACGGGCCGGGCGAGGCGGCGCTCGCGCGGAGGTCGGCGGACGTCGTCAAGGGCACCAGCCGGTCGCCGTATCGGTGGTAGGTCCGGCCGACCGGCCATCCGGTGTGAGCGCGGACCAGGTCGACCACGTCGGCCGCCGCCTCGGAGAGGTCGGTGGCTCGATGTGCCGCAGCGGCAACATGGTGCAGCAACCGCAGCTCGGCGGAGCGACCCTGGACCCTTTCGGTCATCTCGTTGTAACGCATTGCCAGGGAACGCAGTTCACCTACTCCCGCGACCCGCGCCCGGACATCTGCCTCCCCGGCGGCGATCCGGGCTGTCGCGGCGTCGAGCTCCGCGACCGGGCGCAGCACCGCCCGGCGTGTCACGAGGGCGAACACCGCCATCCCCGCGAGGAGCAGCAGCCCCGCCACGACGGCGGCGACAGACCAGGCCCGGGCCTCGTCCGTCGCCCGCGCGGTCTCCCGGGCCGTGCGGGTGTCGACGAGCGTCAGCACCTGCCCGATCGGCTGCATGATCTCGTCCTTGGCCCGCAGATAGGACGCGTCGAACAGCATGTCCGTCGCCTGCTTGCGGTTGGCGGCACCGCCTTGGGCGGCCAGGGCGAACGCCCGCTTCTCGACGATGGCCAGGGCGTCCGAACGCTCCTTGGCCGTGGCGAGCAGGCCCAGCTCCTGGCGGGTGAACCCGGCCTGCGCGGCCAGCGTGGCGAAGGCAACCGGAGGACCGAACGGCGTGGGCCGCCGACCGGTGTCGGTCACCACGTCCCAATAGATGTTGTCGTAGTTCTCCGGTCTTGGTGCCGTGCCGTCCCGGATCTCCAGGATCTCCTGAAACCAGGCGCGGTAGCGCGGCTGGCCGGTGACCACGTACGTCCGCGCCATCCGGGTCAGATCGTCAGAGGTCTGCCGCAGCTCGTAGGCCAGGCGGAGCGACTGCGACCGCCGGGCCTCGGCCTCGGCCGCCCGCCGCGTGCTGCTCTCGGCCTTCAAGCTGACCAGCAACAGCGCCGCCAGCAGGACCACACCGATGCCGACGCCGCTACGGACCAGACCGCGCAGCGACATCGGCGAGGAGTTCACGGGTGTTCGAGCCCGCTGCCGATCCGACCCCGGGAGACCTCCGCGCGAAGCGCGGCGATCTCAGTCCGAAGGGCTGTCTCCCGCTCAGCAGCCGACCGCCGGGCCTGGAGCGAGGCGCGCAACCGGGCCCGGAGCATCGTCGAGCTGTACGGCTTCGGCAGATAGTCGATCGCGCCCAGCTCGATGCAGCGCACCACGCTCTCCAGCTCCGGCACAGCCGACACCATGATCACCGGGACAGCCGCCAGGACGGGATCTGCCTTGATCTCAGCCAGAGTCGCATACCCGTCCAGTACCGGCATGAGCAGATCCAGCAGAACGATGTCGAACCCGCGCGGACCGTCATCAGCGGCCCTCAGTATCTCGAGAGCCCGGTGGCCGTTCTCGGCCGTCTCCACCTCGTGACCGAGCCCGGCCACCGCGGCCGCGAGGAGCTTGCGATTGATGGCGGTGTCATCGACCACCAGGACCCTGCCCGGCCGATCCGCGGACGGCGGCTCGTGGTCCGGCGTCGCCACCTCGGCCGTGACGACCGGCACGGCCGGCGGCGTGGGCGGCTGCCAGGCCAGGACCGGGTCCTGCCGCAGCACCGCCTGCTCCAGCTCGCGCAGCCGGACGCCCGGCTCGAGCCCCAGTTCGTCGTGAAGCACCCGGCGGGTCTCGCGATAGGTGGCCAGCGCTTCCACCTGCCGCCCGCACCGGTACAGCCCGAGCATCAGTTGTGCCCGGAGCCGCTCTCGCAGCGGGTGCCGGCGCACCCGCTGTTCCAGCTCGGCAACCAGTGCGGCGTGCCGGCCCAGGGAGAGCTCGGCGTCGATCCGGTCCTCGACCGCGCCAAGGTGCAGTTCCGTCAACCGGGCCGCCGCGGCCCGGACGAACGGCGTGACGGGGACATCGACCAGTGCCGGGCCGCGCAGCATCGCCTCGGCGCGCAGCAGCGACCGCGCCGCCCGCTCGGGGTCCCCGGCGTCGAGCGCCTCCCGGCCACGCACGACCAGGTCGGCGAAAGCGTGCGCGTCCACGGCATCGGGCTCGACGTCGAGCAGGTAGCCGGGAGACGCCGTGACCAGGACGGTCGCCGCTCTACCACGGGAACGCTCCGGTTCGAGCGCCCGGCGCAGCTGCGAGACGAAGACCTGTACCGTGGCCGCGGCCCGGGCCGGGGGCTGTTCCGGCCACAGGTCGTCGATGAGCTGATCGACCGAAACCACCCTGCGTACCCGGAGCAGGAGCGAGGCGAGAACAGCGCGCTGCTTGGGGCCACCGACGTCCACCGGCTGTCCGTCCCGGTACACCTCGACGCGGCCGAGCAGCCTGAACTCGAGGCCTGGCATCTGTCGATCGTCACCAGCAGGTATTCACGACATGTAAGCGACAAATTACGTTTGCATGGCGGGTCCCTGTGGCTGGGTTGGTATTGCGCCAATGCGCCGTCACGCCGCTCGGGGCGGTCGTTCGAAGACCGCGGCTGGCGATGGTGCTAGCGGCGGCGGGTGGGGCCGGCCGCCGTGGCGGTGGGGAGGTCGCGGCTCGGAACGCGGCCGCGTGCCTGGCGTGTCGCGATCGCGGCGGACTGGACCAGGCGGTGGCCCAGTTCCAGGATGTGGTCGATCTGGATCGGGTGCTCGGGTCCGGTGATGCTCAACGAGAGCAGGACTCGGCCGATCGGGTCGAAGATCGGGGCGGCGATGGTCTTGACCGCGATCTCGTCTGAGCCGGCCAGGCCGTCGAACCAAGCTCCGCGGCCGCGCCGGCGGCCTCGCCTCGATCGACTGTCGGACCTGGCTGTGACACTGAGCTGGTGGTCGTCGTTTTCGATAGCGAGCTGTGGATATGGGATGCCCGGCGTACGGACAGCTGGACGTTCGTAAGCCTGCCTGCCGAAGCTTCCGAGGAGATCCGCGAGCGGGCTGGCGGGCTGCGTCGCGGCTTCGGGTCACTGCGGGTGCGGGTCACGGTCGGCGGCAGCTCGTGGACGACCTCGGTCTTCCCCGACAGCGCTCGTGGCTACGTGCTGCCTGTCAAGCGCGCCGTCCGCCAGGCCGAAGCGCTGGAGCCGGGTGACATCGCGACCGTGACCGTCGAGCTCGTCGACCTGTGACCCTCGGTGACGGCGGTGCCTTTGGCGAGGAGTTCTTGCGCTCTTCTGGCGGGCTGGTTGACGAGCGGCCGGCTGGCGGACGCGGGCGCTCGCTGTCCTGACGGATGCGCTGGCGACCGCAGGCCACCACGACCGCGTAGTCGACATCGACAACGGCAACCGCCTGACCGCCTACGCCATCCCCGGCCCGGCCGGCGCCGGGCGTGATCGGTTGGAGCGTTGCCACCCGGCGTGCGCGCCGCCGCGCCCCATGTCCGGCTGGTTCAGACGGAGCTGGTGGTGTCGGTGACGACAGTGGAAAGGCCGTTGCCGAGGGCGCCGAGCCAGCCGACTGCTGTGTGCACGAGAGCCGCGGCGTCGCCGGGCGCGGTCATGACGTAGAAAGCCGCGAAGATCCAGAATGCCCATGGCAGTACAGCCTTCATCGTTGCGCCAACCCCCCCATGGACAGCATGTGGTCAGACCATAACCGTCCGCTGTCGGCGCTGCTGGCTCGATGGTGATCGTCTCGGCGTCGGTCGTGCACCACGGCACCCGGTCGGCATCAAGACAGCGGTACCGGATCTCCGGGATTGGCCGAGACCGTGGTCGACCCAACTCGGCATACCGGATCTTGGCCGGAGCGAACGTGCGCCCCGCGGGGTGGCGGACGAGCCGGGAGCTGGAGGAAGCACTGATCTAAGAAAATCAAGATCAACTTCTTGAAAATTGAAGTTTCTGCGAGTACAACTTGATATATGACAGAGCGGGCGATGGATTGGCAGGAACTCACGAACCTGACCAGGGGCCAGCCGTTCGTCGTCGAGCGGGTGCGTCTGGCGAGCAGCGGCGTCGCGGTCGAGGGCGAGTTCGAGCTACCGCAACTGGCCCAGCTGGGCGTCGAGGATCAGGTCTTCGTCACGGCGTTCGTGCGGTGCCACGGTTCCATCAAGGAGATGGAGCGGATCTTCGGGGTGAGCTACCCGACGATCAAATCGCGACTGAACCGGATCATGCAGATGCTCGACTTCGTCGAGACGGATCCGGCGCCGTCGCGGGCCGACATCATCGATCGGCTGCGCCGCGGCGAGATCACCGCCCAGCAGGCACTGTCCGCCTTGGAGGGTCGCACATGATGCCGCAGTTGGTGACCGCACGGGTCAAACGCCCGGACGGTCGTCCCATCCGGATCTGGGTCCCGGTACTCCCCGTAGTGCTCGTGTTCTCACCGGTCCTGGTCCTGGCCGTACTGGTAGCGGCCGTGGCCTGCCTCGTGTACCGCGTCAGTGCGATGCGGGCACTCGGCACCGGTTGGCGCATCGTCTCCGCGTTGCCCGGCACCCGGGTCGACGTCGAGCAGGGCCGTACGGCTGTGCTCGTAACTATCCGATAAGAGAGGTCCGATGAACGAACAGCGCAAGGACATCCTCGACATGCTGGCTGAGGGCAAGATCACCGCCGAGGAGGCGGAGCAGCTCATCGCCGCGCTCGAACGGGACCAGCCGCCGGCGGCGGCGAGTCTCGACGCACGGCCGAAGGGCAAGGCGAAGTATCTGCGGGTGGTGGTGGACACCCTTGAGAACGGTGAGCCGGGGCGGGTCAACGTGCGGGTGCCGCTGCAGCTGCTGCGGGCCGGCGTGCGGCTGGCGGCCCTGATCCCGCCGCAGGCACTGGGTAAGGCCAACGCCGAACTGAACAAGTCGGGCGTGCCGTTCGACCTGACGCAGCTCAAGCCCGAACAGCTCGAGACGCTCGTGGAGCACCTCGACGAGATGACCGTGGAGGTCGACCAACCCGATGCCAAAGTGCGTGTCTTCTGCGAGTAGGCACCGTCCAGTTGGACGGACCCCGAGAGGGTGCTCGAACACCCTCCCGAGGCCGCGCCCGCTACAGCAGAGCACAGGTGAACTGCCAACCCGAAGTCTAGCCACTCGTCGGCGCGTAGCGGAGGGGCCACTCGGACGAGTGGCCCCTCCTCCTGTTCAAGCGTCCACAGTGGTCAACGAAAGTCCGCGCGACCTTGATCTCGTGCCGTTCGTTGTCCCGTACCCGCAGGACGGCGCCGATCGGTGTGCGTGGAATGTCGGTGCCTGGCCGCATCCTGGCCACAGGTTTGTGGCCACCGAGGGAGCGCCGTGTTCGTCCTGGCAGTAGCGCGGCACCGCCATCCGCATCGAGATCCCGACACCGCCACCGGCGGACGCACGATACGGCGAGTCCCCCACGATCATCCTGGTTGCCGACCTAGACCTCCACGGCGGCCGGCTGCGCCTGTCCGTCGCGAGAGCTCACGGTCGGCCACGACCATCCTGAGCAGGGCCGATGACGTGTCCGGCAAGCACGGTGTCGCGCAACGCGGCGGCGCGGACGTTCGGGCCGGTGGCGGAGGTCCTTGTTGATCGCCACGGCCGGCTCCATTGCCGCTGTCCGACGAGGAACGCCTGTGGGTCGCCGTCGGGGCAGTCCCTCGACGTGAGCGCCCCGGCAACCAGCGCGGCGGCTCGCTCCATGGCCGCGATGCTTTCTCTGTCACCGATCGCGACACCGTAGAAGCGGAAGAGCCGGTAGTGCAGATCTTCACGGAAACAGGGCGCCGCTGGGTCGTGGTCGCTGCACACCACCGCCCGTCGCCCTTCGGGCAGCCGGACCTCCAGACGGCGAGCAGGCTCTGGAAGCTGCCCACAGGCGACACATTGCTCAAATATGACAATCATTTATTCCCCCGTCGCGGCTGCTTAGTGCCGCATCGGAATTGTGGCACACAAGTCGGACAAGGAGGCCAAGACCCTGCGTCTCCTCGGGCGACGACCCCGTGAACGAGCCTGTGACCGGCTGGATGGTGTCGCCGCGGTAGGGACTGAACCTGGCGGCGAGAAGGCGCCAGTGATCAATTAGCTTGGTCGTTGTCTCCGTCCGCGGTGGCGTGCTGAGGGTGGTGTTGCGGGAAGTCCGGAGACGAAGTCGAGTGCCGCTGTGAGCAGGCTGGTCCATTCGTCGAACCTGTTCGCCGGAATGGCGGCCCACTGGCGGAAGGTTCGCCCCGCTGGGGCGAAGGGTTCGGCGGTGCCGTCGGCGCGCAAGCACGGTCCCGCGGGGCGGTGTCAGTTCGACCTGGCCGCTCGGCGGCACGGCCGCGCCACCAACGGCGGCTGGTGGCGCCTGCCGCGGCGCCCACCCGAGGCGGGGGCGGACGTCCTCAAGCTGACCTGAGCCACGGTCCGCGAGGACTGACGCCCCCGCCTCGACACTGGCCCGCTGATCGGCTCGCCGACCCGGCGGGGCCGGACCGCCTGTCTGGCCTTGAGTCTGGAATGAGTACATGCTTACTCTCATCGACTGGTACGGCGCCCCGTGGCCGTGCTCGCGGGCAGGAGGATGTCGGGCAGGAGGATGTCATGTCCGTTCCATCGGCTGAGGACTTAGATCCGTTCGATCTGGCTCAGGCGGGGCGCCATCACGAGGTGCTGGCCGACATGATGCCGACGCCCTCGACGCCCTCGACGCCGCCGGCCCCGCGTATCGGCGCCCCACGGTGAGGGACCGACCGCTGATCGTGATTCATCGAGACGCCTGTTCACCACCAACATCGCGCTGTTCGGCCGCTGGGAGCCCGGCTCATCGGCCCACGGAGTCGGGAGGATCCCTGTGAGTACCGAAACCGTCTTCGCCCATCCGGACCTCGGCTACGAGCTGATCGACGCCGACCATCACTACTACGAACCGTACGACTGCTTCAGCCGCTTCATCGACCCTGCGTTCGCCGACCGAGTCATCAATGTGCGCGTCGACCAGAAGGGCCGTGGCAAGCTCTACTTCGGCGACCGGCAGTTCCGCTACATGCGGGTGATCCAGACGGACTACATCGGCGCGCCCGGTTCCCTGCGGACGATGCTCGACAACCCGGACAGCACCGACGGGTTCGTCCACCGGGAGCTCATCCGGGGGTGGGACTACCCGGACATGATGCGGCGCGCCCCCCGGCTGGCGAAGATGGACTCCGAGCGGGTGCAGGCGGGCCTGATGCTCGGTACCGCGATGCTGCAGGCCGAGAACGAGCTGCACGACGACATCCCCGCCCTGTACGCGAACATCCGCTCCTACAACCGGTGGCTGGACGAGGAGTGGGGCTTCAACCGGGACAACCGGATCATCACCGCGCCGATGATCTCGCTGATGGACGCCGAGCTGGCCATCGCCGAGATCGACCGGGTCATCGCCGCCGGCGCGCGCGCCGTCGTCATGAAGCCCGGCCCGCTGTGGGGCCGCTCCCCGGTCGACCCCGTCTACGACGGCTTCTGGTCGCGGCTGCGGGACGCGAACGTGAAACTCGTCTTCCACAGCACCGACCCGCGTTACCTGGCCACCCTCGGCGTCCAGTTCGGTGAGTCGGCGACGCCCCCGCTGCAGGGCCAGACCCCGTTCCAGTGGTACCTCACCGCCGGCAAGCCGGTTGCCGACACGCTTGCCTCCTACGTCCTCAACAACCTGTTCGGCCGGTTCCCGGGCCTGACCGTCGTCGCGCTTGAGTGCGGCATCAACTGGGTCGTCCCGCTCCTGCACGACGTCGACCACGCCGCGCACATGGGCCGCAAGGGCTACTGGCCCGGCGGTGAGGTGATCGGGCGGCCGAGCGAGGTCCTCATGGAGCACCTCTACGTCTCGCCGTTCTACGAGGAGGACGTCGTCGGGCTGGTGCGGGCGATCGGTCCGGAGCGGGTGCTGTTCGGCTCGGACTACCCGCACCCGGAGGGCGTCGCGCACGCGATCGAGTGGGTGAACAAGCTCGACGGTCTCGACGACCGCGAGGTACGCATGATCATGCGCGGCAACGCGGCGCGCCTGCTCGGCCTCGAGGACTGACGCCGCCGGCCCGAGACCGGACCGGCATCGCCGGGTCCCGACGCGGCGAGCGCCTCCATGCCACAGGCACCAGAAAGGGAACGGACGTACAGGTGAGCGATGCCGTCAACCGCCCAGCCGGCATGCCCGATCCCGTCGTGGCACCGATCAACGAGGGGATGTGGCGCGCGGCCGCGGCCGGACGCCTTGACGTGCAGCGGTGCGCATCCTGCGGTGCGCACCGCTATCCGCCCACTGACGGCTGCTACCGCTGCGGCTCGGTGAGGTGGGACTGGTCGACGTTGCCCGGCACCGGCACCGTCTATTCCTACATCTGGGTGCCCGACCGGACTCGGACGGGCACCCCGGAGGCGCCGGCGGTCTACAACGTCGCCGTCGTCACGCTCGAGGGCACCGAGGGAGATCCCGCGCGCATCCTCAGCAACGTGATCGACGCCTGGAGTCCGGACGATCTCCACGTCGGAGACCGGGTCGCGCTCGCGCCGGTCGGTTTCGGTGACGGGGACGACCTGGCCCTGCCCTGCTTCCGGATGCTGTCATGAGCGAGTTCCGCCGGGACGCGGCCTGCGTCGTGGGGATCGGGCACTCGGCCTACGGCACCCGGGGCTCGCTGGCGCCTCTGGGCCTGGGCCGCATCGCGCTCGACGCGGTCCTCGACGCCTGTGCCGACGCCGGTCTCGACGCACCCGACATCGACGGGTTCGCCGGCTACTGCGACGACCCGACCTGGCCGGCCGACCTCGCCGTCGCGCTCGGTACCAAGGAGTTCCGGTACTCGGGCCTGGTCTGGGGCGGCCGTGGATCGGGCGTGCCGGGCGCGGTGGCCAACGCCTACGCCGCCGTCGCGACCGGCCTGGCCGACTATGTCGTGGTGGTGCGTTCGCTCATCCAGCAGGCGCGCCTCGGTCAGTCGGTGGCCGCCGGCGTGCAGCCGGGGCAGGCGATCCCGCTGGCGGCGTCGTACACCGCGCCGTTCGGGATGGCGCTTCCGGCGGCGATCTACGCGTTGAAGGCGCGCCGGCACATGGCGCTCTACGGCACCACCACCGACCAGTTCGCCGAGGTCACCATCAACGCGCGGCGCAACGCCGTGAACAACCCCGACGCGCGGTTCCGCGAGGAGATCACCGTCGAGGAGCACCACGCCTCCCGGCTGGTCTGCGACCCGCTCCGGCTGCTGGACTGCTGCATGGAGTCCGACGGCGCCGCCGCGCTCATCGTCACCACCCCCGAACGCGCCCGGGATCTGCGCCACCCGCCGGTGAGCATTCGCGCCGTCGCGACGACCGGCGAGTACAAATGGGCCACCGCGTCGTTCAACACCATCGACGAGGACTACGTCAGTACCGGTCACCGCCGCGCCGCTCGCGACCTCTACCACCGCGCCGGCCTGGGACCCGATGACGTCGACGTCGCGCTGTTCTACGACGGGTTCACCCCGTCCGTCATCATGAGCCTCGAGGACTGGGGCTTCTGCGACATCGGCGAGGGCGGCCCGTTCGTCGCCGACGGCGGCATCCGCCGGGAGGGCCGCCTTCCGGTCAACACCCACGGGGGAAACCTCGCCGAGGTCTACCTGCAGGGCATCACTCATCTGCTCGAGGGCGTCCGGCAGCTGCGCGGCACGGCCATCAACCAGATCGCCGACGCCTCCGTCGCGCTCTACGCGTCGGGCGTGGGCGCCTCCCCGGGTGGGGGAGTGCTGCTGTCCCGGTAGCCGCCAGCGGAGGCGCGGCCCGCCAGCGGAGGCGGGGCCTGCTCCAGGCAGTGCGCGGGAGCAGGCCCCGGACGATCGACGTCGTCGCGTCGGCGGGCGCCTCACCGTGTGGTCAGCGCGAGGTACCCGTCCTCGATGGCGGGCTCCACCGGTCGGGCCCGCGGGTCCGGCGCCGCGGGCGCCACGACCCGGTACCGCGTGCCGCCCTCGTGTGGCAGCGCGGACACGACCATTCCCTCGGCCGGCGGCGGCCCATCGGTGACGACCGACCACACCCGGCCCCGCGCGCGGTGGGTCAGCTCGTCAACCGTGCCGCGGAAGATGAGCCGGCCCCTGGCGAGCACCGCCACCTCGCCGCAGGTCTGCGCGATGTCGTCGACGATGTGCGTGCTCAGCAGCACGGTGCGCCGGCCGGCGAACTGGGACAGCAGGGTGCGGAAGCGAATCCGCTCCTGCGGGTCAAGTCCCGCGGTCGGCTCGTCCACGATCAGCAGTTGCGGGTCGGCGAGCAATGCCTGGGCGATGCCGACCCGTTGCCGCATCCCGCCGGAGAAGCCGCGCAGCCGGCGGTCGGCGTCCCCGGTCAGGGCGACCACCTCGAGCAGCTCCCCGACGCGCCGGCGGCGCGTCGTACGGTCGTCCACGCCCTTGAGCAGCGCGAGGTAGTCCAGGAACTGACGCGCCGTCAGGTCGGGATAGACGCCGAGGTCCTGCGGCAGGTAGCCGAGACCGCGCTGCACGGCGGTGCGCCCCGCGCCGGTGCTCATGTCGTGCCCGCCCACGGTGACCCGCCCGGACGTCGGCCGTACCAGGCCGGCGAGGATGCGCATCAGCGTGGTCTTGCCGGCGCCGTTCGCGCCGAGCAGCCCGAACATGCCGGTGGGCACGGTCAGGTCCAGGCCGTCGAGGGCGGCCACCCCGCCGCGGTACGTCTTCGTCAGGCCGGAGATCTCGATCCGCATGGGGTTTCCTCTGCTTGTCGTCGTTCGGGTGGCTTCAGGCTCGACGGGCGCGCACCGCGTGGCCTCCGGCGAGTGCGGCGGCCGCGACCACCAGCAGCACCGCGATGGACAGCCAGGCGGTCGTCGGTGTCGGGGCCGGCCGCAGGAAGTTCAGCGTGGCGCCGGGCACCGGGCCGGCCCAGGTGTCGTCGCCGTCGATGCCGTGGAAGTCGAGCAGCGCGTCGAGCGGGTAGCCGCCGAGCGGGTGGACGAGGGTCCGCGCGAGCGTCGGCATCATGTCCGGCACGACCACGTTGCCCCAGAGCCAGTAACCGACGAAGATCACGCGGAACAGCGGCGCAGGCATGACCAGGGGCAGCGTCAGCGCGAAGGCGGCCACGAACAGCAGGCCCGGCACGATCACCACGGCGCAGGTGGCCAGCGCCCAGCCGAGCGCCTGGGGGGCGTCGGTGTGCACCGCGTACGCCGCGGCGAAGCCGAAGTACACCACCAGGATCGGTACGGCCGTCGCGGCGCCCGCGCCGAGGTACTTGCCGACGAGCCGGGCACCCGGCCGGGCGGGCGTGGCGTCCAGGATCGGCGCCACCCGCAGCCGGTCGTCGCGGATGAGCCGATCGGCGAGCAGGCAGCCGAACCCGATCGACAGCAGCGCGTGCACCTGGACCGCCAGGCCGACGACGGCGGTTCTGGCCTCGGCCGGCTGCCCTTTCCTCTCGTTGGGGTCGAACAGGTCACGCAGCAGGCTGCCGCCGATCAGCAGGAACAGCACGACGGTCAGTGCGGGCACGATCCACACCGACCGTTTGCGGACCTGCATGCGGAACTCGTACCTCAGGCTCGCGCCGAGCGTGCGCGCGGTCTGGCTGGTCATTCGTCCTCCTCGCCGATGAGCCGTTCCGAGCGGGCCAGCACGACCAGGGCCAGCGCGACGAGCGCGGCCGCCGCGCCGAGCAGCGCCAGCCGGTTCTCGGTCCAGTCGCCGGGCACCGCGCCGCGGGTCGTGGCGAACAGGTAGAGCAGCCGTCCTGGCAGGTGCCGCTGCGCCAGGTCACCGAAGAACTGCTGGATCGTCCAGAGCGTGGTGACCAGCGCACCGGCCGCCGCCGGGCCGCGGAACACGGCGCCCGCCGCGAAGCCCACGGCCCCCAGCCCGGCGGTCGGCGCCACCCAGGTGAGCTGCCCGGCGAACGGCCCGTGGTTGGCCGGCCAGCGCGCCCACCAGCCGGTGGCGATCAGCACGGCCGCCGTCAGCCCGGCGACCACCGCGGCCCAGCCCAGCGTCACCACCATGCGCCGCAGCAGCGTGACGCGGTACGGCGTGGGCGCGGCGAGCTGCAGCTCCACCGCCGGGTCCCGTCCGACCAGCGAGGCGCAGGCGACACCGGCGGCGAGCGGCACCGCCATCTCCAGGGCGCCGAGCAGGATGCGGGCCGTCGTCGCGTCGCCCGGCCGCGGGTTGGCGAGCGCGGCCGAGACGCCCAGCGCGACGGCGATCGGCGGACCGAGCAGGGCCGCCCATCCCGCCCGGCGCGCCTCGTACCGCCAAAGCGTCAGTGGTCTCACATCGGATGGGTAGCGCGCCAGCCGCCCGACGGTTCACCGTCGTAGGGACCAAGGCGCCCGGCCATCACCACCGCGGCGATCCCGAACACGGCGCTCACGACGAGGACCGCCGCGTTCGTGGACCAGGCGTCCACGATGAACCTCGCCGGCCAGTCGTCGCTGGCGAACACACCGCCCGCCAGCACTCGCGTCGCCCACAGTCCGATGGCGGCGCCGACCGCGACGTCCGGCCCGAACCGGACGGCGACCAACAGGCTGACCGAGGACAGCAGCGCCATCGGCCCGAGCCAGGCGGCGATCAGCGCGTGCAGGCTGGCGGCCCCGTCCACCGCGGCGGCGGTCAACGCGGCGGAGGCCGCCACCGCGAGCACCAGGTCGTATCCGAACACCAGCGCGAGGCGCACCAGCAGCAACAGCGGGCCGGCCGTCGGGGTGGCGGCGACCAGTTCGGCGGCCGGGTCGCGTCGTGACCGGTACGTGCCTGCCACACCCGCCGCGGCCACGATCGGGGCGACCAACGCGAGCACCACGTCGGCGCCGGTCGCGGGCCGCGGGGCGGCTGCCGCCTGAACCAGAACGATGGCCACGCCGAGCGCCATCACCAGCGCCGAGGCGACGGGCACGGCCAGCCGGATCAGCCGGGCCTCGGCCACGACCAGCGCCCCGGCGTACCGCGGCCGTCTCGTCCAGGAACCGTCGCCCGGTGGGTCGGCGGGCCCCTCGATCGCGCTCCGGGTCAGCACGGCCCGCACCATCCACGCGGCGTCCGGTGCCGCGTCGCCCGGCGCCGCGGCATCCGCGATCGCCCGCCAGGCGGCGAGGTCCGCGCGGCAGCGCGCGCAGCCCGCCAGGTGCGCGCGGACCCGGTCGCGGTCCGCGCCGCGCAGCGAGCCAGCGGCGTACGCGGGCAGCATCTCGTTCATTCGGCCACCTCCTGAGCGGTGAGCGCGGCGGCGACGGCGGCCCGGGCGTGATGCAGCCGGCTCTTCACCGTGCCGACGGGGATCGCGAGCACCTCGGCGACGTCGGCGAGCGGCAGACCGGCCACGAACACCAGCGCGATCACGTCGCGGTGGTGGTCGGGCAGCCGGTCGATGGCCGCGGCCACCGGTGTGCCGCCCGCCGCCGCGATCGCCAGCTCGTCGGGGCCGGCGCCCTGGTCGGGCCGATCGGGCAGGGGGACGCCGAGAGTCTCCGGGCCGGACCGGCCGCGCAGACGGTTGTGCGCCTGGCGGCGGGCGATCCCGAACAGCCAGGTGGTCACCTTCGAGCGGCCCTCGAAGGCGGCGGCCGACCGCCAGACCGCCAGCATCGTGTCCTGGAGGATCTCCTCGGCGGTCATCCGGTCGCCGGCCAGCCGGTAGAGGTAGCCGAACAGCGCGCCGGCGTGCCGCTCGTAGAGCCGGGTCAGCGCGCCAACGTCGCCGGCGGCGACCGCGTGTAACAGCGCCTCATCGCTGTCCGGCTCAGGTCGCGCCATCCGCCCACCTCCTCCGCCTGAAGGTAGGTAGCGAGCGGAAGGGCGAACGGTTCACCACGGCTCCGGCCGCTATTTGGCCGCGGGAACGTGGACTGTCAGCCGTTCTGTACTGAGATCCATGATCTCGGAGCCGGGCATGGCGACCGCCTTTCGAGATCAAGATTGGAACGGACAAAGTGTCCATCCACCGCCGGGTCCTGGGCCTCCGGCCCGGACGGGCGTCGAGCGCGTCAGTGGGTGTTGTCCGGGCGGACCGACCGCTCGGCGATCCGGATCACGGCGGGGCGGGGCAGCGTCCGGGGCAGCCCCGCGACGAGCTTGTTCATGGGGCCGTCGACGACGGACGGGCGGCCCTTCTCGAGGCCGCGCAGGGCGGTGGCAACAACCTGCTGCGGAGTGCGGCGGCGGCCGACCGACGCTTCCTCGGCGCCGACCACGTCGAAGAACGGGGTGTCGGTGGCGCCGGGGGACACCGCCAGCACGCGGACGCCGGCAGGCTTGGCCTCCGCCCACAGGCCTTCGGTGAAGGAGAGGACGAATGCCTTGGTCGCGGCGTAGACGGCCATGTGCGCCACGGGCTGGAACGCGGCGGTGCTCGCGACGTTGATGATGATGCCGTGGCCGCGCGCGGTCATCGCGGGCAGGAATCGTGCCGTCAGCTCCACCACGGCGATGCAGTTGAGCCGTATCTGCGCCGTCAGGCGGGCCGGGTCGGCCGTCGCGACGTCGCCGTGGGTGGCGAAGCCCGCGTTGTTGACGAGGATGTCGACCGGTCGGTATGTCAACCCTTCCCGTGAAAGGCCGTCAATCGTGCGGATCGTTCGTCGAGCCCGGCTCGCCCGACACGCCCGGCACGTCGGCGCGCGCAGTCGGCTGGCGCCGGCGTGGATCGTGGTCTCGGTCAGTGGTAGCCCTGATGACCTTCTGCCCGCCGTTGCCGCATGCTGGCCTGCGGCACCCGGCGGAGGGGGACGCACCGATGGCAGCCACGGCAGGCCGGCACCCACCCAACGTGTTGTTCAACATCGTCGGCCTCGCGCTCATCGTGGCCGGCATCGGTCTGACGGTCTACGGCATCGTCGACATGCTGCGGGTCATGGGCGGATTCGACCCGTTCCGCGGCGACGGCCCGCCGGTGCGTGTCGCCGACGGCGCGGCGCTCGCCTTCTGGGGGATCATCGTCTTCACCGTCGGACGCTACTGCTGGCGCGGCGCCCGCCGGCGCGGCGTCCGCGACCGCTTCGGCCGCCTGCTGATCATTGCGGGGTACGTCCTGCTCGGCGCCGGCCTCGATGCCGGCGTGCACGCCGCGGTTCTGCTCTGGGGCGGCCGGACCGAGGACTCGATGCAGTCGGCGGTCATCCACGCCGTGCTCGTGTTGGCGCTCTGGGCCCTGCCGGGCGCGGTGCTGGCGGCGATCGGGTTCCGGCTGGCCGGCGAGAAGGCGCTCGCCGAGGCCGAGGTCAACGCCGGCCTGTAAGCGGGTTACGGGAGGCTACGAGACCTGGTCGTGGGTTCCCCGTCGCGTCGGGGTGTGGCGGGGGACAGGTGAGCTCAGTGATCTCGACTCGTGCGGACCGATGATCACGTCCCGCACCGAGGGCCCGTCACCTGGTTGAGGACATCAGCCAGGCCGGGATCGAGACGCGCCCTTCGGCGCGTCGTCTTCCAGGTCCGTCATGCGGCGGCCAGGTAGGCGGTCAGGCTGTCCAGGAGCATGGTGCTGCCCTGCTCGGCCTGGTCGCGGTCCTCGGCGGTGTCGAAGGTCTGGGACAGAGTGATCTGGGTCCGGTCGCCGTGGGCGGCCAGGTCGAGGGCCATGAGGACAGGCTCGTCACGGTCGGGGACGTTCATGCCCATCACCAGGCGCTTGTTCTCCACGACCTCGGTGTAGCCGCCCGACAGCGGGATGCGGGTTCCACCCGGGATGACCATCACCGAGCTCCAGGCGCCGCCGGGCCGGACGTCCAGGACGACCTCTTCGGCGCTGGCCCACTGGCCGTAGTCCTCCGCGACGGTCCAGGCGCGCCAGACCGCCTCCGCTGGGGCGTCCAGGTCGCGGGTGAGGGTGTAGTCGAAGCCGGCGGTGCTGGTCATGATGGTCTCCTTCGGGCGCGGCCCCGGCGTGTGGGGCGGTCAACTGCACTGCAAGCAAAGTATAGTAACGATCATTGACCGTCAAGAGTCGTTACTAATCTTTTCAGGAGTCGAGCATGCCAAGCGACACCTCGCTCCCCGACCTGGGCATGCTGACCGGCCAGCTGATGCGTGCGATCCAGAAGGAGCTGTTCGCGGCCCTCGCCGAGCAGGGACACCCGGACGTCAGCCCCCGACACGGCTTGGTCCTGGCTCACCTTGATCCGGAGGGGGTCCGGGCCACCGACCTGGCCGAGCGCATCGGCCAGCACAAGCAGATCGTCGGCACGATCGTCGACGAGCTGGTCCGGCTCGGCTATGTCCGCCGGGAGCCGGACCCGGCCGACGGGCGCGCCAAACTCGTCGTCCCCACCGACCGCGGGCAGGACGAGATCGCCAAGGCGCGCGCCATCCTCGCCACCATCGAACGCCGACACGAAGAGTCCCTCGGCGCCGACGCCTACGCCGACTTCAAGCGGACGCTTGTGCAGGTCACCAATGACCAGCGCTCCTGGCGAGCCCACAGTGCCATGCCCGACCCAGCACACCAGACCTCAGACGCGCTCGTCGCTGACCCGTACGGATCTGGTGGCGGACGGCGGCGACCCGGGGCGGCCTAAGGTCGGGGTATGTGCGATGACGACGCGTCGGGTGTGCTTGCCGCCGCTCCACGGCCCGTGACCGGTACGGCTGTCGACCCGGTGTCGTTGGCGCCGGTGGACGAGGTCGTCATCACCACGCTGATGGACAACACCTTCGACGGGCTGCTGGCGGGGGACGATCGGGTGCGGCGGCCCCCGCGGGGTGCCGGGCTGGTCGAAGCTCCCCAGTTCGAGGATGGGCTGACGACGGCGGGCCTGCGGGCCGAGCACGGCTTCTCGGCACTGGTCCGGGTCCGTCGCGGCGAGACGGTCACCACCCTGCTGTTCGACACCGGTGTGTCGCCTGACGGGATGGTGAGCAACGCCGAGCGGCTCGGCATCGATCTCGGCGAGGTTCAGGGCGTCGTGCTCAGCCACGGCCACTTCGACCACGCGGGCGGCCTGGCCGGCCTGGCCGGCCGCCGTGGGGTCCGTGGCCTGCCGATGACGGTGCACCCGCTGGTCTGGACGCGTCGGCGGCTGGCACCCCCCGGGCTCGACCCGTCCGCGCTGCCGACGCTGAGCAGGCGTGCGTGCGAGTCGGAGGGGTTCGAAGTGATCGAGCGGCGGTCTCCGTCGCTGCTGGTCGACGGCAGCGTGCTGATCACTGGCGAGATCGACCGCACGACCGACTTCGAACGCGGAATGCCGCCCGCGCATCAGGCCTGGGACGGCGCCGGCTGGCGCCATGATCCCCTCGTGCTCGACGACCAGGCGCTTGTCGTGCATGTCCGAGGCAGGGGCCTGGTGGTGCTGACCGGGTGCGGGCACGCGGGCGTGGTCAACATCGTGCGGCACGCGCTGCGGCTGACAGGTGTCGAACGGCTGCATGCGCTGATCGGCGGCCTGCACCTGAGCGGGCCCGCTTTCGAGCCGGTCATCGCGCCGACGGTCAGCGCACTGACCGATATGGCGCCCGACCTTGTCGCCAGCGCGCACTGCAGCGGCTGGCGCGCCCAGCATGCGCTGGCCACGGCGCTCCCGGGGGCCTGGGTACCCAGCAGTTCGGGCACGTCGTTCCGGCTCGCCGCCTGATCGCCCGCCGAGGTCGTCCGCCACGGCCCGGCCCTGACGGGACCAACGCGCGCGCCGCGGCGGCCTCTCCCGCCGACGCGGGACGTTTCGAAGCCGAGATCTGGCACCGTGGAAGCCTGGGCGGCGCGTCGCCCTAGCCTCAGGAGGTCATCGTGAGTTCCTCGCTCTACGACGATGTAGGCGGCCTTGATGGCCTGCGGCGCCTGTCCGCGGCGTTCTACGACCGTGTGCTCGCAGACGAACTGCTCGCCCCCGTGTTCACGCACTTCACGCCGACCCACCTCGATCATGTGGCCGTGTGGCTGGCAGAGATATTCGGTGGGCCAGCGGATTTCTCGGCCCGCCTCGGCGGGCATCAGGCGCTGCTACGGAGCCACCTCGGGCTCGGGATCCGCGACGAGCATCGGCGACGCTGGCTGGAGCTGATGGCGGACGCGATCGGCGAGGTGCTGCCCGGCCAGCCGGAGCTCGCCGTGGCGCTCATGGAGTACTTCGACTGGGGCACCGCCATCGCTCAGGACGTCTCTCAGAACCCCGTCGGCACTGATCTGGGCGAGCCCGGCCCCACCCCTCGATGGGGACACCAGGGTCTCGTCCACTAAGAAGTGGGACCAGTACTCGATCTTGAAGCCGCTTCTCGGCGCGGGAGCGTTCCCGGCGCTACTTCGGCGTGGAGCGTGAAGTAGGCGAAGAAGGCCGGCGGGACCGCCGCGGTGCCCTCCTGCGCCGCGGTGGACAGGAAGCTCGCCATACGGGATCTTCGTGCACCCGGCGGAGAGCGCCATCCGTCAGCACCTCGACGCTCCCAGACGAACGGCGGCGTGGCGGGCACCAGGTCCGGGATCGTCTCCGTATCACCGCGACCGTCCTGGCGACACCTCCTCGTTTGGCGCTCCGTCGATCCTCGATGATCGAAATCTGATTCGAGGCGTCGAAGGTGTCATCGCTCAGCTCTGGCGGTGGCGGACACAGCCTGTTCAACTGGGCCTGCGAACCGGACCTCGGGGACCCCGGAGCGGGCAGGATCGTCACCTGGATCGCCGGCTCCCAAGACGACGGCCAGACCCTCCAGGGCGAGGTGCGGCGCTATGACTTTGTCGGCGATGCGCTGGTCGTGACCTACCAGGAGCCGTTCTCGATCAGGACCGACGACCCGATTCCAGGCATTCCGGCCCGGCCCGGTTGTGGCTCGATCCTTCGATAGCCCGACGGCTGGCCGGAAGGGATCATCCGTGCGCGCGTCGGGTCATGCGGCCCGTCGTGCAGACGCGGCCGACGCGCCTGGTCGGTCCTGACCGTGGACTAACGTTGACGTCAGTGTTAGAAGATGTTAGGAACGATCTGTGTCTGGCGTCACGCTCCAGGGCTGATGCTCGTCGGCTCCCAGGCAGGCGTGATCGCGAGCTGTCGCGCGGCCGCCCAGCGGCGTCCGTCGGACGGCCCACCGGCGACCGGAGGTAGTCATGCCCAAAACCCCTGTCGGCTTTCCCGTCTTTGACGCGGACAACCACATGTACGAGACGGCGGACGCCTTCACGAGATTTCTTCCCAAGGAATATGACGGCCTGATCAAGTACGTCCAGGTCAACGGGCGCGACAAGATCGCCGTTCGCGGCGTGATCTCCGAGTACATCCCGAACCCGACCTTCAACGTCGTCGCTCGGCCGGGAGCCTGGGAGGAGTTCTTCAAGCACGGCAACCCGGACGGGAAGTCGACCCGGGAGCTGATGGGCGCCCCGATTCGCTCGCCCGAGGCGTTTTTCGCGCCGGAGCCGCGGCTGGCCCTCATGAACGAGCTGGGAATTGACCGGGCGCTCATGTGGCCGACGCTCGCCAGCCTCCTGGAAGACCGACTGCGCATGGATCCGAAGGCCACCCACGCGGTCGTCCACGCGCTGAACCAATGGATGCACGAGCAGTGGAGCTTCAACTACCAGGACCGTATCTTCGCCACGCCGGTGATCACGCTGCCGATCGTGAGCGAGGCCATCAAGGAACTGGAGTGGGTGCTCGAGCGTGGAGCGAAGATCATCCTGATCCGGCCGGCGCCGGTGCCCGGCTACGAAGGCTTCCGGTCGTTCGCGCTGCCGGAGTTCGACCCGTTCTGGGAGAAGGTGGTCGAGGCGAACATCACCGTCGGCCTGCACTCCTCCGATGACGGCCTGACCCGCTACTACAACATGTGGGAGGGGCGGGCCGATGGTGAGCATCTTCCCTTCGCCACGCCGTCGGCCTTCATCGAGATCATGCACACCCAGGGCCGGGGCATCTTCGACACGGTGGCCTCGCTGATCGGGCACGGGCTCCTCTCCCGTTTCCCGCGGCTGCGCATCCTGCCGGTCGAGAACGGCTCCGGCTGGGTGCGGCCCTTCGTGGAGGCCGCTGGCACCGCATACGCGCACAACCCGAGGCGGTTCGACGAGGACCCACTTCAGGTGTTCAAGCGCAACATCTGGATCCACCCGTTCCACGAGGAGGACCCGCGCGGCCTCATCAAGGTCGTGGGCGTCGACCGGGTCGTGTTCGGGTCCGACTACCCGCACGCGGAGGGACTCTCCGACCCGGTCTCCTACGTCGATGAGCTCGAGGGCCTGTCCGCCGAGGACATCGCCCGCGTCATGGGCGGCAACCTGGCCGAGGCCATGGATCTGCCCTTCGCGGCCGCGGCCTGAGCGGAGGCCCGGCCGGGAGTCCGGGCGAAATGGCCTCGGCACCCGGATCGACGACGTCGTCGAGATCGCAGGCCTCTCCCACGGCCTCTTCTACCGATACTTCGCCAACAAGGCCGACCTCGCGCGAGTTCTCGTGCTGACAGCGATGGCGCCGCTGTCCCGTACGCTCGCCGCGATCCCTGCGCCACCCGAGCCAGGGTCCGGGAAAGCCTGGTCGACGGCCAACCTGCGGGCATGGCTGCGCACCTACAACGAGATGCACGCCTCCGAGGCCGGGATCATCCGGATCTGGGCCGACGCGACGCGCCGCGAAGCCACGCTCGGGACCGACGCGGCCGCTGCCCTCGACTGGGGCCGGCGCCAGATCGTGCACTTCCTGGAACCTCGCGGTTTCGGCGACGTCGACATCGAGGCGATCGTGGCGATGGCCTTACTAGACGTGTTCGGCGGCGGAGACCGACCGGCGGAAACGATCGAGGCCGCGGTCCGCGTGATCGAGCGCGGCCTGCTCGGCAGATAGCGCGGGCCGCTCGGCAGATGACGAAGTGCTACCGCCGCACCTGCCGGCCAGCCGGGCGTGGCCGTCCACCGCCAGCCAGGGAACGCGGTGCCCCCGTCGCTGACGATCTGGATCGCCGCCCCGCTGAGGTCGAGGAGAACGCCTCCGGTCGCCGGCGCGACCTACCTCGGCCTCACCTTCCTGGTCGCCTCGCTCCTGATCGCGCTGATCGCCGCCGGCCAGGTCAGCGGCCAGCCGTCCACGCGCCGGTGGGAGTGGGACTCACCGGAGCCGATAGGCGTCCACCCAGGCGCCGAGGTCCAGGTCGCGTGGCAGATGACCGTCACCGATTCCGTGCGCGCGGCGCCATGTCGCGAGCGCGTTGCCCGACAGGCCCCGCGTACGGAGGATGTTGACGATCCCCCGCCCCCGCCCATGGAAGACCTCGGCCGCGAAGGTCTGGTAGGCGGCGCGCTCCGCCGGCGGGACCAGTGGAGCGGGGCGGCGGTCGACGACCAGGAGCCCACCGTCGACCGAGGGGCGCGGGTTGAAGGACGTCGAGGGGACCCTGCGGTCGAGCGTGAACTCGTACCAGGGCCACCACTGGGCGGTGAGCAGCGTGGCACCCCCGACACCGGCCCGCTTGCGGGCGACCTCCCACTGGAGCAGGAGCACTGCCCGGCGCCAGCCGTTCAGGGTGAGCAGCCGGCGCAGGACCGGTGTGGTGATGTGGAACGGAACGTTGCAGACGAGGTCGTACGGTCCCCGCGGCGGGGCATGGCGCAGGATGTCGCCCTGGCTGACCACGACGTGCGGCGCGACGGCGCGACGCAGACGGGCGACCGAGCGCGGGTCGACCTCGATCGCCTCCACCGGCCGGCCCAGGCGGGCGAGCGAGCGGGTGACGGCGCCGCGTCCGGCGGCCCACTCGACGATCGGCATTGGTGCCTCGCCAATCAACTCGACGATGCGGGCGATCACTCGCCTGTCGGTGAGGTGGTTCTGACCAAGCTCATGCGGTCCGGGGTAGGCACCGTAGCCGGGATGGACACGGGACATGTACTGCTCCCTCGGTCGTCTGTCGACGCCGGGCAGCACGAAGCGCCGCCCGGCCCTGAACAGGGCCGACGGCGCAGAACGACCGAGTGGTTGGCTGAGTACCGTTCCGCGCCGTCAGCGGGCGGAACGCAGCCGAATCGCGGCACACATGATGGGCAGCAGGGTACGGCCAGGCAGCTGGTCCGACCAGCCAATTTCGAGCCGGCGGCGCCTGGCCGCGCTGGCGGTCGGCAACATGCTGCTGGCCGCCCGGTGATGGGCGGTGAGGCCGGTCCGGTACTGACCACCGGATCAGCCGGCGACGGGCGGCACGCTCTGCTCGAAGCTGAACACGTTCTCCGGGTCGTGTGTGGCCTTCGCCTGGCGCAGCCGCTCGCGGTAGCAGCCGTAGTACTCGCGCTCCCAGTCCGACGCGGCGGCGTTGGGGGGCTCAGCAGAGCGGGACCTTCGTGTCGACGAAGACGTTGTTGTGCGGGCCGGACGTCGCGCCGTTGTTGTAGAAGTTGTCGGCCGGCGCGTACCGGCCGGCCGCCACCCCGGACACGACCAGGTAGAACCAGGTGTTCCCGTCCTCCACCGCGTCGCCGGTCGTCCGACAGCGGACCTGCACCGCCACGTTCACCCCGATCCTGGGCGTGTTCGGGCCGACGAAATGCACGGTGGCGAAGGTGGGCGAGCCGGTGTTGCCGGTGACCTCGGTATGGGTCGCCGGCGGCGGGGACGTCGTCGGCGGACGTGTCGTGGGCGGCGGAGCTGTCGTCGTCCGAGGTGTCGTGGGCGGCGGGGGCGTCGGCGTCGGAGTTGGCGGCGGCTGCGTCGTTGGGGGAGCCGGTTGGGTCGTCGTTGGGGGAGGCGGTGGGGTGGTCGTCGGGGAAACCGGGGATGGCTGCGTCGGGGGCCCGTTCACGGTTACCCGGACCGGGGTGCTCTGCGCCGAGTTGCCGGCCGCGTCGGTGACGCGGACCGTGACGAGCCAGGTGCCCGGCGTGTCGAACGTCAGGTCCACCACCGCGGACGCCTGGTCGCCGGTCGTCTGGGTGACCGAACCGCCGGGACCCGCCATGAAGTTGTAGCTGACGATCGGCACCGCCGGGTCCGCCGCGGACGAACCGCTGGCGTCGAGCCGCACGGGAAGCGGCGCGAGCCCGCTGGCCTGCGACACGTTCAGTCGGGCCGTGGGCGGGTTCGCCCGCGGCGGGACTGTCGCCGGCGCCGACGGCGTGACGACCGGCGCGCTGGGCGACGGCGTGGCGGTGGCCGGCCGCGGGACGACCGGCGGCCCGGTGGGCGCGGCGGAGGTCGTCTGCGCCGGCCGCGGCGGGCGCGGCGCCTCGGGCGAGGGTCGCCGCCCAGGCGGCCGGGTGACCGGGGGGACGACCGGCGGCTGGCTCGGCGCGGCCGCGGGCGGCGAGAACGGGGGAGCCTTTGGGGGCGAGGGCCGGGCCGTGGCGGGTGGGGACGTCGCCGGCTCGGTCGGGGACGGCGGCGGTGTCGACGACGTGGGCGGGGGCGGCGGGACGTCGGCGGGCTCGTCGTCGGCGCCGGTTGGTGTCGGGCCGTACTTCTCGACCGTCGTGACCGTGCCGCTGGGCTGGATAACCCCGGCGATGCTGCCGGCGGGGTCGTTGAAGAACACCACCGATCCGGCGCGCTGCAGTTCGAACGGCTTGTCGGGCGTGACCGGCACGTTCGCCGTGGCCTTCACCTTCCGCCCGGCCAGGTCGACGACTATCACCCGGCTGGTCGTGAGGTCCGGGACGAACACCAGGCCGGCGGCCTCCACAGGCTGTCCCAGCCGGTGCCCGGCGACGTCAAGGTCGATCACGTCGTCGCAGGTCCGGGTCGAGAGATCGCTGAGCATCAGCAGCCCACTGCGCTGGCTGACCAGGAAGATCCAGCGGGCCGCGTCCGCGCGCAGTTGCCCCGGCGGCGGCGCCGGGCCCGCACCGGCCACCACGACCGAGCCGTCCTTGGTGGCGTCGACGCACACCCCTGGCCCGGTGACGCCGTCCGCCTCGATCGGGCGGGCCCGCCCGGCCGCCAGGTCCACGGCCACCGGCCGCCCGGACACGGAGATCAGCCTGGTCCACTGCGGGTCGACGGCCCCGACCCGGGCCTGCCGCCCGTCGCCGTCCACCCGCAGGAGGTCGCCCGTCGCCGCGTCGACGATCCACAGCCGGCCCGCGCCGTCGGCGAGAACCGCGCCGTCGCGGATCGTGGCGTGGACGGCGACGGTCGCGCGGACCCGCAACGTCCGAGGGTCGACGACGAAGACGACCCCCCGCGACGGGCTGACGGCGAACAGCGCGCCCGGCGCGGGGAACAGCGTCAACGGCTCACCGCGGCCCGAGAACGGGCTCGTCGGCAGGTTCACCCGGTAGGTCGTGCCATCGATCCGCAGCACCGTCCCGTCAGCCGACGAGACAAACGCGTCCGTGCCCTCCTGGGTGCCCACCGACCCGTTCCCGCCGATGTCGACCCGGGTGACGATCTGCCCGGACGTCCCGTCGACCAGCACCGCCTCCCCGACGGTCGACGACACCAGCCACGCCGACGCGTCGTCGAGGTCGACCGCCCGCCGTGGGACCTCCTCCGGCCGCGCGAGCGCGAGCGCGAGCCCGGCGACCGCGCCGGCGAGCACCAATGCCAGGAGGACTCGTGGCAACCAGACAAGCCACGGCCGGGGGATCGCTCGCTGCCGCGCGAGGACGTGATCATTCACCGTGCACCACCGTCGTGTCAGCGAGTGTCGTCGTCGTGCCGGCGTGGGCCATCGTGCGCCGCTGCTGGCCGTGTACCTGGACCCAGTGCTGGAGAAAGTCCGACGGGCTCGCGGGTACCGGCGGGACGGCGGCGGGTGTCACCGCCGGCCCGGTCGGCGGCGCCACGGCCGCGGCCTCGGCGTCGGCGCCCGCCGCCGGGGCGGCGAACAGCGGGTGCGGGTCGAGGAGGGCCCGCACCCGGCCGGCGCGGCCGGCGGCACGTCCCAGCTCCCGGCGGACGTCCCCGACCAGCGCCCAGGCCCGGTCCGGATCGTCGGCCCCGGTGCCGCCCAGGGCGAACGTCGCCTCGTCGACCAGCGCCGCGAGCAGCCGCAGCGGCGCGACCGCCGGCGCCGTGGCCGGGTTCCTGGCGACGGCGCCGACCAGTTCGCGTCTGGTCAGCGAGGGCGATCGGGAGACGCCGAACTCGCCGAGCCGGTCCCTCGCCTCCCACCAGGCACCGCGCACCCGGTCGGCCGGGCCGCCGCGATGTCGCCGCGTCAGCCGGCGCCGGGCCTTTTCGCCGATCACCAGGAGGGGCAGGGCCAGGGCGAGGGCGCCCAGCGCGATGAGCAGGACGAACGGCCAGGCGAGACGCCCACCGCGCCCGTCGTCGCCGCCGACGATGATGTCGCGTTGCGCCGGCGTGATGACCGCCGGGTTCTCCTCGTCGCCCTGCTGGGTCTGTGGTGGGGAGGCTCCCGACAGCGGCGCGTCCCGGGACCCCGCCCTCGACAGGTCGCTCGTGTCGGTCGGCTCGAACGCGACCCAGCCGACCCCGGCGAACAGCACCTCCGGCCAGGCGTGTGCCTGGTGGTCGGTGACCGTGAATGTGCCGTCGGTGTTGGCCGCGTCGGTGGTGTTGGCCGCGCCGTCCTCGTCGAGCAGGTAGCCGACGCTGATCCGGGTCGGGAACCCGAGCGAGCGGGCCAGCACGGCGAACGCGGCGGCGCGCTGCTCCGCGTAGCCGCGGTGGTCCGCCGGGTCGGCCGAGTCCAGCAGCCGGGTGAGCCGGCCGTAGGAGTGGCCGGGCGTCGCGTGCAGGTCGTAGGGGAACGCGCTGCCGTCGCGCAGGAAGTCGGCGAGCGCGACCAGCTTGCCGTACGTCGTCGCGGCCCCGGCCGTCGTCTGCCTGGCGTTGGCCAGCAGCTCGGCCCGCAGATCGTCCGGCAGGTTCGGCAGCACCCGGTAGCGGTCCGCGCCCGGCCCGGTCGCCACGACGGCCGCCGCCAGCTGCGCGTCCGACGGACGCGACACCTGGGCCGTCAGGTCGAAGCGGTCGCCGGCCCGCGGTGGCGACAGCAGGGCGAGCGTTCCCGACGTCGGCTCGAACGCCGGACCCCTCCCCTCGCGCGGGCCGGAACCGCTGGCGGGGGCGTAGTCGATGGCCGTCGGCTCGCCGAGGGTGGGCAGCAGCGCGTCGTCGAACCCGTCGAACGTCACGTCGGCGCGCACCCTCGCGCGCGCGACCGTCGTCGCGACCGGCTCGTCCGGACCCGGCAGCACCTTGTCGACCGCGATGAAGTTCCCGTCGACGCTCCAGGTGGCGCCGTCGAAGGCGCCGAGGGCGGCCGTCCGCACCCGGGGCGACGTGCCTGGCGCGCCGGCCGGCCAGGCGGCGGCCGCGGGGGTCAGCCTGATGGTGAACAGCTTCGTCGGCTCGGGGGTGTCCAGCTGCGCGCGCACCTGCACGAGTGGGTTGAGCAGGGCGACGTCGTCGACCGGCGGACTGCTGTGTTCCCTGAGGTCGTACCGGTCAGCCGAGTCGATCGGCACGACGACGCCGACCACGGTCGCCAGCACCGCGACCGTCGCGACCACCGGCAGCCCGATCGCCAGCGGCCCGGCCAGCCGGGACCGGTGCCCGGGGCCGGATCGGCCGTCGACACCGGGCCCGCCCCCGGTCGGCTCGGACTGGCCAGGGAGCACCCCCGCGCGCGCGGACCGTACCGCGGCGAGCACGAGCACGAGCACCACGAAGCATCCGGTGAGCACCAGCTGCGCGACCCGGCGGCGCTGCCCGGCCTCGGCGACCAGCAGCAGAAACCCGATCGTCACGAGCAGCGGCGGCAGCGCCGGCAGCAGCGCGCCGTGCCAGCGCACCACCAGCACGACGGCGGCGAACGTGGCGACCCAGAGCACCGCGCCCAGCGGCGCCAGCAGCAGCGTGTTCGGCTCGGCGGGCACGGCCGTGGTCAGCAACGGCCGCCAGCCGTCGCGCAGCGCCCGCAGCAGCAGGTCGACGCGGCCCGCGGCCACCCCCGTGCCGTAGAGCAGGCCGGCCAGCGCACCGACGAGACAGACCAGCTCGACCGTGGCCAGCCGCCGGGCCGCGACCGCGCCGACGACCGCGGCGGCGGCGACGGCGCCGGCGAGCGGCGCCAGGTAGCGGTAGCCGTCGAACAGCGCGCCGAGGGCGGCCGCGGCGGGCAGCATCGACGCCCCGGCCAGGAGCACGTCGCCCAGCCGGAGGTGTCGGCCGGTGGCCGGCAACGGGGGCGGCGGGGGCGGTGGGGTCGGCCGGGGCGACTTGACCGGCGGGACCGACTTGACCGGCGGGACCGGCGGGGCCGGCCGGGGCGACAGGATCGGCGTGGTCATCGGCGCGCCCGCGAACCCCAGACGGCGGCGAACTCGTCGCTGGTCCGCACGTTGACGGCGAGCGCCCCGGACACCGACGGAGCCGGCCGGCCGTGCAGCTCGCCGACCTGGACGAGGCTGACCATGGCGTACCGGGGCCGCACGGCCGACACGGCGCCCAGCGCCGACGGCGCCGGCTGACCCGTCACGACCCCGAGCGCGACGCCGGGGGTGCCCGGCATCATGGCCGCCAGGGCGGCCAGACCCGGGTCGTCTGGCCGCGTCGTCACCTCGGCGAGCAGGTCCAGCATCGCCTCCCCGGCCGCGATGTCCCGGCCGGCCGCGAGACGTCCTCGGCCGGTGGTCCACAGCTCGACCGGGAAGCCACGGGTGAGCCCGGCGGCGATCAGCGACGAGGCGACCCGCACCGCGTCCTCGAAGAAGTCGTCGGTGTAGGGGGCGGCGCTGGTGTCCAGCACGACCATCATGGTCATCTCGTTGGGCACGACGTTCTGCCGGACCATGAGCTTGGCGGCCCTGGCCGAGGACCTCCAGTGGATGAGCCGCCGGTCGTCGCCGCGCACGTACTCCCGCATCGAGTGGAACGCGACACCGCCCAGCGGCGCCTCGCGCGCCGCCGGCCCGTCCAGCTCGAACGAGCCCCCCGTCGGCAGCGGCGCGACGGCGAGCACCCGCGGCCGCACCCGCAGGGTCGACCGCCCGGGCAGCTCCCGGCTCAGCTGGATGAGCCGCAGCGGATCGCTGTGGCCGACGACCAGCGGCCCGACCTCGAACACCCCGCGCCGCCCGGTGGGGATCGCGTAGCCGCGCTGGGTCCCGGCCCCGGCCGCGAGACTGGGAAGCGCGATGCCGATCGACGTGCCGGCGACCCGCTCGGCGGCCCGCAGCGGCGGGCAGCGCCGCCCGGAGACGTTGGTGACCGTGAGGACGCCGGACGCCGGCTCGCCCTCCACCACCCCGGCCGGGCGGATCTCACGACTGATCACGACGTCCGGGGCCACGAACAGCCAGGCGCAGGCGACCACGAGCGCCAGCGTGGCCGCGGCCGACATCACGACGAACTCCGGGTAGCGCAGGACGAAGCCGGCGACGCCCAGTGCCACCGCGAGCGCGGCCACGAGGAGCCCGGAGCGGGTGATCATCGGAAGGCCGGCCGTTCACCGGGTACCGGGATCCCGACGAGGACCGAGCCGAGCAGCTTCTCGGCGGTCACGCCGTTCAGCTCGGCCTCCGGGCGCAGGAGCAGCCGATGCCCGAGGACATGCGGGGCGAGCGTCTTGACGTCGTCGGGAATGACGAAGGCGCGCCCCTCGGCCGCCGCGTGCGCCTGCGCCGCGGCCACGAGCGCGAGGCCCCCGCGGGGGCTCGCGCCCAGCCGGAGCTCGCCGCGCCGGCGGGTGGCGTCCACGATCGTCACGACGTAGCTGAGCAGCTCGCGGCTGATATGAACGCGCCGCACCGTGGCGGTCATCCGCTGCACGTCGGCCGCGGACACCACCGGCGCCAGGTCCTCGACCGACTGGCCAGCCGACCGGCTGGCCAGCATGTCCACCTCGGCCTCGTGGCTCGGGTAGCCGACCGCGAGGCGCATCATGAACCGGTCGATCTGCGCCTCGGGCAGGTCGAAGGTGCCGCCGTGCTCGACCGGGTTCTGCGTGGCGATGACCAGGAAGGGCCGCTCCAGCGGGTAGGCGGTTCCGTCGAGGGTCACCTGCCGTTCCTCCATCACCTCCAACAGCGCGGACTGCGTCTTCGGCGACGCCCGGTTCACCTCGTCGGCGAGCACGACGTTCGCGAACACCGGGCCGGGCTGGAACTCGAACTTTCTGGTGTCGGCATTCCAGATGTTGACGCCGGTGACATCGGTCGGCAGCAGGTCCGGCGTGCACTGGATCCGGCGCATCGTGCCGGCGATGGACTTCGCCAGCGCCTTCGCGAGCGACGTCTTGCCCACACCCGGCACGTCATCGATGAGCAGATGGCCCTCGGAGGCGAGGCAGAGCACAGCCAGCCGGACGACATCCGTCTTGCCGCGGATGAGGCGTTCGACATTGCGGACGACCAGGTCGCACCGCTGCGCGAACCACGCCACCTCGGCCGGCGACACTGGCTGCTCGGACACATGCTCTCCCAGAGGGTTGTCTGCGGTTGGACGAAGGCCGTGCGCTTCGGCCTGGCCGGGGCCGCCGGGCTGGAACTCCCGGCGCGCTCATTTGGACTTCCCGGACTTATCCGACTCATCGGACTTCTCTGACTCGTCGGGCTCATCGGACGAGCACCGCCGCCGCCGCGACCGAACCGATGACGGCCAGGAGAAGCACCGTGGCCAGGACGGCTGCGCGACGGCCAAGGACGTGGAACTGGGCGTCCCGGCTGAGCCGGCCGACGAAGACCGTGGCACCGTCGGCCGCGGCGGCGGCGTTCGGCGGTCCGGGTTCGGCCACGTCGTCGGGCCTCGGCAGGGCCGACGCCATCGGCTGGGCTGGCGGGGCCGGCCCGGGCCGCCCCGGTGGCGCCCCGGGCGGTTTCGGCCCCGGACCCGGCGGCGCGCCGCCCGGCGGTGTGGCAAACGGCGGTGTGGCAAACGGCGGTGTGGCAAACGGCGGTGCGGTGCTGGGCGAGGAACGTCGGTCGCCGCGGCGGTCGGCCGCCGGGCCGCGGAGCGCGGTCTCGCCGGCCGCGGGCCACGGGCTGGTGCCCGGCCCACCATCCGCGCCGTCCGAGGACGGCCTCCCGCGCCGGGCGACCTGACGGCGCGCGTGCCCCGGCCTCGCGGCCGGCCGCCGGGTGGCTAGCCGCCGAAGCGCGGCCACCGGCGGCGAGGACGCGGCCGGAGAGCTCCGCCACGCGGTCAGGAAGGCGTCGGCCGGCGACCGGCCGTCCGGGAGGGACGGGCCGCCGTCGTGGCCGTCGGCGCGGAAGAGGCTGTCGCCGCCGCCGGTTCCATGCACGCGTTCGCCGTCGCCCACTGTCTCTCCGCCGTTCTCAGGCGGTGACCCGTCCACGTGACTGGCCGGCCCCCGAGCCGGTTCTGGAATCGGCCGTCAGGACCGCGGTCCCCGAATGCCCGCAGATGTCCCACATGCTACTGGCCGCGGCTATTTCGGCAGGCATATGTGCTGAAGTTGGGACACTGTTAACGTTCCGGCGCACGGTCCTCGAAAGGCGTCGCGGCCCGGAACTCCGCCCAGCGGCGACGGTGCGTGTTCTCGGCGGCCCGACGGCGGCCTCTTGGCGAGGGCCCCATGGAAGGACCGTCGCCCGCTGTCGCGTCGGCAGGTCCATACCGGCAGCCAGAAAACCACACGGCGACTATCGACGGGCAACGAGCGGGAGAGGGTTGGGTGCTTGGGTGAGTAACGGCGGACCGCGGGTTGCCCAGGCGATTTTCCTATGGATTAGTCCGGCGTAGGTAGTCCGATCGCGAGTTCGATCAGCTCCGCGGCCAGCGGGGTCGGCGCGTGGCCGGACCAGACGGCGTGCAGCGGTCGAACCAGCATCAGGTCGGCCACCCGCAGCCGGACCAGCTCGCCGGTGGCCAGGCCGGCCGCCGCGGCCCGCGCGCTGACGACGCCCACACCGCCGCCCGCCCGGACCGTGGCCAGGATCGTCGCCGTCGAGCCCAGGCTGGTCGCGCGGTGGATCGGCGGGGTATGACCGAGCGCGCCGGCGAGGGCGCGCATGAACGTCTCGCGCGTGCCGGAGCCGGGTTCGCGCAGCAGAAGCGGCGCCTCGATGAGATCACTGGCGCGCAGATCTCGCTCGGCCCGAGCTGCCAGGGGGTAGCGGGTGGCCACGACGAGCGCGAGGCCGTCCGCGCCGACCACTCGGCGGCCGAGGTCGGCCGGGACGTCGGGCGACTCGACGAACCCGAGATCGGCCCGGCCGGAGCGGATCGCCGCGCAGACGTCCTCGCTGTTGGCGACGCTGGCCGAGATCTCGAGATCGGCGTGACCGCGCCGCAGGACCAGCAGCCATCGGGGCAGCAGGTACTCGGCCACGGTCAGGCTGGCCGTGATGCGCAGGCGGGCCCGCTGGTCGGCCCGCAGCGAGAGCACACCGTCGGCCAGCGCCTGGGCCGCGTCGATGACCGGGTGGATCCAGGCGACGACGGCCTCGCCGGTCGGGGTCAGAGTGCTGCCGCGCCGGGTCCGGACCAGGAGCGGCACGCCGAGGCGCCGTTCCAGCCGGGCCAGCCGCTCGCTCGCGCTCGGCTGGCTGATGCCGTGCGCCTGGGCGGCGCGGCCGACGCTGCCGGTCTCGGCGACGGAAAGCAGCAGGTTGAGCGTCGCCAGATCGGTGACCCAGCTCGGGAGGGGCATCGTCGGACAGCGTGTCACACCGCCCCGGCGACGGCGAGGCTGGTCAGGCTCACCGTCGCCCACAGCAGCAGGCCGAGCAGGAGCGGCCGGTACCCGGTGCGGCGCAGCGCCGCGACGTCCGTCGCGAGGCCGATCGCGGCGAGCGCGACGGCGATGAGGATCATCGCGCCGCGATGCAATGGCTCGTGGCTGGCGACGGGGAGAAGCCCAGCCGAGTTGGCCGACACCACCAGCACGAACGCGACGAGGAACCCCGGAACCAGGCGGACGGCGCGGCGCGGTGCGGTCAACAGGTGGCGTGACTGGTGGTCCGGCTGACGGTGCGGCTCGGCGTCCAGGTCGGACGAGGCCTCGCGGTCGCGGACGAGCGCGCCCAGCACCAGCACGATCGGAATGATCATGAGTGTGCGGACGAGCTTGACCACGACCGCCTGCTGGACGGCGGCCGGGTCGTACGCGCTGGCCGCGGCGACGACCGAGGACATGTCGTTGACGGCGGTGCCGGCGAACAGGCCGAACGCGCCCGGGCTCAGGCCGAGCGCGTGCCCGAGCGGCGGGAAGACCAGCGCCGCGGCCACGTTGAACAGGAAGATCGTCGAGACAGCGTAGGCGACGTCGGCGTTCTTGGCCCTGATCGTCGGGCTCGTGGCGGCGATCGCCGACGCGCCGCAGATCGCCGTCCCGACGCCGATAAGGGTGCGCAGGTCACGTCCCACCTTGAGACATCGACCGAGCAGCGCGGCGCCGGCCAGACAGGCGGCGAGGGTGGCCAGCATGACCGGCAGCGAGGCCACCCCGACGTCGGCCACCTCGCCCAGGGACAGCTGGGCGCCCAGCAACGCGACGGAGACCCGCAACAGGCGGACCCGAGCAACGTCAAGACCTGGCTGAAGGACACCTCCCCATCTCCGGGCGAGTGGGCTGAGCAGGGCGCCCCCGACAACCGCCACGACAGGCGCGCCGATCACCGGGCAGGCCATGCCGACGGCGGTCGCGGCCAGGCCGATCGCGCCGGCGAACGCCAACCCGCCAGACACGCCAGACGCGGCGCGCACGGCAGAAACGCCGGAGGCGGCGGACATGGTGTGCGCGAGCCGCGCGGGTCGGGCGAAATGGCGTTCCCGGACGGGGACGGTGGTCATGGATCCCAGCCTCAAGCGGCCGAGGACCCTTCGGTAGCGGCCGACTGCCAGGGATGGTCATAGGAGACCCCTATGACTAGACGGGCGCGTCGACGATGCGTCACTCGGTCAGCCCTGTTCGGCTGGCCCAGCCGCTGTGCCCGGCGCACGCGACGGAGCTCCCGTCTCTGACCGGCGCATGTCGACGACGCCGACAAGACCGACGCCGACAAGACCGACGCCGACAAGACCAAGGCGTGTGTTGTCGTTGTCGCCCTGGGTAGAGGAATCTCAAACTCCAAGAAGGTCATCGAAAGTAGGATCAAACGATGCCGACTCTCGGTGCCGCCGACGAACAGGGAACGGAAGGATACCTGGGTGGTCGGTACCGGCTGGGCAGAGTGATCGGTGAGGGTGGTAGCGGCACTGTCTACAAGGGCGAGGACGTGCTGCTGCACCGCCCGGTCGCGATCAAGGAGATTCGGCTGCCGCTCATGGGGTCGGCGGCCGAACGCGACCTGGCCGAACAGCGGGTGATGCGTGAGGCCCGCGCGGCTGCTCGACTGCGTCATCCGACGCTGGTGACCGTCTACGACGTGCTCAAGGCAGACGGGCGTTCGTGGATCGTCATGGAGTACGTCGACGGGGTCTCCCTGTCCGAGCTCATCAAGGACGCCGGACGGCTGGCCCCCGAGCGGGTCGCCCGTATCGGCGTCAGCCTGGCCTATGCGCTCGAGGCCGCTCACCGTGGCGGCGTCGTCCACCGCGATGTCAAGCCGGGCAACGTCCTGGTCACCGCGGCCGGCGAGTCACGCCTGACCGACTTCGGCATCGCGGTCAGCCACGGCGACACAACCCTGACGGGTGCGGGAACGCTGATAGGTTCGCCGGCTTACATCGCCCCTGAACGCGTCCGAGGCGCGCGGGCCGTGTACGCCAGCGACGTGTGGGGGCTCGGAGCGACCCTCTTCACCGCCGTCGAGGGCGAGTCTCCGTTCGAGGGCAAGGTGCCCCTGGCGATGCTGGCCGCCGTCGTGGAGAACCGCAGACGCCCGTTCGTCCACGCGGGCTGCCTCCGCGGTGTCATCGATCACATGCTTGCCGTCGATCCTGACCGGCGGCCGTCGCCCGCCCAGATCCGCAGTCATCTTCGCGAGGTCCTCGACGACATCACGCCGACCGCACGAGGACGGCGCAGACACCTCGGGAGGCCCGGGCTCGCTCGACGCCCCACCCGTCCCCGCGAGGCCGGCCGGGTTGACCGGGCCGACCCGTGGTTGGAGATCCTCGCTGACAGCCACCGGCCGGCGCGGGCGGATGATGCTGAACCCGGCATGGCGGCTGACAGACCCGCGGATCAGGCGACGAAAGTCGACGGCGGCGACGCGACCGGCATGGACGAACCGCGGGCCGCCGAGGTCGGTACCCCGGAGGCCGACGACAAGGCCGCACCCATCGCCGAGGCCGCATCCACGGAGGTCGTCGCACCCACTGGCGCCGAGGCCGCACCTACACCCGACGTCGGACCCACCGAGGTCGTCGCACCCACCGATGTCGCCCCATCCACCGACGTCGCCGCACCCACTGCCGACGTCGCGCCCACGAAGGTCGTCGGACCCACCGACGTCGCATCCACCGACCACGCCGCAACCACCGACGTCGTCGAACAAGATGAGGGTGCGGTGCCCGGCGACGGCGAACCCAGGGACAACGCCAAACGCGACGAGGGCACCGCACCCAACGAGGGCACCGCACCCGACAACGGCGAACCGGGCGGCGACGCCGCCGTCCCTGTACCCCCCGGCGGACGTCGGCGCGGCTCGCGCCGGCGGGTGTCGGTGATCGTGGCGGCGGCGCTGGCGTCGCTCTTGGCGGTGGGGACCACTCTGGGCCTGACGTTGGCCGGCGGCGGCACCGCCGAGCCGGCCGCGGCCCCGCCGCCGCAAAGATCGTCGCTCGCCTCGTCCGGACCGGTCACATCGCCGACGTCGACGACAACACCGGAGAACCTGGCGGCGACGGACCCATCACGTCCGCCCTCGAGTGTCGCCGGCCCGCCGGCCTCAGGCGACACACTGACGGACGCCCCGGCGGCGCGGGACTACGACATCAGCCTGGGCTCGCTCATTCCGACCGGTACCACCCCGGCGCGGCCACCGGAGGGCTACACCACGCGCTCCGGGCAATCCAGCTGGTCGGTCGCGGTGCCGAGTGACTGGTCGACCTCCCCGCGCGGCGCCGACCGAACCGTGTTCGCGCCCGCGAGCGGATATCCAGAACTGCTGGTCGAGGCCCAGGCCGCGGCCGGACCGTCCGCTATCGGCGCCTGGCGGTCGTTGGAAGGAAGCACACGGGCGACATCGCCGGGCTACCGGCTCCTGTCCATCCGCCAGGCCGACGGGCAGGACGGCGCGACCGCCGCCATCTGGGAGTTCACCTTCACCTCGGGTGGGCGTGTCATCCACGTCCTCGACCTCGGCGTCGTCCGCAACGGCCACGGATACGCGCTGCGCTGGCGGATTCCCGAGGACGACTGGGACGGCCAGCAGGCTCTGATGTGGCGAATCTTCGCCACCTTCCGTCCAGGGCCATGACGGGCCGCCCACAGGATGACGGCCGCCGGTTCGTTCCGCCGAACGGCCGGATCTCCCGTGAGGTGATGGAGGGCCTCGCGCGCGGTCCCGCCTTCGGTGATGTGGCATGCGCCGGCCCGGCCCGGATCGATGATCCGAGCCGGGTCTGGACCCGCCCGCCGGTCAGCTCTTCATGCTGGCGAACATGCCGGGTGTGTAGGAGCCCGCCGGGTTGCGCACGATCACGTTGACCCGGTTGGCCGCGTTGATCAGGGCGACCAGGGAGACGAGCGCGGCGATCTGGTCGTCGTCGTAGTGCTTGCGGACCTGGGCCCAGGTCTCGTCGGAGACGCCGTGGTGGGCGTCGGCGAGCCTGGTCCCCTCCTCGGCGAGTGCGAGCGCGGCCCGCTCGGCCTCGGTGAACACGGTGGCCTCGCGCCAGGCGGCGACCAGGTTGAGCCGGACCGGGGTTTCACCGGCGGCCGCGGCCTCCTTGGTGTGCATGTCGACGCAGAAGCCGCAGCCGTTGATCTGGCTGGCGCGCAGCGACACCAGCTCCTGGGTGGCCTTCGGCAGCGGCGACTGGTCGATCACCAGGCTGGCGTTGGCGAACCGCTTGCCGAACTTGGCGGCGATCTCGTTGTCGAACAGGTTGAATCGGGCGTCCATGACGTCGTCCTCACTCGTGGTGTTGCGTGCTGCCGCACCGGACGAACACCAGATGCCGGCGACCCCGATTCCTGTGACAGCCTGGCCATGGTGACCTGCGCCACCAGGCGGGGGCCACACCGGTGATGCCTGGGGCCCCGCTGTGCGCGACGCAGCCACGGCGTCATGTCCTGGGGCAGCGGACGACAGGGACCGGCTACCGGCTCGGTGTCACAAACCGGCGGGATCTGGCGTCTGGTGAGTGACACAGTCGAGCGTGAACAGGAGCCACGCATGGCAGGCACGTCGCCGACCGCCCCCGAAGACCACGGCGGGCGCATGAACGAGGACAGCCGTTCGGACCCGGCTACCGCGGCGTTCCTCGCCCACCGCAACCTGCTGTTCACCGTCGCCTACGAGATGCTCGGCTCGGCCGCGGACGCGGAGGACGTCCTGCAGGAGAGCTGGCTGCGCTGGGTGGGCGTCGATCTCGATGCGGTGCGGGACCAGCGTGCGTACCTGGTTCAGATCACCACCCGCCAGGCGCTGAGCCGGCTGCGTACGCTCGGCCGGCGCAAGGAGTCCTACGTCGGTCCCTGGCTGCCCGAGCCGCTGCTGACCGCGCCCGACGTGGCTGAGGATGTCGAGCTGGCCGACAGCGTCTCGATGGCGATGATGCTGGTGCTGGAGACACTCGGGCCGACCGAGCGGGCGGTGTTCGTGCTGCGCGAGGTGTTCGACCTCGAGTACGACGAGATCGCGGAAGCCGTCGACAAGAGCGCCGCCGCGGTCCGCCAGATCGCGCACCGGGCGCGGGCACACGTCGCCGCGCGCCGCCCGCGCGGGGTCGTTTCTCCGGCCGAGACCCGAGGTGCGCTCGACGCGTTCCAGCGAGCGGTCGAGACCGGTGACCTGCAGAGCCTGCTTGACATCCTCGCGCCGGACGTCGTCCTGCTGGGGGACGGCGGCGGAGTCAGGCAGGCGGTACCGCGCCCCATTGTCGGGGCCGACAAGGTGGCGCGCCTGCTGGCCGCCGGGCTGGGCAGGATCGCCGCCGCGGTGTCGCTGCAGCCGGTACAGGTCAATGGCTACCCGGCGCTGATTCTCCGGCTCGATGGCGAGATCGACAGCGTTGTGGCGGTACGCATCGACGAAGGCCTCGTCACCGGGCTCTACGCCGTGCGCAATCCCGAGAAGCTGTCGCACATCGAGCGGGAAACGGCCCTTCGCCGCTGAATCTGGGCCGATTGGGAACAAACAACACGACAAGTATTCCGACCCGGCCGGGTGCCAGGTCCCACCGCGCGGGTCGGCGAGCGGCAACTCGTATGCCGCGCCCGCGTTCACACCTCGCCGGAAGGCGGAGCGCTCGATGCCCACGCTGTTATCTGAGCTGCAGGACGGTGCCATCGACCCCGGACCGGGTGACGGCCAGCTCCGACTCGGCCTCGGACCCAAAAGTTCCCGCGAACAGAACCCACTCACCGGTCCTCAACCCGGCGCAGTCTGTCGAAATCTGCGTATATTCAATCTCGCCCAGCGTCCGCGCGGAGTTGGCGCGCCCGAAGAAGTACGCAATATCCGCATGGTCGCTGGACCTGGCGAGCAGCACGATCCAGCGGCCGTCGCATTTCAGGTCGCCGGCATGGATCTCGAGCGTACTCGGCGCGCCGGACCTGGCTGTGAGTGGTGTGTTGGAGGGTGCGCTTTGCCTTGCGGACGGAGTTGAAGCGTTCGTCGACGACCCGGTTGTTTGCGCCCCGATTACCCCGCAGACAATCAACGCGATCGGCACAAGATATGCGAGCGTCCACCTGGGCACGGTGGCGGTCTTGGCGCTCCATTGAACGATTCTTTCCACCGCTGACAGAATTTCGACCAACGCGGTCCGTAGCCATTCGTTCAGCTCGGTCAGAAGTCCGACCTGACGCGCTCTCGCATCCAGGGCTCTGAAAGAGATATCGAGCTCCTGGGATGAGTAGAATCCGAGTCGGAAATTCCACTCCCGGTCGCCGAGAGCCTGCTCCGGCAGGCTGACCATTATCGATGTTTCACGAGACTCTCCTGGAGAGAGCTCGATCTCGTCCGACGTGCCTACCTTCGACGACGGCAGCTTTGTCGCGTCCGCACCGGCCGCCACCTCCTGACCGGTGTCCGCGGGCACAGGGGAGACCTTGCCCCGGACCCGGGAATTACCGCAGTTCTCGACGATGACCGCCTTGCTGTACCTCCCGGCGCTTGTCGCCTCTACGGGACCATTTTCGGACAGCCTGATCCTGGGGCGCGCGGCGACGGCAAGCGTCTTCGGGTTGCTCTCCCAGTCATCGCCCGGATTTTCTGTGTCCCGGGCCAGTATTGAGATTCTCCACTCGCCCGCCCAGGGGAGCGTGTCTGTCGCGCGGATGGTGAGCATTGCGCTGGCGTGATCAGGAACCTCCAGCTGGCTGGGCTCCACCGCGCAGACATCAAGTCCCGCGCGCTTGGCGATCCCCTGAACTGAGAGTCTGATATGTCGATTGGAGTCGCCTTGATTGGTGACCTCGATGGGTAGGGAAAAAACCTCGCCGGCTGAAACCTCGATCCGCTGCTTCTCGTGATAGAGGGTCACGTGAATATCGCGATTCCGGGTTACTCCCGCGAACTTGTTGTTCTGAATACCTACGTTTATGGGAACAATCGATTTCTCGCGCGCGCTCACATTTGTAGTGGTTGAGTGACCGGTTTCGGGTCGCGTGGTCGGATCGCGGTCTTGCTCAGCACCCTCTCCGGTCTCTGGTGGCTGGCTATCGGGAGTCGGGTCGATCTTCATCTGCTATCGTGACCCACCTGGAAATCCGAAGCGGTTGTCCTGTACTCCTTGACCCTGGATCGGCATCTGGGCCTGGTCGTGGCCGTGTGCATTGATATTCACGGTCGACTTTGGGGCAGAGTCTTGATTCGCGGCCCTGATCTCGGAGACGAGCCGTTCCAGCTCCTGTGCGAATGTGGCGTCCTGTGCGGCGGCGTTCGCAAGGGAGAGTTCAACACGCTTCTCGGTCAGGGGATTTTCGATGCCGTCCGCCGCCTCGCGCTCCAACTGGGTCAGCGCGGGATCATCGCCTATCCTGCCGCTGACGAAATCGTGCAGCCGGTCCATGAGGGCGTCGATGGTGCGGTTGACTTCCTCGTCCGCCCGCGGCGTCACTCGGCGCGCCTTCCCTACTGCCCACGCGGCTATGTAGCCCACAACTATTTCTAGACCAAGCATCGTGCCCCCCTCAGGTCCGCGTGCAGGCAGGGTAGCGCATGGGATCTACGCTGGCGGACCTCTGCCCAGTGGCTGTCGTGCTGATGACTGGCCAGCCCGGTCGGCGGTAACTGAGCAGATCCCATGGCGGCCCGACCATTCGCCGCGGAGGGCGATGCAGGATGATCTAGAAGGCCGGAAATTCGCTGGTCACGGGCTTGGACAAGGGCGCGTTCCAGCCGCCGTCCTTCTGTTGTCCACGCGGGCGAGTCCCGCGAATACCCGCCGCGTTCCGATCCACGGTGGCGTAGTTCGGCGGGGCGGCGCTGCCCGGGCGGTACCGGTCCAGGCTCGACTGAGTTGGACACCTCGGGAGCGCGCGAGAATCCGGGCTCGACCAACAGGCTTCGCGCGGATTTCCGATCGCGAGTTCAGCGCCCGGCGTGCGGCCGTCCCGGATCGGTGGTGATCCGCCGGCCCGGGACGGCCGAGCACGAGTCGGTTACAGCCCGAGCAACGCGTTCAGGATCGCCAGAAGCTGGGCGACTCCGAGCACGTCGAGAAGGTTCGTCACGCCGCAGAGCAGGTTCCCGAGCAGGTTGCCCAGGCCGCCGACCGCGGTGATGTTCAGCACGACCTGGTTGAGGTCAACCACGAGTCCCAGCACATCAAGGTGCAACGGCCCGAGCACCAGGCCGAGAATGTCGCAGCCCGCCGCCGTGGCCGCGTTCGTCACCGGGGCTGACACCGCCTGGCTGACCTGCTGGGTCGTGCCGGTGGCGGTTCCCGTCACGGTCCCGAGCGCGACGATCTGTCCGGCGCGCTCCTCGAACCCGGTCGCGGTGAACGTGCCGTCGAAAGACGTCGCCCCATTCTGTCCGGTGACCGGCGTCGACAGGCCTTCCACGGCGCTCGCCTGTGGCGCCGCCGCGCTGGCGGAGGTCGCGGTCGCGGCCACGCCGACCAGCATCGCCGCTGTCAGGACAATGGCGATCGCCGTCGATCGCATTGAGCTCCAGGTTAGTTTCGTCATAGGTTCGCCTGCCTTTCGGGTATCGACAAGATCGCCGTTCGACCTTTGCGACCCGTTGTGCACCCGGCGCCAGCCCACAAACACAACAGAACTGTTCCACCGTCGACATCGGGCTGAAATCTCAGGTTGAGGCGCAGAAAATAGTCAAGTGGACGCTGTCACGGGGGCGGGGCCGACACTGTGGCCCGCCTCGGCGGCCAGGACATGATCGGACGATGGCCCGCCGTCCCCCTCGGCCGTCGGTGCCGGCTTCGGAGCTCGCTGGGTCCCGGCCCCAGCCGAGGTGATCGTTCTGGCGGTACGCCGGTATCTGCGGTTCGCGCTGTCGCGCCCGGGCGTCTCGCGGCGGGGCCCGCCGCCACCGCCTCGACCGCGACGGAGGCCGGGGGCCGGCAGGCCAGCGCCGCCCTACGCCGCGTCGTCATCCAGCCAGCGACGCCGCGGCGCCCGCGCGATATACATAGCGCAACAGGAAGAACACTATCCGAAATAGTCCTGTGACGCCGGGTTTACATCTTCATGCGCCTGGGAATGGCGGAGCCACCGCCGGTCTCCCGGCCGGTGGGTGCACGACTCGGGGCGACGTGGCCCGGTCGTAGGTGGCGGAGCCGGATACCACCCGGCCATGAACGTCCCCCGCCCGCGCGTCGCCTCTGGTAATGCGACGTGGGGTGGTGAGCACGGCCTATGAGAATTCCACAATCCCGTCGGCCCCGTGGACCTCGTCGACCCGGCCGACATTCCGGCCACCGTCCGGGGGCGGCCGGATCCGCCTGTGGCGGCGGCCGGGGCATGCCGACCGGCCGGAGCGGCCGGAGCGGCCGGTCCACGGTGGCCGTGGTGGGAGCGCTGGTACTGGCCGCGGGGGCGGCGCTGGCCGGTTGCGGCGGTTCCGACGACGGAGGCGGCCGCGGCCCGGCCCGGCTGACCTGGTACGTCTACAACGAGTCGTCCGGTTCGTTCGCCAAGTCCGCCGCGGACTGCTCGGCCGCGTCGAACGGCCGGTACACGATCAGCATCAACGTGCTGCCGAACGACTCGGACGGGCAGCGCCAGCAGCTGGTGCGGCGGCTCGCCGCCGAGGACTCCACGATGGACATCCTCGCGCTGGACGTGACCTGGACCGCCGAGTTCGCCGAGGCCGGCTGGATCGTGCCGTTCCCGGCGACGGAGGCGAAGCGGCTCACCGACGGAATGCTGCCGGTCGCCGTGGAGACCGGTACCTGGGACAAACAGCTTTACGCCGTGCCGCTGAACACCAACGCCCAGCTCCTCTGGTACCGCAAGGACCTGGTGCCGAACCCGCCGCGGACCTGGGACGAGATGCTGGCCGACTCCCGGCGGCTCGCCGCGGAAGGCAAGCCGCACTACGTCGAGGTGCAGGGCGCCCAGTACGAGGGCTACACGGTGCTGTTCAACTCGCTGGTGGCGTCCGCCGGCGGCCAGATCCTCAATGACGACGGCACCAAGGTAGTGCTCGGCCCGCCGGCGGAAAAGGCCGTCGAGGCGATCCGGGCCATGGCACACTCGCCGGCCGCCGACCCGTCCTGGTCGAACCAGAAGGAGGACGACAACCGCCTCGCGTTCGAGACCGGGTCGGCCGCCTTCCAGCTGAACTACCCGTTCATCTATCCATCGGCGCGTCAGAACAATCCGAAGCTGGCCGAACAGATCGGCTGGACGCAGTGGCCGACGTTGGTACCCGGCCAGCCTTCACACACGACCGTCGGCGGCTACAACCTGGCGATCGGCGCCTATAGCCACCACCGGGCCGAGGCGGCCGCGGCGATCGAGTGCATGACCAGCCGGGACAACCAGATCCGGACCGCGATCAACGGCGGGCTCGCGCCGACGGCCGAGGATCTGTACACCGACCAGAAGTTCATCGACGGCGGCTACCCGTTCGCGGCGGCGATCTACGAGGCGCTCCAGAACGCGAGTGTCCGGCCGGAGACGCCGGCCTACCAGAGCGTCTCGCTGCAGATCGCGCACACCTTGTCACCGCCCTCCTCAGCGAGCGTCGGGCGGCTCGGCGACCTGCGCAAGGCGATCGCCGACGCCATCGAGTCGAAGGGTCTGGTGCCGTGACTGTTGAGGCGACTACGAATGCCGGCGCGGCGGCGAACGGCGCGGCACCCGTGAAACGGCGGCGGGCACCGCTGTCGGCGGGGGCGCGGGCGGAGCGCCGGCTCGGCTGGGCGCTGTGCGCGCCGGCGGTCATCGTCATCCTGGCGGTGACCGCCTACCCGATCGGATATGCGATCTACCTGTCCCTGCGGCGTTACGACCTGAGGTTCCCGGACGACTCGAAGTTCGTCGGGCTGGCGAACTACGCGACCGTGCTGACGTCGTCGCTGTGGTGGCAGGCCCTCGCGGTGACCGTGATCATCACGGTGATCTCGGTGGCGATCCAGTTCGTGCTGGGGATGACGCTGGCGCTGGTGATGCACCGGGCGCTTGTCGGCCGTGGCCTGGTGCGGACGGTGATCCTGATCCCGTACGGGATCGTGACCGTGGTCGCCGCGTTCGGCTGGCGGTACGCGTGGACCCCGGACACCGGCTACCTGTCCGGCCTGTTCGGCGACGCGACGCCGCTGAGTTCTCAGGTCTGGGGCATCGCGGTGATCATCGTGGCCGAGGTGTGGAAGACGACGCCGTTCATGGCGTTGCTGCTGCTCGCCGGGCTGGCGCTGGTCCCGGAGGAGCTGCTACGGGCCGCGAAGGTCGATGGGGCCACCGCCTGGCAGCGGCTGACCCGGATAATGCTGCCGCTGATGAAGCCGGCGATCCTGGTCGCGCTGCTGTTCCGGGTGCTGGACGCGTTCCGCATCTTCGACAGCATCTACGTGCTGACCGCCGGGGCGTACGACACCCGGTCGGTGTCGATCCTGGGCTACGACAACCTGTTCACGGCGCTGAACCTGGGCGTCGGCTCGTCGTTGTCGGTGCTCATCTTCCTCGTCGTGGCGCTCGTCGCGTTCATCTTCGTCAAGGGGTTCGGCACCGCCGCGCCCGGTGGGGAGGGCCGTCGCTGATGGCCACCATCGCCTCTACTCCCGGCGCCGGTGCCACGGGCACTGCCGGCGCCGCCACGCGCGGCCGGCGCCCATCCGGGGAGCGCACCGCGCTGCTCGGCTGGTCCGCCGCGAACCTCGTCATCATCGGGATATCGCTGGTGCCGCTGCTGTGGCTGGTGTCGCTGTCGTTCAAGACCCCGGACAGCATCACCGACGGCAAGTTCATCCCGCGCCACTGGACGTTCGAGAACTACCGGGGGATCTTCGGCGAGTCGCTGTTCACCCGGGCGCTGCTGAACAGCCTCGGGATCGCGCTCATCTCCACCGTGCTCGCGGTGGTGCTCGGCTCGATGGCCGCCTACGCGATCGCCCGGCTCGCCTTCCCGGGTAAGGGGCTGCTCGTCGGGCTGGCCCTGCTGATCGCCATGTTCCCGCAGATCTCCCTGGTCAGCCCGCTGTTCAACCTCTGGCGGCAGATCGGCATCTTCGACACCTGGATCGGGCTCATCATCCCGTACCTGACGTTCTCGCTGCCGTTGGCGATCTACACGTTGTCGGCGTTCTTCCGGGAGATCCCGTGGGACCTGGAGAAGGCCGCGCAGGTCGACGGCGCCACCCCGCTGCAGGCATTCCTGCGGGTCATCGCCCCGCTGGCCGCGCCGGGCATGGTGACCACCGCGATCCTGGTGTTCATCTTCTGCTGGAACGACTTCCTGTTCGCCATCTCGCTGACGTCGACGGAGCGGTCGCGGACCGTCCCGGCCGCCATCGCGTTCTTCACCGGCGCGTCGCAGTTCGCCCAGCCGATCGGCTCGATCGCGGCGGCGGCCGTGGTCATCACCATCCCGATCATCATCTTCGTGCTGCTGTTCCAACGACGGATCGTCGCCGGGCTGACGTCCGGCGCGGTGAAGGGATAGGCCCGGCCATGGCCGACATCGTTCTCGACCACATCACCAAGCGGTACCCGGACGGCCGGCTCGCGGTGGAGGACGCGAGCCTCTCCATCGCCGACGGCGAGTTCGTCATCCTGGTCGGCCCGTCCGGCTGCGGGAAATCGACCACCCTGAACATGATCGCCGGCCTGGAGGACATCACCTCCGGCGAGCTGCGGATCGGCGACAAGGTGGTCAACGACCTGGCGCCGAAGGACCGCGACATCGCCATGGTGTTCCAGAGCTACGCGTTGTACCCGCACATGACCGTGCGGAAGAACATGGGTTTCGCGCTGGCGCTGGCGAAACGGCCGAAAGAGGAGATCGACCGGAAGGTCGAGGAGGCGGCCCGGGTGCTCGACCTCACCGAGCACCTGGACCGCAAGCCGGCCCAGCTGTCCGGCGGGCAGCGGCAGCGGGTCGCGATGGGCCGGGCGATCGTCCGCTCACCGAAGGCGTTCCTGATGGACGAGCCTCTGTCCAACCTGGACGCCAAGCTGCGGGTCCAGATGCGCACCGAGGTGTCCCGGCTCCAGAACCGGCTCGGCACCACCATGGTGTACGTCACCCACGACCAGACGGAGGCGATGACGCTCGGCGACCGGGTGGCGGTGCTGCGGTCCGGGCGGATCCAGCAGATCGGCACGCCGACCGACCTGTACAGCCGGCCGGCGACCATTTTCGTGGCCGGTTTCATCGGCTCGCCGGCGATGAACTTCGTGCCGGCGACCGTCGAGGAGGGCGAGCTGCGCACCCCGTTCGGGGCGATCGCCCCGAATGACCGGCAGCGGCGGCTGCTGGAAAGCTGGAACGGAGGCGCGGCCGGCAGCCGGTCTCTGATTGTCGGAGCGCGGCCCGAACACTTCGAGGACTCCGCGCTGGAGCAGGTGAGGAACCGCCCCGGACCGCGGTTCACGGTCACGGTGGACGTGCTGGAGCGGCTCGGCTCGGACAGCTTCGCCTACTTCACGCTGACCGGCGGCCGGGCCCAGATCGCCGACCTCGAGGAGCTGGCCCACGACGCTGGCACCGTCGACCTGTCCAGCGGAGTGGAACAGGTCGTCGCCCGGCTCGACGCGTCCAGCCGGATCCGTGAGGGCGAGAAGGCCGAGCTCTGGCTGGACACCGACCAGCTGCACCTGTTCGACCCCGACACCGGCCACAACCTGGACGCCCCGCCCACCATTGACTAATGCTGCCCGGCAACGTTTGCCCTGTACCTGCATGCGGTCGCGCGCCCATCCTGTCCGACGTCACGGGGAATCGTGTCAGTGATCCTGGGGACAACGGCCGCCGGGCGTGCGAAGGAAGATCATTTTCGCACGCCCTTTGGCCCTCTAGACCGAACTTACTTGATCTAGGACGCACTGCGGGCTCGTGACTTGCGGGTTCGCGGCAGCCATTGATCGTCTTACTGACTACCAACGGTCTTGGAGATAGGCGCGCCGATTAGCTGGAAGACCTTTCTCTGGGTTTCGGTGGCGTTCGTGAGTAGCTGAAGGCTGCCGCCGCCGCTGATGCGGATCTCGTCGCGGGTCAGGGTGGCCAGGTGCGCGAGGAGGCCCTGGAAGCTGTAAAGAGGCGTTCCGTCGGGCTGTTCCTTGCGTGTGGATTTCCGGTTGGCGGCCTCGGA
>NZ_MBLO01000005.1 GCF_001854805.1 Pseudofrankia coriaricola
GTCATCGTCGGTTCGCAGGATGGCGCTTTTCGACCAGCGGGTGCCGGTGACGACGACGATGTTGACCTGCTCACCCGCGACGGGTGCACCGGTCGCCGCCGCCGCGTGCACCGTGAAGGTCACCTGGTCGTTTGGCCTGATCGCCGTCTTGTCGGGCGTGATGGTCAGGGCTGTGAACTGCTGCGTCGGATTCGCGACCTCCGCTGCCAGCGCCACGCCGGCGGGCGCGTCCGTCGGAGCCGGCTGGTTGCCAAGCATGGAGGCGCCGAGCATGGAGGCCTGCATGATCGGGTCAGCGGCGGGCTGGCTGTCGCCGGGGGTGTCGGAGGTGGCCGCGGCGAAGCCCGTCATCGACGTCGCCAACGTTCCGCCGGCCAGGAGGACGACGGTGGCTGCCCGACGCCGAGGCTCGGTCGCCCGGCGGCGCAGGGACTCCTTGGGCGCCTCGTCCGGCCCCGATTCGGTGCCCGGGTCGCGCCTGGGCCACCTTTCGTCAAGGGACCGCCGACCGCCGACCCGAGCAGGCACCGTTTCTCCTCCCTCACCACGTCCTCAGACGCATCATCCGTAACAACTACGCCGGATAGTAGTAGTACTAGCCCCTCTAGTAGAAAAAGGGGTCAAGGGTGTCGGCGCGTCGGCCGGCTGCCTCGACCCCGGCCGAGACTCGGGGCCGAGGCGAGTGAGACGAGGCTCGCGCTCCCGGCGCCGATCTGGCGCAGGGCGGCTCGCCGCCCAGCGCATGTCCCAGCCCGACGACACGTGTTCGAAGGCGGGACTCTGTGACGCTGCCGGGCGCGACCGGCCGTCGAGCCGGCGGGGCGAGAGTCTCCTGCTACTAGGATGTTTCGTATTCGGCTGGCTAGAGGCGGTGAGGCGGTCATGCGTGGGCTAGGCGCGCTGGAGGCCGCAGTGATGGATCTGCTGTGGTCCGCGGGCGAGCCTCGGACCGTGCGGGCGGTCTTCGAGGAGCTCCAACAGCGGCGACGGATCGCCTACACGACGGTGATGACCGTGATGGACAACCTGCACCGCAAGGGTTGGCTGCGCCGAGAACTGGTCGGCCGCGCGTATCTCTACGAGCCCGTGCGTTCCCAGGAGGAGCACAACGCGGAGCTGATGGGCGAGGCGCTCGCCGACAGCCTGGATCCCGCAACCACGCTGATCCATTTCGTCGAACGGATGTCGCCCGAGGAGGCCCGGCTGCTGAGCGACGCCCTTGCCAGGGCAACGCACGGGGCCGGTACCCAGGGCTCCCGGAACGACGCGAACCGGCCGGGCCAGCGGCAATTGCCGTCGGATGGACAGACGTGATAGTTGCCGCGGTGCTGGTCACCTATGCGGTTGTGCTCGCCGTGGTGACCCCCCGGCTGCTACGTGGGGCAGCCTGGGCCGAGCGAGCCCCGCGGCTGGCGGTCTGCCTGTGGCAGGCACTGTCGCTGTCAGTGCTGGCCGCCGCCGGGCTGGCCGGGCTGGCGCTGGCAGTTCCGTCGGTACCTCTCAGCACCGATCTCGCTGAGATGCTGCAGGCCTGTGTGGTGTCGCTGCGGGACTCGTACGCCACCCCCAGCAGCGCGAGCGTCGCGGGAAGCGGACTGGCGGTGGTCGCGGCCCTGCTCATCCGGGTCGCCTTCTGCGCGACGGCCGGGCTGATACGGAGCGCGCGTGCCCGTCGAGAGCACGCGCTGAAACTCGCGATTCTCGCGCGGCCGGCGCCCACGCTCGGAGCGGTCGTCCTCGCCCACGAGACCGCCGCCGCTTACTGCCTACCCGGCCGCAACCAGCGAATCGTGCTCACGACCGCGGCGCTGGACGCGCTTGGCGAACGGGAGCTGGCGGCGGTGCTCGCGCATGAGCGCGCGCATCTGGTGGGCCGCCATCACCTGGCCTTGGCCGGCGCCGACGTCCTGGTCAGGGCGTTCCCCGCTGCGCCGCTGTTCACCGTCGCCCGGCGCGAGATCGGCCGGTTGCTGGAGCTGGCTGCCGACGACGCCGCGTCCCGCCGGCACACCCGCCTGTCGATCGCTACCGCGCTCGCCGTCTTGGCCGCTGGCGGCGGCGAGGGGGTAGGCCTGGCCGCGGGCGGACCGACGGCGCTGGGACGCGTCCATCGCCTGCTGGCACCGGCCAACCCACTCGGCCTCGTCCGGACAATGGCCGGCGGAACCCTCGCGGTGGTGCTGCTCCTCGTCCCGATCGCGATCGCCGCGGGACCACTGCTGGGCCTCGGCCACACCCTCTACTGCCCCCTACCGGCCGTCCCACCGCCCGCTAGCTGATCTTCACCGGTCATCCTCTGACGGCCGGCCGCGGCCCGTCGTCACGGCACGGGGGTCGCGGTGGGCCGCGCTTCGGCGACGGGCTGCGTGTCCGCCGCCTTGGTCAACGAGCGGGGGAGGCGTAGCCGCTTGAGGAGGAGGGCGTTGACGGCGACGAGGAAGCTGGATCCGGACATGGACAGCGCGGCAATCTCGGGACGGAGAACCAGCCCGATGCCAGGCTCGAAGACGCCGGCGGCGATCGGCAGGGCGATGGCGTTGTAGCCGACGGCCCAGCCGAGGTTCTGGCGCATCTTGCGCAGGGTGCCGCGGCCGATCAGCAACGCGGCGGGGACGTCGATCGGGTCTGAGCGCATGAGGACGACGTCGGCGGTCTCGATCGCGACGTCGGTGCCGGCGCCGATCGCGATGCCGAGGTCGGCCTGGGCGAGGGCGGGGGCGTCGTTGACCCCGTCGCCGACCATGGCGACCCGCCGGCCGGCGCGCTGTAGCTCGGTGACCTTGGCGGCCTTGTCACCGGGGAGTACCTCGGCGATGACGGTGTCGATGCCAAGCCCGTCCGCGATCCGCCGGGCGGTGGCCTGGTTGTCGCCGGTGAGCATGACGACCTCGACTCCCGCCGCGCGCAGGGCAGCGACCGCCGCCGCCGAGGTCGGGCGTGGAGCGTCCGCGAGGCCGATCACCGCTGCCGGTTGTGCATCGACCGCGACGAGCACGGCCGTCTGTCCGTCAGCGGCGAGCGCGGCGCGCCGCTCGGCGAGGGCGCCCAGCTCGACTCCTTCGGCCTCCATCAGCCGTGGGGTGCCGACGGCGACCCGGTGTCCATCGACGGTAGCCACCGCGCCCTGCCCAGGAACGTTGATAAATTCGGCCGCCCTGGCCGGCCGCAGGCTGAAAGCGTCCGCATGCCGGACGACGGCCGCGGCGAGCGGATGCTCGGACTCCCGCTCCACCGCCGCGACCAGCTGCAACAGCTCGGCTTCGTCGACACCGTCGGCGACGAGCACGTCGGTGACGGCCGGCTCGCCCTTGGTCAGCGTGCCGGTCTTGTCCACCACGACCGTGGTGATCCGAGCAGCCATCTCCAGCGCGCCCGCGTTCTTGAACAGGATCCCGCGCCGGGCGCCGAGGCCCGTCCCGACCATGATCGCGGTCGGAGTGGCCAGGCCGAGTGCGTCCGGGCAAGTGATCACAACGACGGTGATGGCGAACAGTACCGCCTCCTGCGCTGGCCGATGGGTGGCGAACAGCCACACCAGCAGCGTGGCGAGCCCGCCGGCCAACGCCACCAGAACCAGCCAGAACGCAGCCCGGTCTGCGAGACGTTGGCCCGGCGCCTTGCTGTTCTGGGCCTCCTGCACGAGCGCGACGATCTGCGCGAGCGCCGTGTCCGCGCCGACCTTCGTCGCCTGGATCCGCAGGGCGCCGGTGGTGTTGAGCGTCGCGCCGATCACGGGTGAGCCCGGCTGCTTGTGGACGGGCAGGCTCTCGCCGGTGACCATCGACTCGTCGACGTCGGACTCACCGGCCTCGACCACCCCGTCCACGGCGATCTTCCCACCTGGGCGGACGAGCAGCAGATCGCCGACGACGACCTCGCTGGTCGGGATCTCGACCGTCGCTCCGTCCCGCACGACCAGGGCCTTCTCGGGCGCCAGTTCGAGCAGGGTACGGATCGCGTCGTTCGCGCCGCCGCGGGCGCGCATCTCGAACCAGTGGCCCAGCAGCACGAACGCCGCCAGCACACTGGCCGCCTCGTAGAACACGTCACCGCCGCCGGTCAGCGTGACCACGGCCGAGTAGATCCAGCCGGTGCCGATCGCGACGGCGACCAGCACCATCATGTCCAGCGTGCGGGCGCGCAGCGCCCTGACCGCGCCGTCGAAGAAGATCCACGACGCCCAGAAGACGACCGGCAGACTCAGTACCAGCTGGAACACGTCGTCGCGCATCCCGAACGGCGCCGGTACGTGGAACCCGAGCACGTCGCGCCCGATCGCCGACCACAGCAGGATCGGCACCGAGAACACCGCCGCGACCAGGAATCGGTCGCGCATGTCGGCGACCATCGCCGACATCGACATCCCGCCGTGCCCGCCGTGACCCATCGCCTCGTGCGGCGACGCGACCCGTTCCCCCGGTCCCGTATGCCCGCCGTGCGCCACGGGTGTCACGGGTGTCACAGGCATCACCTGGGCGCCGACGTGCGCGGCGTGCACCCCATGGTCGTCATGCGTTGCTGGATGCGCCTCCCGGGGCACGGGCTCGGCCAGCGGGTCGCAGACGTGGCGCGGCACCGACTGCCCAGCGCAGTGATATCCGCAGTCACGGACCCAGCCGGCGAGCTCGGCCGCCGACGTCAGCCCCGGGTCGAACCGCACGAGCGCGGTCTGCGCGGTCGGGTTCGCCGCGACCTCGATGACACCGGGCCGCCGGCTGAGTACGGCCTCCACCCGGGCCTGCTCGGTCGCGCAGCGCATCCCGGAGACCTCAAGAACCGCCGTCGCGAGGGCCGGCGGCGATCCCTCTGAGCGCGGATTCTGAGCGGTACGCGGGTGTGGGTGGCGGTCCTGCCCGTCCATGCTCGGCTCCTTATCCCCTCGCGGTGGAGGCTCGGCCTCGCTGCTGCCCGCCGCGGACCGGCCGCGCCGCCCCAGCAAGGACGGGCCATGCCGCCACAATCCGACTATACCCCCATGGGGTATTTGCCCGGCGTCGTCGCGTGCCCGATCGGTGCCACCCCGCCGTGTGTGGGCCCAGGGTCGCCCGTCCGGGGAACGCGGGCGCGCGGGCGGCCGGGCGCGACGGCATGGTGGAACACCGCGCCTGCCAGGACGGCCAGTGCCACGAGCCAGGCCAGGGAGATCAGCAACGGGATGGTCTCGTCGAACGTCGGGGTGAGCGCACCGTCGAGCATGATCCGGTCCGGACCGTAGCCGGGTAGGGCGTGGGCCCAGAGAGGTGGCTCGTCGCGCAACATCGGGCTCTGGCTGATACCGAGGTCGAGGAACGGCATCAGGAAGGCGATGAAGACGCCGGCGACCCGGCCGAACAGGGGCCCGATGATGACGCCGAGCAGTGCGTAGGTGACCGCGACGAGCAGGTTCGCGACGATGTAGACGTCCCACTGGCGCGGGCTGGTCACGGTGGCGGTGATGGCGAGGGAGACGGCCGTGGCGACTAGGGCGGCGACGCCGACGGTGGTGAGGCGGCTGGCGAGCAGCGCGGGGACACGGTAGCCCGCCCGCGCGAGCCGCCGGTCGGCGACGCGGGAGTCGAGGACCAGGAACAGGCCGGCCAGCGCGGCCAGGGACGCGACCGCGATCGGCGCCATGGTCGCGCCGTGGACCTTGGGCATCGAGAACGTCCGCACTGTGCTCCGGCCGGCCTCGACGACGGTCATGGAGATCGGCCGGTTCGGGGTGGCGGCGTCGGCCAGCAGGATGAACACGGTCGGCACGACGACGAGCAGCACCCACAGCACGGGGATACGTCGGCAGTCCCGGAAACCCATCCGCAGCCCGGCGGCCAGCTGGTCGCCGACGGACCCGGGCCGGTGGCCAGGGCGTCGGCGGCCGGCGATGCGGCTGGCGGCCGTGACGACGGTGAACGCCACGGCGAGGGCGCCTGCCGTCCAGATAAGCGCGATACCAAGGTCGCCGATCCGTCCGCTGTGCCCGGAGGGCAGGTCGACCATCCACAACGTCAGGAAATGGGTCGGAAGGACGCGGGTGGCCAGCCGGTCCGCGGCGCCCATCGCCGGGCCGAAGAACACGTCGACGATCCAGACGAACAGGATCAGCACCATCCCGTTCACCGGGCTGTGCACGATCGCGCCGATGACGGCACCGATCGCGAGGTAGATCACCGCGAACATCAGCGTTCCCGCGATCGTGCGGCCGGGGTTGTCGACACCGGCCCGAAGCAGCAGGGCGACCAGCGCCGTCGCGGCCGCGAGCAGCGCCAGCACCAGCCCGCTGGCGAGCCTCGCCGCGACCAGCCGCGCCGGCGCGAGGCCCGCGAGCACCAGGCGCCGGTCAGCCGCGTGCGCCGCGCGGGTCTGGAAGTACATGGCGACGGCGGTGAGGAACCCGGCGGCCCAGCCGGCCGTCGCCGTCTGCACCGCCAGCCCGCCAGGCCCGCCGAGCAGCTTGGCGGCATCGCCGAGGGATCCGGCCACGACGACCACAAACACAGTCGGGACCAGGACGAGCATCGGCAGGTTCACCGGGTTGCGGGTGTAGTCGGCCAGGAACCTGCGCACGAACAGCGCCAGACCGCTGACACCGACGGGATCGCCCGGGACCCGAGCGGGCTCGGCGTCTGGCATGAACCGCCTGGTGGTCATCGTGACCCCCTCACGTCGTCCTCCCGGCCGACAGCGTCGCCACGGCGCCGGGTCGCGTCGTCGCGCGGCACGTTGTCGCCGTCACGTGTTTGGGTGACGCCGTCGCGCAGCCCGACGATGCGGTCGAAGCGTTCCTCGTCGGCCACGAAATGGCTGATAACCAGCACGCTTCGACCGGCGGCGCGGCGGTCGGCCACCAGCCGCCAGAACCGCTGATAGGTGTCCCAGTCGAAACCGGCATAGGGCTCGTCGAGCAGCAGCACCTCCGGATCGGCCAACAGCGCGAGCCCGAGGTTCAGTTTCGCCTTGGTACCCCCGGACAACTGGTCCGCACGGGTTCCCGCGTAGCGGGCGAAACCCAGCTCCTCATACAACATCTGGCGCGACTTTCGCGCTGCCTCGGTCGTCATTCCGTAGGCATGCCCGAACAGCTCGAAATGCTCCTCGCAGGTGAGCCGTTCATACAGCACAGGTTCCTGCGGGCAGTACCCGAGCCGGCCAGATCTAGTGATGACGCCCGCGTCCGCGGCCAGCTCCCCGACCAGAATCTTCATCAACGTGCTCTTGCCGAATCCGTTCTCCCCGACGAGCCCCACGACCTCACCAGGCCGCAGCGTCAGATCCACCCCGCGCAGCACCGGGTGAACCCGCCGCAGCGGCCACATCCCACGCCGGAACGACTTCTCGATACCGGCCGCCACCAACACCGGCTCCCCGACGCCGGCCGCGCCCCCAGACCTGTCCACCTGCCCCGCGTCCACCGCGAGCGTCGACTCGGTCATGATCCATCCCATCCCTTCCGGCCGGAGGCGACGAGCACATTCGGGACCGGCGGGGACCGGTCGGCGGGAGACGCGTTTCGCCTCGTGCGCGGAAGCGTGCAACGACGCTGTCCTTCTCGGTGGACGAGGGTGACGGCGACCGGACCAGTGCACGAGGCCGACCGCGATGCCGAGGGCGATCAGCAGGCCGCCGGCCAGCATGAAATGGGAGGTAGGTCGCCAGGCGAGCAGGCTGACCCCGACGAGCGGGCCGACGAACTGGCCGGCGCTGTTCGCCGCGCTCTTCATCCCAAGGGCGGCGCCCGCGCGGTCGCCCCTATCGGTCGACACCAGGACCGACAGGCTCGGGGTGATGAACGCGGACCCCGCGGCGAGCAGCGCGACGATCCCGAGCACGGCGGCGAACGTGCGGGCCGTGACGAGGACGGCGATGCCCACACCCAGGACCGCCAGACCGCCGGCGACCTGGACGGTCGGTGACACGAACTTCGACAGCACCCCGGCCGCGACAACCTGCAGGACAGCCATCACCAGCCCGCAGACCATGAACACGGCACTGGCCGAGGCGGGGCCGAGACCCAGCCGGCTTTGCCCGTAGAGCACGAACGTGCCCTCGAACAGCGCGGGGCCCGAGGACGAAGCCACGACCAGGCCGAGCAGCCAGCGCAGTCCCAGACCCTGCCGCCAGCGGTGCGTATCGTGCGTGAACTCGACGTCCTGGTCGAGATGTCGGGATTCGGGCAGGCCACGCACCGACGCGAGCAGCACGACCAGGGCCAGCAGCCCGGCGACGAGAAACGGCAGGGTCGCCCTGTCAACCCGCAGTACAGCTTCGACTGCTCCGGGCTGGTGCAGTACGTCTACAAGCAGCTCGGCAAGTCGCTGCCCCGCACCACCGACCAGCAGGTCGCGGCCACAGTCCGGATCTCGCGCGGCTCCGAACAGCCCGGTGACCTCATCTTCTTCGGCGAGCCGGGGTCGATCTACCACGAGGGCATCTACGCCGGCGACGGCCAGATCTGGGTCGCGCCCAAGAGCGGCGACGTGGTGAAGCTCGAACCCATCTGGACGTCGTCCTACTACGTCGGCCGGGTTCCGTAACCCCACGGACGGCGGCCCGCGGGCGGGACATCCCCTCCCGCCCGCGGGCCGCTGGCTAGCGTGCCGGCCCTCAGACGGTTCCCGCAGGACCGCTACCAGGTCAGCGAGTAACTGCTAGCCGTCCTGTCCACGTGGCGGCCGTGTTCCTGGCGGTCACCGCGCCGTCAGGAGTCGTCGCGGGCGTAACCGCCGCGACCATGGGCATGTTCGTGTCCTGTCCCATTGGGGTGGCCGTGGGAGACGGCGCCGACGTCCGACTCTTGAGTGTCTCGGCGGCGCTGGCCGTCGACCGGGTGACGAGCACGGTCGGCGGACCCGCGGGACCGTCGCCCGTCGACGGGTTGACCCGGGTAGGCCGCCGTCCGTCTTCTCCCCGATCAGGGGCAGCGCGGTGGCGGCGGGGGACGAACGCCGGAGTGGATGCGGCGTAGGTGGACCAGCGTTCGCCGAACCGCGTGGCGACTTCGCGCTCCTCGCTGCGGGCGAGCCGGGCGTAGACGGCAACCAAGATCGGAAACATGGCCAGGGTAGGGATCGTCGGCCACTGCAGCAGGAATCCGATCATTACGAGCAGGAGGCCGTCGTACTGGGGATGCCGGACCCGGGCATAGGGGCCGGTGGTGGCCAGCTTGTCGGTGCGCGCGGCCTCGTGCAGCACCCGCCAGGCGGCGGCGATCAGCCAGAAGCCGGCGCCGATGAAGACGTAGCTGGCCAGATGGAACGGGCTCAGGTGTGGGTCGCCCTTCCAGCCGATCAGGTCGTTCCACAGGTGCCCACCGGCATGGGTGTCGCGCAGGAGCGGGAACCTCGACCCCAGCCAGCCCGACTATGCCGGGCACCTGGGCATGGGGCGGTGACCGCTCGGCCCGGTGCCGCTAGGCCGAACAGCCCCTGCGCGCCCGTGCGGAAGGGAGCACCGTCGAAGGAGAAGGGATCGCGCATGGGGGCCGGCCGGAACCGCCGCCCAGTCCCAGCCCGATCACTGCGGGAGGTGGCTGTGATGATGTATGGGTACGACCACGACATGAGTGGCTGGGGCTGGTTCGCCATGTCCGTCGGCATGCTGCTGTTCTGGGCTGTGCTCATCACCGGCGCGGTCCTGCTGGTACGCGCTCTGATCCGCTCCGACGAGCGGAACCGCCCCTCGACGCGACCGCCCACCGAGCCGCCGGCTACCCATGGACCGGCTCGTCTGTCGCCCGAGCAGGTGCTGGCCGACCGCTTCGCTCGCGGCGAGATCGATGAGCAGGAGTTCCGTGCCCGGCTGGCTGCTCTCCACGAGGCCGACCACCTCGCCAAGCGCTGACGAGCGCGGCGGTATCCGTGGCCCGTGGGAACGCCGGCTTCGCGCCGCCTGTCGCCGGCTACTGGCGTTGGCCGGCGGCGACCGCGCCAGCGAAGAAGAGCGCTGCCGCGATCGGGTAGCCGGCGACGAGGTCGACCAGGCCTGAGGGCTGGCCGCCGAACACCTCCCAGCGCGCCAGCAGGTGCGCCAGGGCGACGACGGCACCGACGGCCATCAGGACCTGGCCCGCACGGATGATCCGCCGCCTGCGGCGATATCGCGCACGCCGCTCGGTCGCCTTGCGTTCCGCCGCTGTCAGTCCACCACCCGTCCGCGCCGCCTTGACCGTGCGAGGTTCTTCGGCTTCTCCGGGACCACAGATGCCCAGAGACATCGTCGGACCACCCCCACCGAGACGAGGGCCAGCACAGCGGCCGACAAGCCGCGGTGGGCCCACACCAGGCCGTAGTACTAGAAGCGAAAGTAGAACTGCGCGAGGAGGCCGACGGCTTGGCGGGCCGGGAGCGGCCCGCCGAGCCGAGGTCGGGCTGGTGTCAGGTGACGTAGGACAGGATGGTCATCATGCCGGCCGCCGCGTGGTAGGCGTTGTGGCAGTGGATCATCCACTGGCCCGGGTTGTCGGCGTCGAACTCGACTGCGACCGTGCCCATCGGCGGGACCAGCACGGTGTCCTTGCGGACCCCGTTCGAGGTCGGCGCGAGCACCGCGAAGGTGTGCCCGTGCAGGTGCATCGGATGGGCCATCATCGTGGCGTTCTGGAACACCAGCCGGATCCGCTGGCCCTGGTGGACCCGCAGCTCGGACGGGTGGTTGGCGGCCGGGTCGCCGGCGGAGTCGTCGAAGGACCTACCGTTGATCGTCCACCGGTAGTCGGTCGGGTCCGCGCCCAGGCGCAGCGTGATCACCTGGTCGGGCTCGCGGGCGGGCAGGGCGTCGGCGGCGGTGGGGTGGAGGTCCGCGTAGGTCAGCAGCCGGCCGTTCAGCTCCGCCGGCCGGTCGGCCGGGTTCGGTATCGGGCCGGCGGCCGTGCGCAGCACCGCCATCGCGATGCCGTCCTTGCCCTCCGGCGCCGCCATCAGCGGGAAGACCCCGGTCCCGGCGGTGATCTCCACGTCGTAGCGCTCGCCCATCGCGACCATCAGCGTGTCGACGTCCACCGGCCGCACCGGCCGTCCGTCGGCCGCGACGACCGTGAGCCGGTGCCCGCCGACACCGAACCGGAACACCGTGTCCGAGCCGGCGTTGACCAGCCGCAGCCGAATCCGCTGCCCCGGCTGCGCAGACAGCACATAGGGCTGCTCCGGCAGCCGGCCGTTGACCAGGTAGGCCGGGTAGGCGACATCACCGGTGTCTGCTCCGAGCGGGCCCATCCCGCCGCCGCCCATGTTCATCCCGGGCATCCCGCCCGAGCCGCCAGCTCCTCCCATGCCGGCCATGCCCGCCATACCCCTGGCCTGCAGGTCCTCGAGGACCTGGTCGGGTGATCGGCCCAGGCCGTCGGTCCAGTCATCGACCATGAGCACGGCGTCCGTGTCGTCGTCACGCGGCGCCGTCGAGTCCTCGACCACGAGCGGCGCGTACAGACCGGTGTCGAGCTGGGTCCCGACGTGGCTGTGGAAGAAGTAGGTGCCCGGGGTCGACGGCACGGTGAAGTCGTACGTGAACGACCCGCCCGGCGGGATCGCCGAGCCGGAGGCCCCAGGCGCGCCGTCCATGTCGTTGCGCAGCTCCAGGCCATGCCAGTGCAGCGACGTCTCCACCGGAAGCTGGTTACGCAACGTCAGACGCAGCCGGTCACCCACCTGGACCCGCAGCTCCGGGCCGGGCACGGTGCCGTCCAGCGTCCAGGTGGTCACGGTCTTTCCGCCGAGGTCGATCTTTGCGGGGCGGGCGGTGATGGTCCTGGTCACGGTGCGGCCGCTGGCCGGCCGGGCCCGCTCGGTGGCAAGGACGGCCGCTGAGGACGGCGCCACCAGTTGGCCACCGGTGTCGTCGCCACCGCGGGCCAGACGGGTGACGACACCGGCGGTCACCGCGGCGAGCGCGACGACGGCGACGAGGACGACGACGAGCACCCGGCGGCCGCGACGTCCTGGCGCGCCGGCGACAGCCCCCGACGGGGCTGAAAGTTGGGAAGACATGCAGGTTCTCCAGACGAGGAAACCCGGGCACGACCGGACAACGGACCGGTCCAAGCACCTGCCCGGGCGAACGGATCAGGGCATCGAGAAGCCGAGAACCGCTTCTACGTCCGCAGAACACACAGCCGCGCGAGCGCGGCGGCCGGCCGCGGCGGCCGGTCGGCGGCCCAGCCCGCGCGCATGCCCGGCGACATCAGGCCACCGACCTGCCCCGCGGGCCCTCGCCCGATCCGCCGCAGGAACGGCACAGCCAGCGACAGCGCGACCAGCGTCAACACCGCCAGGCACATCACGCCACCGACGTGGCCGGGCATCCCGCCCGCGCCCGTCTCGCCCGGCGCCGCCGCAGCGGCCATCGCCGACGCCGCCAGACCCGTGGCCAGGTTCCCGTCGGCGGGCCGCGCCATGGCCGCGCCCGTCATCGATGCCGCCTCGTCGATGGAGAGGTGGCCTGGCATCGTCACGGCGGACACGCCACCGCCACCCGCGGTCATGGCAGAGTGCCCGGCCATCGCCGGGGCCAGGCCGGCGTGCATCACGACCAGGGCAAGCAGCAGCGCCGCGACCGCGAGCCCGCTCGCTAGCGCCCCAAGCGACGCAGGCCAGCCGGTCCAGCCTGACACGTGCTCCCGCGTCAGCGGGCCCGCCCCGGGTGAACCATCCGGGACAGCGGTGGCTGGCGCCGCGAGCATCGTGGTCGGCTCCCCCTCCGTCGACATCGATGATAGTGCCGTTATCAACCTTCAGGTGATCCGAGAAGGTCCCGTATCGCCATGACCAATGGGGCAGGCCCAGGACGTGGTGCGTGACTCGGGCTCCGCCGGGCGTCCGGAAAGGATGCCGGTAAGAATGGCGGCTGGTGAGCCTGCCCCGTCGCATATCCAGCGCGCGGGTCCTCGCGTGGGCGCGGACCTTGCTGCTGGTCGGCGTGGTGTTGCTCGGCCTCATGCTGATGCATGGCGGCTTGTCCATCGAGCGGAGTCCTACGCCCGCTGCCGGCGCGGCCATTGCCACACATCCGGTCGCGCGCCTCGCCACTGACATGGCCGCATCGACGGACCGGACCGCTCGTCGGCGGGCTCTACCCGGCCGTGGTCACCGCGGTGGGAGCGGGCCTGCTCGCTGACTGGTTCTTCACCCCGCCCGTGCATTCGCTGTTCGTCCGCGGCCCGCTCAACGTCGTCGCGCTCACCGTCTTCCTCGTCGTCGCGCTCGCCGTCAGCGGCGTCGTGGAGGCCTCGGCCCGCTACGTCGGCGAGGCCGCCCGGGCCCGCGCCGAGGCGGCGATGCTCACTACGCTGTCCGGAAGCCTCATCGCCGGCCAGGTGGCGCTGCCAGTACTGCTCGACCGCGTCCGGGAGAGCTTCGCCGTCGAGTCGGTGACCCTCCTCCAACGCGGCGAGACAGGCGTCGCCCCCTCCCGCGACACCTGGGCTCTGGTCGGATTCCGCGGATTCCCGCCGTGCCTGGACCCGGACGACGCGGACACCGTCGTGCCCATCAGCCGGGACCTCACCCTGGCGCTGCGCGGCAGGGTCCTGCCCGCCTCCGACCGAAGCGTGCTGGCTGCCTTTCGCCGCGCAGGCCGCCGTCGCGCTCGAGCACCGCAGGCTCTCGACGAAGGCGGAGGAGGCGGCCGCCGCCGCGGCCACCGACCGCACCCGCACGGCGCTGCTCACATCTGTCGCCCCGATCACCCCGGCGGGAACCCATCTCGCACCGGCACGGCAGACCACGCCCTCCCGGCGTTCCTGCCACCGAGGCCTCGACGATAGTGCCCGCAACGACCTCCTGGCCGGCCTGATCTTGCAGCGGCTCTGTCCACCTCCCGCCCGCGGTGGCCCGTCCGCGTACTCCGGCCGGCGCAGCGAGCCGATCACGGCGCGCCGCGGCCAGGTCCCGTTTCTCGGAGGCCAGCACGTCGAGGACCTGGCCGTCGCATCGGCCCAGCTCACAGACCCAGGCCGACTTTTCGCACCCCACAGGGCTGATGGGATGGCCAGTCGTCGGCCGTCTGGTCACCCGGGCGCGGACCCACGGCGGCCAGTGGGGTCACGCTTTTCCAGGGCGGCCACCCTGGCCTCAAGGTCGTCGATCCGATGCTGGAGCAGCTCGACCAGCGCCTCCTCGCCGAGGCGCTTCTCCCACTTCCGGCGCAGCCGCGGGGACTCGCCAGCCCGCGCCGCGACCATCGCCAGCGGTACCAGGCGCTGCGGACCGTGTGGGCCGTCGACCAGACGAGAGGGGATGAGATCCCCGCGGTACCAGGTCCGCAACGCGGCACGGGACACGCCGGTCCTGGCGGCGGCCTCCTGGAGGGTCACCCAGTCGGAGTCCTCCAGTCGGGAAGCGAGTTCTCGCTCGACGTCCCACTGATCCAGACGATCGTCCCAGTTCACGGCTACCTCCTCATCGAGCCTATTATTAGCATGGTATTGACCGGGTTAGAAGGCGGGCCGATGCTGGCCTCATGTTCGAGCGATTCACCACTCAAGCCCGCCACGTCGTCGTCCTCGCCCAGGAGGAGGCCCGTGGACTCGATCACAACTACATCGGCACCGAACACGTCCTGCTCGGGCTGCTTGGCGAGACCGACGGCATCGCCGCGCGCGCCCTCGCCGAGATCGACCTGCCGATCGACATGACCCGGGCACGCGTCGTCGCGGCCGTCGGACGGGGCAAGAAGCCCCTGCAGGGCCACATCCCGTTCACTCCCCGGGCCAAGAAGGTCCTGGAGAAGTCACTACGGGAGGCGCTCGGCCTGCGGCACAACTACATCGGGACCGAACACGTCCTGCTCGGCCTGCTGGAGCTCAACGAGGGTCTGGCCGCGCGCATGCTGAGCGAGTGGAAGGTGGACAGCCGGGAGCTGCGCGCGCGAGTTCTCGCGCTCATCGCCGCGGACGGGGCCGACAGAGCGACCGGACGGCGGCGGCACGGTGCGCTCGCCGATGTCGACAGCGGCGTCCTCGGCATCGAGGAGGAAGAGCCGCGCCGCACCGCGGCGGCGATGGCCAGCATCTCGGGTGCGGGCGGCTATGCCGGTCATGACCCGGTCGGCTCGCACCACCTGTTGTTGGCCCTGCTCAGTGATCCCGCCAGTGCGGCGACCAGGACGCTGACGGGCCTCGGCCTCGACCTCTCGGCCGCCCGCGACGCCCTGCTCCGCGCCGAGCTGACTGGCACGTCGGACGAGCTGCCGGAAATAGCCGGGCGCCGCGGGATGTCGCTGCGCCTGACCGACGCCGCTGTCGTGGTCGAGGCCACCGATCGCCGGCTGCTGGGCCTGGCTCGCCTCGCCTTCGGCGCGTTGAGCGGCCGCCGTGCCTCCCCGGACCCCGGACCGGTGGCCGATGCCGACGCCGACGCCGGCGCTTCCTCGGACACCGAAGGTGAACCCGCCGCCGAGCCGTTGCTCAGCGGTGCGGATGCCGTCGCCGGCAGCCTGTCCGCCGTGTGGAAGGCATTGGAGGCCAGCCTGGAGGACATCCGCTCCCGCGCCGCGGCGGCGGGACGACCACACGCCTCGTCAGACGGCACCGACGAGACGACCACCGCGCAGCCCGACGACGAGCAGCCCGCGCAGCCACTGGCGTAGCGGGGCAGGCTCCACTCGGCCCACACCGACACCAGCGACGTCATCGGCCAAGCCCTCCAGGGCGGTGGCCGCTGTCCAGGGGAGCGGAATCCTGGCGCCCCGGTAGCGGTAACGGGTGACCGTCACGGTGGCCGGGTTGAACAGGCTGATCCCGTTCTGCGTTTTCTGCAACGAGATCATCATCGCGTGGATCTTCATCTGGCTAGCCGAAGATCCACGGGAAGCTCCCTAGCGCAGAGGCCGGAAGAATGCCCGTACGTCATCCACGAAGATGTCCGGCACCTCCATCGCGGGGAAGTGCCCGCCGCGGGGGAGTTCGGTCCAGTGCACGATGTTGAAGAATCGCTCGGCGTGCGGCCGGAGCGACCGGACCAGTTCTCCCGGGTAATTGGCCACTCCGGTTGGCACGGAGACCCGTCGCTGCGGCACCATCGTCTCCGGGGCCTGGCGTCGCTCCCAGTACAGACGGGCCGACGACGCTCCGGTGAGGTTCACCCAGTAGACCATCACGTTGGTCAGCATCTGGTCCTTGGTGAGGACAAAGCTGCCGCCGGACTGGTCGGTCCATTCGTAAAACTTCTCGATGATCCAGGCCGCCAGCCCGGCCGGCGAGTCGTCGAGCAGGTAACCGATCGCCTGTGGTCTGGTCCCCTGAATCGCGTCGTAGCCGCCGCCAGCGCGTCCCATCCGCCGCGCCCACGCTGTTGGGGGAGCGGCCGCCTCGCCGCTGGGCGGCGGCACGTTCATCAGGTTGACGTGCAAGCCAAGGACGCGTTCCGGGCGCAACTCAGCCATGTTGTAGGAGACGATCGCGCCCCAGTCCCCGCCCTGGACGCCGTAGCGCTGGTAGCCGAGCCGGTCGGCGATCTCACCGAAGGCGGCGGCGATCCGCCGGGGGTTCCAGCCCGCCTCCGTGGTCGGGCCGGAGAACCCGTAACCGGGCAGCGAGGGCACCACTAGGTGGAACGCATCGGCAGGGTCAGCCGGATCGGACAGCGGGTCGATCACGTCGAGGAACTCGACTACGGAACCAGGCCAGCCGTGGGTCAGGAACAACGGGACGGCCGTCTTGTGACGCGACCGAATGTGCAGGAAGTGGAAACGCTGGCCCTCGACCGTCGTAATGAACTGCTCGTAGCGGTTCAGGCGGGCTTCGTGGACCCGCCAGTCATAGGAGTCCAGCCAGTAGCGGATGATCCTCTGGAGTACCTCCAGGGGGATGCCCTGCTCCCAGCCGATGCCCGGTATCTCGTTCGGAAGCCGCGTCCGCCGCAGACGCTCGGCCAGGTCGGTGAGCACGTCGGCCGGCACGTCGACCCGGAACGGATCTAGCTCTGTCACTCTCGCGATGTTACCGAAGATGGCTGAGTTCAGGTCTCGCGCAGGATCTGGTAGAGGATGGCTTCTGTGTCGGCTGGCGGGGGCGCCTCGGTGACCAGGCGGTTCAGGATGTTCCAGTTCAGCCGCGCGGCGGGCTTGCTCAGGTACACGGCGGTGGCGTGCTGTTCGAGGTCGGCCACGTCGCGGAGCTCGTCTTCCGCGAGCTGACAGGGAGGGCCGCGCGAGGCGCGCGGAGGCGCCGTGTCCACGGTATGCGTGGCCGGGGGTGGGGCGTGACCGGCAGAGCGGCCCTGGTCGCGCATGCCTACGTGACCGGTGTCCTCGCGCCCCGGCACGTGGCCACCCGCGCCGGCCACCAGTGGTGGCAGGCACGCTGCCGCGACGATCTCGGCGGTCTGCCGGGTCCGTTCTTGGAAACCGCCATAACCGCTCACCCAGCTGCTCGCAGGTCGTGCTTGTCCAGCCAGGAAGCGATGGCGGTGGCGATCGCTTCGGGCTGGTCCTCCGGGGTCTGGTGGCCGGAGGCAAGATCGTGCCCGGCGATGTCGAGACTGGCGATGTTGGCGGCGCACCAGTCGACGAGCTCCGGGCCCATCATCGCGCCGAAGAGGGGCTGGAACGTGATCAGCAGCTTGGGCACGTCGGTACTGGCCGCGAGCCAGTCGTCGTAGCGGTCGACCCTGGCCACGACGTCGGCCGGCTCCCCGTCCAGCGGCATCGATCGTGCCCAGCGCAGCAGCGGCCGGCGGCTGGCGAGCGTGGGATACGGCTTGCGATAGGTTTCGAAGTCCTCATCGGTGAGCCGGGCGACCATGGTGGGCAATGCCTCGATGAACGCGTTCTGGTCCAGCATCATCGTCTCGCCCATCCCGGGAGTCTTGATCGACCGGAACAGCTCGCGGCCGGCCTCGGGGAATTCCTGCCACGACATCGGCTTCACGATGGTCTCGGTGAACGCGATGCCCCGCACGCGGCCGGGATGGCGTGCGGCCCAGTCGAAGGCGAGCGCCCCGCCCCAGTCATGGCCGACCAGTACGACGTCGTCGAGACCGAGCGCGTCGAACCAGGCGTCCAGATAGTGGGCGTGATCGTCGAAGGTGTAGTCGATGTCCGGCTTGCCCGAGTCACCCATGCCGATCAGGTCCGGCGCCAGTCGTCTGCCTGGGTCGCCGACGGCCGACATGATGTGCCGCCACCCGTACGACGACGTGGGATTGCCGTGCAGGAAGACGATCGGCGCCCCGGTGCCGGCCTCACGATAGAAGATCGTCGAGTCGAGAACATTCTTGGTAGGCATGAGAGATTCCTTTTGTCGCGTTGAGTGGAACGTCAGATGTTGAGGCTCGTCACCCGGTCCATCGCGATCTCGATCACGACTCGCCCTGGCGGATTGGGTGGCGGGGACTGGTAGCGCCCGGTGTAGCGGCGCACCCCCTCGGCCACCCGGCGGGGATCGTCGGACACCGTGGCCGTGCCTTCGATCGTGATCCAGCGAAAACCCGCCACCTGACAAAGAGCGGCGCGGCCACCTGGGTTTGCGGTCAGGTTCCTGGCCTTGCGCGAGGCGGCGACGGTCATCACCCTCGCCAGCCCCGCGTCGTCGTCCCAGGTGAAACGCACCACCACCACATGAGGAGAGCCGTCGGGCCGGACAGTCGTCAGCGTCGCGACGTTCGCCTCGGCCAGGAAATCCTCGGCCGAGGCCAACAACCGCTTCGCCTTCGCGCGGGTCACTTGAAGGCCGCGATGTTGCGCGCCGCCCATTCGGAGAAGGTGCGGGCCGGGCGGCGAAGGACCTGCTCGACGTCAGGGCTCACCTGCTGCTCCTCGGCCGAAGGCAGGCCCAGGATGTCGAGAGTGCTTTCCACGACCGGCTCGGGCATGAACCGCAGCATCTGGGCCCGAGCCTCCTCGCGGCTCTGCTCGGCGAACCGCACCGGCTCGCCCAGTGCGGCCTCGATCGCCGCGGCCTGCTGCCGGGGTGAGACCGGCGCCGGCCCGGTCAGAGTGTAGGTATTGCCTACGTGACGGGCGTCGCGCAGCGCGACCGCGGCGACTTCGGCGATGTCAGCCGGATCGATGCCCGGTATCGCGACATCGCCGAACGGCGCGGCAACCATCCGTTGCGTACGGACCATTTTGGCCCACTGGAGCGCGTTGGAGTAAAAGCCACTCGGCCGCAGCATTGTCCATTCCAGACTCGACTGCTGAACGGCCTTTTCCAGGTTCGAGGGATGGCGCCCGGTGACGACGCCTTGGGAGGACAGCAAGACGACCCGCCGAACGTCGGCGGCTCGCGCGACTTCGAGGACGTCGCCGAGGTTGCCGCCGGCCCCCATGAACTCGCCAGAGGTCAGCAGGAACAGCGCCTCAGCCCCGTCGAGGGCAGGTTTGAGGTTCTCCGGTTCGAGCAGGTCGGCCTGCTGAAACGCCACCTCCGCGGGCACATCCTGGGCAGCGATCCGTCGAGCGACCGCTGTCACCTCTTCGCCGGCGGTGACCAGGGCCTCCACCAGCGGCCGTCCCACGTTGCCCGTCGCTCCGGTTACCACGATCATGTTCGCTCCCAAATCCGAGTTCGTTTTCCTGACTCGGCCAAGCTACGACCGGGGAGCTGGTAGGTACCTAGAGGAAAGTATTGGGGAACAGTGTGGAAGTGACCGAGCTCACCGAGGTCGATCCGGAGCAGGCATGCCCGATCGCGCCCGTGGTCGACATCGTGTTCAGCCGTTGGACCACCCCGATCCTGTGGGTGCTCAACGAGTTCGGGCGGCAGCGATTCGTGGAGCTGTCGCGCCGCCTCACCACGATCACGCCCAAGGTGCTGACCCAGCGGCTACGGCAAATGGAACGCGACGGGCTCGTCGAGCGCACCTACTACCCCGAGGTCCCACCGCGGGTGGAGTACGAGATCAACGAACTGGGCCGCAGTCTGGCACCGCTGTTCGCGGCGCTCTCGGAGTGGTATGGCCAAGAACGTTGGCAACCGGGAAGCGACGAGGTGGCGACCGCACCGTTAACGTTCGCCGCTCGTGGTTACAAGCCTGTCGGCGCGGGGGGACGAGGGCAGCGCCGCCGCACCAGCGACCGGGGTCTGGCCGTCAGCGGGGGGACCGGTAGCCGCCGAATTCTTGCCGAAGCAGGCCCGCGTCAGTGCTTGACCGGCGCGGCTAACCTGCGGTGTGTGCACCCGTTGCTGCGCATGCTGGTTGGCATTGGCTCGGGCCGGTTACCCGAGCAACTGCGCGCCGAACTCGCCGCCGAAGGGCTGGTCCTGTTGGAGGAGGGGTTGACCGGGTCGGTCACGTACCGCCGTTACCGGGCTCCGGGCGAGTGGACGTCGTGGAGCAAGGAGGCCGCCTCCGGCGCCATCGCGGTCACGGCCGGGCGCCTGGTGGTCTGGGCCGGCCGGATGAAACACATCGACGTGCCACATGCCCATCCGATCCGCTCCACGATCAAGGTGGTCGCCGACCGGCCGGACCGGATCTGCTTCGCCTATGACGCTGGGACAACCAATCCGTCCCGGTCCGGCCAGGTGGAAGTCCGGCTGCGCACGGCGCAAGCCAGCCGAGTCGCCCACCTCCTGACCGCCGGCAGGTGAGCGAGCCACCCCCGGGTGTCCCGGGCGTCGGGCCGCCCCACCAGGGGCGCTGGACGACTAAAATGTCCCAAGTCAGGTTGTAGTGCCACAGCGCGCCGGGCCGGTCGGTGGCGGCGTGGTTGTCGCAGAGGTAGGCCGCGGCGGCGTTGACGGCGTCCTTTGTTGGCTGACATCAGGTTTGCCACGCTTGGCTTTAGCTCAGCTGGTGGATGGTGGATGGTGGAACGAGCAGCGCCTCGGCCACGGCCGGTCGGACTGGTGGACCGCTTCGCGCGCCCGGTCCCGCGTGGCATCTCGACACACGGCCGATCGTGGACGGGATCGTTCACGGCAGGTACCGGGCCCAGTCGTAGGAGACGAGTGCGTGGAAGGGCGCGGCCAGGAGGGGCTCGACGCCGGCATCGCTCCACCGCTTCTCCAGCAAGGGCCGCAAGTCCTCGGCCACGGCCACCGGGTCGTCGTCGAGGAAGCAGTAGCTGATCCGCAGTCCGGCGTTGTTCCTCGTCGTGTACGGCGGTTGCATCGGCAGCGCGCCGCCCCACCACACGCCGCCGACGCCCGGGACGTCGGCCAGGGGCGCCGGCGAGGCGTCGCCGCGCTCGACGAGCATGTACACGCCTCTCACCGGCCACCATGGCAGCACGTCGGCGCCGACCTTGATCCGGGACGCCGCGACGGTGCCGTCGAGGCGGTAGACGGCCCGTTCCACCAGCGGGAGGAGGTAGGGCGTCCGGCCGGCATCGATCATGGCGACGTTCAGGTCGTTGAAAGCCGGCAATCCGGCCACGTCGGTGAACAGATACGTCATGACGTGGTCGGTGGCGTCGTAGCGCCCGTCGCCGGCCGCTCGGGCCGCTCGGCAGGTTGGCGTCGAGACCAGGCGAAAGGACGCCCGCAGGGACGGGAGCCGATGCTGCTCGGGGCGATGATCGAGCGAGTGCCACGCCAGGTAGTCGGCATCGCGGCCCTCAGGGTGGCGCGCCGACATCGACACGTAGATCGTGGTCACATCGGTTCGACCGGTGGCGAGCATCGCCGGGACGTCGTCCGACGGGGTGCCGACGAGGGCGGACATGGGCGACTTCCTCTCGTGGTCAGGGCGGGTGCGGCGCGGCGTCGGGGCCGAGCACGACGGGAGCCTCGGCGGCGAACCACGGCCGCGGACCCGACGCCGAGCCCGCCTCGGCGCCGGCCGGTCCGCTGCCCCCGACTTCGGTGGCCTCGTCCGAGGGGGGCCGACGAGCGCTGCCATGGCCGCTATCCTCGCCGCTACATCAAGTCCTTGACAACCCATTACATCAAGTCCTTGATAATCGATACTCTGCGCGGAGGTACCGAGTGGGGACACGGCGCAAGAGACGGAGATCATCGTGCTCGACGGAGTCGGCATACCGTCGGACGACGTCCCGGAGATCCTCGCCACCGGACGGACGGACATCACCACCATTTTCGTGTCGATGGCGGCGCGCCACCCCGACGGCGGCGACGCCGACTACCTCGAGTGGCACACCTTGGATCATCGGCCTGAGCAGCAGCGGCTGCCGACCCTGCGCGCGTCGCTCCGGCTCGTGTCGACGCCCAACTGCCGGGCCGCCCGCGCGGCGAGCCACGCCGGCTACGACGGCGCCGACCATGTGATGACGTACTTCTTCGCCGACATCGTGGGATTGGAGGAGTTCAACGACCTCTCCGTCGCGCTGCGGAACGCGGGGCGGACGCCGTTCGTGCTGCCGCCGGTGCAACGCGGCGTCTACACCGTCGAAGCCACAGCCGCGGCCCCACGGATCAGGGCTGGAGCCGATGTGCTGCCCTGGCGGCCGGTCACGGGCGTTTACGTGCTGCTGGAGCAGGGCACGGCACCGACCCACGCGCTCGTCGAGATTCCGGGCGTGGCCGGCATCTGGTCGGCGACGTCTACGCCGACGGCGTTCTCGACCGCCGCGGCCGGCCAGCAGATCACCTACTGCTTCCTCGACGACGACCCGGTTGACACGGCGGCGCGGCTGCGTCCCGTGCTCGAACGGCGTTGGGAGACAGCGGCGGTCTCACGGCTGCTGGCTGGCCCTTTCTACCCGGTCGTTCCGTACGCGTGGGACCGGTACCTTCCCTGATGGCGAGAAGGAGGACGAGATGCGCATCGGCCTGATGGTCGGCTCGGACAAGGAACGTTCGCGCGCCGACCGGTTGGCTGGGCTGGTGGCCGACGTACAGGACGCCGAGCGTGCCGGGTTCACCTCCATGTGGATTCCCCAGATCCCCGGCTACCTCGACGCGATGACGGCGATCGCGCTCGCCGGCCACGTGACCGAACGCATCGAGCTCGGCACGGCGGTCGTGCCCCTGCAGACGCGTCACCCGATCCCGATGGCGCAGCAGGTCCTCACCACTCAGGCCGCGTGCGGGGGGCGGTTCACGCTCGGCCTCGGACCGTCGCATCACTGGATCGTCCAGGACCAGCTCGGCCTGCCCTACGAGCGGCCGGCCGCGCTGATCCGGGACTACCTCGCCGTGCTGAACCAGGCCTTCACCGGACCCGGCCCGGTCGACGTCGAGAACGACACCTACCACGTGCACAGCCCGTTCGATGTCGTCGACCCCGTCCCGATGCCGGTCGTCATCTCGGCGCTCGGCCCGGTCATGCTCCGTATCGCCGGCGAGCAAGCGTCCGGGACCGTCCTCTGGATGGCCGACGAGCGGGCCATCGCCGGCCACATCGCCCCGCGTATCACCAAAGCGGCCTCCGGGGCGGGGCGGGGTGCGCCGCGCATCATCGCGGGCGTACCCGTCGCGCTGTGCCTCAACAGCGAGGTCGACAACGCACGGGCCTTTGCGAGCGAGGTACTCGGCCACGCCGACATCTCACCGAACTACGTGCGCCTGCTTGAACACGGGGAAGCCGAGGGCGTGGGCGACACCATGGCCGCCGGGGACGAGTCGGCCATCGTGGCGCGGCTGAAGCGCTACCGCGACGCCGGCGTCACCGACTTCGCCGCGCGAATAGTGCCGCTCGGCGCCGACCCGGCCACCCGCCTGCGGTCACGGGTCCGGACCCAGGAGTTCCTCGCCACGCTGGGCCCGGAACTCTGACCCCCCGCGTACGACCGCCCGCCCACGGCGGAGTGGAGTTTCCGGCCGGGCCCGTTCAGGCTCAGTCCGCCGCGTCGCCGTTCGCCGCCGCATCGTCATCCGCCGCCGGGTCGCCGTCCGGCGGCATGCGGGCCGTCAGCCGCCGCAGGAGTTCCCGGAGCGTCTCCTGCTCGGCGGCGTCGAACACCTCGAGCAGCTTCTCCTCGCTCTTGAGGGCCTCATCGACACAGTCCGTGGTGACGCTCAAGCCCTTCTCCGTGAGGTAGGCGCGAAGGATCCTCCCGTGGTTCCTGTCGGGCTTTCGTTCGATCAAGCCCCGCCTCTCCAGCGTGGCCAGCGCCAGCTGGGATGCCTGCGGCGTGATGAGTAACCGCCGGGCCAGGTCCGCGCCGGACAGGCCGGGAGTCTCGGCCAAACGCCTGAGGACGCCGATCTGCTCCGACGTGACGCCGTAGCCGCGGATAGCGTCATTTACCGCTCGCCGGGTATAATGCGAGGCCTGCTTCAGGAGCCAGGTTATGTGATCATCGCTGTCCACGAGCATCAATGACCGGATCGGGCGCTGGATGCGGTCAGCGCGCATTCCCTGAATCGGCTTGTCGCCGAGCATGACCGGGCGTGGAGAGGTCGAGCCTCAGGGCACTGCGTGGCCGAGCCCCGGCGGTCAATCACGATCACAGTGGTGCGGACCTCCCACTCGTGGCGCTCACGAGCGTTGATGCTGTCCCCGGTGGAGCGGCTTGGGGCTCACGCCGACCATATGCGAGGCCGACGCATTGAACACCCGCCACCGGACGGGTGTGTCCACACGAACAGATGCCCAGGCCCGGCGCGCCGCGACGGTCACCCGGGTGCCCGGTGGATCCGTCGGGCGGTGACGGCGTCGGCGGACGGCAAACGGACCCGACCCGGCGCATGGCGGTCCAGACGACACGGCGCGGCGAAGCGGACGGTGCCGCCTACCGTCCACCGTGACTCGAACCGTCGGTCCGTCGGGGTCGCGATCAGCCGTGCGGAGCGGGGAGCGTGGGCGCGTCGACAGGCTCGGTCGGCGGGTCGGGTGCCAGTCCCGCGCCGTTGGTGACGACGGCGAAGCACAGATAGGCGCCGACGACGAACAGCAGCTCGAGCAGTTCGGTGGCGGGGAGGTGCCCGCCCAGCTCCGTCCAGGTGGCGTCGTCGACGTCGTGGCGGTCGAGGAGTTGGTCGATCGCCGCGAGCACGGCGCGCTCGACGGGCGACCACACCTCGGCGTCGGCGCCGCGCGGGACGGCATGGACCTGTTCGACGGTGAGTCCGGCCTGCTGCCCCATCCGGGTGTGCTGGGCCCACTCGTAGGCCGAGCGGGTGCGCCACGCCACTCGGAGGACAGTGAGCTCTCGAAGCCGCGGATCGAGGGTGGTCTGCCTGGCGAGCACCTCGTTGAAGGCGAGCCAGGCGTTGCCGAGCGGGAGATGGCGGGCCAGCAGGCCCAGCACGTTCGGCATCGGCCGTTCACCCGACGCGAAGACCTCGGGACGCCGCAGGTACGCCGGCAGCACGGCCCGAGCCTCATCGCCCCACGCCTCGACCGGCAGCGGCGTCAGACGGGTCATATGACCGAGCCGCCGTTGACGCCGAGGACCTGCCCGGTGATGAAACCCGCCTCCTCCGAGCAGAGGAACAGGCAGGCGGCGGCGATGTCGTCACTCGTTCCCAGCCGGCCGAGCGGGATGGCCCGTGCCATGACCTCGTTGCTGGGCAGGTCGCCGAGGGACTGGGACCGGCGCGACATCGGCGTGTCGATACCGGATGGCGGGATGGTGTTCACCGTGATCCCGTAGGGCGCGAACTCACGGGCCAGCGACTTCGTCAGGGTGATGACGCCAGCCTTCGCCGCCGCGTAGTGCGCCATCCGGGGCGAGCCCCGCTGGGCGCTCGACGAGGAGACCGTCACGATCCGACCCCATCGGGCGTCGACCATGTCAGAGATCGCCGCCTGGACGCAGTGGAAGGTGCCGGTCAGGTTGACGGCGAGGATGCGCTGCCAGGACTCGACGGTGATCTCGGTGAAGGACGCGAATGCCGCCGCGCCCGCGCTCGTGACCAGAATCTCCACGGGCCCGAACTCGCTGCGTACCTTCGCGACCGCGTCGTCGACCGACGGCCGGTCAGCCACGTCGAGCCGGCATGCCAGGGCGTCGGCGCCGTCGCGGTGGAGCTCGGCGGCAAGGACCTGTGCCGCGTCGCCGTCGAGGTCGAGCACCGCGACGCGGTGCCCACGCGCCGCGAGCTGTTGGCAGATCGAGCGGCCCATCCCCGAGGCGCCGCCGGTCACGACGGCGACGCGTTGCGTCTGCTGGTCAGCCATGTTTGTGGATACGGCCTTCCTTCATCACGAACCGGACGTCCCGCGTGGTGGTGATGTCCTCGGACGGATCGCCGGGAACGGCGATGATGTCGGCGAGATAGCCGGCCGCGAGGCGGCCGAGCTCGCCGTCCATCTGGATGAGCTCGGCGCTCGTGACCGTCGCGGCGCGCAGCGCCTGGATCGGCGTCATGCCCCGGTCGACCAGGGCCACGAGCTCCCGGGCGTTCTGGCCGTGCGGGATCGCCGGCGCGTCGGTGCCGCAGGCGATCTTCACTCCGGCGGCGATGGCCTTGGGCAACATCGCCTGAGCCCGGGGGAACACTTCCGCGGCCTTCTTCCGCAGCTCGGGAGCGGCCCGCTCGATGGCCATCGCCTCGGTGAGGTACGTCGTCGACACCAGGAACGTCCCGTGGTCGACCATCATCTGGATGGACTCCGCTGTGGCGAGGAAGCCGTGCTCGATGCAGTCCACACCGGCCCGGATGCAGGCCTGGACGGCGGAGTCGCCGACCGCGTGGGCGGCGACTCGGATGCCGGCCCGGTGGGCCTCGTCCGTGATGGCCTCGAACTCCTGGTTGGAGTACTGCTGCGAACCCGGCGCCGTCGAGTGCGACATCACGCCGCCCGAAGCGGACACTTTGATCACTTTGGCGCCGTGGCGGATCTGGTAGCGGACGCAGGTCCGTACCTCGTCCACACCGTTGGCGATGCCCTCGGCCACGCTCAGCGGCATGATCCCGGGCGCGAGCCGTTGGAACACGGTCGGATCGAGGTGACCGCCGTACGGTGTGACGGCATGCCCGGCCGGGATGATCCGCGGGCCCTCGAGCCAGCCCTGGTCGATGGCTCGCGCCAGTGCGACGTCGAGCATGTAGCCGCCGGTCTTGACCATCAGCCCGAGGTTGCGCACGGTCGTGAAGCCGGCCAGCAGAGTCGCGCGAGCGTTCACCGTGGCCCGCAGCGTGCGGTACACCGGGTCGTCCTGGACGCCGTGCATCGGGTTCGGCAGCCCTTCTGGACCGCCGGGACCGCCGATGAGCAGGTTCAGCTCCATGTCCATGAGCCCGGGCAGGAGCGTCACGTCGCCCAGGTCGACCTCGGTCGCCGCCGGCGGCGGCGCGGTGGGGTTGACCGCGACGATGCGGTTGCCCTCGACCACGATGACAGCGGGTGACCGCACCTTTCCGGCGACGATGTCCACCCAGCGGTCGGCTCGAAGGACGATCGCGTCGCTCACGGGACGGGGGCGACGAGGCAGTCGATGTGTGCCGCGCCCGAGTCCGGGATGCGCTGCTGGTGCCAGCACTCGACCGGGAACGACACCATGATCATGGAGTACAGCATGTACAGCAGGTTGACGGCCTCTTCAGGCATGTCGTCGAGGGAGTACCGGTCGAGGTAGGTCATCGCCGCCTCGGCCCGCGGCGTGATGGCGTCGTAGTACGTCTGCATGTCGTCCATCGGGCTGGCGAGACGCTTGTCGTAACGCTCCGGCTCGGTCGGCAGGCACCAGTCGGCCACGAACGGCTCGAGGTCGGCGAACTCCCGCGGCAGCTTCGCGGTCACGTCGGTCACGCCCCCACCCGGCCGCGCTGGTACTCGTCCAACCATTTCGCCGTCTCCTTGTGCAGGTGCCGGCACAGCACCTCCTGGTCGCCCAGCGGGAACCGGTCGACCACCCGGGACTCCATCATCGTCTGGGTCGCCTCCAGGGTGTTTGCGTCCTGTAGGCCGAACTCCTTGAACGTCAGCGCGGTGAGCTCGTGGGCGATCCGCTCACGTGGCGTCTTCGCCGGAACAAAATAGAGCGTTCCCTCGAAGACGTGGCTGTTGTACGACGTCGGCCAGTAGTGGTAGGTGAGGTACCAGCCCTGACCCCAGATCAGGATGGTGAAGTTCGGGAACAGCTGGAACGAATCAAGCCCCCACGGATCACACTTGGCGGGGTTCACACCGTCCGGCAGCTTGTCAACGCCGAGATCGGGGATGTCCCAGGGGCCGAACAGGCCGCTGCGGCAGATATCCTCTATCGGCTTGCGCATGTCCTGGTCCAGCTCCCACGCTCGGATCCCCGCCGTGCTCACCAGACGGTGCGGGCCGTCGATCCGGTAGTGCGGGGCTTCGAAACCCGCCTCCTGGGCGGCGTTGGAAAACTTCGCCGGCGACTGCCGCGCGTGCAGGACCGGTGCATGGTAAAATTCCTGGAAGGCGTCCATGTAGAGCTTCCAGTTCGCTTTGACCTCGGAGCGGTAGTGCCAGCGCTCGGTCATCTTGTCGAAGGGATAGCCCTCGATCGAGGTGACCATCGGGCCGAGGAACTCCCGCAACGGCTGCTCGGGCTCCTTGGCGAGGTTGACGAAGATAAATCCTTCCCAGACGTCACAGTGAACGGGGACGAGGCCGTAGTCGTTCTTGTCGAGGTCGAAGAACTCGCCCTCCTGCTGCACAAAATTCAGTGCGCCGTCGAGGTCGTAGCGCCAGGCGTGGTACTTGCAGATGAACTGCCGGCAGGTGCCGCTCGTCTCCTCGCCGGGGAAGTCGTTCCACACCAGCTTGTTTCCCCGATGACGACAGATGTTATGGAACGCCGCGACCTGGCCGCTCCTGTCCCGCACCACGATGATCGACGTCTTGGCAACGTGGATCTCCTTGGTGAAATAGCTGCCGGTCCTCGGCAGCAGATCCACCCGCCCAACGTTGAGCCAGCCGCGCTTGAAGATCGCTTCCCGCTCGAGCTCGTATAACTCCGGCGAGATCGAGTCCTCGTACGACACCGGCTCGGTTCCGAGTTCCGGATAGTGCTCCGTCCAGCTGCCCTCGGACGGCTTGGGCCAACGAACCACTGCCTACTCCTCTGCCACGGATGACGGGACGGGTTCCGGGGGCGCCCCAGTGGAGTCCGGCCGTCCCCGGAACCCCCCGGGTCGAAGCTATACGCCCCCTTGGGCTATCCGCAAGTACTTGATATTAAGTACTTGATATGCAAGGCTGGCGACCTTAGGTACGTGGAAGACAACAGTCCGAACGGGGCGATCGTGGCGGTCCATCGGCATCTCTGGCTCCCACCGTGCCCGGTATGACACTCAAGGTGGTCATGACCGTCTCGTGGTCCCGACACGGCAAGGTCGCGGGCGCGGCGCCCTCGGTCGACGCGCCCTTGACGGGCACATCAAGGCATTGATAACCCTTGCCGTGCTCTGACGACGTCGCACGAGGGTGCGCGGGAGACCGGAGGTCGTTGTGCTCGACGGCGAGAAGATCCTCATCACTGGCGCAACAGGGAAGATCGCCTTTCCGATCGCTCGTGCCCTGGCCGAGCGGAACGACGTCTGGGGCGCCGCGCGCATGAGCAAGCCAGGTGATCGGGAAAGGCTGACGGCCGCGGGCATAATCCCGGTGCGGCTCGACGTGTCCACCGGTGACTTCTCGTCCCTTCCTGATGACTTCACCTACGTCTTTCACGCCGCTGTCGATACGGGTGCGGAGGGCTGGGGCCGCTGCCTCGAGACGAACGCCGAAAACTCCGGGAAACTGCTGTACCACTGCCGAAAGGCGAGGGGGTTCGTCTACTGTTCGACCGGCTCCGTCTACGGCTACCCAGGGCAGCGGCCGCTCACCGAGGCGGACGGGCCGGGCGTGCCGCTGCGGGCGAACTACAGCTTCTCGAAAATCGCCGGCGAGGCGGTGTGCACATGGGCCGCGAACCACTTCGGTATTCCATTGACGATCATCCGGATCTGCTCGACCTACGGCCCGGAAGGGGGCACGCCCGCCGATCGACTCGACGCGATACTGGCGGGCAAGCCGATCCTGCTGCACCCCGACAAACCCAACAACTACAACCCGATCTACGAAGACGACTACGTCGAGCTGGGCATCCGAGCCATGGAGGTCGCCCGGACCCCGCCCGTCACCGTCAACTGGGCAGGCAGCGAGACGGTCAGCGTCGAGGACTACTGCGCGTACATGGGCGAGCTTGTCGGCGCCGAACCGATCTTCGAGTACACGCCCCGAGCCCACACCCCGCTCTGGCCCGACGTCGCCTACATGCACCAGGTGCTCGGCCGCACCAAGGTGGCGTGGCGAGATGGCTTTCGGCAAATGATCAAGGCTCGTCACCCCGAGCTGGTGCTGTCGGATGAGCGCTGACGTAGGCGCGACGCGTCGAGGAGACCTACTTCGGCCTGCGCGAGATCAGATGGGAATCCATTTCGCGCTCGACCTCGTTGGCGACACGACCAAGCGGAGTTGATTGGTGCGGTCACCCCGTGGGCTGGGCGGCTGCCTTGGCCTCGCGGCGGTGGCGGTGCAGGATCGGTTCGGTGTAGCCGTTCGGTTGCCGCGCCCCGTCGAAGATCAGTTCAGTCGCGCAGCGGAAGGCGACGCTGGCGTCGAGGTCCGGCGCCATCGGCCGGTAGTGTGCATCGCCGGCGTTCTGCTTGTCGACGATCGCCGCCATTCGCTCGAGGCTGGCGCGTACCTGCTCGGCGGTGACGACGCCGTGCCGCAGCCAGTTCGCCAGCAGCTGGCTCGAGATCCGCAGCGTGGCGCGGTCCTCCATCAGCGCGATGTCATGGATGTCGGGCACCTTCGAGCAGCCGATGCCTTGGTCGACCCAGCGCACCACGTAACCGAGGATCGACTGCACGTTGTTGTCGACCTCCTGCCGCCGGTCGCTCTCGCTCCAGGCCGCCGGGTCGCCGAGCGGGATGCGCAGGATCTCACCGGCGTCGGCGAAGGCTCGCCCGGCCAGCTCGCGCTGGCGGGCGGCCACGTCGACGCGGTGGTAGTGCAGCGCGTGCAGGGTGGCGGCGCTCGGGGAGGGGACCCAGGCGGCCGATGCGCCGGCCAGCGGCTGGGCGATTTTCTCCGCCAGCATGTCGGCCATCAAGTCGGGCATCGCCCACATGCCCTTGCCGATCTGGGCGCGGCCCGGCAGCCCGGCGGCCAGCCCCGCGTCGACGTTCTGGTCCTCGTAGACGGCGATCCAGCGCTGCTGCTTCATATCGGCCTTGCGCACCATCGGGCCGGCCTCGAAGGACGTGTGGATCTCATCGCCCGACCGGTCGAGGAAGCCAGTGTTGATGAACACGACGCGCTCCCTGGCCGCCTCGATCGAGGCGGCCAGGTTCACCGTCGTGCGGCGCTCCTCGTCCATGATCCCGATCTTGATGGTGTTGGTGGGTAGGCCCAGCAGCTGCTCCACTCGCCCGAAAAGATCGACGGTGAAGGCCACCTCGGCGGCGCCGTGCATCTTCGGCTTCACGATGTAGATCGAGCCCGTGCGGCTGTTGCGTCGCGCCGCGTCCTCGCGCAGGCCGGGCAGCGCCGCCAATGAGGTGACGACCGCGTCGAGGATGCCCTCGAAGACCTCCTCGCCGTGGAGGTCGAGGATGGCGTCCGTCGTCATCAGGTGCCCGACGTTGCGCACGAGCAGAAGCGCCCGGCCGGGCAGCACGAGCCGGCCGCCGTCGGGGGTGGTGAACTCCCGGTCGGGCGACATCGCGCGGGTGAAGGACCTGCCGCCCTTGGTGACCTCCTCGCTGAGGTCACCCCGGTTCAGCGCGAGCCAGTTGCGGTAGCCCGCGACTTTGTCCTCGGCGTCGACCGTGGCGACGGAGTCCTCGAAATCTACGATCGTCGTGATCGCGGCCTCGACGAGGACGTCCTGCACGCCGGCCGGGTCGCCGCCACCGATCGAGCCCTGCCGGTCCACGACGACCTCGATATGCAGGCCGTGGTGTACCAGCAGCACGCCGGACGGGGCGGCCGCATCGCCGGTGTACCCGCGTAGTGCCGAGGCGTCCACGAGGGCCGTCGCCGCACCGGAAGCCAGGGTGACGACCAGCTCGCCGTCGGCGATCGCGTAGCCGACGGCGTCGCCGTGGCTGCCCTCGCGCAGCGGGACTGCCTCGTCGAGGAACTGCCGCGCATACGCGATGACCTTCGCGCCCCGCGCCGGGTTGTACTCGGCGGTTTGCTCGGCGCCGCCGTCGGTGCTGATGGCGTCCGTGCCGTACAGCGCGTCGTACAGCGAGCCCCACCGTGCGTTGGCGGCGTTGAGCGCGAAGCGCGCGTTGAGCACCGGCACGACCAGCTGCGGCCCGGCGGTCTTCGAGATCTCCTCGTCGACGCGATCGGTGGAGATTTCGAAGGGTTCTGGCCGCGGTCGCAGGTACCCGATCCCGACCAGGAAATCGTGGTACTCCCGCGGGTCGAGGTGGCCGCCGGTCCGGGCGCGGTGCCACTCGTCGATGGCCTCCTGAAGTCTGTCCCGCTCGGCGAGCAGCGCCCTGTTGGCCGGCGTCAGGGCCACGAGGATGTCCTCGACGCCAGCCCAGAACGCGGCCGGTTCCACCCCGGAGCCGGGTAGCGCGACCGCCTCGACGAAGTCGTGGAGGCTGGTGGCCACCTGCAACGTCCCCACCCGGGTCCGGTCGGTCATGGTGTCGCCTCCTGGTCGGGTTGTTAGTGGCGGCGCAATGCCGGGATCACGGTGAGGACGGCTCCGGTCGGGTCATTTTGCTGCGTATCCTCCGTCGACGGGCAGCAGTACGCCTGTGATGTTCGAGGCCCGGTCCGACACCAGGTATACCGCTGCCTCGGCGCAGTCCTCCGCCGTGATCGGCCGTCCCAGTGGATGGATCGACCCGACGTGCTTGGCGTACTGTTCGAGGGCGTCGGGTGGGACCTGTGTCCCGCCTGCCGCCGTAAAGTTGGTGGTGTACGGCATGCCGGAGGGGCAGATCGCGTTGACCCGGATAGCGAAGGGTGCGCATTCGATGGCGACGCCGCGGGTCAGCTGGTGGACGCCGCCCTTTGTCGCTCCGTAGACCACGTCGCCCAGGCCGACCAGCCCGGCGACCGAACCCGTGTTGAGAATGACACCGCCGTCGCCCTGCTTCTTGAACTGCGCCACCGCGTGCTTGCAGCCGAGGAACACTCCGCGCAGATTGACGGAGGTCAGGCGCTCGAAGTCCTCGACCGTGTGGTCCTCGATCGCCCTGCCGCGCCGCGGCGTCGGAATGCCGGCGTTGTTGAACATGACGTCGAGGCGGCCGAACTGCTCGACGGCGGCGGCGACCGAGGCGGCGACATCCTGCTCGGACGCCACGTCGCACTCCTGGGCGACGGCGACGCCGCCAGCAGCCTCTACCTGGCGCACGGTCTCCTTCGCCCACTGGAGTCGAAGGTCGGCGCAGACGACCAGCGCGCCCTCCTCGGCGAACCGCAAGGCCGAGGCGCGACCGACGCCCGACCCGGCGCCGGTGATCACCGCGCTTTTCCTCTCGAGTAACACCGTCACACTCCATCGTCTAACGAGAGCCGGATCGCGCTGGTCGGACACGCCTCTGCCGCAACGCGAATCGCGTTAATCGGCCGTTGCTCATTGGCTTTCTGTCGGCCAGGCTGTGGACTTTGTTTCGAGGTACTGGTCGAAGCCGACTTGTCCTTTGTGTCGTCCTATGCCGCTGGCCTTGTATCCGCCAAAGGGCATGTCCGGGCCGGACGCCGAGCCGCCGTTGACGTGGACGGTGCCTGTCCGGAGGCGGCGGGTCACCGCCAGTGCCCGTTCCAGCGATCCCGACATGACTGCGCCGGATAGGCCGTAGGAGCTGTTGTTGGCGATCCTGATGGCGTCTTCGTCGTCGTCGAACGGGATCACCGCCAGGACGGGGCCGAAGATTTCTTCCTGGGCGATTGTCGTCGAGTTGTCGACGTCGACGAACAGTGTCGGTCTGACGAAGTACCCCTTGTCGAGTCCTTCGGGCCGGTCGGTGCCGCCGACGAGGAGCCGGGCTCCTTCGTCGATGCCCTTGCGGATGTAGCCGAGCACGCGTTCGCGTTGCTTCGCCGAGATGACCGGGCCGGTGATGGTGTCCGGCTGCTGAGGGTCGCCGACCTTGACGTCGGCGTACATGGCCTCGAGAAGGGCGACGCCTTCGTCGTAGCGGGAGCGGGAGAGCAGCATCCGGGTGGGGATGGCGCAGCCCTGGCCGGCGTGGACGCACGCGGCGATGCCCATTCTCGTGGCGGTCTGCAGGTCGGCGTCGTCGAGCACGATCGTCGCCGACTTGCCGCCCAGCTCGAGGAACAATCGCTTGAGGGTGGCCGCGCCCTTCTCCATGATTCGCTTGCCGACGGCCGTCGATCCGGTGAAGGCGATCATGTCGACTTTGGGGGAGAGGGTGAGTTCCTCGCCGACGAGGTGGTCCGATGCGGTGACGATGTTGACGACCCCGGGCGGGAGATCGGTGTGCTCGGCGATGAGGCGCCCGAGGCGGGTCGCGTGGAACGGGGTGTCCGGCGCCGGCTTGAGCACGACGGTGTTGCCGGTGGCGAGGGCCTGGCCGAGTCCGTGCAGTGTGATCTGGAGCGGGTAGTTCCACGGCACGACGACGCCGACGACGCCGATCGGCTCGCGCCAGATCCTGCGTGACGTCAGCTTTCCGCTTCGCGGGTCGACTTTGTCGCCGACGTCGGTCTCCCAGGGGTACTCGTCGATGAGCTTGGTCGGGTGGCGCAGCGCGCCGGCGAGCGGCGCGTCGAGTTGCTCGCCGTTGGTGGTCGCCCGCGGGCAGCCGACCTCTGCGATCAGCTCCTCGCGGAACTGTTCGCGTTCCGCCTCCAGCGCGTCCTGCAGCTGGGAGAGGCAGTGCTTGCGGAAGGCACGGTTCGTGGACCAGTCGGTCTCGTCGAAGGCCCGGCGGGCCGCGTCGACGGCGCGGTGCATGTCGACGGCGGACGCATTGGCGACCTGGCCGAGCACCTCCTCGGTCGCCGGGTTGACGTTGTCGAAGGTCCTGCCCGTGGCGGCCTCGACGAGTTTTCCGTCGACGAGCATTCTCGACTCGAACTGAGGCGTGTCAGCCACGGTGCCCTGCTCCTTCCGTCCGGCGGGCCGCCGGCGAACCGCTGCTCACGAAGGGGTCAGCACGACGAGGGGGATGACTCGTTCCGTGCGTCGCTGGTAGACGTTGTAGTTGGGCCATTGGTCGGTCATGATCGCCCATAGTCGTGGTTTTTCCTGCTCGGTCGCGGTGCGGGCGGTCACCGCGAGGTGGTCGGCCCGTACCTGGATCTCGGCCTGGGGATTGGCGGCGAGATTGAGGTACCAGGCTGGGTGGCGGGGTGAGCCGCCGGTGGAGGCGATGACGAGGTAGTCGTCGCCGTCGCGCCCGAAGATGAGCGGGGTGGTCCGTGCCTCGCCGGTGCGCCGGCCGACCGTGGTGAGCAGCAATGTCGGGACGGCGTTCCAGAGGTAGCCGACCTCGCCGTCGGTCTCCTGGTAACGGCGGACGTGTTCCTCGCCGAGCAGGGTCCGGTCAGGAAGTTGGAAGTCGATCTCAGTCACGGGTCGCTCCTCTCAACCGAACAGCACGGGTCAACCGAACAGCACGGGGATCGCTGTCGGGCCGCGGTGGTACATGCCGATGATGCGGGGTGGTTCGGCGCCGGTGTCGAGCCGAAGGTTCGGCAGCCTGTCGAGCAGGGCGCTGATGCCGGTGTACATCTCGGCTCGAGCGACGTGCATCCCCAGACACACGTGGGGTCCCCCGCCGAACCCGAGCGCCGGCTTGGGGGGGCGGGTCACCTCGAAGGAGTCAGGCCGTTCCCAGCGGCTGGGGTCCCGGCCGCCGGCGCCGAGCGCGAGGTGCAGCACCGCGCCTTTGGGAAGGTGCGTGCCGTGGAAATCGATGCCCCTGGTCAGGAACCGGGAGAACATGGGATTGGTGGGCGTCCATCGCAACGACTCGTCGATCGCGTTGCGTAGGAGCTGCGGGTCGGCGCGCACCGCGTCGAGAAGTTCGGGGCGCTGTAACAACGTGGTCAGGACGATGCCCATCTGTCGCCACGTCGTGCCCGATCCCGCCAGGAGGAGGAGCAACACCGCGAACGAATAGATCTCCGCGTCCGACAGCCGATGAGTGTTCCCATCGTCGTCTTGCACCTCGGCGTCGACGAGGACGCTGATGAGGTCGTCCTCGCGAGCTTCCCGGCGGGCCGCGACGATCGGCGCCAGCAACGGGACGAGCTCGTCCGGTTTGCTCAGTGCCTCCCGGATCGCGATGGCCTGCTCAACCGCGACCCCGAAGCTGCCCGTGATCGTCAGTACCGGGACGGCCGCGGAGAAGTCGACGTTCAGGTCCGCGTAGCCGTCGTCGACGAACCAGTCGATCAGCGCGTGCACCGTCGTCTCGATCCACCGTTCGGTCCACCAGCGCATCCGCGGTGGCACGAACGAGGACTGAACCAGCCTCCGGTAACGGCGGTGCTGGGCGCCGGCCATGGAGAAGATGCTGTTCAGCGGAGCGAGCTGCCCGCCCTCGAGGTCGACCGCTACCGGCGAGGAAGCGAAGACCTCCTGGTTCCGCAACGCCTCGTCGCAGGCCGCGAACGTGAACGCGGTGAAGTGCGGCCGGTCCTCGAACGGCAGCCCCTGGAACATCACCGGGCCGTGGTAACCGGTCAGCTCGTGCAATGTGCCGGGATGCACCGCTGCGCGCTCCCGGAGCTCGTGCCACCTCGGGTACGGATCTTCGGTGTAGCCCGCGACCGCCCCGACGTTCGCCTCGTTACGGAGGTCGAAGACCTCGCGCAAACGCGCGCGGTCGAGTAATCCGATACTGTCCGGTCTGGTCATTTCGCTACGTATCCTCCGTCGACGGGCAACAGCACGCCCGCGATGTTCGAGGCCCGATCCGACACCAGGTACACGGCCCCCTCGGCGACGTGACGTCGCGCTGTTACAGGATGGCCTTGTTGGCCTTGAGCTCCCCGATCTCGTCCCAGGTGAGGCCGAGTGCGAGGAGCACGGTCTCGGTGTGTTCGCCGTGTTCGGGGGCGCGGGTCGGTTCGCCTGGCTGCTCGTCGAACTGCACCGGTGCGGTGACCAGCGGGAGGGAGTGGCCGTTGCCGACGTCGACCTGGGCGAGGTAGCCGTTGGCCTGGACCTGGGGGTCGTCGGCCAGCTCGTGGGGCGGCTGGCTCGGTGCCCACTCTCCCTCGAACTCGGACAGCACGTGCCGCCACTCGTCGTAGGTGCGCTGGGCGAAGACGCCGTCGAGCCATTCGACGCACGCCTGGGCGTTGCGGCGGCGGGCGTCGATGTCGAGGAAGCGGGGGTCGCTCGCCATGTCGGGCTGGTCGATGGCGTGGCACAGGTGGGGCCAGTAACGGTCGGGGGCGAGCATCTGCAGGACGATCACGCGGCCGTCGGCGGTGCGGTACGGAAGCATCAGCGGGTTCGAGGTCTCGTACCGGCTACGGACGCTCACGGGCGCCGTCGGGCCGTTGATGGCGGCGTTCATGACGTCCATCTGGACCTGCCACATGCCGGACGCGAGGAGCGAGGCGTCGATCACCGATGGCTGGCCGGTCGCCGACCGACGGTACAGCGCGGTGCTGACGGCGCCGGCGATGACCAGCCCGCCGACCACGTCACCGAACGCCGGCCGGGGCGTCGCCGGCCAGGGGGCGTCGGGCGCGGTGAAGATCTGCTGCATGCCGCTGCGGGCCCAGTAGGCACCCGCGTCGTAGCCGCCCCGGCCGGCGTCAGGCCCCCGGGCACCGAACGCGGTGCCCCGCACGTAGATCACCGCGGGGTTGTCGGCCCGTACGTCGGCGACGTCGAGCTTCAGCCGGGCGAGAGTGTCGGCCCGCAGGTTGGTCACGAAGACGTCGCTCGCGGCGATGAGCTGGGACAGCAGCCGCCGGCCCGCCGGGTGCTTGACGTCCACCCCGACGGAGCGCTTGCCACGGTTCGTGGCCTGGAAGTGCACGTCGACGCCGTTCCACAGCTTGTGCATGCCGGCGGTGACCAGGCCCCGGTACGGGTCACCTGTCTCCGGGTGTTCGATCTTGATGACCTCGGCGCCCCATTCGGCGAGCACGGCCCCCGACATCGGGACGAACACGTGCGAGGCGACCTCGAGCACCCGCACCCCGGCGAGCGGGGCCGCGCTCACGCCGTGCTGGTCGGCTGGTGCGAGTGGGCGAACTGCCCCACTGTGGCCGCGTGCCAGTCCCGGGTGCCGCGGGAGACGATCGAGATGTCGTGGCCCGCGACTTCCCGCCGCAACGCTCCGGTCGTGCACTGCTCGCGCGGCCGGACGGAGAACGGGTCGAACGAGAACACCCGCATGGCATTCAGGTGGGTGATCTTGTCGACCTGCGTGTCGGTCAGCCCGGCCACCGCCTCCGCCACGACCTCGGGGGACCGCGGCCAGGTGCTGTCGGAGTGCGGGTAGTCGCACTCCCAGGTCACCATGTCCTCGTTGAGCCAGTTGAGGTTGGCCAGGCCGAAGTCGTCGACGATGAAGCAGGTGACGACGTGGTCGCGGAAAATCTCGCTGGGCAGCCGACCACCGAGGTCGGGGCGGGTCCAGGCCTTGTGTTGCTTGTAGGTGTAGTCCGCCCGCTCGAGGAAGTACGGGATCCAGCCGATGCCGCCCTCGGACAGGGCCACCTTCAGGTTCTTGAACTTCTGGAAGATCGGTGACCACACGAGGTCGGTCGCCGTCGGGAAGGTCTTGATGGCCGCGCAGGTGATCTCGACGTTCATCGGGGCGTCGGGCGCGGTGACCACACCGATCCCGCCCGACCCGATGTGCACGCACACGACCGTCTCGGTCTCCTGGCACGCCGCCCAGAACGGGTCCCAGTGTTCGCTGTGCAGCGACGGCAGCCCGAGGGCGTAGGGGTTCATCGAGAAGCTGACCGCGTGGGCGCCCTTGGCCGCGTTCCGGTGGATCTCCTTCGCCATCAGCTGCGGATCCCAGATGGGCGGGATCGAACAGGGGATGAACCGCTCGGGGTAGGAGGCGCACCAGCCGTCGAGGTGCCAGTCGTTGTAGGCCTTCAGGACGGCGAGGGCCAGGTCGGGATCCTGGTCGACGCGGCTCGCGAAGAACTGGCCACAGAACCGGGCCATCGACGGGAAGTTCAGGGAGGCGAGCACGCCGTTGGCGCTCATGTCCTTGACGCGTTCGTGGACGTCGTAGCAGCCCCGTCGCAGCTCCTCGAGCCGCGTCGGTTCCAGGCCGTACTCCTCGGGTGGGCGGCCGGCCACCGCGTTCAGCCCAGAACTGCGAGCCTCGCCTTCACCGAACACCCACTTGTCGCTCACCTCGTCCGAGACGAGCCGAGGCGCCCGGTCGGCGTACTTGGCCGGGATGTAGCCGTCGAACATGTCAGGTGGCTCGATCACATGGTCGTCCACGCTGATCAGGATTAAGTCGTCCTTGTTCACGCTGCCTCCGCTACGCCGCCACGACGACCCTCGACGTCCACAGGTCGGACGGCTCGATGGTCCGCATCGGTAGTCAGCTCCGGTGCGAGCGCCATCCTTGCCCGTCTGGGTCCGCCGACGGTCTCCTGTCGGCTCATCATCGACGGCCGGGCCTTGGCCGTCTTTGCGCGCCCGGTCAAGTGCTTGCCCCTTTCGGCCAGGCCGTAGCAGGTAGGCCGTTGGTGGGTTACGTCGAGCGCTGCGCGCGCCCACGTCGACGTCGGTGTGCTGTCTGGAGCCGGTTCGCCGCCTGAACGAGTTCAGCTGGCGCGGACGCGCTGGCGGTAGCCGGTGGGCGTCTCCCCGGTGTATTGGCCGAACGCGCGGGTGAAGGCGCTCACGCTCTGGAAGCCGACCGCGAGCGCGACGGTGATGACGTTCTGGTTCTGGCCGTCCTGAGCGAGGAGAGCCATGGCCCTCAGCAGCCGGCTTTCCAGGAGGTACCGACGCCAGGACATGCCGGTCGCGGCGAGGAACGCCCGGCGCAGCGACCGGTCGGAGACCCCCACGGCGGCGCACAGCTGGGGTAAGGACACGTCGGTCAGGTGCTCGGTGGTGTACTTCATGGCCGCGGCCACGAGCGGGTCACCGGTGGTCGGCAGGCACAGCGGGGTCTCGTGGTCGAGCCATTCGACCACGAGGTAGGCGAGGGCTTCGAAGATGGCGTCCGCCATCGGGTCGTTCGACGTCCGGCCGATCGGCCACCGCTTCGCGTAGTGGATCATCTCCCGGATCACCGGTGCGGCGGCGAGGATGCGGACCCGGTCGCCCGCCGACATGCCCATCACCGGGTCGAAGAAGACCGAGACGGCCTTGACGTGCGTCCACGTGCTGCAGTGGACGATCCCGGCGGGGATCCACACGGCCTGCTGGGGCGGGAGAAGGTAGCGCGCCGTCATTGTCTCCACCTCGGCGACGCCCTCGAACGCATACTCCAGCTGATGCAGGTCGTGCGAGTGCCAGCCGGTGACCACCTCGTCCCCGACCTCCAGGGCGTAGGTGCCAGCTCGGACCACCGCGGGGTCGACACCCTCGCGCTGGAAGTTGGCCGAAATGGGCAAGATTCGGGTTCCCTCTGCGGCGACAGTCATGGATGGACCGTAGTGCGGCGGTGGGAACGGGCACCAGTGTGGCCGGAATGGGCAAACACTTGGCCGAACCTGCAAAGACGGCCACGGTTCGACCCGTCGATGATGAGCCGACAGGGCACCGCCGAACCCGGTTCGCGGGCAGAGCGCCCGTAGGTAGACGACAAGATCGACGGAGAGCACCGCGCGATGACGGACAGCGCAGGCGCCGAGCAGGCAGCGATCCGGCAGCTGCTCGACAAGCAGGCCATCCATGAGGCGATCATGCGGTACTGCCGCGGCGTCGACCGAGCTGATCCGGACCTCATCAGTTCCGCGTACCACCCCGACGCGGTCGACGACCACGGCCGCCAGTGCTACACGGGCGCAACTGTCGGTCGAGGCATCGTCGACCTCGCCCGCTCGTGGAAGGTCTCGGCGCATCACGTCACGAACCAGCTCATCACCCTGCACGGCGACGAGACCGCGGGCTGCGAGACGTACTTCATGGCGTCGCAGATCATTGAGACTGAGGGCGACGAGCGCCTCCTGCTCGCGCTCGGGCGCTACGTCGACCGTTTCGAACGCCGCGAGGGCGAGTGGAAGATCGCGCATCGGCTTGTGATCGTCGAACTGACACACATCGTCGCGGCGGGGGATCCGCCGCCGCTGCCTTCCGGTCTCGGCTCCCGAGACCGGAATGACCCTTCGTATGCGGCGCTCGAGCACTGACGTTCGATGGCACACCTCCGCCCGCCGTCGTCCGATTCAGGCGAGCAGGACGAACTGCATCGGCTCGGCCACTGGAAGTGCCTCGAACAGCCGCTCGAGCTCGCGAACGAGGCGGCGACGCGATCGATCCCGGAATTCCATATCGTGTGCGGCTCGACGGTGCCTCTCCGCATGGAGCGTGAACCGGACATGATGGCGAAAGCGCGTGCTGAAGCCGCCTGTGGGAGATCGATACAGGGCACCGGGGTGGCCGAAATGGGCAGGTACTTGGCCGGATCTGCAAAGACGGCCACGGTTCGGCCCGTCGATGATAAGCCGGCAGGGCACCGCCGGTGGACCCATGAGGGCTGTGGACGGCGCTGCGCCGGAGCAGGTTGCGACGTGCGCAGCCACACCACCGAGTCCTCCAGCCGCAGAAGGGGTACCAGCCATGTTGCTTGGCCGCGCGCTGATCGGTGACACGTCGTGTTTCGGGGAGGTATTGGATGACCGATTCCACCTCCTGGTGGGCGATGTGTTCGGTGAGTACCGTCGAAGCGGGCAGTCGTTACCGTTGGCGGATGTCGTGCTCGGCGCGCCGCTGGCCGGTGTCCGGCTGATCGCTGTGATGGGCGGTTTCCTGGAACCGGGCACGTCACGCCCGCCGGGGGCCGAGCCGATGTGGGTGCCGAAGGCGTGCAACTTCGTCAGCGGTGACGGAGCCGAGATCCGGGTGCCCTCGGTGCTGCGCGGGCCAGTGAATGTGGAGGCGGAGCTCGCCGTCGTCGTCGGCCGCCCGCTTAGCGGCGCGTCACCGGCCGAGGCGGCCGCGGCCATCTTCGGCTGGAGCGTTTTCAACGACGTGACCGCCGCCGAGTACCTGGTGCCCGGCCTCTGGGCGACAGCCAAGTCGATCGATGGCTTCGCGTCGTGGGGTCCGTGGATCCGGCGCGACCTCACCGAGGAACGAGTCCTCCAGGGCCTCGCCATTACCGGGACCGTCAACGGCGTCAAGGTCCAGTCAGGCAACACCCGCCACTACAGGTTCGCTCCGAGCGAGATGTTGAGTCACGTCAGCCACCGGGTCAGCCTCCTTCCCGGTGACGTGGTGACCCTGGGCACGCCACTGCCGCCTCCGGTGGCCGCGGTCGGCGACCAGGTCGTGTGCGAGGTGGAAGAGGTCGGCGTGTTGAACAACCACCTGGTCGCCGAGAGATGAGCGGGACCGGGTCCGAGGAGGACGGAACGTGACGGCGGATCGAACGGTGGGCGTATCACCCGAGGTACAGCGCCGGCTGTACGAGCTGATGACGTTGATGAAGGCGGCTGACGACCGGTTGAGCAAGGGGATCGCGTCGGGTGAGCTGCAGTGCGTGTACTGGCCGCCTCGAGGCCAGGAGGCGATCGCCGCCGCGATGGGGGTATGCCTTCGGCGGGACGACCAGTTGGTCACGAACTACCGGGGGTTGCATGACCTGATCGGCAAGGGCGTGCCGCTGGTGGAGATCTACGGCGAGATGCTCGGTCGACAGACGGGGTCGAGCCGGGGCAAGGGCGGCACGATGCATATTGCCAACCCGGAATGCGGCGTGATGCTGTCGACCGGGATCGTGGGAGCGGGGCCGCCGGTCGCGGTGGGGTTGGCTATGGCCGCCCAGCGCAAGGGCCTCGACCGGGTGACCGTGGCGAGTTTCGGTGACGGGGCCACGAACACCGGCTCGTTCCACGAGGCGGCGAACATGGCGGCGCTGTGGGATCTGCCGCTGGTGCTGCTCTGCCAGAACAACCAGTACGCCGAGATGACGCCGACCGAGCACACGATGAAGATCTCCCAGGTCGCGCATCGGGCGGGTGGGTACGGCCTGCCAGGTGTCCGTGTCGACGGCAACGATCCGCTCGCCGTCGTCGCCGCGTTGACCGAGGCCGTGGACCGAGGGAGGAGCGGGGGCGGCCCGACGCTACTGGAGTGCGTGACGTTCCGGTTCCGCGGCCACTACTTCGGCGACCCGATGGCGTACATCCCGCCCGAGCGGTTGGCCGCCGCGTTGGAGGCCGACCCGATCCCGCGGTTCCGGTCGCGGCTGCGCCTGGCCGGGATCTGCAGTGAGGCCGACCTCGACGAGATCGAGGCGGCGGCGGTCACGGCGGTCGAGGAAGCACTGACCGCCGTCCTGACGGCGCCTGGCGCGCTGGTCGACGAGCTCGATCGCGATGTGTACGCCGACCCACGCAACTGCCCCGCCTAGGTCCGCATATCCCGCCTGGCGTCGCTGAGAGAACACCTCGCGGGCCACGCCGGGTTCACCATGAACGCACACTTGATTGGCTCATCGGACCCGCATAGAGGTGGACGTGGACGAGCGACGGATGACGATGCGCGAGGCGTTGAACCTGGCGTTGGACCAGGCGCTGGCGCACGACGAACGCGTCTTCCTGCTGGGGGAGGACATCGCCGATCCCGGCGCCAGCGGGCCGACCAAGGGGCTGTCGACCAAGTACGGCACTGAGCGGGTGCTCGACACGCCGATCTCCGAGTCGGCGATCGTGGGTGCGGCGATTGGCGCCGCGATGGAGGGGTTCCGACCGGTCGCCGAAATCATGATCATGGATTTTATCGGCATCGCCGCCGACCAGATCATCAACAACGCGGCGAAGCTGCGGTTCATGACAGGGGGGCGGACGAGCGCACCCATTACCGTCCGGACCCAGGTCTACGGCGGGATAGGGACCGGGGCGACGCACTCACAGTCGCTGGAAGCGTGGTTCATGCACGTCCCGGGCCTCAAGGTGATCGTGCCCTCGACGCCGCGAGACGGCAAAGGACTGCTTACATCGGCGATCTTCGACGACGACCCGTGCATCTTCGTGGAGACGATCCGGCTAGGGCCCCAGCGCGGGATGGTGCCGGTCGACCCTGGCTTCTCGATCCCGCTCGGCGAGGCGGACGTGAAGCGACCGGGTAGCGACGTCACGTTGATCAGCTACGGCCGGGGGGTGGTGGAGGCGCTCGGCGCGGCGACCCAGCTCGAGGCCGACGGCGTCAGCGCCGAGGTGCTCGACCTGCGCACCCTGGTCCCGCTCGACGTGGCGGCGATGGTCGAGTCCGTGGGCCGCACGACGCGGGCAGTCGTCGTGCACGACGCGGTGCAGTTCGCCGGGCCGGGGGCGGAGATCGCCGCGATTCTGCAGCGGGAGCTGTTCGGCCGGCTTTCGGCACCGGTGGAGCGGGTGGGTGCCCGGTTCGTGCCGAATCCGGCGCCGCCGGCGCTGGAGTCACAGGTGTACCCGAGCGCCCAGCGCATTGTCGCGGCCGTTCGGCGGACGCTCGGGTTGGAATCGGCTAAGACGGGTGCACATGGCTGAATTCACCATTCGTATTCCACGGGTGTCGGTCGCGATCTCGGAGGCGGAGCTCATCGACCTGCTCGTGGCCGAAGGAGCGCACGTCCAGCAGGGCGAACCGCTGTTCATTATAGCCACCGACAAGGCCGAGACCGAGGTCGAAGCCGGCGCGTCCGGCACGGTGCACTGGACCGGCACCCTCGAGACGGTCTATGAGATCGGTGCCGAAATCGGGGAGATCCGCCCGGCGGGCTGACCCCGGCCCGAAAACCCCGCACGGGAAATCCCCGCACGGAAGGAGGTTGACGTTCATGGCTCTCACTGACGACCGCCGGCCCGTCGCCGCCGGTCATGTCCCGTTCGCGATGCGCGACCTTTTACATGTACCTCGCGAGCGTTACTACGACCGAGGGTTCTACGAGCTCGAAAGGGAGTACCTGTGGCCGCGCGTCTGGCAGATGGCGTGCCGTCTGGAGGAGATCCCGCGGCCTGGGGACTTCGTCGAGTACGAGATCTGCGACCAGTCGATTTTGTTGGTGCGCCAGCCTGACCGGTCGGTCAAGGCGTTCCACAACACCTGCCGTCATCGGGCCACCCAGCTGTGCAAGGGCTCCGGACGGCTCGGCGGGCAGATTGTCTGTCCTTTCCACGGCTGGCGCTGGAACCTCGACGGCAGCAACTCGTTCGTGTACGGTGCCGAGGGGTTCGCGTCGGAGAGCCTGCGCCCCGACGACATCCGGCTGCAGGAGTGCAAGGTCGACACCTGGGGCGCCTGCGTCTGGGTCAACATGGACCCGGACGCCCGCCCGTTGCGGGAGGCGCTGGCCCCGGCAGCGGGGCTGCTGGACGACGTCTGCGTCGAGAACATGCGGGTGTGGTGGTGGAAGGAAACCGTCCTCAACGCGAACTGGAAGATTGCCCAGGAAGCGTTCCACGAGGGCTACCACGTGATGGGAACCCACCCACAGCTGACCTTCGGGCTGGGTGACGACTACCCGGTCGGGAACGTCGAGTACACCGCGTTCGAGAACGGCCATGGCCGTTTCCGGGGCCGGTTCGACCCGACCGCGGGCGGCGTCTCCCAGGGCCGGGGCAGCGAGGCGTTCCTGGAGCGGTCGCGGATCCTGTGGGAAGGCCAGGACGCGATGACCCTCGAACGGGACCTGCACGTCTTCCGGGGAATGAAGAACCGGGTCCCACCCGGCGAGGACTTCCCGACCGCGGCGATCAGGGCGTTGTTCGACTACGCCGAAGGCGCCGGCATCCCGCTGCGCCCCACGCCGGAAGGCATGCGGCTGTGGGGCGGCGAGGTGTTCATGTTCCCGAACTTCATCATGATTCCCCAGTTCGGCAACGCGCTGTCCTACCGGGTCCGCCCCTACAACGACGACCCCGAGTGGTGCCGCTTCGAGGTGTGGTCGCTCACCATGTACCCCGAGGGCGACGAGCCTGGCCGCGCGGAACTGAAGGGTCGCTTCGCCTCCGACGACGCCGAGAACTGGGGCCAGATCCCGCGCCAGGACTTCAGCAACATCGCGGGCCAGCAACGCGGCCTCCATTCGCGTAGCTACCGCGAACACCGCCTCGCCACGGAGTGGGAACAGCTCATCAGCAACATGCACACCGAACTCGACCGGTACCTCGCTGGCTGAGCCACCCCAAAAGAGCCACCGCAGGCGAAACCATCCACTCCATGGAGGGGGCACCGTGTCGAATTCGGACGCCAGCTACGACGACGCCAGCTACGACCACGTCACCGACGTCGTCGTCGTGGGATCGGGCGGCGGCCTGTGCGGCGCCGCGACCGCGGCGGCCAGCGGGTTGGAGACGCTTCTCATCGAGAAGCAGCCAATGCTCGGCGGCTCGACGGCGATGTCGGGGGGCGTCCTGTGGCTTCCGAACAACCCGCTCATGCAGGCCGAAGGGGTTCCCGACTCCCTCGAGGACGCGTTGGCGTACTTCGACTCCGTGGTCGGGGACGTCGGCCCGGCGTCGTCGAAGGAACGCCGGGTCGCCTACGTCACCGAAGGCGACACCATGGTCCGCTTTCTCCAGGACCTGGGCATGCGGTTCGAACGGTGCGAGGGCTACAGCGACTACTACGCCGACGTGGCGGACGTCCATGGCGGCAAGGCCCGCGGGCGCTCGATCGAACCCGCGGTGACCGATGGTAAACAGCTCGGACCGTGGTTCGACAAGCTGATGCCGGGGATGACGATCGCGCTCGGGATCGTCGTCATGACGCGTGAGGCGTCCGGGCTGCAAATGGTCAAGCGGCGACCGAAAGCCATGCGTACGGCCGTGCGCGTCGGGGTGCGGACGGCCGTCGGCCGGCTGCGGCGCCAGACCCGGCTGGCCAACGGCGGGGCACTGGTGGCCCAGACCCTGAAGGTCGCACTCGCCGCCGGGGCGTCGGTCTGGACAAACACCGGGCTGGTCGACCTGATCGTGGAGGACGGCCGGGTGGCCGGCGTCGTCGCCGACCGGGACGGACAGTCCGTCCGTATCCGCGCCCGCCGCGCCGTGCTGCTGAGCTCGGGCGGCTTCGGCCGCAACGCCGAGATGCGCAAGCGGTACTCGAAACAGCCGAACGACGGAGCATGGACGATCGCCAATCCGGGAGACACCGGCGAGGCGATCGAAGCCGCCATGGGGGCTGGCGCCGCCGTCGACTTCATGGACGAGGCCTTGTGGATCCCGGCCTCAGTCCAACCGAACGGCCGTCCGAGCATGCATAACGGCGAGCGGTGCAAGCCGGGTTCGATCATTGTAGACCGCGCCGGCCGCCGGTACTTCAACGAGGCGGTCTCGTACATGGAGGCCGGCCGGCAGATGTACGCGCACAACGTCGACGGCGATGCCATCCCCAGCTGGCTCATCATGGACTCCCGCCACCGCAGCCGCTACCTGTTCGCCTTCCGCCCCGACACCCCCGAGGAATGGCTCACCAGCGGCTACATGAAGAAGGCCGACACACTGGAGGAAATCGCCCAGCTGTGCGGCATCGACCCCACCGGGCTGGTAGCCACCATTGCACGGTTCAACACGTTCGCGAAGCAGGGCACCGACCCCGACTTCCACCGAGGCGAAGGCGCCCACGAACGGTACCAAGGCGACTACGCCAACAAGCCCAACGCGTCGCTGGGACCCGTCGAGAAACCGCCGTTCTACGCGGTAGAGCTCTACCCGGGTGACGTCGGCACCAGCGGCGGCCTCCTGTGCGACGAGCACGCCCGGGTGCTCGACACCAACCACGACCCGATCCCCGGCCTCTACGCCGCCGGGAACTGCACCGCGTCGGTCATGGGCCGCACCTACCTCGGCGCAGGCGCCAGCATCGGCAACAGCTTCGTGTTCTCCTACATTGGCATGAAACACGCCGCGCTCGTCGCCTCCGGGGACCGGGCGGTGACGTGACCGAACAGCAGGGCGGGCGGCGCCGGGGGCCGGTGGTGCACGTCGACCCCATCGGTGCCGACCTCGAGCTCGAGCCCGGAGAGACGATCATCGAGGGCGCGTGGCGCCTCGGGTACCACTGGCCCACCGTGTGTTACGGCCAGGCGAGGTGCACGGTGTGCCACGTCGAGGTACTTCGTGGCGCCGAGCACCTGACGCCCGCCGACGACGAGGAACAGGACGCCCTCGAACACCAGCTTCCGGGCGCGCATCGTCGTGATCTCACCCGGCTTCGGCTTGCCTGCCGGGCGCGCGCAACCGGCGACGTCGCCGTCCGCAAGAACGGCGTACGACCCGGCCAGGCATTGCCGGCCAGCCAGTCCGTCCACGTCGTCAACGAGCCTAGGAACTGAGCTATGGACAGCCTCCCGTTGGCCGGTGGGTCGGGGGTGGGTCTCCATCTGCCGGCACCTCGCCGGCCGGGGGCACCAAACCGCCGTGGTCGACGTCGATGGCTCGACCGCATGGCGGACTGCGCAGGAACCACGGTGAGCGCGTCGAAGTGACCCCGGGTCTGCGGCATCCACATCGAGGTGAACCCGCCTGCTCGGCCGCCGGGGCATCGGCAATAAACCCGACGCCCCGTTCCTGGTACAGCCGGTCCTTGTCTGAGCCGGTCGCGAGGCCAATTCGCATCCATTGCCCCCACAGATCACGGGAGCGATCGAAAATCGCGAACGGAATACCTGTCGCAGGCCCCGCCGGTGTGCTGCCCGAGCCCGGGACCCGGCGTCCCACGTACCCATTGGACACCACCGACGCGCCGTCCCGGACTTTGGCCGCTATGGGCAAGGACTTGACCGAATGCGAAAAGACGGCCACGGTTCGGCCGTCGATGATGAGCCGGGAAGGGCACCGTCGTTGAAACTGGGAGGTCAAGGATGACGGCAGCACCGGAGCTGATTATCGATTCGGACAGCCATATCACGGAGCCGCCGGACGTGTGGACCGCTCGGGTTCCGGCGAAGTACCGGCAGGACGTGCCGCACGTGGTGCGGCAGGGCACGGCGGACACGTGGGTGCTCAACGGCGAGCGGTTGGCGCCGGTGGGGGCGACGGCTCCGGCTGGCTGGCCGACGTTCCCGCCCGAGTACCCGCAGACCTACGAGGACTGCCATCCCGGGGCGTACCAGGCCGACGCCCGGCTGCGGTACATGGACGGCGCGGGTATCTGGGCGCAGGTGCTCTACCCGAACGTCGGTGGCTTCGGCAGCGAGAACTTCCTGAAGCTGAAGGACGACGTGCTGAAGCTGCTGTGCGTGACGGCGTACAACGACTTCCTCCTCGAGTGGTCCTCGGCCGACCTGCGCCGGTTGCTGCCGGTGGTGGCCACGCCGTTCTGGGACATCGAGGCGACCGTGCGGGAGATCGAGCGGTGCGTCCCGCTCGGGGCACGGGGAATCCTGTTCACGGGTGAGCCGCAGCGCTACGGGCTACCGGTGCTCGGGTCGCCGCACTGGAACCCGCTGTGGGAGGTCGCCCGGGCGGCCGACCTGCCGATCCATTTCCACATCGGCAGCGCCGGGGACACGTTGGAGCTGTCGACCCCGGAGCGCTATGCCCAGCACGGGGTGGAAGGGGCTCAGGCGTACTGCGCGGTGAGCCTGTTCATGAAGAACGGCGTCCAGTGCTCGGACCTGATCACCTCGGGTGTGCTGTCCCGCTACCCGGAGCTGAAGTTCGTGTCGGTGGAGAGCGGCATCGGCTGGCTGCCGTTCATGCTCGAGGCCACCGACTACAGCTGGCTCGGGGCGTTCCGGCCTGGCCGGGAGCGCCAACCGGGCGACGTCCTGCCCTCGGAGCTGTTCCGCCAGAGCGTCTACGTCACCTACTGGTTCGAGTCGGTGGCGCCCAAGCACTTCCTCGACCTGCTGCCGGTCGACAACGTCCTGTTCGAGACCGACTTCCCGCACACCACCTGCCTGTTCGGGAACATCCAGGAGACCATCTCCTCCGGGCTCGGGCATGTCGAGGCCGGGGTACGGCGGAAGATCCTCTGGGAGAACGCCACACGGTTGTACCGGATCGAGGAGCCGTCTGCGGCGTGGCTGGCGACGGCGGGAACGTGACCGACGTGACCACTCGCACCATATTCGTCGTCGCCCCACCGCCACCGACGGCTCACCCGAACAGGAAGGACGACACGAACAGGAAGGACGACAGTTGCGCTTCGTACTTGTTCATGGGGGATTCCACGGTGCATGGTGCTGGGAGCGGCTCGTGCCAGAACTCGGGAAGCGAGGTCACGCCGCGCTAGCTGTCGATCTTCCCGGCCATGGCAAGCGAGTCGACGAGGATGCCACTCTCGCCGGTTACCGGGACGCGGTCGTTGAAGTGATCGAATCCGGTGACGTGCTGGTCGGCCACTCGATGGGTGGCTTTGTCACCAGCCTGGCAGCTGATGCGACGGTCGACCTGGTCCGCCATGTCGTGTACCTCGCCGCTGGGCTGCCCGTGGAAGGAAAGCCCATGCAGGCCTCGGGAGCTGGCAGCCTGTTGGGCGCCAGCGCCATTATCGAGCTCACCGAAGACGGTCGTTTACAGTTCCGCTCCGCCGAGGCAGCCATCGACTTCTTCTTTCACGACTGCTCGCCGCAGGTCGCCCAATGGGCCTACAGCATGCTGACACCGCAGCCACTGTCGGTCTTCGCGGAACCTATCTCTATCCCGCGTTTTTGGGAAGCCGAGCTACCGCGCAGCCTCATCCTCTGCCGGCTGGACCACGCAGGCGGGCCTGAAACCGCGGTCCGAGAGACGATTGCTAGGCTAGGTGTCGATCCCTTGTGGATTGACACCTCTCATTCCCCCTTTCTCAGCCAGCCCGCCCGCTGCGCTGAACTGAGCCTGGAAGCAACGAACCGGCCACCGATCGGTCCGCTCCGCCCCAGGTGAGCTAGCCGGGGACCCTCCCGGGTGATCTGGCAGGAAGCGAGGGCAGTCGGGGGTGCGGGCTCAAGTCGACTCCCAGCCTGAGTAGTCCGTAGCCAGCAACTTTGCCGGCGCCCTGGCCCGGTCACCGACGAATGGACCGAACATCATTTCGATCATCTCTCGCCGGTGTTCGCCCGCGAGCTCCACCCCACGCTGGCCCGAGCTCGCTCGCGATGCCCGGTCGTCGGAGCGCGGAAGACAGACCCGAGCGGGTCCCCCCGCTACAGCTCGTTGCCCCAGATGTACCGCGCGACGATCTCGACCCGCTGCAGCTTGGCGCGGGCCGCCGCGACCGTGGGCGGGTTCGCCAGCGCGTGGAAGCCACCGTTCGTCGAGATCGCGATGTCGTCGACGTCCATGACAGCGGCCGCTTCGTCGATCCGTCCGACGAGTTCCTCCACCGGCTCGAGCGCCTCCGCGCCGATGTCGACGATCCCCAGGGCCACCACCAGGCCGGCGGGCAGCTGCCCCAACGGGAACCGCTCGGCGGGCGCGGCGGGGTACTCAACGCACAGCCGACCGAACGGCTGGCGGTCGAGGAACGACGCGACCGTCGCCGGGTCGTGCGCGCCGTCGGCGGCGCCGGCGGTGGTGATGTCCAATCCGACGCGGAACTCCGGGGGGGCCTGCAGTCCGGCGAGTACCTGTGCGTCGGCCTCGAGCATCCGGCTCATCGCGGACGCGAGGTCGATGCCGAGGCTGGCCGCGCGCGCCCTTCCCGGCTCGGTGAGCAGGAAGGCGTAGGCGGGATTGCGCAGCTGGACGTAACGCACCCCGTCGCCGGCGAGCGCCGCGATCTCGTCGCGCAGGATGCGGGCGAACTCGCCCCCGGCGACCGCCACATCGCCGCTGGTCGCCGTCAACTCGGCGAGGTACCCGGGTGAGGGCAGGGCGAGCATGGCCGGACGGTCGGTTGCGGACAGGACGAAGTCGATCTCGTGCTTGGTGAGCCGGCCCCGTTCGACCGGGCGGTCAAGCAGGGCGCGCACCTCCGGCGCGTTCTGAACACCCACCAGCCGCGCGAGTGCTCCCCCGGGCCCGGCCACGCCGAATCCACCGATCCCGTCGTAGATCACCGACAGGTGGTTGCCGCGGCGGAGTTCGCCGTCGCTGAGCGCCGACAGACCCAGACGCCGCTGCATCCGCAGCACGTCGATGACGGCAGCGTCTTCGGCCGCGCGTAAGGCGTCAACGTCGGCGGCCCCGCCGGCCGTCGCCGCCCGGGCGGCGAGCAGCTCGGGCGGCGGCACGAGGCTCGCGTGATGGTCGATGTGGTATTTGAAGTCGTCAGCCATGGTTGCTCGTCTCCTTGACGGCGCCGGCCCAGGCGGGGGAGTCGGTGGAGAAACCGGCCGCCGCCACGATGGCCTCACAGATCTGCTGGTCTTCGTCCGGGCTGCCGCCGGAGATGCCGACGCCACCGAGGATGGTTCCGGCGCGCTTGAGGGTGAAGCCGCCCTTCGTGGCGACGATGGGGTGCTGGCCCATCCGTCCGACCTGCGTGAAGAGGTCCGGGTCGGACTGGCTCCAGTTCTCCGGCAGCGCGCTGGGCCGCTGCATGACGGCGGCCGAGTACGCCTTCGACAGGGCGATGCTCGGCGTCATCGGCCGGCTCCGTCCATACGCTCGGTCGGGACGATGAAGTCGTCGTAGTCGACGACCGCGATACTCAACGCCTTGCCGGGCGTGAAGGCGTGGGCGCCGTCGACGAGCGTTCTGGCGTCGCTGAACGCGAGAGTCATGCCGACGCTCCCGCGGCCGCCAACTCGTCGCAATACACCCGGGTCAAAAAGCGGTCCAGCGCGGCGTTGAACAAAATGGGGGCCTCCCAGTACATGGAGTGCGGCGCCTTCGCGACGAGGTCCAGGGTCGAGCCCGTCACCAGGGCCGCGGCGGCGCGGACGGTGTCCGGGCGCAGGACGGCGTCGTTCTCGCCGGCGAGGAAACAGATGGGGATACGAGAACCGACCACGTCGTCCACCGTCGGGCCGTCGGTGTTGAGGTTGCGCAGGTCCGCCATCTTCGCGGTGTTGAACGTGCCCATCTGCTGGAACAGAAACGTCTTGGCCTTCTCGTCGGCGCGGAAGCGTGGCGTGAGCAGCCGGTCGAGCACCGGGATCTTCTCCGCCGTGGACCGGTCCGCGCGCACCCGCGCCGCCAGGTCGGGATGGTCGATGCCGCCCAGGGAATGGGCCAGAATGACCCCAGCCGCCCGCCCCGGCCGCCGCAGGGCGGCCTTCAGCGCGGCCGCGGCCCCGATCGACTGGCCGACCAGCACCGCGCGGTCGATCTCGGCCGCCGTGAGGACAGCGAGGATGTCGTCGGGAAAGATCCGGCTGTCGAAGGTGTCCATTGTCGAGTCGGAGCGGCCGAACCCGCGCAGGTCAAGCGTCAGGACGGTGAAGCGGTCCCGCAGGTGCGGCACCTGCTGCCACCAGGCGGCGTGGTGGCCGCCTGAGCCGTGCACGAACAGGACGGCGGGGCCGGTGCCGTGCGTCTCGTAATAAATCCGCGCGCCGTCCGCCGAGGTTGCGTAGGACATCGGTCACGCCCCTCGGCCGGCCGGGACGGCGGCGCTCCGGCCGGCGCCGGCCGGAGCGCCCGCGCTGGACCGGTTGCCGTGGTAGACGAGCTCGATCATGGTGTGGTCGGGGTCGTGGATATAGCAGAACTTGGAGTTGTTCTCGGGCCGCTCGATGGTTCGGGTGTGCCGGACGCCGAGCTCGTTCAGGTGCGTGAGGAAGCCGTCCCAGTCCTCGACCTCGACAGCGAAGTGATAGGGCGACATGCGGTCCATTTCTTCGATCGGCGTGAAATGCAGGTCGAAGTTGCCCCGCGTCATCAGCAGGACCTTGGTGTTGCTTTTTGGGGTGACCGCCTTCAGGCCGAAGACCTTCGAATACCACTCCCTCGTGCGGTCCGGGTTGGTAGTCGGGAAATTGACGTGATGGATGTAGGCGGGGCGGTTGCTCATCGTTGCTCCTCGGCCGGTTGCTCCTCGGCCGCCGGGGGCGGCTCTTCCTGTTCCACTGGGTTGCTCAGCGTTCCGATGCCGGTGACCGTCACGCTCAGGGTCGTGCCGGGCTTCATGTCGACGACCGCGTCCGTACCCATCCACAGCACGTCGCCCGGGCGCAAGGTGATGTAACTAGGGCGGGTACCGCCGCGACGTTGTACACGCACAGCTGTGTCGGCGTCCGCAACTCCCCGACGACCAGTCGTGGCACCGCCTTTGGTGGCATCGGCTACCGACCGTCCTCTCGAATCCTCGACCTGCCGGGCGGACCGGCCCGACCGGAGACCAGTCCGATCGTAGGAGGCCAACGGAGTTGGCGACCCGCGAAAAATCGCAAGCTAAGGTGTACGGGCTCGGTGTCATTTCCGCCCGTCGCGGGCAGGTCCGATGAGCAAGGATGGACCCGATTCAGCACCGTGGTTCCGGGCGGAGGACATCGATGACATTCGTCGTGGTCGCGCACTACCGAGCGGCTCCGGGCACCGAGAGGCGCGTCGCCGAATCGCTGCGCCAGATGGTCGAGCCCCGCCGCCAGGAGCCGGGCAATCGGGCCTACAACGTCTGCCGGCCGCCGGCCGACCCGACAGTGCTCGCGATCTAGGAGGAGTACCTCGACGAGGCCGCCTTCCGCGCACACGGCGTCCGACCACTTCGCCCGGTGGTTACGCGCGGGAAACCTGCCACACCTCCAGGAGCGCCACCGTCACGACCTGGTGCCATTGGACGAGTGACTCCCGAGTCACCGCTGGACGTGACCCGGACACTGATCGCGACCGGGGAAATCTCGCGCGCGCCCGTCCGCCGACCATCTCATGAACTGAGCATAGGAGCCATCGTCATGGAGTCCTCAGGCACGGACGCGATGAAGAGTTTTGATCGCACGCCATACGCACCGTACGACCCCGATGTTGACTTATACGTCTACAGCCGCATCAATCTCGGTATCGGTACCATCGTCCCCTTGGAGTACAGCGACTGGCGTGTCGAGGCGATGTCGTGGAAAGAGGCGTGTTATCTCCACACCGGTCTGAACCCGGCCTTTTCCTACCGGACCACGGGACCTGACGCGATCAAGCTGTGGTCCGACATCTGTGTCAATGGCATGGACCCGTTCCCCGTCGGATCGCTCAAGCACGGGATCATGTGCGGCGAGGACGGGCTGATCCTGGTTCATGGCGTCCTGATGAGACTCGACGAGGAAGACTTCGTCATGCATTACCGCGCGCCGTACGCCGAGTACATGCTCGAGAAGGGCGACTACGACGCGAAGGGCGAATACATTCGCGACGAGTTCATCTTCCAGATGGGCGGCCCGCGCTCGCTCGAGGTCCTCGAGAACGCGACCGGAGAGTGCCTGCATGACATCCGCTTCGGCCGTCATCGGCCGAGCCAGATCGATGGCCACGATGTCCGGATCCTCCGGATGGGAATGGCAGGCACCCTCGGCTACGAGGTCCACGGCAAGACCGAGCGGGTCATCGACGTCTACAACGCCATCATGACGGCCGGTGAACCCTACGGGATCAGGAAGCTCGGTCGCATCGGCTATGCGATGAATCACACCGAGAACGGATTCCCGCAGTCGTTCGTCGACTTCCCCGGCGCGCTGGCCACGGACAAGGGGTTCATGGAGTGGATGGACGGGAAGGGGCCGCGCCGGTCGCCGGCCCGGTTGCTGGGAAGCCTTGGCCCGGGCGTCGAGAAGCGCTACCGCACTCCCGTCGAGGTCGGCTGGGAAAAGATGATCAGGTTTAACCACGACTTCGTCGGCCGCAAGGCCCTGGAGCGGGAGGTAGCCAGCCCGCGCCGCACGATGGTCACGCTGATCTGGAACCCGGAAGACATCTTGGACATCTATCGCTCTCAGTACGAGCCGGGTGAGCACTACCTGCCGATGGACGACCCCATCAGCCTCACCCAGAAGGGGGGGCGCTCCGCTCACTACGCGGATCAGACGCTGGCCGACGGCAAGCTCGTCGGCATCAGCACGGGGCGGATGTACAGCTACTACTACCGAGAGATGATGTCCCTCTGCTCGATCGACGTCGAGCACAGCAAGCTGGGGGCGGAGGTTACCGTCCTCTGGGGAGACCCTGGTGCTCGGCAGAAGGAGATTCGCGCGACCGTCTCGCGGTTCCCGTACATGAACGAGAATCGCAATGAGACTGTCGACGTGAGCGAGATTCCCTGCCAGATCAGCAAGAACGAGGGAAAGTGAGTCTGCCGGAGCTCTACGTAGGCGGTGTCGCCCCACCAGGCAAAACGCGATCAGGCACGGCTCCTGGCTGGCCGGCGCGTTTGTGATTTGACCGATTGGTCCTTGGGTGGCCCTGACGGGGCCGGCGGCGTGTCGCTGTCGCCGACCGGTCGTGGAATGCGCCCCTCCTGGGCCTGCGCTCTCGTTATCCCCCACGCGACCGTCAGCCCGTGACCCGACCCCGCGACGTATCCCAGGCCGCGGCGACGCGCACGGCATCCAAGCTCGCCGGAACGTCGTGTACTCGGACGCAGTAGGCTCCGGCGGCGGCGGCGAGCGCCGAGATGGCGGCGCTCGCCGCGTCCCGGGCGGCCGGTGGCGTGGCTCCCGCGTCGCCGTCACCGAGCACAGCGCCGATGAACGATTTTCTGGACGCGCCGACGAGTACCGGGAAGCCGAGGCCCCGCAGTTCGTCGAGATGTGCCATGAGCGTCCAGTTGTGCGCGGCTTGTTTGGCGAAGCCGAGCCCGGGGTCGAGCAGGATCTGGCCCTGGTCGACCCCACCGGCGGTCAGCTCGTCGACGCGACGCCGCATCTCCGCCGCCACCTCCGCGACGACGTCTTCATAGACGGCGTGGTAATTCATCTCCCTGCTCGGAGCCCGCCAGTGCATCGCGACGTACGGCACGCCGGCCGCGGCGACGGTCGGGGCCATCATGGGGTCGGCCAATCCACCGCTGACGTCATTGACCATGCGCGCGCCGGCGTCCAGGGCGGCCTGGGCGACGGCGGCATGCATCGTGTCGATGCTCACGAGCACACCGGCGCACGCAAGTTCGCGGACTACCGGCAGCACCCGCGCCAGCTCCTCGCCCGTGGGTACCGGCAGCGCTCCCGGCCTGGTGGATTCACCGCCCACGTCGACGATGTCGGCGCCGTCCGCGGCCAGAGCCAGACCGTGGTCTATCGCGCCAGCGATGTCGAAGTAGGCACCGCCGTCGGAGAACGAGTCCGGCGTCACGTTAAGGATACCCATGACCAGACAGCGATCCCGCCTCGGCAGTCCGGCGAGCCATGGACGAGGATTCGGGCAGGTAAGAGGCGCCGATTCCGCCGGTTGTGCGGTGCCGTCGTGTTGCCGGGAACGGGCGGCGGCTCTCATGATGATGCGCGGGCGTGGCGCCGCTCGTGCGGAGCGGTCGCCCACCGGGCCGCTCGTAGCGTGTTGACCATGAGCATGGCGATCGTCATGGGCCCGACGCCGCCCGGTACCGGAGTGATCCGGCCGGCGATGCCGTCGAGTTCGGTGAACCGGACGTCGCCGGAGAGGCCGGATTGTGTCTTGTGGATGCCGACGTCGATGACTGTGGCCCCGGGCGTGACGTGCTCGGCGCCGATGAGCCCGGGCACCCCGGCGGCGGTGACGATGATGTCGGCCGTTCTGGTGATGGATGCGAGGTCCACCGTCTTCGAGTGAGCGGTTGTGACCGTCGCGTCACGCCGCAGGAGCAACTGCGCCATGGGCAGCCCGACCAGCTCGGATCGCCCGACCACTACCGCGTGGGAGCCCGGGATTGCCACCGACTCCGCGTCGAGCAGTTCGATCACGCCGCTGGGGGTGCATGGGCGCAGGCCGTCTTCGCCGCGGGCAAGCAGCCCGGCGTTCGCGGTGGTCAGCCCGTCGACGTCCTTACCGGCGGGAATCCGGTTGATGAGCGCTGAGCTGTCGAGCCCTTTCGGCAACGGAAGTTGCAGCAGGATGCCCGAGACTCCAGGATCGGCCGCCAGTTCGTCGATGACAGCGGCGACTTCGTCCTGCGTCGCCTGCCGTGGAAGGGACCTGTGCAGGTCGCGCATCCCCGCCTCCCGGATCGCGCGTCGCTTGTTCGCCACGTACACCGCGCTTGCGGGATCGTCACCGACAAGAATCGTCGCAAGGCCTGGAGCGCTTCCGGAGGCGCCGAAGACGGAGGCGACCTCCTCGGCCACCGTCGACCGGATCCGCTGCGCGATCTTTTTGCCGTCGATTATTGTCGTCATCGTTGTAAACTCCTTCCGTGCATGTCCTCAGTAGTTGGTGGCGACCGGCTCCCCGCCACCGTCGTCAGGCGAGGACGATGGTGTGGTTGCCGTTCCGGATCACGCGGTCCTCGCTGTGCCAGTGCACCGCGCGGGAGAGCACGGCTCGTTCCACGTCCGCGCCACGCCGCTGGAGATCAGCGACGGTATCGGCGTGGGTCACCCGGACGACGTCCTGCTCGATGATCGGCCCCTCGTCGAGATCTTCGGTCACGTAGTGGGCTGTCGCGCCGATAAGTTTGACGCCGCGCTCCTTCGCCTTGGCATAGGGTCCGGCACCGATGAAAGCCGGCAGGAACGAGTGGTGGATGTTGATGATCGGCACGTTGACCTTGGCGATGAAATCACCCGAGAGAATACGCATGTACCTCGCCAGCACGATGAAATCGACGTTGCCTTGCAGCAGTCGCAGGTGCTCGGCTTCGGCGGCGGACCTGTCCGGACCCATTGAAGGCACGTAAAAGAACGGGATCCCGAAGCCGCGGACCTCCTCGGCCACGTCCGGGTGGTTCGAGATCACCATGGCGACGGTGATGGGCAGTTGGCCCCGCCGCCGTCGCCACAGCAAGTCGAGCAGGCAGTGGTCAGATTTTGACGCGAAAATGGCGACGCGTTTCGGCACTGACATGTCGCGGAGTGTGAACTCCAGGTCGAATCCCTTCGCCAACTCCGTCTCGAGGCTGTTCCTGACCTCGGGCAGGACCGCCTTAAGGCTGTCGTGGCTGAAGACCGCCCGTTGGAAGAACGCGCCGCCCTGTGGATTGTCGGAGTACTGGTCGAGTGAGACGATATTTGCGCCGTGACACCTGAGCACGGCGCCGACAGCCGCGACGATGCCGGTCTGGTCTCGTCCCTGCACGATCAGCGAGGCGTAATTCTGCCCGAGCGCGAGCGACGTGCGGGGCGGCTCCACTTCCTGGGTGAGCGTCACTTCAGCTCTCCTTCCGGAAGTCGGCGACCCACTCCGACGTGGTTTTAAGGTCGCCGAACGGGTAAAAGTGCATCTTGAGGTCGCCGTGACGATGTGGGTCCTCTAACAGGAGGGCCGCGGCTGGGACCGCGCGGACGGAAGTCATCGTGCACCTCGATTGGCATCGTTTTCCGTGGTGCGCCGGCGAAGGCGCGCACCAACACGAGTTCTTCGTCATTGATGCCGCACGCGCGGTCGTGGTGGCGGACTACGGGCGGCTGGGGAAAACGTATCGCCAGCCTCGGCTGGCGACACGGTCTCAGGTGCTCCGCCGGTACTGCGTGCGCGCGTGCTCGTCGAAGGGCGTGGGCTGCACGGTGGCGCGAATGCGCGGGAAGCCGAGGTCGGCGTCGGGAGCCGTCCCCGGTCCCGGGTGCTCGCCCCACACGACGGTCACCTCCGTCCCCGGCCTGGCATATTCCTTGTTGATCAGTGCCAACGAAAGGATCGTTCCCACCGGGTCGATGGTGGCCGTTTGGTACGTTATGCCCGCGAAAACGGGGCCGGCCTCCACCCGGTGCCGAGCATAGGTGAGCTGGAATCCCGGGTCCACCCCGATGACCTTGTGTACGTCCTCGACGTCGAAGACGAGCGTGACCTTCGTACGCTTGACGTTCCCCTTCGCCTTCTCCAGCGCGGCCCGACCAATGAAATCGTGGTTGAACGAGATCGACTTGCCGTAGCCCAACTCGTAAGGCGAGCAGTAATAGTCCTCGATGTCCTCCGAGAAAAAGCTTCCACTGAGCGGCCGCTGTCCTTCGATGGAGTACAGGCTGAGGTACATCCGGTAGTCGAACAAGTCCGGGTCGGTGTAGATCGCCGGCACCGGCGACGGAATCCAGCCGCTTTCAACGCTCGTCGTGGCATAGGCAAGCGCGCCGACGTGGACGAGGCCCAGCGGCTCGCCGGCACCCATAAGTGCCTCCTTCACCGCCGCCGCGTCCCGCCATTCTCCGATGAACTCGTAGCCGGCCTGTCCCGACATGTTGTGGCGCAGGGCGCGGAGATTCCTCCCGTCCAGGGAGACGGGGATCGAGTGGAAGAACTTGGCTGGGGGCAGCGGCCCCCCGAACGCGCGCTCGACGAGATCACTCGCCAGCGGCCCCTGGATCTGGTAACGAAAGAGCTTCGGGTCGCCGTCCTTCCGAAAAGCGGTCGATGGATCGGTGAAGAACGATACATCGTACCCGCCCCTCTCCGCGTGGTACTTGACCCAGCTCTGCGCGGCCGGTATCCCGCTCAACGTGTACTTCTCGTCCGCCTCGCGCATCAGGATACCGTCCGTGACAATGTTACCGTCATTCGTCACGGGAATGAACTGCTTCGCCTGGCCGACCGCGAACGACTCGTAGTTGTTCGCGCTCACCGCCGCGAGCAGCCGAGTGGCGTCGGGACCCTCGACGAACGTGTCGAACATGTGATGGGAGAGGTCCGAGATCGATACGGCTACGTGCCACGCGGCCTGCTCCCGACGCCAGCCGGCGTACTCAGGCTCGATTACCTCCGGGGTCCATGGCGCGGCATTTGGCTTCCACAGCAGCTTCACCGCCGATCCCGCCCGGTCGAGGGCATCCTGAAGACTAGGTCCGGCCACGACACATTCCTCTCGCTGCTGAACACCTGGCGTGACAGAGGGCTTACTAAATCGTTCTAGTTGCGAATGTGCTAAATCGTTCTAGCGAAATAGACTAACAGACGACTCCCACCGTGGCGAGAGTGAGCCGCCAATCACGGGCGGCTACTATTGACGAAGGACCAGGCGCCGACCCGGCCGCCTACACTTGCGGGCGTGCCCGGTCCCGGGACCGCCGAGACGAATCCAATCCGGAGCGTGATGGTGAGTGGCACAGGACGGGTGACGCTGAGCGATGTGGCCGCGGCGAGTGGCGTCTCGCGTGCCACCGCGAGCTTCGTACTCAACGACGACCCGAACCAGACGATCTCGCCCGCCACGCAGGAGCGGGTACGACGAGCCGCGCGCGACCTCGGCTACGTCCCGCACGGGATCGCCCGGGCGCTGCGCGAGGGGACCTCCCGGATCGTCGTCCTCAACGTCGGCTCCGGTCTCGAGGGCAACTACTCCCGCAGCTACATCCGAGGCCTCGACGACGAACTCGCCGCGCACGACCATGTCCTGCTCGTCCGGCACGGGCACACCACGCCGCACTCGATCCAGCAGGTGCTCAGCGCGATCGTTCCCCGCGCCGTCCTGCGGCTCGCCGAGGCATACCTCGCCGGCCATGAGCTCGACGAAGGCGACTGGAAGGACGGCTTCGCCGCGAACGCCGCCATGCAGATCCGCTACCTCGCCGACCGCGGCCACACCCGCCTCGCCTTCGCATTGCCGGACAACGACTCCCCGCTGATCGAGATGCGCCTGTTCTTCGCCCGCGAAACCACCAGGACGCTGGGGCTTCTCCCGCCGAGGCCCTTCGTCGTACCCGGGCCACGCGCGGCCGGCGCCGAGGCCGTTCAGGCCTTTCTCGCCGCTCACAGCACCGTGACCGCGGTCGCCGCCTTTGACGACGACGTCGCTGTCCGCATCCTGACCGCCCTCCACGACCTCCGGCTCAGCGCGCCCGGCGACCTGGCCGTCATTGGATTCGACGACACCGAATACGGCAGCCTGGCCACCCCCGCGCTCACGACCGTCCACATCGACGCCGAAGCCCACGGACGCCTCGCCGCCCGCACCGCCCTCGGACTCGACGCCACCGGCTTGGCCCCCGCACCAGGACGGGTGATCGTGCGCGACTCAGCGTGAGAAGCACAGGTCAGCCCGCGCCCGGCCGCGGCATTCATTCGACTGACCCGAGCGACGCGGGCCAGCCGATGAACGTTGACCATGTCCGTCACAACTCGGTCACGTCGATCCGACGGTGGTCCGGCTTGAACGGAAGCGCGGCAACCGTCGCCCGGATCTCTCGCTGTGGGGTTCCCGGCCTACCCCAGACGACGACCACCTCCGTACCGGGCGCCGCCTGCTGGCGGTCGATGACACATAGCGAGATCGTTGAGCGCAGGTGCATGCTCAGCGCGCGACCGGTGGACACGCCGACCGGGCTCCCGGACGCAAGGACCTGGTCAAAACTGGGGCCGAGCCGGCGAGGGATGTCCATCTGCTCCGAAACGTCGCCACCGCCCAACATCGACGTAAAAACGTTGATCACGTCCGTGTCGTTCCACACCAGGCCGGTCAACACCCGTGCCGGGCCCCCGAACGCGGCATCCGCGACCAGCGCCTCCCGGCCGAGGAAGTCGTGACCTGACAACTTTCCCCGGGAACCCCAGCCGAGCTCGCCCGGCTTACGGAAATAGTCACTAAAACCGTTCGAGGGAACGAAGCTGCCACCGATCGCGCCGCGCCGGAACTGCCGTGGCGCCCCCGGCGTGACGACCGACGACGGCATGTAGTCCAAACCGTTCGTCGCGATGCCGGCTTCGATGTGCTGCACGGGCTGGGCGCGGAAGCCGAGCTGGCGGATATCGAACTCCGCGCCGTCCGCCACGATGGCCGCCCAGACCTCGTTCGCGTCGTTCGCGGACCCGTGCACCTCATATCCAAGCTCACCCGAGATTCCTGTACGCAGCACCCGCACCGGAATCCCATTGACTCGCGACCCGCGGCTCCGGTTGAATCCGATGTCACGCAGGCTGTCTCCGGTCACCTTCTCGAGCGCGAACAGCGACCGGGGCCCTTGCACCCCGAAGATGAACTGATCCGGGCTGATGTCCGAAACCTCAGCGTCCCAGCTGCCGAGGCTGAATTGCCACAGCAGCCAGTCACCGCTACCCGCGGTGTAAACAAACTCCTCGTGGCCGAGCCGGCACAGAACTCCTTCGGAGGCCACCCGGCCGTTCTCGTCGAGCTGAACGTGATGCTTGACCTGCCCGATCTCAAAGCGGGACAAGTCGTTCATGCCGATCCAGCTGAGAAACTCGATGGCCTGCCGCCCCCGGATATTCACCTTGCTGAGTGAAGTCCAGTCGCCGATGTAACAGGAGTCGATGTGGGCCTGGCTTTCTTCGACCCAGTTCGTGTACTCCAGCGGAAGCAATATCTGCGCGAAACGGCCGAAGGTGCCACGCAGGTTTGCGCCGTCCTGGGCCGCGGCCGCCGGGCTGAACAGAGCCGGCCGCTCAGTGATGGATGGCGCGCCATCGAGCTTGAGCAGTTCCTCGTACGTATGGCGCCGCTGCGCGACGATGTCCATCAGAACTCCGAGTCTAAGCCGTGGCGAACGTGCTGAGCGCCGCTTCGACCCAAGCGACGCTTCGTGGGCGCCACGACGCCGGAACGCCGCGACGCCGGGGCGGCGGCGAGACCGGCATCGCCGGTGTCAGCCGCCGGCCGCGACGCGGCGTCGCCCGATGCCCTGGCTGTGTCACGCCTGGCCTCACCGGCCAACGTGACCTCCGTACTTACCCGCATTTCGGTACCTCCACTGGAGCAGATGGAACGGTTTCCGCGAAGACCGCGGCTTCCAGGTACTTCTACCTCATCGATAATGGCTGCCTATGCAACTTTGGTTTCGATTGAGCGTGGCCCACGAAGACGCTCATCATCGACGGTCAACAGGTTGCCGCTCTTGGTGGAGGCGAAGCCGCACTGCGGGCTGATCGCCAGTTGCTCGAGTGGCACGTACTGAACGGCCTCGTCGATCCGCCGGCGCAGATCGTCGATGGACTCCAGCCGCGGGTCCTTCGAGGACACGAGGCCCAGCACCACGGTCTTGCCCGGCACGAACCGCAACGGCTCGAACCCCCGGACCGGTCAGTGTCGTACTCCAGCAGGAAGCGATCGACCTCGACCTCGCCGAACACCCGCTCCGCGATCGGCTCGTAGCCGCCCTTCGCGGCCCATGCGCTGCGCATGTTCCCGTGGCAGAAGTGCATGGCGACCGTGACGTCGGGATTCTTCTCCCGGGCTGCCCGGATCAGCAAGTTGTCGGTATTGATCGTCCGCGTCATGTTGCCCGCCAGGTCGGTGACCCGGCGGAGCTCCGCGAGCTCCGGATCGATATTCGACCAGTAGGCCAGGGAATCGAGCTGTATCCACGTCACCCCCGCGTCGACGAGCGCGGCTACGTCCTCGAGATAGATGTCGGCCATCGCGGCGACGGCATCATCCCGCGACGGGTAGACCTTGTCGGACACGCCGGGCCGCCAGAAGTTGGCTACCATAGTCGGGCTGGCCATCGTGATCTTAAACTGGCCTGGCGCGTGCTTCGCGAGGGAACTTCGCCTCGACGAGCGATTGCGGAGTCTTGCGGTACAGCTTGTCGCCGATCATGGTTATCACATCGCTCTCGACCTCCGCTCCGTCGAGGTCACGGTGCCACTTCGGGCGGAACGCCGACGCTGTGTCGATCGGCACCAGGCCCCCTGCGGTCTCGACGACCGAGGCCAAGAAGATCCCGCCGCACCTCGCCGTCGGTGAAGATTTCCAGGCCCGCATCCCGCTGGAGCGCGATCGCGTCTAACGCCGCCTTATCCTCAAATTCCCGTAGCAGCTCGTCCGTGACCCTCCCAGCCTCGTGGTCGAGGTGCGCCGCCAACAGCTCGGACGGGCGCAGCAGACTTCCGACGTGCTCGGCCCGAATCTCAGTCGGCATAAGCCCAACTTCCGTTAGTGATGAAACTCATGGGAGAGTACATCCGGCGCGGCTCCACGACATGTCCCCGATCAGGAAACCAAAGCTGAACCTGACCGATCTGTGTCCATTCAGGGGTCACGCTGACAGGTTGCTGATCTGTGGGTCTGTGTCGGGGTGACACGCCGGGCTGGGTGGTTGATCGGGTTCGGCTGGTGGTGATGATCGTGGTTGTGTCCGGTCTGTCGCCTGAGCCGCCGTCGTCGGAGGCGGAGTCGCTGCGGGCGGTGAACCGGGAGCTGCGGCGGGTGGTGGAGTCGCAGGCGGAGCTGCTGGCTGCCTCGGAGGCGCTGCAGGCCGCGCTGGAGGAGGCACTGGCCGCGGAGCAGGTGTTGCGGGAGCGTCTCGAGACCGCGCCCGACAGGCCGAACTGGGTGCCGTTGGCGATCGCCACCGTCTCGTCGAGGTCCCGGTAGGTGAGCAGCGTCAGGACCGGCCCGAAGGTCTCCTCCTGGGCGAACCTGGTCGGCGCTGGTCGCCGAAGCCATGTCGCGAACTCAGGAAGCGGTTGCCGGTCCCGCCGACCGGTGGAGTCGCGCGGACCTCGCGGATCGGGTGGACGGCGTGGGTGCCTGGCTGACCGACCTGGGACTTCCGCCCGGCAGGCCGGTTCCCGCGCTGGTCACGGAGACCGGCCCCGCGCTGGCGCTCGCCATCGCTGGCGCGGCGACCCGTCGGCCGTGGGATCCCTCCTGCCGTTTGTTCTCACGTAGCGTGGGTGCTCAGGAGAGGAAGTGATGTTCCGTCCATGGCCACTGGCATCGAGCCGCGCGAGGTCCCGGGGGAGCGGATCAAGGATCTCCTCGTCCAGGGTCGGGACACTGGTGTCGCCGCAGCCGCCGACGTGACGACCACTGGGCAGGCGGCCTGTCTACCGCCTGAGCCGACCGAGGCAGCCGCGGGACTACCCGCCGCCGCCGCCGAGATCGTCGATGCTCCGGACACGGCCCCCGCCGCGAGCCGTCGCCGCGGGCCCGAGGAACCGGCAAGCGATGCTCCGGTCGCTGACCCCGTGCGGATCTACCTCAGGGAGATCGGGAAAGTCACCCTGCTGACCGCCGAAGGGGAGGTTGATCTCGCCAAGCGGATCGAGGCCGGGGTGTTTGCCGCCCACAAGCTCGCGACCGCGACGGGAGCCACGACCCCGCGGGAACGCCGCGACCTGGAGGTCGTGGAAGCAGACGGGAAGATCGCCAAACGCAGGCTGGTCGAGGCCAATTTGCGGCTCGTCGTGTCGGTCGCGAAGCGTTACGTCAGCCGAGGCATGCCCTTCCTGGACGTTGTCCAGGAAGGGAACCTCGGTCTGATCCGTGCGGTCGAGAAGTTCGACTATGCGAAGGGTTTCAAGTTCTCCACCTATGCGACCTGGTGGATCCGGCAGGCGATTTCCCGAGCCCTCGCCGATCAGGCGCGTACTATCCGTATCCCGGTGCACCTGGTCGAGATAGTCAACCGGCTGGTTCGTGTCCAGCGGCAGCTCGTGTCCGACCTCGGCCGGGAGCCGAGTCCGGAGGAGATCGCGGCGGAGATGGACCTGACGCCGCAGCGGGTCCAGGAGATCCTCATGATCTCCCGGGAGCCGGTGTCGCTGGACACGCCGATCGGCGAGGACAGCGATGCCCATTTCGGTGACCTCATCGAGGACTCGGACGCGGTCGTCCCGTTCGAGGCGGCCACCGTCGGACTGTTCCAGGAACAGCTCGACGCCGTCCTACGTACTCTGTCCGACCGGGAACGGCAGGTCGTCCGGCTCCGGTATGGCCTGACAGACGGTCGTCCCCGAACGCTCGAGGAAGTCGGCCACGAGTTCGGGGTCACCCGCGAGCGCATCCGGCAGATCGAATCGAAGGCGTTCGCGAAACTGCGCCACCCTTCACGTTCGGAGAAGCTTCGCGGCTATCTGGAGTAGCCGAACCCAGGCTGGTGGCCCACCGTGAACGCCGCCGCCTCCGAGTTCGCGACGCCGCCTCGCACCAGCAGCAAAGGACAGCCCGACCGCGGCCTCGACCCGCTGATCCCACCGCCCGCGCCGCTGGCACCCGCGACCGCGCCATGGCCGCGGAGAAGGTCAGCAGTCATGGATCGGGTCGCCGGCGGGGATGTGAACTGTACGGTGCGGTACGTCATGTCACGAGGCCGCTGACGGGCGCAGTGCCCGGGATATCGGCACGACGGTCGGCGTGCGTGGCCCTTCGAGTGAGCACCGCCGCCTTGGCGAGGAGTTCGGTCCACTCAGCGGCGGGCCGGGAATCCCAGGTGATGCCTCCGCCGGCGCCGTACACTCCGCAAGCCGTTTGCCGGTCGACCACCGCCGTTCGGATCGCGACGTTGAAACGGGCCCGGAACGGCGCGGACGGCGGTGCGACGAGACCGACCGCTCCGCAGTACACCCCGCGCGGGCCAGTCTCGACTTCGCGGATTACCTCCATGCTGCGCCGCTTCGGCGCGCCAGTGACCGAGCCGCACGGGAACAGCGCGCGGAAGATGTCCACGAGGCCGCGGTCCGGATGCAGACGGCTAGTGATCTCGGAGGTCAGCTGCCAGACGGTCGGGTATCGCTCGAGGGCGAACAACTGCGTGACCTCGACGCTGCCCACGAGGGCGACCTTGGCGAGGTCGTTGCGCAACAGATCGACGATCATGACGTTTTCGGCGAGCTCCTTGGGACTTGTCCGCAGCCGTCGCGCCTGGTCGCGGTCCTCCGAGGGGGTGCGACCGCGCGCGGCGGTGCCCTTCATGGGCCGCGTCCAGAGGCGGTCCCCGACCCAGTCGAAGAACAGTTCCGGGCTGGCACTGATGACGACGAACCGGCCGAGGTCGAGGTAGGCGTTGTACGCCGCGAGCTGCGCGCGCGCGAGACGGGCGTAGAGGAGGTAGGGGTCTCCGTCGACGGTGGCGCGCAGCCGGTCGGTGACGTTGCACTGGTACGTCTCTCCCGCCGCGATGTGCTCGCGTACACGGGCGACGACGCGCGCGTGATCGCCGGCGGTCCAGTCCGGCGTCCACCGCGCGGGGCCTTGGGCCGCCGACGGCGGGGGCACCGGCGGGACCTCGACCGGATCGCCGCACAGGCCGAACCAGATCAACGGCGGGTCATCGGCCGACACCGGCGCCACGGCCAGCCCCTGGTCGAGTCCCGGCGCTGCCTCGTAGGAGACGTATCCGAACGCCCAGGCACCCGCCGCGGTGGCGCGCTCTACCTCGGCCAGCACGGAGGCTACCTCGTCTGGGCGCTCGGTCGTGAGTACCTGGTGCGGCGGCGGGAAGGCAAGGGCACGGCCCGCGACGAGGTCGTCGAAGCGAGCCCAGAGGTGCGGAATCGTCATGGGGCTTCTCTGCGGGAAGGGCGGGACGTGTTCTGGTTTGTGCGTCGCGCAACTCTGCTGGCCATCACCGCCAGTGCGGCGCTGGGCGGCGGCGACGTGCCTACGGCTGTGGCTGGGCCCATTGAGCGGCGCGCAGCGTGTTGACCATGAGCATGGCGATCGTCATGGGTCCGACGCCGCCGGGCACCGGGGTGACGCGGTCGGCGATGCCCTCGAGCTCCGCGGTGCGCACGTCGCCGGTCAGCCCGGTCTTCGTGCGGTGGATACCGACGTCGATGACGATGGCGCCGGGTTTGACGTGCTCGGCCCCGATCAGGCCGCGCACGCCGGTCGCCACGACCAGGATGTCCGCGAGTCGGGTCACCGCCGGCAGGTCCGTGGTCGGCCGATGCGCGATGGTCACTGTGGCGTCGCGCTGCAGCAGCATCTCGGCCATGGGGTGACCGACCAGCGCGGATCGGCCGACGACGACCGCGTGCCTTCCGGCAATCTTGATGCCATCGGCGTCCAGGAGCTCGATCACGCCGCTGGGTGTGCAGGGTCGCAGCCCGAACAGACCGCGTGCGAGCAGGCCAGCGCTTTCGGTGGTGAGGCCGTCGACGTCTTTGGCCGCCGGGATCCGGTCGATGAGCGGAGCTGGGTCGAGGTGGGGAGGCAGCGGCAGTTGCAGCAGGATGCCGGAGACGGACGGGTCGGCGACCAGTTCGTCGATGACCGCAGCGACCTGCGTCTGGGTGGCGTCGGCTGCCAGGGAGCGGTGCAGGTCGCGCATGCCGGCCTCGCGGACGGCGCGACGCTTGCTCGCGATGTAGACGGCGCTGGCCGGGTCGTCGCCGACGAGGATCGTGGCCAGGCCCGGAGCGGTGTCTGGCTCGGGGAAGGCGGCCGCGACGTCGGCAGCGACCTGAGCGCGAACCCGTCGCGCGATCGCCGTGCCGTCGATCTTCATGGTCATGAATCGGCTCCCCAGGCTTTCAGGCGAAGACGATGGTGCGGTTGGCATGGCGGATGACGCGGTCCTCGCTGTGCCAGCGCACGGCGCGGGACAGTACGAGCCGTTCGACGTCGGCGCCGCGGCGCTGCAGGTCGGCGACGGTGTCGGCGTGGGTGACCCGGACGACGTCCTGCTCGATGATCGGGCCCTCGTCGAGGTCCTCGGTGACGTAGTGCGCCGTGGCGCCGACGAGCTTCACACCGCGTTCTTTTGCCTTGGCATACGGGCCGGCGCCGATGAAGGCCGGGAGGAAGGAATGGTGGATGTTGATGATGGGCACTCCGACCCGTGTGATGAAGTCGCCGGAGAGGATCTGCATGTAGCGGGCCAGCACGACGAAGTCCACGTTGCCGCGGAGCAGGCGAAGGTGCTCGGCCTCGGCGGCGGACTTGTCCGGGCCGGCCGACGGTACGAAGAAGAACGGGATGCCGAAGGCGCGCACCTCGTCGGCGACGTCGGTGTGGTTGGAGATGACCATGGATAAGGTGATCGGGAGCTCGCCGCCGCGGTGCCGCCAGAGCAGGTCGAGCAGGCAGTGGTCGGCCTTGGAAACGAAGATGGCGACGCGCTGGGGAATCGACGTGTCCCGCAGCGTGTAATGCAGCTCGAAGCCTTTGGCGAACCGCGCCCGCAGGTCTTTCTCGATCTGGGGCAGTATCGCCTTGAGCCGGTCGGAACTGAAGACCGTACGCTGGAAGAACGATCCGCCCTGAGGGTCGTCGGAGTACTGGTCCAACGACACGATGTTCGCCCCGTGCTGGCTGAGCACCGAGCCGACGGCCGCCACGATGCCGGTCTGGTCACGGCCGTGCACGATCAGCGATGCCTGGATCCTGGTTGTTGCCGGTGACGTGCGCGGCGCGGAAGCTTCCTGGGTTACCGTCACGTCAGTCTTCTTTCCTAAGATGATCGATCCATTCCGACGTGGTCCGCAGGCCGCCGAAGGTGTAGAAGTGCAGCTTGACCTCGCCGTGCCGCCGCGGGTCGTAATCCGTGGCGAGGGTGCGCAGGAAGTGGTCGGGCCCGGCGGTGCCCATGAGGTTGGTCAGCGACAGGCCGTATTTCTTCGCGATCGAGGTACTGGTACCGACGCCGAACCGCGCGGCGTAGCGCAGCAGCCGCCGCACCCCCGCCGGGCCGGGCACGCCGATACGGACCGGCGCGTCGACGCCGCGTTCGCGGAGCGCCGAGACCCAGGCTAGGACCGAGTCGACGTCGAATCCGAACTGCGTGATGACATCACCGGCCAGGCCGCGTTCGGTCAGGGACGCGTGCTTGTCCTGGAGGGCAGGCCAGAGAACTTGGTCAGGAATGTCGGGGTGGCCTTCGGGATAGCCGGCGACGCTGGCACGGCGGACGCCATACTGCTCCAGAAGACCGGACTGGATGACCGATAACGCGTCCGCGTAGGGCCCGTGTGGGGTGCTCGGATCACCGCCGACGACGAAGACGTGCTCGCCGGTGCCGTCGGCCTGCAGAGCCGCGAGAAACACCTCCAGCGACGCCCGCGACTCCAGCCGGCGGGCCGAGATATGCGGCACCGGGACAAAGCCGCATGCCTTGACGGCACTGGCGGCGAGCAGCCGCATCCGTAGATCCTCGTTGCCGAGGAAGGTCACGTTGATGCGGGTGCCTGTTGGGATGGACTCCCGCGCCAGTTCGAGTTCCTCAATGTCCTTGCCGGTCATTTCGAGGGATACGTCGTGCAACAGCGCGGTGAGACGCCCGGCCTGCTCGACAGGTAAGGAAGTCATCGTTCTCCTCGGTTCCAGTGTCCGTTCTGTGCCGGGGGCGACGCAGGCCCCCTTCGCCGCCGCGACGCGGCCGTCACGCTGGGAAGGCTCGCCAGCTGGCCGCGCCGCGCGGCGGTGAGACGGAGGTCCGCTGCCGGCCGACTGGCAACGGACGACGTCGTGACACTTGCTGACCCGGTCGGCCCGTTTTGTTACTGCTGGATGTGTCGTTACTGGTCGTTGTGGCGGTACCGGGTGCGCGCGTGCTCGTTGTACGGCGCGGGCTGCACGGTGGCCCGGATGCGCGGGAATCCCAGATCGGCGTCGGCCAGTGTCCCCGCGCCCGGATGCTCGCCCCAGACGACCTCCACCCGGGTGCCGGGCGCGGCGTGCGCCCGGTCGACCAGCGACAGCGCGATGATCGATCCGTACGGGTGTGACGAAGCGATGTGGTAGGTCGTACCGACCAGCGCCGAGCCGGCCTCGACACGGTGGCGGGCGTAGCTGAGCACGAAGCCCGGCTCGTCGCCGAGCACCGCGCGAACGTCGTCGTTGTCGAAGACCAGCGTGACCTTCGCCCAACGGACCGCGTCCTTGGCCTTCTCCAGCGCGTCGCGGCCGATGAAGTCGCGGTCCAGGCGGATCAGGCGGCCGTACCCGAGCTCGTACGGCGTGACGTAGTAATCCTCGATGTCGTCGGAGTAGAAGCTGCCGTGCAGCGGCCGCTGTCCCTCGATCCCGAACAGCGGCAGCCAGCGGCGGTAGCCCAGTAGGTCCGGATCGGTGTAGATCGCGGGCGTCGGTGAAGGGATCCAGCCGCTCTCCACGGACGCCGTGGTGTAAGCCAGCGCGCCGACATGCACGAGGCCGAACGGCTCGCCGGCCCGCATCAGCATTTCCTTGACGTACGCGCCGTCCGCCCAGTCACCGACGAACTCGTAACCGGGCTGTCCGGCCATGCCGTGCCGCAGGGCGCGGAAGCTCCGTCCGCCGAGCGTGACCGCCGTGGAGTGGAAGAACCTGGTCGCGGGCAGCGGCCCGCCGAACGCGCGCTCGACCAGCTGCCGCGCGAGCGGTCCCTGGATCTGGTAACGGAACAGCTTCGGGTCGCCGCCACCGCGGAAGGCCGACGACGGGTCGGTGGCGAAGGTGACGTCATAGCCGCCCTGCTCACCGTGGTAGCGCACCCAGTGCTGGGACGCCGGAATGCCGCTGAGCGTGTACCGCTGCTCGGCCCGGCGCAGCAGGATTCCGTCGGTGACGATGTACCCCTCGGCCGTCACCGGGATGATCTGCTTGGCCTGGCCGATCGCGAACGTCTCGTAGTTGTTCGCGCTCACCGCGGCAAGCAGCCTGGTCGCGTCCGGCCCCTCGATCACCATGTCGTACATGTGATGCGACAGGTCCGAGATGGCCACCCCGTCGTGCCAGGCGGCCTGCTCCTGCCGCCAGCCCACGTACTCGCGCTCGACAACCTCGGGCGTCCAGGGCGCGGCGCCCGGCTTCCACAGCAGGCGTAACGGCGAGCCGGCCCTGTCGATGCCGTCCTGAAGACTTGGGGCTGTCATCACACTTCCTTATGTCGTCCACTGCACAGGTCTGTGTCCCCCGAAGCGTGCTCGGTTTGCATACGGCCGGTCTCGCGCCTCCGCCGGCCCAGGTGACTGGCGGTGAATCGGTGTGAGGTGGCGGACGACACGCGGGTCCTGATGCGGTGGTCAAGCTATACTTCCCGGGTGGATAGTGGGCGCCGGAGGGCGCGGATACTGCACGAGGCGGCCGCGCTCTTCATCGCGAATGGGTTTGTGGGAGTCACCATGGATGACGTGCAGACCGCCGTGGGTGGCTCGAAGGCGACGCTATACAAGTATTTCAGTGACAAGAGCGAGCTGTTTCGGTCCGCCGTGGAAATGCTTATCGACGAGCGCAGTCAACCCTTGACCTCCTTTCATCCAAGCGGCGGCGACCCCGTCGAAACTCTCCGGGAGTTTGGACGGCATTTTGCCGCGATCGTGCTCGATCCCGGAGCCATTGCGCTCCATCGTCTCGTGACGTCGGAAGTGGAACGGGTCGACGGGCTGGGGCAGACGTTCTTCCAACACGGTCCCGCGGTCGGTAACGCCATCCTCGGCCGCTACCTCGGCGCGCTACGCGATGCAGGCGTCATCGAAGTCGCGGACCCGGTGCTGGCGGCATCCCAGCTCTACCAGGCGATGCTGGGCTCGCTGCAGATGCGGTTGCTGATGAATACCGCCGACCGGCCCACCTCGCAGGAGATCGAGTCGAGCATCACCCACGCGGTGAACACGTTCCTCAACGGCACCCGGTTCCGGACATCGCAGCCGCGGGCCGCGGACGCGGCAACGCGGTGATGGGCGGTGCCACGTCCGGCTCATCACACCCACGCGCGTCGCGGATACCGCAGCTCAGCGCTTGTCGGCAGGAAACGGCCGATCCACGACGGTGGCGTGAATCGTGGTCTGCGTGTGCCGCTCCACCGTGGGATTGGCGGAGCCGCCGTTCGGCTCACCCCAGACCAGCTCGACGTGGTCACCGTAGGCCGCGCCATCCTCGTCGATCATGCAGATCGAAATCCAGCCGCGCACGTTCGACGTGTAGCTGCACAGAGTCGACACCCCGACGAGGCGTCCGTCCTTCTCCACCCGGTCGAACTGCGCCCCGGAGTAGAACGCCGCCGGCATGTCGATGTACTTGAACCGCTTGTCGGCCGGTTCGTACATGCTGGCGAAGATTCGGGCCACATCGTCGCGGTCCCAGACGAGCCACGCCTTCCTGCGGTGCGGCTCACCCTTTCGCCGCTGCAGCGCGTCGCGGCCGATGAAGTCATGGTCGAACTTCAGGATGTGACCGTAGCCGAGGTCCCAGGGTGTCGTGTAGTAGTCCTGCACCCTGTCCGGGGCGAAGCTGCCGCCGAGCGAGAGGTTCGCCTCGAAGCTCCTGGCGTTCTGCCACTCGCGGTATGCCTTGAGGTCGTCCCCGGTGTAGAGCGCCGGCACTGTGCTGGCGATCCAGCCGGACTCCGTCGCCACCGAGGCGTAGGCGCGGCCGCCGACCTGCCGGACGCCGAACTCCGCGCCGGCCTCGAGGAGCGTGCCCCGGACATCGTCGATCTCCGCGTACGGCCCGAAGAACTCCAGGCCGGGGAATCCCGACATTCGATGGTTGAGGGCGGTGACCTGGTGGCTGCCGACAGCGAACTTGCCCATCGTGAAGAAGGGGATATCGGGCATGGGGCCGCCGTTGACCTTCTCGAAGATCCGCGCCGCGTTCGGTCCTTGCAGCTGCAGGCGGAACAGCTCCCGGCCACGCGGGTTCTGCGCGGTGCGCTCGTCGCGGCGCAAGGTGACGTCGTAGCCGCCGGTCTCGGCGTGGAACTGCACCCAGTTGAGCGCCGGTGGTCGCCCGACGAGCCGGACCACGTTGTCGGCCAGGCAGAACAGGATGCAGTCGCCGATCATGTAGCCGTCGTGGTTGCAGGCGATGAACTGCTTGGCCTTCATCGGGCCGAAGCCCTTGAAGGTGTTTGCGCCTAAGTCGGACAGCAGGCGATAGCAATCGGGGCCGTCGACCGTCAGGTCGGTCATGTGGTGCGACAGGTCCATCAGGGCGGCGGTGGTACGCCAGCTCTCCTGCTCATCGCGCCAGTTGGTGAACTCGGCCCGGATCGGGAACGGGAATGCTCCCGACCGCCCGCTGCGCATCAGCGTCAGCGGATCGCCGGCCTCACGAATCGCGTCCTCGAGACTCGCCATGGGACATCCTTCCAGTCGTCGCCGTGTGCTCGGCCTTGCCCGACGATGAACAAGGACACGAGGTCGGAGGTCGATGGTGCAGTCCATCCGCCCACCAAGCGGTTGCCTCGCCGGAGAACTCGGCCCAAGACCTGACGTCCTGGGATCCTCGCGACGAGAAGGTGGTCCGCTGAGTAAGCCGCGGGATTGGGCGGAGGGGTTCTACAACTCGACGGCAGGAACTGTACTGTACGGTACGGTACCGCTCTTGGCTTGCGGTCGCAAGGGCGCTGGGGGAACCCACGCGCACCCTGCCCTCAGGGTCTACCTAGTGATCTGGTGCCCACGCTGACCACCGGCTGTCGGGCCGCGGTGAACTCCTTCACCCGGTCGTTGATATGGCGGAACGGGCCGTCCGGGCCCGGGTGTCGGGCGCCCTCGGTCGTCCGGGACGTGCCCCGCGGGGAGAACCTCTGGCCCTGAGCAGCCCGGTCACGGTGTCGGCTCCGACCGGGTGTCCGGACCGGGTCAGCTCGGCCGCCAACGCCCGGGCCGATCTCACCGTCCGCCGTGGCGGGGACTCGGGTCCCTACGCAGGTCTGGCTCGACCAGCGCCGGCAGCGCGGCGCCCGCCGCGGATCCTTCTCCCTTTCCGCCATCCCCAGGTGCCACCCAAACACAGGAAGCTGTTTTTCGGCAGCTCCAGGGGATCCGGCGCGGCAGTGTAAAGGTCAAACAGTCTTTGACTTTGTCATACCGTCAGGGACAGAAGGTCCTTTCCGACCACAACCGGACCTTTGTAGCCGCCGTTCTTGGCGCTGGCTCGGGCCTGTGCGGCCCACCACTGCTCGGAGCGAGCCTTCGGGTCGTTGGGGCCGAAATGTGTCAGCACAACCTTCCTGGCGCCGGACTCGGCTCCGATCCGGCCGATCTCGGAGATAGGGGTGTGAACCTCTTGCAGGTGAGTGACCAATGCGGCTGGGTAGCCTTGGTCCTTGAACCACGAGAGGTCGATGACCTCATGTACCAGTACGTTCGCGTCCTTTGCCAGGACCGGAATGTTCGCCGTGGGCGCGGTGTCGCCGGAGAAGACGACAGATCCCGCGGCGGTCTCGAAACGGTAGGCGAATGACGGGAATGCCGCGCCGTGCGGCACCAAGGTCGCCGTCACCTTCATGTCGTCGTTCTCCATGACGGCGAAAGGGGTCATCGAGGGGGCTGTGTTGGTTACCGTGGCACCGACGTCGGGCAGGGCGATCTCGTGGACGTGTAACAGGCCGGCCGGTGGCACACCGATGCCCTCGGCCGTAAAGGAGTTGGTGGCATAGGCCCATGCCTCGGCCGCCAGCCGGGTCAGGTCGGCGGTACCGGGGAACGGGTTGCCGGGACTGAACCAGGTGACCTCCCTGCCGCTCTGGCTGTTCAATGCGCCCGGGGATCCGGGTCCGTACACCTCCAGCGTGTTCTCAAACTTGATCGAGGCTGTGCCGCCGAGGAGCGGGAAGGAGAAGTAGTCGACGGTGTGGTCGGCGTGCAGGTGAGTGAGGAAGATACCCGACAGCGACTTCATGTCGAGCCCGGCCTGCATGAACTGGGTCACGGCACCGCGCCCGCAGTCGATGACGTAGGTCTTGCCGTTGACCACCAGCGCGGAGGAGATACCCGCCCGTCCCGCTACCGGCAGCGGGCCGCCGCCCGTGCCGAGCAGCACCAGATGGGTGCCTTTACCACTGGCGGTCGCGGTTTGTAACGAGGAGGCCGCGGGCGTCGCCGCGGCCTGCGTTGGGAAACCCGCGGCGAGAACCCCGGTCGTGGCCGCCCCGGCCATACCCGCCACCGTCCGCAGAATTGAACGCCGCGAGGGAGCGTGCAGCCCGGCACAGCAATCTGTAAAGCACATGACGATCCTTTCACCGTTAGTTGCCCGCGCGGGCGACGTCACCGGTATGGGATATCTCGTCGGTTACGACGGCCCCGTCCAGATCAACCGCGTGTACCGCCGCCTGTTCGGCGTCTCCCCGTATCCGCGCCCGCGACGTGCTGAGGTGAGCGTCGGCGACCTGCCAACGCCGCCGCTCCGTGTTGACGTGGGTGGCCCGGTCGGAACTCCGTGGCCGCCGGCCTGGCCTGGCGGTGTTCGGCGCGCCGCGGCGGCGCGCCGAACACCCCTGGACCTCTTGTCGTTGTCGTCATGGAGCTGGGCAGGTTCCCGACCTCCCTGCCCGATCGGCTGTCCTGACCGGCAAGGAGGCCACCGATCCCGCCCGGAGTGGGTGGCTCGCGGTCAGGTGCTCAGCTCAGTCCCCAGAGAGTCTTGAACTTCGCTGGGAAGTCGGTCGGCCCGTACCACTCGCCCGAGGCCTCCGCCGCGGTGGTGACGGAGATGTCCTTGATGTTGTCCCGCGTGAAGATCCGGACGGGAATGTCATAGCTCGGAAGCTCCTTGCCCAGCATCATCCGGAGCGCGGCGTCCGCGTCCGCCCAGCCCTGGTAGGCCGCGGCCTGACCGACGTCCATGTGCAGGAACGTCCCGGCCGCCAGCATCTGCAGGCCGTTGATCTGAGCGGCCGTGGACACCCCCTTGATGGCGGCAGCCCGACCGGACTGCTGGACACCGGCGAACGTCGGCTGCAGGTACACCTCGAACTCGGAGACCACGTAGTTCACGCCGGGAGTCGAGAGGATCGCCGAGCTGGTCGATGGCGCGATCAGCTGGAAGTTCGCCGACGAGATCTTGTTGAGCGTGACCTTGCAGCTGGGGCAGCGAGCGCTGAACTCCTTCTGCGCGGCGGCCACGTAGGCCTGGGTCGAGGCGGTGTCGGTGGCGACGTTGATGACCACCGTCGCCTTCCCGCCAGAGTCGGCGATGATCCAGTCGGCGATGGCCAGCAGCCCCTTCGTGCCGGAACCTTCCAGGTATCCGAGCTTGGGGCTGACCGGGTGCGCGGGGTCGGGGATCTGGTCGGTGACGAGGACCGGAATGTTCTTCGCCTGCGCGGCCGCGAAGCTGTTGGCGGCCAGCGCGTAGGGGACCGAGTCGGTGATGATCGCGCCCGCGCGCGCGCCGGTCGCCTGGTTGACGCACGCCGAGATATCGGACGGGTTCGCCTTGCCGTCGCAGATCTGCACCTCGATCCCGACCGAGCCGAGCGCTTCGGTCAGCGCCTTTCCGGTCACGTTGAGCTGCGGCGCCTGCCGGGTGATGGGGATGAAGTAGACAACCTTTCCGCGCAGCTGCGTGACCCCTTCCAACGGCGTCGTCGGGACCGGGTAGGCCGGCAGCGGCTGGGACAGCTCTCTGACAATGGCCGCGACATCGCCACGGGTTGAAGCCGGGCTGGACGTCGGTGGCTGGTCGCCCGACGTCGAGCCGGAGGAGCCGCAGGCCGCGGCCGGCAGAAGCGCGGCCAGCGCCGATAATAAGACGACTCTCGTGCGTGCTTGGCGCCGCGCGGTCAGGCCGAAAATTCGTCGAGTAGTTCTCACGGATTTTTCCTCTCACGTCTGGGGCCGCGATCCTCGTCGCGCCCTGGGTGGGTCCGCCGGGCGAGGTTGGCGGTATGCGCGGTGTTCCGGTGGGCCACGCCCACTTCGGAGCGCCGGTAGCGGAATCGGTGCGGAAATGAGCGCGCGATGTCGAGCCGGGACGCTTTCCGGGGCTCGGGACGGCGCTCCGAGCTCCGGACGAGTCGATCTAGTTTTCGGAGGCCGCGGCCGCCCGGTCGCGGGCGCCGACGGAGGTCCGGGCCGGGTGAGCGCCGTCAGGACGGCCGTGGGTGGCACCTCGTTGGCCGTCGACATTCGTCGCGGCGGCTAGCATGGGATTCGTGTCGAGGATGAAGGCGGTGGACTATCGGAAGGCTCTCCTGCGGGCGGCCGGCGAGCTGTTCACAGCGCGCGGGTACGCCGGTGTGACGATGGAGGACGTGCTCGCCGAGGTCGGCGGGTCGAAGTCGACGATGTACAAACATTTCGGTGACAAGACCGAGCTATTTCGCGCCGCGGTCGAGAGCCTTCTTGACGAACGGTTGGCTCCGCTGCGCTCGTTCACTCCCGGCGACGCGGACCTGACGTCGACGCTGATCGCGCTGGGCGGGCACTTCGCGACCGTCGCACTCAGCCCGGCGTCGATCGCGCTGCATCGGCTCGTCACCGCCGAGGCCGAACGCGTCCCGGGTCTGGGGGCGGCTTTTTTCGAACACGGACCAGCGGTCGGCCAGGCCGTTCTCGGCGGATATCTGCGGCAGGCTTGCGACGCCGGCCTCATAGCGTTGCCGGATCCGGTCAAAGCCGCCGCGCAGCTCTATCAGGCGATGCTCGGCGACGCCCAGATGCGCCTGCTGACCGGGGCGCCGACTCTGCCGACCGGAGATGAGATCCGGGAGAGCATCGTGGACGCCGTCCACTTTTTCCTTCACGGTGTGTCCCGGTGGCCGGCCGGTGGCCCGGACGTGCGCCCTGCATAGCGGGAGCAGGGTGTGCCGGCTCCGGCGGTCACGCCACGAGCTCCGGCATACCGACCGGCCGGGCCTCCTGCTCGGCCATCAGGGCGAGGTGGCGGCGCAGCGGCAGGCCGGGCCGGTCCCGGCGACGCTGGTCTCATGGACGCCGTCGCCGTCGCCGTCGCAGAGCTGTTCGATCCAGCGCATTCTTCCTACGTCCTGGTGGAACACGTAGCGCTGGGTGCGCCGGACCTCGTCGGAGATCGCGTCGTCACTGGTCGCGCCGTCACGCGAGACGGCCCAGAAATAATCGTTGTCGACTTTGCCCTTCGCGGGTGGGAACGAGTGGTGGGACACCGGTTCGACAGCGCGACGGGCGTTCCGTCGGCTCGGCGCATCTGGAGCGCGCTGCGCTCTAATAACTGGCGCTCGATCGGAGCCGTGGTCGGTTCGTCCGCGAGGGCGGCGATGTACCAGTGATTACGCGACAGAGAGGTGGTGCTGTCGGCGAAGCGTTGCATGGCAGTTCTTTCTTTGTCGGGACGGCCGGAACGCTCGTTATTCCAAGCTAAGTACCGTACCGTACAGTACGCAAGATGCCCTCGCAAGAACTTCACCGGACCGAGCCGGGATCCGGCATCGTGGAGCGCGAGCCGTCCGAACGCCGGTCCCTCGTCGTCCAGTCCCGTCGGCGCGACAGCCCGGACATCGTGATCCTGAGCCTCGCCCGGACCAGGTGAGGTTGTGCGTCCCGAAATCCAATCCGCGCTGGTCAGGGCAGTCGCGCCCGTAGGGGCTGATCGTGACCCCTCCAGCGTCCGGCCCTCGCCCGGCCGGGGCAGGGCGCTGGGCGAGGATGCCAGGTTGTGCTGCTTCGGCTGACCTACGCCCGCGTGCTCGACACCAACCACGAGCCCATCCCCGGTCTCTACGCCGCCGGGAACTGCACCGCGTCGGTGATGGGCCGCACCTACCCGGGCGCGGGTGCCAGCATCGGTGGCAGTTTCGTGTTCTCCTACATCGGCATGAAGCATGCCGCGCTCGTCGCCTCCGGCGAACGCGTCGCGGGGTGACGCAATGTACCCGGCTCCGCCGTCCGCCCCGCTCGTCGACCGCTGAGGTGACCCTCGATGCCCGCTTCGGACGGTGTTCTGTGACCGGGCAGGAGGGTGGACGGCGACCGGGGCCGGTGGTGCGCGTCGACCCTCTCGGCGCCGACCTGCCACTGGATCCAGGAGAGACGATCATCGAGGCGGCGTGGCGTCTCGGGTACTACTGGCCCACCACCTGCCACGGCCAGGCCACGTGCACCGTCTGCCACGTCGAGGTGCTCAGCGGCGCCGAGCACCTCACCCCCGCCGACGACGAGGAACAGGAAGCCCTCGAGCATCGCCTCCCCGGCGCCCGGCGGCGCGATCTCAGCCGGGTAGGACTCGCCTGCCGAGCGCGGGCGACCGGCGACGTCACCGTTCTGAAGAAGGGCGTACGACGCATCCAGACGGTACAGATTCCTCCAACAGGACTCCTCTGAGGCACGCGTTCCCGGCCTCCTGGCGGCACCGCCGGGATGGAGGCTTTTCCTCAGCCTGCCGGACCGACACGGCCCGAAGGTCGCGTTGGTGGAGCTGGCAGCGATCTGGCCCAGCCCGCCCGCCCAGTTCCTTGAGACGACCGTCTTCTTCCGCGTGTCGCCACACCGCACCCGCGTTCGGCCCGCGAGCGGCTGGCGGCGGGTTTCCCGCGCTGACGGGTCATGAGCGGGAGCTTTCTGTTCGCCGGGGCAGCCGCGGTAAAGGCAGGTGGGGTCGCTGGCCGGAACGGAGGCGGACCAGGCCGGCCAGCGAGCCGCGCCGGGTGCCGGCGGCGTTCACCCGTACCGGAGGGGTATGGCCGCGTCGGCTGAGGTCAGTAGACGCGGAAGGCGTCGAGCACGGTGTTCGCGTACGCGGTGTCGCCGGTGGTCTCGACCCGGTTGTGCCGTGGTTCGCGGCCGGTTGCCCAGAGGATGAAGTCGGTGGCGCTGGTGCGTACCGTTGCCCGGGCCTGGTCGTCCACCGCCGAGGCGTCGCCGTGGTTCTCGACCGAGGCCGCGTGCGGGAGGACCCGGATGGCTGTGCCGCCTGGTCCTGTCAGGACGATGGCCATCGGGTCGGTGAGCAGCTCGCGGAAGTGGTCGGTGGTCATCTGCGGTATGCCGCCGATGAGCCAGCGGTTCGCCGCCGTCAGGCGTTCGCCGTCGAGGTCGGGCAGGGTGCGCTGGATCGGTCCGCGGGGCGCGAGGACGTCCCAGCGGGTGTGGCAGGTGTGGTCGAAGACGATGGCGTCGGCGATGCTGGCCAGCGGGTAGCTGCCGGCGGTGCCCATGTTCACGGGCATGGTGGCGAGTTCGTCGGTCAGTCCACCGAAGGTGGCCAGTACGGCTGGCACCGACGACCGCACGATGTCCAGGAGTTCCGCGGTCGGCCGCGCGGCGACCTCCCGGGTGTGGGCGTCGACCGCGGCTTCGAACTCCAGCTCCTGCTCGTATGGGGTGAGCGGCAGCAGCCCGGCGAATCCGGCCACACTGAGGGTGAGGTGCGCGAGGGTCGTGTGGACCGTCCAGCCGTCGCAGGCGGACGGGGCTTCCAGCTCCTCGGTAGTCAGGCTGCCGAACAGGCCGAGGGTTTCCTCGAGCGTGCGTTCGAGCGGGCTCCGGCCGCTGGCCGGCTGGTCGCTCGGGTCGGCGGCGAGGTCGGTGCCGGTGTCAGAAGACATAGTCCTCTCCAGTGGCTCGCAGGGTCACATCGGTGATGGCCACGCCCAGCGGCTGGTCGATGAGGCGGACGATCTCCGCCGCGACCTGGGGGGCGGTCAGCGACCAGTAGCGGGCGTTGTGCGGGTCGGACATCTCGGTGGGCAGCGTGCCGCCGGCGAACTGCTGGATGTGCTCCTGGAGGACAGGACCGCGGTGCGCGGCGAGGGCCGCGACGGCGTTGAAGTCGAGGATCTCGGTGAAGAGGTTGGTGCCCAGCACGCCGCTGGGGCGGACGATCGTCACCTTGATGCGGCCCTGGCTCTCGACGCGCAGCGCGTTCGACACGGTCGCGACCGCGGCCTTGGTCGCGCCGTAGACCGCCGCTCCGGCGATCCCCGCGTTGCCGTACACCGAGGAGAGGTTGAGGATGTGGCCGCCGCCCTGGCGGAGCATGTGGTCGTGGACGGCGTAGATGCCGTGCAGCACTCCCTTGAGGTTGATGTCGATGCACCGGTCCCAGGCGTCCGCGGCCCGCTTGTGGTCGGAGAAGTGGGCCAGGGGCATGATGCCGGCGTTGTTGACGAGCACGTCGACGCGCCCGTAGTCCGCCACGACCTGGTCGACGACGTCGGCGAACGCCTGGCGGTCACGCACGTCCAGGCCCACGCCGCGGGCCGGGTGGCCCGCCGCGGTGAGGGAGGCCGCTAGTTCCTCGGCGCCCGCGGCGTTGATGTCGAGCGCGACCGGGGTCGCGCCACCGTGGGCGAGCTGGGTGGTGATCTCCCGGCCGAAGCCGCTCGCGCCGCCGGTGACCAGCACGATCTTGCCGTCGGGATGGCTCATGTGCACCTGGTTCTCGTCATCTTCGGGATGTTCGGTTCTCGTGGTGTCCGGGCCGGGCCTGCCGCGGTCAGCGGGCCGTCCAGACGGGTGGTCGGCGGTCGAAGAACGCGTCTGTCGACGACGGCGGCCCGCGGGTCTCGCAGCAGGTCGGCCCACCGCTGCTGCGCACGACGGAGTACAGCCACAGTGAGGTGTGGTCCCAGACGAACCACAGCGGGCTGACGTGCGGCGTGCCGCTGGAGGTCGGCGTCGCGACCCGGCACACCCGCTGCTCGGCGAGCGGAGTGTCGATCTCGTCGGCGGTGAGGGCGATCTTGCGTCCTCTCCTCTGGGTGTTGATCAGTTCGGGTCGCATGGTGTCTCGCCTCCGCTTCGGTGTGATCGCCCCGCCGCGCGGGTGGTGTTGCCGAGGTTGCGCTGATCCGGGCGCGACCGCACGGTTGAGCCCATCCCGGCCCGCACCAGGAGCATGGGACCGACTGGACAGGTGCAGATTGTCGAACATTCGATGAGATATCGTCGTTCTTTCGACAACGTAGGGTGGGTGGGGGAGGAAGGTCAAGTCGTGCCGAATGCCGCATCGCCGCCGACGGCGCGGGTGCTCGACGTGCTCGAGCTCCTGGCCCGGCGGGCCGGGCAGCCGCCGCGCCTGCGTGACCTCGTCCGTGACCTCGACCTGACCCAGGCGACCGCGCACGCGATCATGGTGACGCTCTGCGAACGCGGCTGGGCCGTCCGCGATCCGATCAACAGGACCTTCAGCCTCGGTCCCGCCCTCGGAGCGGCGGCGGCGCGGGCCACCGCCCAGCGCTCCCGCCGCCAGGCCGCCCAGGCCGTCGTCCGCCAGCTCGCGAACGACCTCGGCTATCCCGCGGCGGTGACCGAGCGCGTCGGCGACGAGCTGGTCATCACGACCTTCGAACTGGGCCCCTGCCAGGTCGCCGACGTCGCGGCCGGAGACCGTCTCCCGTTCGCGGCACCCTTCGGCGTGACCTTCGCCGCGTGGGAGGACGGCGAGGGGCGCCGCGCCTGGATGGAACGCGGCGCGATCACAGACCCCGCGCTGGCCGACCGGCTCGGCAGCCTGCTCACGGCCACCCGCGAACGCGGGTTCAGCGTCGAGCGCATGGGCCCCGCCATGGCACAGGCGGCAAGGCTCATGACCACCCTCCACGACGACCCGACAACCCGGCCTGTGCGACGCATGGTCGACGGGCTCCTGGCTGAGATCACCACCCTCGGATTCCAGGCCGGCGACGGGGGCGACGGTGACCGGCGGCCCGTCACGGCCATCGCCGCGCCCGTGTTCGACCGACACACCGGCCAGGTCACGGTGAGCGTCGGCGTCCATCCGCTGCGGGCGCTCTCCCAGCAGCGGGCCGACGAGGTCGGACGCCGCGTCAGCCAGGCGACGACCATCGTCAACGCGGCGATAGAGGACGACGAACAGCTACCTCGCCAAGCCTCTTAAAGACAATCTTGTCAATGCGGCATCTGCCGGCCGGTCAGTAGTTTCCGCGCTTCTCAGGGCTGGACGGTGGTGGCCCTGATCTACGATCCGGCCCGCAGCCCTCGGTGAGGGCGAGGCATCGAGAGAACCGGACCACCGCAGGGCTTGTCCGGATGCCCACCAGCGGGCTGTGTGGCTCGGTCTGCGGTCGAGGTGAGGTGTGGGATCAGGCCGCGTCGGGGGTCAGTTCGACGGGTAGGGAGGTCAGGCCTCGGTGGATGATGCTTGGCTGGTAGGAGAGGGGTTCGTTGGTGGCGAGCCGCAGTCCAGGTGCGCGCTGTAGCAGGGTTCTGATGGCGGTTGATGCCTCGAGGCGGGCGAGGGGTGCCCCGAGGCAGTAGTGCGCTCCGAGGCTGAAGCCGAGGTGGCGGGGGGAGCGGCCGATCGGGGCGTAGCGGGTGACGTCGAGTCGGTCGGGTTCGGTGAAGACCTCGGTGTCTCGGTCGGCGGATCCCATCAGCACGATGACACCGTCGCCGCGGTGGAAGTGGCGGTCACCGATTGTGGTGTCGGTGAGGGCGACCCGCATGGTGAACTGGGTTGGCGTGTCGTAGCGGAGGATTTCTTCGATGGCCGGGCCGGCGAGTTTGGGCTGGTGGCGTAGTAGTTCGAGCTGGTCGGGGTGGTCCAGCAGCGCGAGGATGCCGTTGCCGACGAGGTTGATGCTGGTCTCCATGCCGGCGACGAGGAGCAGCACGCAGATGC
>NZ_MBLO01000006.1 GCF_001854805.1 Pseudofrankia coriaricola
ACATTCGCAGGAACGTCGCTGTCATTCACCATGGACAGCAGTTCCGACCGCATATCCGCCGTTAGCTCCACCTCGCCATTCTAGCCGAACGACCACATAAACGAAACAGAATCACGAGACACTAGCCGAGCTAGTTGCATCGTTCACGGCTACCGTACTGTGACCAAGCCCAGTTCGTGGGCGACACGCGCGCCGAGATCGGGGTCGACCTTGGCCCAGTATTCCTTGACCGCGCGCTCCTGGATGAAGCGTTCCACGCCCTGGCTCAGGTGCCCGGCGATGTTGCGGACCAGGTGGTCCCGATCGGTCGGTGTCAGCACTTGCCGGTAGAGTGTGCCGGGCTGGATGAAATCGTCGTCGTCCTTGTGCGCCTGGTAGGCCGTGCGCATGATCTCGGCAGATTCTACGAACCAGCTCGGATCACGGTAGCGCCGCGGCTCGGCCGTCGGACCGCCGTAGCTGTTCGGCGCATATACGGGCTGGTTCCCATTGTGCTCGTAGCGCATCGGGCCGTCCTTGTTGTAGTTGTGCACCTCGTTGAGGGGCCGGTTGACCGGCAGCTGTTCATAGTTCGGACCGGTGCGATAGCGGTTCGAGTCGCCGTATGCGAACATCCGGCCCAGCACCATGCGATCCGGGCTGGGGCCGATGCCCGGGACAAAGTTCGCCACGTCGAACCCGGCCTGCACGATCTGGGCGAAGAAGTTCTCGGGGTTGCGGTTGAGCACCATGCGGCCGATCGGGATCGTCGGGTAGTCCCCGTGTGGCCATACCTTGGTGATGTCGAAGGGGTTGAAGCGGTAGTCCGCAGCCTCCTGGTAAGGCATGATCTGCATCTCGAGGCGCCATGACGGGTAATCCTGGCGGGCGATCGCCTCCCAAAGGTCACGCCGGTGGTAGTCGAGGTCCTCGGCGCGCATGGCTTTGGCGTCGGCGTCGGTCATGTTCTGGATGCCCTGCTCGGTTTTGAAGTGGTATTTCACCCAGAATTTCTCGCCTGCGGCGTTTTCCCACATGTAGGTGTCGCTGCTGTAACCGTTCATGTTGCGCCACGTGCGCGGCGTTCCCCGGTCGCTCATCAGGACTGTCACCTGATGCGCCGACTCCGGAGAGAGTGTCCAGAAATCCCACTGCATGTTGTTGTCGCGCAGGCCACTGTCGGGCATACGTTCCTGCGAGTGAATAAAGTCAGGGAACTTCATCGGGTCGCGCACGAAGAAGACCGGGGTATTGTTGCCGACAAGGTCGTAATTGCCCTCTTCGGTGTAAAATTTGAGGGCGAAGCCACGGACATCGCGGTCTGTATCCGGATAACCCTCCTCGCCGGCCACCGAGGAAAATCGCGCAAGCATCGGCGTCCGCTTGCCTACTTTTGCGAGGAAGGCGGCCTTGGTCCACTGGGTGACATCGGCGGTCACCTCGAAGTAGCCGAAGGCACCCCCGCCCTTGACGTGGTATACGCGATCGGGCACGCGTTCACGGACGAAGTGAGCCAGCTTCTGAATCAGGTAGGCATCCTGCAGCAGGTTCGGACCACCGGGGCCGACGGTCAGCGAGTACTCATCGCTGGCCACGGGCGCACCGGCGTCAGTGGTGGTGTTGGGCCGTCGGTTAGGCATCCCCATCTCCCTACCGCAGAGCAGATTCGCTTCGCCTGGAGGATAGCGCGGGGGCCGCTCTGAGTCCGCCCTAGCGTTGGGGCGCGGGCAGGCATCCATAGTTGTTCCGGTATCGTCCCATCCGGGTTATCTCAAGAATCTTCTTCGCGATACCCTCGGGCTCGAGCAGCGCACTGGCGGACGACACAGGGCGTCGACCAGGCGTCCCAGCTGGAATCCATATTGGCCACGGCCTCGCTGTGGGGAAGAGCTTCGGCGTTCCAAGGCATCCCTCGGCGGCGGCACTCCAGACAGGCACTGCTCGCCGTGCGGGCGCCCTCTGTCCGCTCCGCGCAAAGAACTAATGCACCAAAACGCGCACGGCCGCGCGGCCTCACTGATATCCCCGCGAACGTTGCCCGCATATCCGACCGAACTGACCTTATGTCAACAAGCCCGACTCGGCCGCGATGGTGATCCGCCAGGCTGCACTATTCTGTCGGCCCACAGACCCGGAGACGGGCCGGTGGCGGCACAGGATCCCAGAGAGGAACCCCGGTGACGGCTGTGCAGGAGCGGGCGGTTGGGCTCGATGTTGACGAGTCGGTGCACGTCCGGCAGCGGAAGAACTTCCTGGAGTACATCCGGACGACGTCCCACAAGGACATCGCCGTCATGTACACGGTCGCTTCGTTCGGTTTCTTCCTTTTCGCCGGGGTGCTTGCGGAGATGATGCGGGCCGAGCTGGCGCGGCCCGGGCTCCAGTACTTCTCCAACTACCAGTACAACCAGTTCTTCACGGTGCACGGCGCCCTGATGCTCCTGCTGTTCGCGACGCCGCTGGCGTTCGGGTTCGCGAACTTCCTGATCCCCCTGCAGATCGGCGCCCCCGACGTCGCCTTCCCGCGGCTGAACGCTCTGTCGTTCTGGCTATTCCTGTTCGGCGGCCTGCTGCTGATCTCCGGCTTCCTCACTCCCGACGGAGCGGCCGCGTTCGGGTGGACCGCATACACCCCGCTTAGCAGCAAGGCCTACTCACCCGGCGTCGGCGGGGATCTGTGGATCACGGGGCTGGTCGTCTCCGGCACCGGCACCATCCTCGGCGCCGTCAACATGATCACAACCTTGCTGTGCCTGCGGGCACCCGGCATGACGATGTTCCGCATGCCGATCTTCTGCTGGAACTTCCTGGTCACGTCGATACTCGTGATCGCCGCCTTCCCACCACTGGCGGCCGCGTTGCTGGCGCTGGAGGCCGACCGGCGGTTCGGCGCGCACATCTTCGACGCTGCCAACGGCGGCGCGATCCTCTGGCAGCACCTGTTCTGGTACTTCGGGCACCCCGAGGTCTACATCATCGCGCTGCCCTTCTTCGGGGTCGTCACCGAGATCCTCCCGGTGTTCTCCCGCAAGCCCCTCTTCGGCTACAAAGGGCTGGTCTTCGCCACCATCGGCATCGGCATGCTCTCGCTCGCCGTGTGGGCACACCACATGTTCGTCACCGGCGCCGTCCTGCTGCCGTTCTTCGCCGCGACGTCGTTCCTGATCGCCGTGCCCACCGGGGTCAAGTTCTTCAACTGGATCGGGACGATGTGGCGCGGCTCGCTCACCTTCGAGACGCCGATGCTGTTCAGCCTCGGCTTCCTGGTCACCTTCCTGCTAGGAGGCCTTACCGGGGTGCTGCTCGCGAGCCCGCCGATCGACTTCCACGTCAGCGACACCTACTTCGTGGTCGCACACTTCCACTACACCGTGTTCGGCACGGTCGTGTTCGCCGCGTTCGCCGGCGTGTACTTCTGGTTCCCGAAGGTCACCGGCAGGATGATGAACGACCGGCTCGGTCAGGTCCACTTCTGGCTGGTCTTCTTCGGCTTCCACCTGACGTTTCTCGTCCAGCACTGGCTCGGCATGCAGGGCATGCCGCGCCGGTATGCCGACTACGGCCCAGGCGACGGCTTCACGACGCTGAACACCATCTCTACCGCGGGCGCCTTCCTCCTGGGTGTCTCCACGCTCCCGTTCCTCTACAACGTCTGGGCGTCCTACCGGAAAGGTCCCATCGCCGGCGTCGACGACCCGTGGGGATTCGGGAACTCGCTCGAATGGGCGACCTCCTGCCCGCCACCCCGGCACAACTTCCTGTCGCTGCCGCGGATCCGCTCCGAACGCCCGGCCTTCGACCTGCACCACCCGGCCGGCGCCGAGGCAGGTCAACGTCCCGCCGAACAGCTGCCGGCCGAGGGCGTACCCAGCCTCGCGGAGCACGCCGGACCGCCGGCCTGGCCCGCGGGGTCAGCTCGGCCGGACGAGCAGCCGTGACATGCCGATGCACGACAATCTCGGCCGGGATGCCCGCGACCGCGTCGCCGTCGGCGTGGACCTGGAAGGGCAGTCGGCGTTAACGGTCACCCCGCACGCCCCGGGGCACCTTCGCGTGCTCGGTCCCGACGTATCGACCCCGGGAACACCCACAGGAACGGTATGAGCAGCGTGAGACGGCTGGTCCGGGGGATGAACAGCACCTCCGTCCGTGTTGCCAGCCGGGTCCGGTGTGGGTGCGGGTGTCGCTGCGACGCTGCTCGGCCGTTTGGTGGTGTAGCGAGTCGACGGCTTGGGCGATGGCGTGCTCGGCGAGTTGTCGGGTGCCGGCTTGGTCGAGGGTGATGGTGCGGTTGCTGGCTCGGCTCTTGGGCGGCCCGCAGTACAGCTCGCCGGGCAGGGCGAGCAGCTGGTGGGTGACGGTCAGCTCGCACGCGCCGGCGTCGAGGTCTTCGTGGTGCAGGGCTGCGGCTTCGCCGCGGCGCAGGCCGCGCAGCGCGATCAGCCACCACAGCGGGGCGAGCCGGTCGTCCTCGATGCCGGCCAGGAAGGTGATCATCTGTCGTAGGGTCCAGACGGCGACGGGTGGGTGGGCACCGTCTCTGCGCCAGGCGGCGACACGCTCATCGGTCCAGATGACTGGATGCGGCCGGGTCGGCTTGTGGAGGCGGATCTGCGGGAGCGGGTTGCTGGCGATTAGGCCCTCGCGCACGGCGGTGTTCAGGGCGGAGCGCAAGGTGGCACGGATCCGGTCCACGGTAGACGGCGCGATCAGCATCCCGGCGCGGGTACGCCGGCGAGCCAGCTGGTCGAAGCACCGCTGCAGCCGCTGGCAGGTGAGATCGGCGAGGGCGATCCGGCCGAGAAGCGGGAATCAGATAGCGGTCGACGTGGTCGCGGTAACCATGCAGCGTGGACGGCCGTAGACGCGGCTCGGACTGCGCCAGCCAGCAGCGCAGCCACCGTCCGACGGTCCAGGCCCCCGCCGCGGCCTCGTCGACCGGCGCCGCGAGGATGGCCTGCCGGGCCGCGACCGCGGCCTCGCGGGTCGCGTGGCCGCCGTGGCGGTAGCGGGTCTTGCGGCCGCCGCTGGTGGTGACCTGGACGGCGAAGTACCAGCTGCCATGCCCCGGCTCCGCCAGCTGTGGGCAGCGGCCGGCAAGCTGCCGGCCGGTGACGGCGTCGGTGCATCCGCACCGCTTGAACACGATGTCCTGCCTGACGTCCATGACCTACCTCCAAGTGCGAAGGACGAGCCTTCGACCTGGACCGTGGCCAGCCATCGCCAGCGCAAACTGCACCCGCAGCACATGATCGGGCCGTGGGTAGACTCAGCTGACACCGCAGTGCGAAGCCGAGCGGATACTATCCGCAACTGGCCACCGGATGTGCGTCCGGTGGGAAGCGTTGCGGTGGGTGTAGCGCGCCAGAACTCGATTCGGGGCGTGGTCTGCTACCGGACCACCCTGATCCGCGGGGAAGTCCCTAGCGGCGGCGGGTGGGGCCGGCCGCCGTGGCGGTGGGGAGGTCGCGGCTCGGAACGCGGCCGCGTGCCTGGCGTGTCGCGATCGCGGCGGACTGGACCAGGCGGTGGCCCAGTTCCAGGATGTGGTCGATCTGGATCGGGTGCTCGGGTCCGGTGATGCTCAACGAGAGCAGGACTCGGCCGATCGGGTCGAAGATCGGGGCGGCGATGGTCTTGACCGCTATCTCGTCCGAGCCAGCCAGGCCGTCGAAGGACAGCAGCATTTCGTCGGTCTTCGCGAGGGCGCCGGTGAGCTGCTGCTCGGCGTCCTCGTCGGTCGGCTCGTCGCGGATCCTTGTCATGGCGTCGACCACTGTGGGCGCGGCGATCGCGGGAAGCGGGACGCTGAAGCCCCTGGCGCGGATCTCGGCAAGTACGCCTCGGTAGAGCTCCTCGAGTGCGGGGGTGAGCGCGGCCCGGCCGAGCCACGCGGCGACCGTGTCGTCGTCGGCCCAGGCCAGGAACACCGCTCCGATCGGTGCCAGCAGCGGCGTCCGGTCGCCGGGGTAGCCGATGCTCGTCGCGCGTGGCTGCGGGCCGCGGCGGGCGAGGAAGATGACGTCGCGCCCCGCGAGGGCGGAGACGCCGATCTCGAGGTCGAGCTCGCTTGAGAGCGCCTCGGCCTGCTCGATCGCGGCTTCGATCGCCGGGTTCTGTTCGATCGCCGCGAACCCGGTTGCCGCCAGTGCCGGTCCGAGCATGTAGGTCCGATGCGCCGGGTCCCGGATGAGGAACCCGCAGTCGCACAGCACGGCCAGGGTGGCGTGGGCCGAGGCGATGTTCATGCCCAGGTGCGCGACGAGTTCGCTGATCGTGAAGCCACGGGACGGGTGCGCGGTGAGGAAGGCAACGATGTTCGTCGCGCGGGCGGACGCGGGCGCGGGCCGGGCCATACAGCAACGGTAGCGGACCGGTACGCGCTTCGGGGCCACCCCAGGGGCTTGACTGCAATGCAAATTTTGCTATAGCAATGCAACATGTTCGACTTAACGGGCCGTGTGGTCGTGGTCAGTGGTGGCAACGCCGGGATCGGTCTGGCCTTCGCCCGGGGTGTCGCCCGGGCCGGTGGTGACCTGGTCATCTGGGGCCGACGGGCGGACAAGAACGCCGAGGCCGCCAAGGAGCTGGCCGGCTTCGGCCACCGCGTGCTCGCGCAGGAGGTCGACGTCTCCGACGAGGCCCGCGTCGTCGAGGCGATGGCCGAGGCGGCCGAGGAGCTGGGCCGGGTCGACGGCGTCATCGCCAACGCCGGCCTGATGCGCAGGGAGCGCAGCTTCCCGGAGATGACGAGCGACGCCTGGCACAACCTGCTGGCGGTCAACCAGCACGGCGCGTTCTTCGTCATGCGTGAGGGCGCGCGCCACATGAAGCGGCGTTACGACGCGGGCGACCCCGGCGGGTCGCTGCTGTTCTGCGCCAGCCTGTCCGCGCTGACCGGCAGCCCCGGCATGCAGCACTACAACGCGTCCAAGGGCGCGATGGCGGCCATGTCCCGTGGCATCGCGGTCGAGGCCGGCCGCTACGGCATCCGCTGCAACGTGGTCTGCCCCGGGTACACGGAGAGCGAGACCGTCCAGATCCCGGTCGACAGCCCCCTGTTCGACCGCAACCGCCGCTACAACCCCTCAGGCCGAGCGGGCAAAGCCGAGGACTTCGAGGGTATCGGCGTGTACTTCATGAGCGACTGGTCGCGCTATCACACCGGCGACCTCGTCGTCGTCGATGGCGGCTGGTTGGCGAACGCGGGAAAGACCGACGTTACGGAGCTGCCGCCATGGGCGTAAAAGTGCTGCGCGTCGAAGGAATGCGCGACGACACACGCGACCCGGCGGAACGGGCCGCCCTGGAAGCCGACGAGGCACGGCCGCTCGACATGAGCATCGACGCGGTGCTCGAGGGGGCCAGCCGGCAGACCGGCCTGCACGACTTCGGCTCGCTGGAGTTCACCCAGCGCCTGGGCCTGCTGCTGGCCGAGGTCGAGGCCGACGCCAACGTGTGGCGGACGTACAAGGCGACGTTCGTCGACCAGTGCGTCCGGGCGGCGGCGAACCGGCTGCTCATCCAGCGCTACTGGGACGACCACCCCGCCTGCCTCGACGCGCCCATCGAGCGGCCGATCAACGTCATCGCGCTGCCCCGGTCGGGCAGCACCCATCTGGAGAACCTGCTGGCCGCCGACCGCCGGCTGCGGCATCTCCCGGTCTACCTGGCCGCGCAGCCGGCCCCGAGCGTGGGCGAGACGGCGGGGCCGGACGGGGTGGACCCGCGCTGGACGCGGTCGGACGCGCGGTGGCAACGGATGAGCAGCAACGAGATCTTCGCCGCCATGCACGAGCACTCACCGGACCACGCCTGCGGCGAGAACGAGCTGCAGGTGCCCGACTTCGCCAGTTACCAGTGGGAGTGGATGGCGAACGTCCCCGGCTTCCGGGACCACTACCTGAGCCACGACCAGACGCCGCACTACCGCTACATGAAGGACGTCCTGCGGACGATCGCTTGGCAGTTCCCCAGCGAGCAACGCTGGATGTTGAAGTCGAACCAACACAGCGAGCAACTCATCCCGCTGATGACGACCTACCCCGACGCGACCGTCGTCATGATCCACCGTGACCCGGTGGCGACCCTCCAGTCGCTGTTGACAATGCGGGGCCTCGCGCTGAAGACCAGCCAGAAACGGCCCGATATCGATGCCCATGTCGCCTACTGGGTCGACCGCCTAGAGCGGATGCTGCGCGGTTACCTGCGTGACCGGCACCTGGTGCCCGCGGGCCAGCTCGTCGAGCTGAGGTTCGACGAGATCGTCGGTAACGACGTCCAGGCGGCCGCCGGCGTGCTGGAACGCGCCGGCCTCACGGTCACCGACGAGACCCGGGCGGACATCGAGCACTACCTGGCCTCGCACCCCCGCGGCAAGCGCGGCCGGGTCGTCTACGACCTGGAAGGCGACTTCGGGCTCGACGCGGACGAGCTGCGCGACCGGTTCGCCTTCTACACGGACGCCTTCCAGATCCGACCCGAGGTGGGAAAGGACCGCACCCGATGAGCGCGGAGAACCCGATTAGCCCGGACTCGCAGGAGCAGCCTCTCAACGCGCTCATCGTCCGGGAGGGCGAAGGCGTCCAGGACGCCGTGCCACTCGCCGACGGCATCTTCGCGTCGAAGGGCATCTCCAACAGCTATCTCGTCACGACCCCGGCCGGCGACCTGCTGATCAACACCGGTATGTACAACGAGGCGGACCAGATCAGGACGCGGTTCGCCGCGGTCAGCGCCAACCCGGTGCGCGTCATCGTGTTCACCCAGGGCCACCCGGACCACGTCGGCGGCTGGTCACAGCTGGACGCACCGGGCATCGAGACCATCGCGCAGGCGAACCATCCGGACGTCCGGGAGTACTTCCACCGGCTGCAGCCGTTCTTCGCCCGCCGCAGCCGACGGCTCTGGAACCGTGACATCACCAGGGTCGACCCCACCTACCAGCCGCCCGAGCCGGTCCTGACGACCACCTTCCTCGACAGCCACACCTTCACCCTCGGCGGCCGCCGGATCGAGCTGTACTCGACGCCGGGTGGGGAGACGACCGACTCGCTGGTCGTCTGGCTCCCCGACGAGCGCATCCTGTTCACCGGCAACCTGTTCGGACCCCTGTTCGGCCATATCCCGAAYCTGTACACGGTCCGCGGCGACAAGATCCGCAGTGCCATCGCCTACCTCCATTCCGTCGACCGGGTCATCGGCCTGGCCCCGGACCTGTTGATCACAGGTCATGGCGAGCCGATCCGGGGAGCCGAGAACATCCGGACGCGGCTGACCCAGATGAGGGACGCGACCCAGTACGTGCGTGACCGGACGATCGGGGGCATGAACGCCGGCGTCGACCTGTGGACGCTGATGGGCCAGATCACCCTCCCTCCCGAGCTCGCCATYCCGCAGGGGCACGGCAAGGTCCCCTGGATCGTGCGGGCGATCTGGGAGGAGCACACCGGCTGGTTCCGCTACGAGTCGACCACCGAGCTCTACGACGTGCCCCCCTCGGCGATCTATGAGGAGCTCATCGAGCTCGCCGGCGGCACCGCACCGCTGATCGACCGGGCGGAGACCCACCTCGCGGCCGGCCGGGCGCTGGAGGCACTGCACTTCGCCGAGATCGTCCTCTCGCAGACACCCAAGGATCCCGTCGCCCTGCGGGTGCAGCTGGAGGCTCACGAACTGCTGCTGGCGCGCAGCGGACGGGAGAACTTCAGCGAGGTCCGCTGGCTCGAAGCCGAGATCCGCGACATCCGAGAGGCACTTTCATGATCCATCCGCGGCTGTCAGTGAGCGAGATGTGCACCTACCCGTGGACGTTCGCCGAAGAACTGGTCCTGTGGGACTCGCTCGACCTGCACCACGTGGGCGTGCTCGACGCCAAGCTCAGCGCCCACGGACGCGACGAGGCGATCGATGCCCTCACCTCCCGGTCACTGCGCCTCACCACCCTCATCGCCGACCAGTTCGACCTCGGCGCGCCCGAGACCTGGGAGGCAACCCGTGAGGAGGTGAACCAGGCCATCGACCTCGCGGCGCTGCGCGGCGGATGCGTCTACATCACGCCCGGTGCTGGACCTGGCCGGTCGTTCGACGAGCTCACTGACGCGCTCGCCGCCGCGGCCGCGCCCTGCGTCGCCCATGCCGCCTCCCAGGGCGTCCGGCTTGCGATCGAACCGACGCAGCGCAGGAACCGCTCGTTCGTGCACACCCTGGGCGAGGCCGCCGAGGTCGCCGACCGCACCGGCCTCGCGCTCATCGTCGACCTCGGCAACTGCTGGCGTGAGCCCGACCTGGCCGCGGCGGTCCACCAGGTGGGCGACCGCCTCGCGGTCGCCCAGCTCTGCGACGTCCTCGCCCACGACCGCGGACCGCTGCCGGCCGGGACCCGGGTCGTGCCGGGCGACGGCGACATGCCCGTCGAGACGTTTCTGAACGCGGTCCTCGAGACCGGCTACACCGGCCTCTTCGAGCTCGAGCTCGTCGGGCCGGCGGTCGAGGCCGAGGGCCTCGACTCCGCGACCCGTCGCGCCGTCGACCGGGCGAACACATTCCTGGAGAAGGTGCTGCCATGACTCGGGCGATCGTGTTCAACGGCGACGAGACCTGGGAGCTACGCGACCTCCCCGTCCCCGACCCCCAGCCTGGCGGCGCTGTCCTGCGCGTCGAGGCCACCGGCCTGTGCCACAGCGACATCGACCACTTCCGCGGCCACGTCCACACCTCGTGGGGCGGCGAGTTCCCCTCCATCGCGGGCCACGAGATCGTCGGGCGCATCGAGAAGATCACCCCGGCCGCCGCCGAGAAATGGGGCGTCACCGAGGGCGACCGGGTCGCGGTCTGGGACATTGTGTTCACCCCGCAGGGGCACCGCATCTACGGGCACGACTTCTCCGTCGACGAGGGCTCCGGGCTCTATGGCGGTTTCGCCGAGCACCTGGAGCTGCTGCCCGGCTCGATGGTCTACAAGCTGCGCGACGACGTCCCGGCCGACCAGCTCACCGTCTTCGAGCCGCTGAGCTGCGCGGTCACCTGGGTCGCGCCGGTGAAGAGCGGTGACGTCGTCGTCATCGAGGGGCCCGGGCACATGGGCATGGCCACGATCGTCGCGGCGAAGGCGGCCGGCGCGGCCAGCGTCATCGTCACCGGGACGGCCAAGGACGCGTTCCGTCTGGACTGCGCGCGCCGCATCGGCGCCGACCACACCATCGACGTCGAGGCCGCCGACCCCGTCGAACGAGTCCGCGAGATCACCGGCGGCCAGATGGCCGACGTGGTCATCGACGCCGCCGCTGGCAACCCGGTGACCGTGAACCTCGCCATGGACCTCGTCCACAAAGGCGGCCACGTCGTCATCGCCGGCATGAAGGACCGCCCGCTCGAAGGATTCCACAGCGACTGGATCCCGACCCGCCGCATCACGCTGCACCCCGGTGCCGGCCTCGACGCAGCCGGCGCCGTGGCGCTCATCAACGCGGGCGAGGTACCGACCGCCGAACTGCTTGGCGACTCGTTCCCGCTGGAGAAGTTCGAGGATGCCTTCGCGCTCCTGACCCGGTCGACTCCCGGCCGCGACTCGGTACGCGTCGCGCTCCGGATGAGCTGACCGGCGACCACCACACACGAGGGCAGGAGATCCCGACATGGGCGACGCGGACCAGACCTACCGCGAGGTGACGACCCGCGAACCGACGCCGGCCACGACTCCCTACGAGGCCGCCACCCGCGACTTCGTGTTCGGCCAGGTGTGGTCCCGGCCGGGGCTCAGCCGCCGCGACCGGCGGTGGGTGGCGCTGACCTGCGTCGCCGCCGCGGATTCTCCGGGGCCCATCGATGACCAGGTCTATGCCGCGCTGAACAGCGGTGACCTCGACGTCGAGACGATGCTCGAGTTCGTCCTGCACTTCGCCGTCTACTGCGGATGGCCCAAGGCGTCCCACCTCGAGATGGTCATCGCCCAGCAGTCGGCCCGGATCGCCCGCGAGAACGGCCGGGAGCCGGAGCCGTGGCCCGAGCTGTCGAACGAGACGCTCGGGGAGAACAACTGGGACAAGCGGCTGGAGGAGGGCGTGCGGGAATTCGTCGACGTCAACCTCACCCAGGCGCCGCCGCCCACCTCGCCCTACCGCCACGCCGGCATCCTGAACTTCGTCTTCGGCCATGTCTGGCAGCGACCCGGCCTCACCCGCCGGGAGCGGCGGATCATCACCGTGGCGTGTGTCGCCCTCGACGACTCACCCACACCCCTGCGTACCCACGTCTCCTCGGCTCTGCATTCCGGCGATCTCACCAAGGAGGAGATGGACGAGATCGTGCTCCAGTTCTCCGTCTACTACGGGTTCGCGAAGGGCGAGGCACTGAACGACGCGGCCGAATCCGCGTGGGCAGCGAAGAGTAGCTGATGTCAGCACAATGCCGAGAACCGTGGCGTCGCGCGCGCACCGCGTGGTTTACGCGGAGAGAGAGCAGGTATGCGCCATGAGTCATCTGACGCATCTGCAGCGTCTGGAGGCGGAGAGCATCCAGATCTTCCGGGAGGCCGTCTCGGAGTCCGAGCGGCCGGTGATGCTGTATTCGGTGGGCAAGGACAGCGCGGTGATGCTGCATCTGGCGATGAAGGCGTTCTACCCGTCGAAGCCGCCGTTCCAGTTGTTGCACGTGGACACGACGTGGAAGTTCCGGGCGATGTACGAGTTCCGCGACACGCTTGTCAGGGATCTGGGTCTGGACCTGTTGGTCCACCAGAATCCCGAGGCGCTCGCGCAGGGCATCAACCCGTTCGACCACGGTTCGGCGATGCATACCGATGTGTGGAAGACGGAGGGGTTGAAGCAGGCGCTGGACAAGTACGGCTTCGATCTGGCGTTCGGTGGCGCGCGCCGTGACGAGGAGAAGTCGAGGGCGAAGGAGCGGGTGTTCTCGATCCGCTCGGCGCGGCACCGCTGGGACCCGAAGGACCAGCGTCCGGAGCTGTGGCGGCTGTACAACGCGCGTAAGGGGCCGGGACAGTCGGTGCGGGTATTCCCGTTGTCGAACTGGACCGAGCTGGACGTCTGGCTCTACATCCACAAGGAGAACATCCCGATCGTCCCGCTGTACTACGCGCAGCCGCGGTCGGTGGTGGAACGCGACGGCACACTGATCATGGTGGATGACGACCGGATGCGGCTGAACCCCGGCGAGGTTCCCCAGCAGCGTTCCATTCGTTTCCGTACGCTCGGCTGCTACCCGCTGACCGGCGCCGTGGAAAGCGAGGCGGCGACCCTTCTGGAGATCATCCAGGAGATGCTGCTCACGACGAGTTCGGAGCGTCAGGGTCGGGTCATCGACCACGACTCGTCCGGGTCGATGGAGAAGAAGAAGCACGAGGGGTACTTCTGACCTGGCCGAAGAGCATGCGAAAATGCTCTTCTTTCGCATGCTCGGAGGCCACCCAATAAGGGAGGACAAATGGCGCATGCGACCGATGACCTCGTCGCCGACGATATCGAGGAGTACCTGCGTCGGCACGAGAACAAGTCGATGCTGCGGTTCATCACCTGCGGCAGCGTCGATGACGGCAAGTCCACGCTGATCGGGCGGCTGCTCTATGACGCGAAGCTGGTGTTCTCCGACCAGCTCGCCGCGCTGGAGTCCGACTCGAAGAAGGTCGGCACGCAGGGCGGTGAGCTTGACTTCGCGCTGCTTGTCGACGGGCTTTCGGCCGAGCGCGAGCAGGGCATCACGATCGACGTCGCCTACCGGTTCTTCTCCACCGAGCACCGTAAGTTCATCGTCGCCGACACCCCGGGGCATGAGCAGTACACCCGCAACATGGTCACCGGCGCGTCGACGGCGGATCTCGCGGTGATTCTGATCGATGCCCGTAAGGGTGTGCTCACCCAGACCCGCCGCCACAGCTACCTGGTCTCGCTGCTGGGTATCCGCCACGTCGTGCTCGCGATCAACAAACTCGACCTCGTCGATTACTCGAAGGACGTCTTCGACGCCATCGAGACGGACTACGGGGCCTTCGCCGCCCAGATCGGCCTCGACGGCGAGGCCATCACCTGCATCCCCCTGTCCGCTCTGCGTGGCGACAACATCACCGCACCGTCCGCGAACACCCCCTGGTACACCGGACCCACCCTGGTCGGCCACCTGGAGACCGTGCAGATCGACGACGCGTCGGCCGCCGGCCCGTTCCGCCTGCCGGTGCAATGGGTCAACCGGCCCGACCTGGACTTCCGCGGCTTCGCCGGCCAGATCGCCGGCGGCACGGTCCGCCCCGGCGACCGGGTCCGCACCCTGCCCGGCGGCCAGGAAAGCACCGTGGAGCGGATCGTCACCGCCGACGGCGACCTCGCCGAGGCCGTCGCCGGCCAGTCGGTCACGATCTCCCTCGCCGACGAGATCGACATCAGTCGTGGCGACCTGCTCGCCGCCGCCGACAGCCCTGCCGAGGTCGCCGACCAGTTCGAGTGCCACCTCGTCTGGATGAGCCCCGAGCCGATGCTGCCCGGCCGGCCCTACCTGCTCAAACTCGGCACCCGCACCCTCAACGCGACGATCGCGCAGCCGAAGTACAAGGTCAACGTCAACACCCTCGAACACACCGCGGCGCGGACTCTGGAGCTCAACGAGATCGGCGTCGCGAACCTCAACCTCGACCGGCCCGTACCGTTCGACCCCTACACCGCCAACCGGCACACCGGCGGGTTCATCCTCATCGACCGGTTCACCCACGCCACCGTCGCCGCCGGCCTCCTGCACTTCGCCCTACGCCGGGCCCACAACATCCACTGGCAGGCCGTCGAGGTCAACAAAACCGCCCGCGCCAGCCGCAAGGGCCAACGCCCCGCCGTCGTCTGGTTCACCGGCCTGTCCGGCGCCGGCAAGTCCACCATCGCCAACCTCGTCGAAAAACGACTCCACGACCAGGGCTTCCACACCTATCTCCTCGACGGCGACAACGTCCGCCACGGCCTGAACAAGGACCTCGGCTTCACCGAAGCCGACCGCGTCGAGAACATCCGCCGCATCGCCGAAGTCGCCCGCCTCATGGCCGACGCCGGGCTGATCGTGCTGACGTCGTTCATCTCGCCGTTCCGGGCCGAACGCCAACTCGCCCGCGACCTGCTCGCCGACGGCGAGTTCATCGAGGTCTTCGTCGACACCCCCCTCGACGTCGCCGAAACCCGCGACCGCAAGGGCCTCTACGCCAAAGCCCGCCGCGGCGAACTCACCAACTTCACCGGCATCGACTCCCCCTACGAGGCGCCCCTCAACCCCGACATCCACCTCGACGCCTCCGGCGCGGTGACCCCCGAGACCAGTGCCGAGCAGGTCGTCACCTACCTCCGCGACACCGGCCACCTCACCCCGGCGGACGAGGCATGAACGACATAGACGACCACACGCTCTCGGCCGCCCTCGCCGCCGAGGCAGGCAACCTCCTGCTCACCATCCGCGACCAGGGCGGTGCCGCCGGAGACAAGCAGTCCAACGAGCTCCTGCTCGATCGCCTGGCACAGGCTCGTCCCGACGACGCCATCCTTTCGGAGGAACGCACCGACGATCGCGCCCGGCTCGGGTATGACCGCGTCTGGATCGTCGATCCGCTCGACGGCACCCGCGAGTACGGAGAGCCCCCGCGAGACGACTGGGCCGTCCACGTCGCCCTCGCCGTCCACGGCAGCCCCGTCGCCGGCGCCGTCGCGCTGCCCGCCGCCGACCTCGTGCTGCACACCGGCAGACCTCCCGCCGTCGTCCCGCGGGCCGTGGGCCCGATCCGTCTCGCGGTGTCGCGGACCCGTCCGCCCGCCTGCGTGGACCACCTCGTCACCCGACTGGATGCCGCGCTGGTTCCCATGGGCTCGGCCGGAGCGAAGGCGATGGCCGTCGTCCGCGGACAGGTCGACATCTACGCCCACTCCGGCGGCCAGTACGAGTGGGACTCCTGCGCGCCCGTCGCCGTCGCCGCGGCCGCCGGGCTGCACGTCTCCCGCCTCGACGGTTCGCCGCTGCGCTACAACGAGCCCGACCCCTACCTGCCAGACCTGCTCATCTGCCGCCCGGAGCTGGCCGAGGCGGTCCTGAACGCGCTGCGGGACTGGTGAACTGCGTGATCCGGGTCGGATTTATCGGACTGGGCAGCCAGGGCGGGCCCATGGCTCGACGGATCGTCGAGGACGGCTATCCACTGACACTCTGGGCGCGCAGGCCCGCGTCCCTGGAACCGTTCGCCGACACCACCGCGAAGGTCGCCGCCACACCCGCCGACCTGGGAGCGTCCAGCGACGTCGTCTGTCTGTGCGTCGTCGGCGACGCCGACGTCGAGGACGTTCTCCTGCGGCCCGACGGCGTCCTGGCCGGCATGTCACCGTGAGGCATTCCCGGGGTCTGTCGCCGGCCATTCCAACCAAACCCGGTCACTCGTTTCGACGAAAGGTTGCACGCATGTCGCACGTCCAGAGACCCGGCGGGCAGACGGCCTCCCAGATATTCCGGTCCATTACATCCGCGCAGTCGTCTGCCCGTCTGGGTGGGTTACGGCTGGCCGGCGTCGCCGTCCTGGCCGCGAGCCTGGCCTTCGTGTCGGCCTGTGGCGGCGGCTCCGACGACAAGGGCGCTGCCACCCCGGCAAACGGCTCCGCGGCCGCCGACGGCGTCCTCGGCCCGGTCGCGAAGGCGACCGGCACTCCGGTCAAGATCGGTGTGATCACGGAAGGGCCCAGCCCGAACACCGACCACACCAACGACAACAGGGTCGCCCAGGCGACCGCCAAGTACCTCAACGAGCACAAGGGCGGGATCGGCGGGCGGCCGATCGAGATCACGATCTGTGAGACCCTCGCCGACCTGTCGAAGGCCACCGACTGCGGCAACCAGATGGTCGAGAAGGGCGCCGCCGCCGTCATGATCGGTACGTCCGGTGTCGTCGAGGCCGCGTGGAAGCCGCTGAACGATGCCAAGATCCCCGTCATGATCTACGGGTCGACCGACCCGTCGCTGCTCGCCAGCCAGACGACGTTCGTGCTGGCCAACCTGACCTTCGCCGTCATTGACCTGCCGATCCAGGTCGCCAAGGACAAGGGCAACAAGAAGGTCACGTCGATCGTCGTCGACGTCCCGGCCGCGCTGCGCGCCGCCCAGGACATCGCGCCACCGCTTTACCAGAAGGCCGGCATCGGCTACGAGCTCCTCCGCGTCGCGCCCGGCACCGCCGACATGACGCCCCAGATGCAGCAGGTCGTCGACAACGGCTCCGACCAAGTCTTCATCACCGGCAGTGACTCGTTCTGCATCAGCGCGATGAACGGCCTCAAGGCCGTCGGCTTCACCGGCACCATCAGCGCCATCTCGCAGTGCATCACCGACGCCACCCGCAAGTCGATCCCTGGTAGCACGCTGAAAGACATGGTCATCAGCGCGTCCACGCCGATCGGCCCGGACAGCCCGTCGATGGACCTCTACGCGACGGTCGCCAAGACCTACGGCAAGGACATCGACCTCAGCAACCAGGACAGCATGATCATGTTTATGATCCTGGCCGGCTTCCAGGCGGCGACGCAGGGCATCTCCGGTGACATCACCTCCGCCGCCCTCACCTCCACCATCAAGGCGATGAAGGAGACCGAGCTTCCGGCCTCGGCCGGGCTGAAGTTCCGCTGCAACGGCAAGGCCATTCCGGCGACCCCGGCTGTCTGTGTCCTCGGCGGCCTGTCGACCACGCTCGACGACAAGGGTCAGCCCGCCGCATACAAGGTCCTCGGCAACACCCCGATCGCGGACTGACGGCTCGTGGGGGCCGAAGGACGGACCACATCCGACGGGCCTTGCCCGCCTTCGGCCCCCCACGACCCGACCGTTCTCGACGAGTCGACACGGGTTGTAGACGCCTCCCATTCGCGGACCGCGTGCAGAAGACGCCGCTGGCCCAGATGAGCGACGGCCGGGTGCCGGAAGTGCCCGCGATCGGCTCCGCCGGCCGCGACCGCGCTGAGCAGGGCGGAGGGCAATCGGCAGGCAGGGCGCGGAAGTGCGACCGCGACCGGCCCGAAGGGGCTACGACCTCCTTTCGCCTTGCCCATGCAACGCCAGTGACGTTGACGCAAGTTATTCATTGTTATGGCAACAAATAATGCTGGGACTAGCGGGGGCGCATCGTCCTGACCGGCGTGCGCTCGCTGCAGACAGCTGAGGACGCTCCGCAGAGGCACGGTACGACGCTCGGCGCCGCGAACCCTGACGAGCGACAAGGCTGTGGGGTTCCGGAACTCGGCTACCTGCGGGATGAGCTGGGCTTTTATGCGGCTCGTTCGTATTCGCTGATCAAGCCGCCGACGACGGGTTGGCGCTTGATCCGTTCGGTGGTCAGGTCGGCGATGGGGTGGTCGGGCCGCGGTGGTCGAAGATTACGGCTGCGGTGGGGTCGTCGTCCGTTGTAGTGAGCTGTGTATTCGGTCAGGACGGTTCGTAGGTGTCGTTCGCTGAGGATCGCATGCGGTCGGTGACCTCGGCGCGGACCGTGCGGACGAACCGTTCTGCGTAGGCGTTGGCCCGGGGAGCTCGGGGCGGGATCTTGACTGCGGTGATGCTGGCGTCGGCGAGGACCGCGTCGAACGAGGCGGTGAACTGTCCAGCGCGGTCGCGTACCAGGAACCGGAAGTCGGACGCCCGGTCCCCGAGGTCCATGACGAGGTTGCGGATCTGCTGGGTGGTCCACGGCCCGTCCGGGTTCGCGGTGACTCCGACGAGGTGGAGGACGTATCGGGACCCGACCTCCATGACGAAGAAGCAGTACAGACGCCGCAGCGTCACGGCACAGTCCACGTGGAAGAGGTCAACGGCCAGCATCGTCGAGGCCTGGGTATGTAGGAACTGGCGCCAGGTCGTGCCGGTCTGTCGTGCCGGCGCGGGAGGTAGCCCCAGGGTCTTCAGGACCCGGCGGATGGTGGACGCGCCGACGCGGTGGCCGAGCTTGCGCAGCTCGCCCTGGATCCTCTTGTACCCCCACGTCGTGTTGTCGGTGGCGAGTCGTTCGATCAGCGCGGTGATCTCCGCGCTGATCGGCGGTCGTCCGGTCCGGCGGGGGTAGGTCCACTTCCGTCTGACCAGGCGGCGGTGCCAGCGCAGAACGGTGCCGGGGGTGACCAGCCGGTGCGTTCGTAGCCGTCTCGGTAGCCGTTGGATCAGTGCGGCGAGTACGGCCCGGTCCGCCCAGTCCCATCGCGGCCGCGGCTGGGTGCGGCGCAGCACCGCGACCTCGTGCCGCAGTACGAGCGGCTCGATGTCCTTCGATGCCGACGATCGACCGAGCAGGACGAGCCAGCCACACATCCGAGCAAAGACCAGGTAGAGCAGGCGTACGGACATGGTTGACCATCATGCCCACGGCCGGTCCGTGGCATCGTCCCAGCTCACAGGCCCAGGCCGACTTTCCGCACCCCACAGGGCGAATGCGGTTCGGGATCTATCGCTTGAGATCCAGCACCATGGAACGGTGCTGCTCAGGGCGTCGACAGCTGGTTCGAGCTCCGGCTGGACGACCATGTTGCGACCATACGAACCATCCGTCCGCCGAGGTATGCAGCTCGGCGAGGCCGACGGGCCGCTCGCCGGCCTGGCCGCGCCCGCGGCGCTGGACGCCTCGCTGTCCCGCCACACGGCGGAGGCGGCCTACCTCCACGAGCGCGACAGCGACCTGGCGACGGCGGCACGGCTCTATGCCGAGGCGGCCCACCAGACACCCAACCTCGCCGAGCTTGACCACCTGACCCGCCAGGCCGCCCGGCTCAACGCCCGCCGAGCTCTCGACCCGCATACCCGGTTCTGTTTTCAGCGTCTGCGGACGGGCGGTCGGTGTCGGACTTATGAAGCTCCTGGAAACGCTCGCGTGTCACGGCGAGGATCAGCTGGTCCCAGTAACGCCCGCCGTGGAAGAGGTGGCGCTTGATACGGACCTCGATCTCGAACGCCTTCCCGTCACCCGAGCGTATGGCGTCATAGTTGTGCTCGGGGATCTCCAGATAGATCTTGTGAAACCGCCAGTTGGCGAAGATGTAATCGAGGAACAGCCGGACGACCTGGAGCGCTTGGCCGGAGCCGCTCACCCGGGGGGTGAACACTGCACCAAGGCTCGCGTGCCCGTTGTTAAGGTCGGGGGCATAGCAGACGATCTGGCCGACCGGCTCGCCATCGGCCCGGCGCCGGACGACGAACTGGGCAAGCACGTTCTGCCACAGATCGGCCTCGAACTTCTCCATCGGTGGGATGCGTCCGTGGTACCGCCACCGGTACCCGGTCTCGGATGACGTGGCGAGGGCGTACAAAAAGGGAAGGTCAGGGCGCCCGGGCTGGGAAAGCTCGAACGCCGCCGTCGACAGCGGAGACGTCAGCGGCGCACGCCCGTGCGTAGCCGACGTGGCGTCACCCCACACACCCGGCCCACCCGCGCCATTCGGATTGGGCTTCCCAGGACCGTCGCGGCCGTGGCCGTGCGCCGGCTGGCACAATGCGCGCAGCTCGCCGAGTGTCTCGAACTGCCCGTCGCCTACCTCCTCCGCACCAAGGTCTGCCGCGATGTTGTGCAGCGCGAGCATCTGAAGCGAGTCGAACCCCAGGTCCTCGACGAACCTGACGTCATCGGAAAGCTCCTCACCAGCCAGCCCGAACCGGTCCGCTATCGCGGCCCGCACCTGATCCGAATCGGCGTCCAGCGCCTTGGCAGCCAAGCGTACCTCTCAGTACCAGTCGATTCACCGTAAGCACCATTTCGCGGCCTGGTCTCCCGTTCAGTCGGCCTTCGGCGCATCAAGAACCTCGGCCCTCAAGCTGTCCAGCTGCACTTCCTTCGGAATGTCCGGAGACTCCGGGTCCAAGCGTACGGCCTTTCCCGACTCGTCACGGAAGATCCCAGCCACGGTTCCGACGATCACGTACTGGCCGACGGCTTGTTCGGATTCCCTCAGGAAGAGGAGGTAGGCTCCGTCGGCCTTCAGTATGTGCTGGGACCCAGGGCTTCCGACCTGTCGGACCCTGATGGTGTCAGGAGCCTTTCCGCGAACCACCTCAACGACATCGAAGTTCGTGATCACGTGGGGCATCGAGAAAACCGTGGCTTCTTCGACCTTGGCGGCTCCCCGCACTCGGACTACCAGGTCCGAATACGTGGCCAGCTCCGCGATAGAGTTATACTCCCGGAGTCGCGTTAACCCGTCACCTGGGCCCTCGGGCTGCTGCTGAGCGTCAGAACTCGGCCGCGCCTGGGCCTCCGAGTTCGGCGTTGCTCCAGGATCGGATCCACCGGAGCAACCGACCACGGCAGCAAAGAGAACAGGAAGCGCCAAGACACGGATGTGCTTGCGGAGGGCCATCGGAGGTTCCTTTCTGGGTTGCGCTTGAAATTCCTAGTAGATCGCATTGATGTCATTGACATCGTAAGCCCGAGGCGTCCAGAACCCCTGGTAGTCAGGGCCGATGTTGATGTACATTATTGACGCCGGCGAGGTACCGGAAACGTGCCCCAACCCGAGCGTGTGCCCCAGTTCGTGCGTGAGGACGGCGTTGTTTTCATTGTTCGAGCGGCCGTCGGTGTATGTGCGGTTGACCGACGCTACTACGTGCTGGACTCCGTTCGGGTAGAGCCCGCCCGAGCACACATAGGCATTGATAGCCTTACCAAACCATTCGTAGTCCTCCCCCCAGGCGCCGGCTACCAACTTTATGTCGGCCTGCTGCTCGTACCCTGCGCCTATCTTCTTGAAGTCGACGGGAGTGTTCTCGTTGTTCCACACCTGCGCCATGTTGTCCCAGACGGTGCCGTAGCCGGCCTGGCTGTAGGAGTCGTTCCAGTAGGTAGGCGTTGTGTGGTTCCCATTTGCAGCCCGACGGCCAGGCGGCGGCAGGGTCGGCGTCGACGGCGGCGTAGCCCAGTGAGGCCGCGGCGGTCGAGAGTACGACAGCGCTTGTCTGGGAGACGCGGCTCATACGGCGGTCAGACACGATCTCTATCCTCTCTGCAGGTGCGTCCGGTTCAGCGTTTAGTCGGGGGCACCGTAGGTGTAGGTGATGGGTGGGGGTGGGCCGAGGAAGGTGGTCACGGACTGGATGAGCGGGACTTCGTTGAGGGTTATGACGTTGAGTCCCTTGACGGGGTTCCTTTGGGTTCCGTCGCTCATGACCAAGCCGTAGCGGGCATGGCGGTGGTGCAGGTCGACGCCGGTGGTGCGCACGGGGAGAACCCCGGGGAACTGGGCGCGGACCTGCCCGATGACGGTGGCGACGCCGTCGATACTGTCGGCTGCCGCCAGCGGGGTGGTGTAGGTGACCGTGGGGGCCAGGCACTGCTCGAGGACGGCGATCCGTCGCTGCTGGTCGGGTTCCGCCCAGGCAACGTTCATTAGGTCGAGGTTCATTAGGTCGAGTAAGCCTGGCAGGGCGTGGACGACCTGTGGGTCGACGGTCGCGGGTGCAACCGGACGGCCAAGGACGCTGAGCTGGGCGGACCCGCGATGACAGGTGAACCGCGCCGGGTTTGACGGAGGCAGTCAAACCAGGAGCAAGCGGACGACATGGGCGCGCGCCACCCGAGCCCCGCTGGCGGATCGGTGCCCAGATCAGCACAGTTCAGACGCGATAATGATAGCCCGGCAGGAGGCATCGAGACCGCACCCCGCCCCCACCTGCGCCACGGGGCAAGAAGATCAATGAAGATTGCCCGGGTCTGTTGCGTCGAGAGGAGCCGGGGCTGCGGAGCCGCCGCCCGACTGGTGCTCAGATAGTGCGGGCGAGTTCGGCGAACGCGGTCGCAAGCCGTGGCTGTGGGTCGGTGTCGGTGGCGAGTTCGTAGTGGCTGCGGCGGATGTTCTGGGCAAGCGCGTGCCCGGTGCTGATGGTCTGGGCGGAGCGCAAGCGTTTCAGCCCACTCATCGGCCGTAGTCTGGCTTTGAGTGTGCTGTGGTCCGACTCGATCCGATTGTTCTGTCGGGCGGCGTCGATGTGGCAGGCCTCGGGTAGCAGTTCCCCCGAGGATCCGCGGGTAGACGGGTGCCTTGTCGGTGGTGCCTCGACCGGTCGGCGGCCGTGGGCCAAGGCCCGGTGGAAGAACCGGCGGGCCGCGATCTGGTCACGTCGTTCGCTCGCGAGCACGTCGATGACCTGTCCGTGCTGGTCAATGGCGCGATACAGGTACCGCCACCGGCCTGCGATCTTGATGGAGTAGCGGAGTGAAGCGCTGCACCCACCTGTACACCGTGACGTGATCAACCTCGATGCCGCGCTCGGCCAGAGGTTCCTCAACATCCCGTAAGGACAGCGCGAGCCGCAGGTACCACCGCACCGCCAGCGTGATCACCTCGTGTGGGAACCGGAACCCGGTGAACTCCGAGACAGGGACCGGCGGGCGAGGACGGCAGCGACCCATCACTCGACCATGCCCGCCCGTCGAGGCCGACCACGACTACGATCCGCGCGACAGACCGTCACGACCGCTCAGGACGCGCCTTGCCCTTGCGGGTCCGGCGACGCCGAATGGCGTCGTGTCGGCTGCGCGCCGCGTCGCGCCACCTGCCGTCGCTCGCGGCGCGGGCGGCGTCACTTACCAGCGGGTCGGGGTCGTCGGCCGCGTCGGCGAACAGCTCGAAGATTCGCGGGTCGCGGTCCGCCAGCCCGAGCAGGATCGGGATCGCCTTGTGCCGCACCTCGGGGCTGGGGTCGGCGCGCAGCGCGCCAGCGAGCGTCGGCACCACGTCGGCGACGCACAGCGGCGAGTCCCGGCACCGCTCGCAGGACACCGCGTGCAGCGCCGTGAGGCGGACCGGCGTCACCGGGTCGGCGAGCGCGTCGAGAAAGGTCCGCGTCGAGGCGTCATTGGCGTGATGGTCAAGGAATGTCAGGCAGGCCCTGCGGACCCACGGGTCGGAGTGATGGATGGCCGCGACCCGGATCGCGCCGACGGGCATATCCGGAACCAGCCTGAACCGCTGCTTCACCGGAGCTCCACGCCAGCGCCGCAGGAAATCGTCGACGACGCGGAGCTCGGTCTCGTGGCCGCTCATCGTTCCAGTGCAGCCCGGCCGCGGCAGGCAGTCCAACCCTTTTCCACCTCACCCGCGCCGCACCCGGGTCAGCCGCGCTTGGGCCAGCTACCCGCGGGCCGGCCGGACTGCTGAACCGCCACCACCGGCCCGGCCAGCTGGTGGCTGGCTGGGGCGAGCCGCCGGAGAAGCCCTTCACTCGGCTGGACGGGGTGTCCGTCGGCGGCTGAACGAGCTGGTCACCGCGAATCCGCGGTACCTTCCGCCAGTAGCGGCCGACCCACGACCCGGACGCGGGTTGGCGCTACTGCCAGCCACTCCCATTCCCGCTCACGGTGCGGTCGGTGCGCCCGACCGGGCAGGTATGGACCCAGGACCAACCGGGATGTCGCCGCGTAGGGTGACGCGGTTCATGATCCGCTGAAGGTCGCGCCTGCGCCTGCGGTGACGAAGCGGTGCGGGCGTCTGACCCGCCAAGGGCGCCATCACTTGGCTCCTGAACAGCCCCTTCTGTGCTTCCGGTACCCCGACGGACCTGCTCGTAAGCGCGGGCGACGACCACAGGGTACGGCGGATGTGGGACCCGATCAGCGGCAACCCCATCGATGGAGCCCGGCCTCGTCGACCCGCCCCGCTGAGAGTCGGCGCCCCACTACCCGCCACACCAAACGCCGCATCAGGAGCCCGGCGAGATGCGACGATTCATTCCAGTACCGTTACCCGCTGAAACGGGAGCCGCAGTGGACGACGCTCAGCCAGGAGGCGCCGAGACCGACCCCGACGCTCTGCTGGCGAAGATCCGGCGTGCGAACGACCTGAGCCACCAGGGTGACCTCCAGGCCGCCCGCGGTCTATACGAGGACGTGCTCACCCGGTCCCGCGACCATCTCGGCGCGGACCAGCTGCGCGCACGTGCGGTGGTCGCCACGCTGAACCTCCAAGGCGTCCTGCAACAGCAGGGGGACGGCGCCGGCGCCGTGGCGCTCTACGAGGACCTCCTTGCCCGGCTGCGTCGAGCAGTCGGCGACGACCACCAGGAAACACTGCTCGCCGAATACAACGTCGCGATCATTGCGCGCGCTGTCGGCGACATGCCCAAGGCCCGCGAGATGTTCGCAGCAAATTTTGAACACAGGCGCCGCGTCTTCGGCGATGACCATCCGTTGACCGTGTCCTGCCGCGAGGCCCTCGACGAGACCGTCGGCTAGACCAGCGACTTACCAGCATCACCGGATGAGTCAGAAGCTCCGGATCGCCGACAGATCCTGGCCCATCCGGGCCCGCACACGCGGCGGTCCTGCTTGACGGGACGCTCTGACGCCCATGTGCGGTCAACGGAGTGTGTCGGGGCGTCCGAGATTGGAGGCGGGGCTGCATGCGGGATGAGCAGGCGTTCGAGGGGTTCGTGGGCACGCCGGCGGACGCGGGCTGGGGCGGAATCCGGATCGGCTGGCTGCCGGCGGGCACGACTCGTCTGGGCGACGGCGGCGGACCGAACGGTCGCGGGATCGGCGACCAGACCGGCCAGCCCGGCGCCGGGGTGGCGTACACCGGGCACCAGGACGCGATCTACGTCAGCTCGTTCACCCAGGCGGGCGAGCGGGACTCACTGCTGCGGATCGTGGTGAGCTGGCATCCACAGGAGGACTTCGCGGCGTCGCACCTATCGGAAGGCGGAACGCCGATCACGGTGCACAGCCAGCCGGGCCGGCGCTACAACGGCGGTCTGACGTCACAGCCAGGCGGGCGGCCGCACTACCGGGCCGGCCTGACCTGGCGGGAGGGCTCGGCCGGCCCGGTGGCCGCGGTTACGGCCCAGAGCGCCGCCCCGGTGGATACCGCGGCCCTGCTGCGGGTCGCGCAGAACATCACGGTGGTCGCCGAGCCTGGCGCGGTCTCGGCGGCCACAACGGCACAGATCCAGGCGGTGTTCACCGGCTGGTGCCGTTCGGGACCGAAGGGGCCATCCTCACCGGTCAGGATCGTGTCGACACGACGTCAGCTGAGGTTGCAAGCCTGTGAATGAGGCCCAGCCGAGCCATGTCGTCCAGGCACTTGTGGATGAAGTCTCTGGTAAGGCGGGGAACCTCCGGGCCGACCGGCAGACGGCGGACTGCCTCCTGGAATCGCTGCGTGCCGACCATCGGCTCGATGGGTCGAGGCTGTCTCATCGTGCCGAGAACCGTCAGGGACGAGTGCTGGCGCTTCGCTTCGGGCAGTGCCTTGAGCTTGGCCTCGAAGCGTTCGACCCAGCTGCTGTAACCTGACAGGCGCTCGACCGCATAACCTGCGCCTTCGATCCACTCGACGAACGTGTCGAGCGAGATTCCGTCGTCGGCGTGATGGTTCAGGACGTGATAGTTGTGGAAACCGTCGTACGGCTCGGCGCTGATTCCCACTATTGCCCCGGCTACGAAGTCGACCGGGAGTCCGTCGTAGTGTGCGCGGGTCTTCGTGTCGTCGCGGTCCAACGGGTAGAAGGATCCGGGAGCAAGACCGGTGAGCACGATGCTGGTGAGTAGCCGGGTGAAGACATCGGGTGCGTTGATCTGACCGTGATATTTCCGATGAGCGAGCATCATGTCACCGCGGAAGACGTTCACCGGTAACCCGGCCGTACGGTGTGCGCTGAGCAGCACCTGCTCCGCGGCCCATTTGCTCGTGCCGTAGCCCATCGGATGCCGGTCGAGATCGATCACGTCGAGCAGCGGGGAGTCCTCGCCGCGCGGCGCCCTCCGCTCGAGCAGGTAGGTGGTCGCGGCCGACGAGACGAAGTCGAACCGCTTCAGTCGGTGAGCCAGTGCGAGCCGGACAAGCTCGGCGGTGCCCGCGACGTTCGGGCCGAACAGGTTCTCATAGGGAAGGACGTGGTTGACCAGCGCACCTGGGTGGACGATCCGGTCGACCGTCCGCGCGAGGCGGTCGTAGTCGGCGTCGTCGAGTCCGAGCTTTGGCTCCGCCACGTCGCCGACGACCACTTCGAGCCGTGCCTCGCTCAGCGCGGCGAACCGCTGCCGCAGGTCCGGATCGGTGTCGAACACAGCCGCGAGGCGGCGGCTGGCGGCGGCTTCGTCGGTCGCGCGCACGAGGCAGATGAGCGTCCCGCCGCTCGTCGCGAGGCGTTCGAGCCATTCGAGGCACAGGAAGCGGCCGAGGAACCCGGTTGCGCCCGTCAGGAGCACGCAGGTCGATACCGCGGGTGGCGATGCGGCCGGGGCCTGCGCGAGTTCTTCGGCGGGGATGAACGCCGAGAGGTCCAGGTCCGAGGCGCGGAGGAGACGGGAACCCGCGCCATGGACGCGGTCAAAGGTCGTGAGCTGGGCGCGGGACCGGTCGAGCGCGGACTCGATGACGCGTGTCCACGACCGTGGATTACCCGCGGGGCTGAGGATCGCGTTGACCAGCACCTCGACGCCGAAGATATCCGCGAGCATCGCCGAGAACCTGGACGCTCCGAGGGAGTCCCCTCCGAGGTCGACGAAGCCGAGCGGCGCCGACGGATCGATCTCCTCCACCCCCAGCGCCACCTCGAGCGCCTTGACGACCTTGTCAAGGACGCTGGTGTCGTTGTCGAGGTTCTTCAGCGCGACGAGGTTCTCGGCCTGTCGGCGTTCGAGTTCGATGTAGAGCTGTTCGAGTCGGTCGCGGTACTTCGCTTCGAGCGCGGGGCGCATGCGTTTGTGGACGCTCGACAGCAGCCCGTTCTCGTGTGTGAACGGCTCGCGCTCGACGATGAAGTCGCGCGGCACCTCGAACGATCGGAGGCCCTCCTTGGCGGCGATGTCACGCAGCTCGGACCGGATCAGGTCCCGCAACGACGTAGCGGTGAGGTCGCCGAGCCGGTCACGTACGACGTCCGGATTGGGAACGACGACGGCGAGCACGTAGGAACGAGCGGAGTTGCCGTAGACGAAGATCTGGTCGATGAGTTCGCTGCCGTTCTCGAACGTCGTCGCGAGCGCGCCGACGGCCACGAACTCGCTCTGGGAGAGCTTCAGCACGTCGTTGCGGCGACCGATCCACTGGATCTGGTCTGGTCCGCGCTCCTCCACGATGTCGCCGGTGCAGAGATACCCGTCGGCGTCGAACAGGGCGGCCGTCGCCTCCGGCCGCTTGAAGTAGCCGGGGGTGGCCCGCACGCTCCTGACGCAGAACTCGCCACGCGGGTACGGCTTGTCGGTGAGGAGGTAGCCGAGCTCAGGAACGTCCCGCAGCCGGTAGTCGGTGACCGGAGGACGCAGAACGCGCCCCATGACGACCATGGTGCCCGCCTCGGTCGAGCCGTAGCCGCCGCCGAGCCGAACCTGGAAGCACTCTTCGATGAAGTCCCGCAGGTGAGGCGTCATGGGCGCACCCGCGCCGCCGATGGAACACACCCGGTCGCCGAGAAACTCCGCGCGCATCGTCCGCATGACCTCGGCGCGCGCCGAGTCCGCGTCGGCGCCGGCGGCCATGCGTCTCGAGACCTCTCCGAGGAAATGGTGGTGGACCAGCTCGAGGATCCGCGGGAACACCGACACCTCTGTCGGACGGGTGAGCCGTATGTCCTCGAAGACGGTGGACAGGTCGCTGTGAGCGGTGATGTTCACCAGTCCGCCCCGGGCGAGCGCCGAGTAGATCATGTGTCGGCCCGCCAGGTGGTTCAACGGCGCCAGGGCCACCCGGACGACAGGCCCTAGCCGCTCGCTGGGGTCCCACTGCGCGGACACCGTGCGCTCGGTGACGATGACACCCTTGGGAGTGCCGGTGCTGCCGGAGGAGTGGATGAGCAGCGCCATCCGGTCGGCGCCCGCGGTGGACGCGGGAAGCGGCTCCCACGGCGGCAGCTCGGCGCCGAGGTCGACCATCTCGCTGAGAGTGACGAGCCGCGCGCGCGAGCCGTTTCTCGCGATGTCGTCCTGGGCGGCGACGAGGCGCTCGCGGTCCTCGTCGACCCGGGCGTCGTAACCGAGCGCGATGATCGTGCGGATGGAGTCCTGCGGGCCGGCGAGAGACACCACCAACTCGAGATCCGCCATCTCCGCCGCCACCGTCGTCGGTGCGGTGTCCGCGAAGATTCCGCGCAGGTCGGCGGCGGCGAGGGTGGCCTGCAGGGGCACGCTCACGGCAAGTGCACAGGCCACCGCCAGGTCAACCGTGACGTAGTCCGTGCTGGCGAAGCCAAGGATGCAGACGAAGTCACCAGGATCGACGCGGTATCGCCCGTCGTGATGCCACAACGTGGCGAGGCATTTCACCCGGCGGAGGAGCTCGCCGTAGCTGATCGTGTCGAAGTCGGGCTGGTAGGCCCGGTGCGCGCGTCCTGTCGCGTCCGAGACGGGCCGGTAGCTTCGCTGGCCCAGTGCCGCACGTCCCGCGTAACCGTCGAGCACCGTCGTGATGACCTGCTGGTAGGACAGGCCCGGGCGGAGAGCGGCCGCGGCGACCTCCGGATCGGGGCTCAGCGCCCGCAGCTGCTCGTCGGCTCTTACTAGATCGGCAAGGCGTTCGGCCGGATTACGCGCATCTGTCACTGACATGGTCTTCCTCGCCCCCGGTTAGGCCTGCGGTATCGGGAGGTACGGGTGTCCTTCGGAACCGGCGAACTCCGGCGGGAAGGGCAGCCTGTCGGGCTGGACGCCCAGGCGGCGCCGTTCGGCTTGGCGCCGCCGCGGCAGGCGCTCCGTTCACGTGACGAAAAGCGCGGGAGCCACGAGAGCAGCAGTGCCCCTCGGTCCCCGCCGCCACCCGGCGACGAGGGTAATCATACTGACGAGGTTGATTTCGGTCAACCTCAGATGCGGCCTGCCGGCGCGAGCTCCTCGGACGAGCCCAACGCGAGCCCACGTACGCCTGAACCCGCAGCCGTGCTCAGGACAGCAGGGTCGCTCGTCTCGCACGAGTCCCGCCCGGTCCGACGTAACTTCGAGACGGCGAGCAGGAACCGCATCGCGTCGCCATCATCGACGAGGAGGTTCTGACCCACGCACTGGTGGGCGACCCCGCCTGGATGGGCGACGAGGCCGGGCCGGACATCCAAGCCATCACCAGGTAAGGCGACGATCGTGTCGAATCAGTCCGGTCTCACGGCTCGCAAGAACAATCGGACAGCATCCGCGGTGCGGCGTTGCTGCTCTTCGTGATCGTGCACGATGCCGAAAGATGCCATGCGCGCCGGGGCTACCGCTACCATCCCGAGGAAGTGTTCGGCGAGCAGGTCGGCGTCGTGCACGGAGATCGCCCCGGTGGCAGCGTGCTCACGCAGCAGGTTGGCGACGGCCTTCTGTCGTGGCCAGATGCAGTACGTCTTGCGAGCGACCTCGGGGAACCGAGCTGCCTGCGCGATCGCCAGCCGGGCGAGTGCGACCATCCGGGGATCGAGGACCCTGCGCACGGCGGCTTCCGCGATCGCGAGCAGTGCGGCCTCCAGATCCTCAGGGAGGTCTGCGTGACCCGGTTCGGGGCTTGGCCAGTCGGGTCGCTCCATCGCCCAGTTGAGGACGGTGGTGAACAGATCGTCCTTGCTGCGGAACCGCGCGTACAGCGACTGCTTCGTCGTACCGGCAAGCGCGGCGATGTCGTCCAGCGAGGTGGCCTCATATCCACGTTCGAGGAACAGCTCCAGGGCCGCCTCCTTGAGATCCTGCTCGAGCCGGGCGGCCTGCGCGCTCGTCGGACGCCCGCTCCTGCGGGCAGGGGTCCTCGAGGGTGTCGCCATATGGACAGTCTGACAGGATCTCCATGATCCACAGTGGGTGCGGCAAGCTCGTTTCAGGGCTCTGAGCATGGGCCGTGTCGGGGCGGGACAGCGCTCGGACCAGGTCCTCCGAGGCGTCGCCCCGGAGGTCGGCGCTCACCGAAATCCGGACGTCGTGGGGATACCGCGTGGCCTCGCGGATGACGCTGATCCACGAGGCCCGGTCACTGTCCCAAAGTCCTTACGGACGAAAGCGGATGATCGTCTTCCCGGTGATCCGCTCGGTCGGGTTGAAGGCGGCGACGGCATCGTCGAGGGTCGAGACGTTGCCGATGTTCGTCCGYAGTCGTCCGTCCCGCACCCGCTGGACGATCTCACCAAGTTGGGCGCGATCGGACACGACAACGAAATCGATCGCCAAGCCGTCCGCGGGCCGCGCCTCCGGCGGCCCGACGACGGACACCAGCGTTCCTCCGGACCGGATCACGCCTGCGGACCGCTTCCCGATGCCGCCGCCGATGACATCGAAAACCAGATCGACTCCGCCGACGTCTTCCAGGGCGTCGTTGTCGAGGTCGACGAACTCCTGCGCGCCGAAGTCGAGCGCCTTCTGACGGTCGGCAGCGCGTCCGGTGCCGATGACGTACGCGCCGGCCTCTCGTGCGAGCTGCGTCACCATCGACCCGACTGCGCCGGCCGCGCCGTGCACGAGGACGCTCTGCCCCGCCTGAAGGCGGCCGTGCTCGAACAGTCCCTGCCACGCGGTCAGGCCCGGCATCGGCAGGCTCGCGCCCACCGTGAAGTCGACGTCGCCCGGCAGCGGCGCGAGGTTGCGTGCCTCGACAGCCGCGTACTCCGCCAGGGTGCCGTCGCGAGTCCAGTCCGTGAGGCCGAACACCCGCTGTCCCACCGACAGCCCCGTCGTGCCATAGCCGAGGGCGGTGACCACTCCGGCCAGCTCTTGCCCGGGAATCGACGGTGTCCGGTCACGGCCGAAGCGATCGGTCCAGGTCGAGAACCACGTCAGCTCACCCGGAGTGAATCCCGACGCATGAACCTGAACGACGACATCGTTCAGTGCCGGTTCCGGCTCGGGCCGCTCCACCAGCGTCATCCCGGCCGWTCCCGCGGCCTCATCTGTCACCACGATCGCTTTCATTTGGACACCTCCGCTGACCGACCGGCTGGGGGAGCTGCTGGCGAGCAGTCGCGGGTCAGCTGGGCGTTGACAAGCCCGATGCGGCCGACAACGCCGATCAACCGTCGAGCTCCGCATCCGTCGGCCGGGTGAGGGCTACCTCGCCAAGGTAGCCCGATCATCGTTGGGGCCGTCCGGGCTTACAGGCCGTACTCTTCCAACAGTTTCAGCCAGATCTCGCTCACGGTCGGGAACGAGGGGACCGCGTGCCACAGCTGGTCGAGGGGAACCTCCGCGGCCACCGCGATGGTCGCCGAGTGCAGCAGATCAACCACTTCAGGGGCAACGAACGTGGCGCCGAGCAGGACGCGGCGGTCGGAGTCGACGACCAGTTTTGCCCGGCCGGTGTAGCCCGCGGCCTGTAGCTGGGCGCCTTCGACCGTGCCCATGTCGTAGTCGACTGTGCGGACGGGAAAGCCGTCGGCGCGGGCCTGGGACTCCGTGCGCCCGACCACGCAGACCTGGGGGTCGGTGAAGATGACCTGGGGGGTGGCCCGGTTGTCGGCGGTGTCGCGCATCCCGGGGAGGTCGTCGGGCTGGCCGGCGGCACGGGCGGCGATCACGTCGCCACAGACCCGTGCCTGGTACTTGCCCATGTGGGTGAGCAGGTTGCGGCCGTTGACGTCGCCGATGGCGTACAGCCAGCCGTCGTGGAGGTTGGTCGCCCGCATGCTGGCGTCCACCTCGATCGGGCCGTCGGCCGCCAGGCCGACGGTGTCCAGGCCGAGGTCGCCGACAGCCACCCTGCGGCCGGCGCCGACGAGGATCTCGTCGGCCTCGACCCGCGAGCCGTCGTCGGTGTGGACGGTCACCGAACCGTCCGGCAGCGGCCGCTCGACCCGGACCGGCGAGCGGCCGAGGCGCACGTCGATGCCCGAGGCTCGGAGGGACCTCGCCAGCAGCTCACCGGCGAACGGCTCGGTCCGGGTGAGCAGCCGGTCTTCGCGCACCAGCATGGTGGTCTCTTCGGCGCCGAGGGCGTGCAGCGCCTGGGACATCTCGCAGCCGACGGGCCCACCGCCGATCACCGCAAGGCGCTTGGGCACGTGCTGGACGGCGGTCGCCTCCCGGTTTGTCCACGGCTGTGCCTCCCGCAGCCCGGGCACGTCCGGGATGGCGGGGTTGCTGCCGGTCGCGACGATGACGGCGTGGCGGGCCCGCAGCGCCCGGGTCCCGTCGTCCGGCGTCGTCGCCTCGACCCGCATGGGCCCGGCCAGGCGTCCCCGGCCGCGCACGAACGTCGCCGGGAGGTTCTCGATCCAGCTCACCTGGCCGCCGTCGTCGAGGTGGTCCACGATCTCGTCGCGGCGGGCCAGCACCGCGGCGGTGTCGATGGGGCCGCGCAGCTCCGTCCCCGGCACCCGGCTCACGTCGCCAGCCAGGTCCACCGGCCGCAGCAGCGCCTTGCTCGGAAGGCAGGCGTAGTAGTGGCACTCGCCGCCGGCCAGGCGCTGCTCCACGACCGCTGCCGTCAAACCGCCCCGGACAGCGCGTGCGGCAGCTGTCTCCCCGACCGGTCCCGCGCCGATCACGATTACGTCGAAGACCTCGTCCGTGTCCGCCATGACACCTCCACCACCGTTGCCGCGGTCACGCTACGGTGTGCCATCCCCCGCTTGCTGACGGTCGAACCGGTGATCTCATGCGGATCACAGCTTTATCGGCGTCGCTGGAGACGATCCGCCGAGGGCCGTTCTGCTCACGCCAGCTGCCGGGCCTGCCGTTCGGTCTCCCGCCGACATCACCATTTGCATCGGGTAGTGGGTGGGTAACTCTGAGGTATCGAGGGTCGATTCAGGCCCCGCCGCCCAGTGCGCCGACTGGAGACGCCCACCATGACCGACCTGGACATGCTGTGTGCCAACACGATCCGTGGGTTGTGTATGGACACGATCGAACGCGCCGCCTCCGGGCATCCCGGTACGCCGATGGATATCGCTCCGGTGGCTTACACCCTCTGGCAGCGGTTCCTACGTTTCGACCCGGGCGACCCGATCTGGCCAAATCGGGACCGTTTCGTGCTGTCCGAGGGGCATGCGTCGGCTCTGCTCTGGTCGTTGCTGCACCTCGCCGGCGCGCGCGCAGTCGATCCCGACTACGAGGTGCTCGGCCGGCGGGCGGTGACCCTCGAGGATCTGAAGACGTTCCGTCAGTTTGACTCGCACTGCCCGGGCCACCCGGAGTACCGGTGGACGAGTGGTGTGGAGGCGACGACTGGCCCGCTCGGCCAGGGTGTCGCGATGTCGGTGGGCATGGCGATCGCGGGTCGGTGGCTGGGGTCGCGGTACAACCGGGACGGGTTTCGGCTGTTCGACTTCGACGTGTACGCGCTGGCCGGGGACGGCTGCATGATGGAGGGCATCTCGGCGGAGGCGGCCTCGCTCGCAGGACATCTGGGCCTGGCAAACCTGTGCTGGATCTACGACTCGAACCGGGTGACCATCGAGGGCCACACCGACCTCACGTTCACCGAGGACGTGGCCGCCCGCTTCATCGCCCACGGCTGGAACGTGACGACGGTCGCCGACGCGAACGACCTCGACCAGGTGGCCCGTGCCTTGCACAGCTTCCGCGCCGAAGTCAGCCGGCCGACCCTGGTGCTGGTGCACAGCCACATCGGCTACGGCTCGCCCGTCGAGGACTCCCCGAAAGCCCACGGGAAGCCGCTCGGCCGGGAGGGGGTGCGGGCGACCAAGCGCTTCCTCGGCATGCCCCCGGACATCGACTTCTTCGTCCCCGCCGAGGTCTACGACCACTTCGCCCAGGGCATCCGGGCGCGCGGCGAGGCGGCTCGGGCCGCCTGGGAGGCGAGGTTCGCCGAGTACCGCGACGTCTACCCGGAGCTGGCCGAGGAGATCGAACGCATGCAGCGCCGGGAGCTGCCGGACGGCTGGGAGGCCGCGCTGCCCTCCTTCCCCGCCGATCCTGCGGGCATCGCGACGCGGGACAGTTCGGGGCGGGTGCTGGACGCGCTCGCGCAGGCGGTGCCGTGGCTGCTCGGCGGTTCGGCTGACCTCACGCCGTCCACGAAGACCAGGCTCACCTTCGCCGGCGCCGGCGACTTCCAGGCCGGGGCGGAGTCGGGACGCAACCTGCATTTCGGTGTCCGGGAGCATGCCTCGGCGGCGATCGCGAACGGCATGGCGCTCACGAAGCTCCGGCCGTACTGGTCCGGCTTTCTGATCTTCTCCGACTATGCGCGGGGGGCGATCCGGCTCTCCGCGCTGATGGAGATCCCTACCCTGCACATCTTCACCCACGACTCGATCGGGGTCGGCGAGGACGGGCCGACCCACCAGCCGGTCGAGCAGCTGGCGTCGTTGCGCGCCATGCCCGGTCTGCTCGTCTTCCGACCGGCCGACGCGGGCGAGGTCGTCGAGACCTGGCGGATCGTGGCGGCGCTGCGCCGCGAGCCTGCCGCGCTGGTTCTCTCCCGGCAGGCCCTGCCCACCTTCGACCGGTCCCGGCTCGCCGCCGCGTCCGGGGTTGCAAAGGGGGCGTACGTGCTGGCGGACGCGGGTCCCGGGAAACCAGACGTGATCCTGCTCGCGACCGGCTCGGAGGTGGCGCTCGCCCTCGCCGCGCGCGACGAGCTGGCGGCCGACGGGATCGGCGCCCGGGTCGTGAGCATGCCGTGCTGGGAGCTGTTCGACCGGCAGTCGCCGGAGTACCGGGAGCAGGTGCTGCCGGCGGACGTGACGGCCCGCGTCGCGGTCGAACAGGCCTCGACCCTGGGCTGGGACCGCTACGTCGGGGACCACGGTGCCGTCGTCGGCATGCACACCTTCGGCGCGTCCGCGCCGCTGCGGCAACTCGTAACAAAGTTCGGGTTCACCCCGGACCACCTCACGCAGGTAGCCCGGGACCTCGTGGCCACCGAACGGCGGATGCCCGTCGGACATGGCGCTGGACGAAGGTGAGCGCATGAAGCCGACCGAGACCTTGCACGAACGCGGGCAGAGCCTCTGGCTCGACAACATCACGCGGCGGATGCTCGACGCCGGGCAGCTTCGCCGCTACATCGACAGCTTCGCGGTGACCGGCCTCACGTCGAATCCGTCGATCTTCGACAAGGCGATCGAATCCGGCGGCTACGACGACGCCATCCGGGTCTGCGCCGCGGCCGGCCTTTCGGACGAGGAGGTTTTCACCGAGCTGGCGATCGGTGACCTGCAGCGCGCGGCGGACGAGTTCCTCGGTGTTCACGACCGAACCGACGGAGTCGACGGCTGGGTTTCCCTTGAGGTCTCCCCGCTGCTCGCCCACGACACCGCAGCCACCGGACCGAGGAGGAGATCCAGGCTGACGAGATCGAGGCGCGGACCGTGCCGCACCGGGTGATGCCGGGCGACCGCCCCACCACGGTCCTGCTCGCCGAGCAGCTGACGCCACGCGTGCTCGGCGCACTGGTGGCGCTCTACGAACACAGCGTGTTCACGCAGGGAACGATCTGGGGAATCGACTCCTTCGACCAGTGGGGCGTCGAGCTCGGCAAGGTGCTCGCCGCCCGGATGGCCCCAGAGCTGGCGGGCGGGACCGAACCGGAGCTCACCTACGACTCATCCACCAACGCCCTGATCCGCCGCTACCGCACCCTGAAGGGCTAGCGCCGGCGCTCACGCGGACCTGGCCGCGACAGCGCCAGGAATGCGCGGGACGAACGCCGCGAGAAGGAAGGAAGCCGGGATGGCAACCGACAGACCCATGCAGCTCGGCATGATCGGATTGGGACGGATGGGTGCCAACCTCGTCCGCCGGCTCATGCGGGACGGCCACCGGTGCGTGGCCTACGACGTGAACGAGAGCGCGGTGAACGCGCTCGAAGCCGAGGGGGCCGTGGCCGCGACCTCGCTCGGCGGCCTGGTGACGAAGCTGACGAAACCGCGGGTCGTCTGGCTGATGCTGCCGGCGGCGGTCGTGCAGTCGACCCTCGACGAGTTGTGCGACCGGCTCGAGCCCGGCGACATCGTGGTCGACGGCGGCAACTCGCACTACCGGGACGACATCGCCCGCGCGAAACGGCTCGCCGACCGCGGGCTGCACTACGTGGACTGCGGGACCTCCGGCGGGGTCTGGGGGCTGGAACGGGGCTACTGCCTCATGATCGGCGGCGAGGAGTCCGCGGTGCGGCGGCTGGATCCGATCTTCGGGACCATCGCGCCCGGCGCCGATAGCGCGGCGCCGACGCCCAGCCGGAGCCGCGACGGGACGGCCCCTGACGGCTACCTGCACTGCGGGTCGAGCGGCGCCGGCCACTTCGTGAAGATGATCCACAACGGGGTCGAGTACGGCATGATGGCCGCGATCGCGGAAGGTCTCAGCATCATCCGGCACGCCGACGCGGGCAGGCGGGACCGCACCGTTGACGCGGAGACGGCCCCGCTGCGCGACCCCGAGGCCTACCGCTACGAGATCGACGTCGGCGAGGTCGCCGAGGTCTGGCGGCGTGGCTCGGTGGTCGGCTCCTGGCTCGTCGACCTGACCGCCGACGCGCTTGCCCGCTCACCGGGTCTGGAGGACTTCGCCGGGCGCGTGTCGGATTCCGGCGAGGGCCGCTGGACCGTGCACGCGGCGATCGATGAGAGTGTGCCGGCCCCGGTCATCGCGACGGCGCTAAGCGAGCGGTTCTACTCCCGCGGCCTCGGCGACTTCACCGACAAGGTCCTCTCCGCGATGCGCAGCGAATTCGGCGGACACGCAGAGAAGAGGGCGAAGGTCATATAACGCAGAAATCGGCGGCTTCGGCCGACAGGTCGACCTGAACGCAGCGCAGGCGACAAGTAGCGCTAAGCGGACGAGAAGGAGGTCAACGCAATGAGCACAGCGACAGCGGTTGCCCCGGATAGCCGGCCGGTGACAGGGGCGACCGCGGTGCCCGACGACCATGTGATCGTCCTGTTCGGCGCGACCGGGGACCTCGCCCGACGCAAGCTCCTCCCCGGCCTGTTCCACCTCGCCGCGGCCGGCCTGCTGCCGTCCAAATACCGGATCGTGGGGTCGGCGCCCGTCAAGGGTGCGGTCACGCCCGACGAGTTCCGGCGGCGCGCGAGGGAGGCGGTCGACGAGTTCGGCCTCGTCACGCCGTCGGGCGCGGCGTGGCGGGAGTTCGAGGACTCGCTCGACTTCGGTGCCGCGGACGAGGATTCTCCCGAGCCGCTCCTTGCGGCGGTGCGGACAGCCGAGAAGGCTATCGGCGGCTGCCCCCGCCGCCTATTCCACCTTGCAGTGCCGCCGGCGGCGTTCGGGTCGGTCATCGGGATGCTCGGCGCGTCGGGTCTCGCGACGAACGCCCACGTGATCGTCGAAAAGCCGTTCGGCTACGATCTTCCGTCGGCCCGGGAGCTGAACAGGTCGATCCACGCCGTCTTCGACGAATCCCAGACCTTCCGTATCGACCACTTCCTCGGTAAGGAGGCGGTGGACAACATCCTCGCTTTGCGCTTCGCGAACGGCCTGTTCGAGCCGGTCTGGAACCGCGATCACATCAGCCATGTGCAGATCGACGCGCCCGAGACCCTGGGAATCGGTGGCCGCGCCGGCTTCTACGAGCGGACCGGCGCGTACCGGGACATGATCGTGACACACCTGTTCCAGGTGCTGGGCTTCGTGGCGATGGAGCCGCCGACCGCTCTGCGGGCGACGTCGCTGCGGGACGAGAAGACCAAGGTCTTCGAGGCGATGAAACCCGTCGATCCGGCACACGTGGTGCGCGGCCAGTACGACGGTTACCGGTCCGAGCCAGGTGTCGACCCGCAGTCGCGAACGGAGACCTTCGTCGCGCTGCGGGTGGAGGTGGACAACTGGCGCTGGGCCGGCGTGCCGTTCTACCTGCGTTCCGGCAAGAAACTGGCGCAGCGCCGAGAAGTCATCACCCTGGGTTTCCGGGATCCGACGCTACGGATGTTCCAGCTCGACCCCGACGTGCGGCTGGACAGCAGCGGCAACAAGCTTGTCATCGATTTCGCTGACCCGGGCTGGATCACCGCCCAGTTCCTCGCGAAGGAGCCCGGCGCCGCCATGCGTCTCGGCGAGGCAGAAATGACGTTCCGCTACGCCGACTGCTTCAACGCAGAGCATAGCCTCGCCGGATATGAACGGTTGATACTGGATGCCATGCTCGGCGACCAGTCCTTGTTCACCCGATCGGACGGTATCGAGCGCCTCTGGAAGGTCTCCAGCCCGCTGCTCGATAACCCGCCGCCGGTGCAACCGTACGCTCCCGGATCGTGGGGACCCGAGTCCATCGACCGGCTGATCACACCCCACCGCTGGCACCTACCGGAAAGCCGATGACCAGCCCGGCGACCCGCCTCCTTCTCGCCGACGTCGACGGAACGTTGGTGACCTCGGACAAGGTCCTCACCGACCGGACCATCGACGCGGTCCGCCGGCTGGGCGACGCCGACGTGCTCTTCGCAGTCACCAGCGGCCGCCCGCCCCGGGGCATGTCCATGCTCGTCGAGCCGCTTGCCCTTGCCACCCCCATCGCGGCGTTCAACGGAGGTGTTTACGCACAACCCGACATGTCCGTCCTAGCGCAGAAGGTGGTTCCCGGCCATGTGGTCGGGCCTATGATCGCGCTGCTCACGTCCTTCGCGCTCGATGTCTGGCTCTACCAGGGCACCGACTGGTACGTGCGCGACCCCGAAGGGCCCCACGTCGATCGCGAGACCAGGACCGTCGGGTTCGCGCCGACGGTTTCGCCGGATTACGCCGACCTCGCGGACGTCGTCAAGATTGTCGGCGTGAGTGACGACTACGAACGCGTCGTCGCCGCCGCGACGGCAGCCCACTCCAAGTTCGGCGACCACGTCGCAGCCGCCCGCTCCCAGCCGTACTACCTGGACGTGACCCACCCGGATGCGAACAAGGGGTGCGTCGCGCGGTATCTGGGCGAAAGGTACGGCATCCCGACCAGGCAGATAGCGACGATCGGCGACATGCCGAACGACGTGCTGATGTTCGCGCACTCGGGTCTCAGCGTCGCGATGGGCAACGCCAGCCTCGAAGTTGTGCGGGCTGCTCGACGGGTCACCACGGCCAACGACGATGACGGCTTCGCCAACGCCGTCGACCGCTACATCCTCCGGACCGGTTGAATCACGGGGGGCGGGGGCGGCGGCGCAGATTCAACCGGCGGGCGTAGGTGAGTATCTTCTCGAACGACCAGCCGACCGCGCCCGACCCTCGGGTCGTGCGATCACGGACAGCTTGATCGACGCCACCGAAACGCTGGAGGCAGTTCTGCGCCACGGTCCCGCTTCGCTATACCCGCTGCACCAGCCGTCCTCAGCGCACGCCGGTCGGCTGCCCCGCTGAAGTGGCAGGGGTGCCGTGGTCGAAAACTATATTTCGTATGCAGGAGGTTGCATTGTGTACGTCCCGCTTCACGAAAGACTGCCGGACTACACCGCCTGCCAGCGCTGCACACGAGGGGTGCGACCCGCGAAGACGCGGGGGCCGGGCGGGGCTACACCGGGACGGCGGGTGGGAACACCCTGGGTATGACGTCGGTCTCAGTGCGTTCGTCCCCGGCGGGGTCTGGAGCCCGGGCGGCGGCCGAGCGGGCGGCAGCCCGCAGTGCCGTCTGGATCGACCTGCCCGGCCACCGGCAGGTGGCGTTGCCATCCCTGGACCAGCTGGCCTTCCTCGGCGGGGTCGCCGCCCTTGCCGTGCTGGAGATCATCGAGTGGCCGGTGGCGGTCATACTCGTGGTCGGCCACACGCTGGCGACCAGCCGCCACAGCAAGGCCCTGCGCGACTTCGGGGAGGCCTTGGAGGAAGCCTGACCGCGCCGGCCGCAGCGGCGGCCGCCTGATCAGCGCTTCTTGTCCCAGATCCCGTCGCTGCCGCGGTGCAGGCCGAGCTGGATCCGGCGGCAGCGGGCGACATCCCGGTGTGTGCGCTGTCGGGGCCGGACGGACGTGTTGGGTGCCAGAACTCGGCCACCGGGGTTGACCTGCGGTTTTATGCGGCTAGCTCGTATTCGTTGATCAGATCGCCGAGGATAGGTTGGCGCTTGATCCGTTCGGTTGTGAGGTCGGCGATCGGATGATCGGGGCGAGGTGGTTGGAGCTGGAGGGCGCGGTGTGGACGGCGTCCGTTGTAGTGCCGCGTGTACTCGGCCAGCACGGTGACCATCATGCCGATGCCCGGACCATCGCATCGCCGCAGGTCACGGGCCAGGGCCGACTTCTGACACCCCACAGGGTGCCGGCCAAGGCAAGCAGGGGCGATTAGTCTCGCGGTGGCTGCCGGTCTGTATCTCCGACACGCGATCAACCGCACTCGAGGAGAGCGTCATGACCGCTACCTACACCTTCGACGTCTTTTCCAGCCTCGACGGCTTCGGTGCCGCCAGCGGCACCTGGACCGGCTACTGGGGCAAGCAAGGCCCCGAGCTCCTCGACCACCGCCTCGCCCTGTACGGCGAGGAGCAGCGGATGGTCTTCGGGGCCAACACGTATCGGGCGTTCGCGCGGATGCTGGCCTCGGGCACCGAGGAGTCCGAGGTGCGTGACCCATGGGTCACACGGATGAGGAGCCTGCCGGCGACGGTGGTGTCGACCACGCTGGAGGGATCTCTCGACTGGCCGGATGCGAAAGTCGTGAGCGGCGACGCCGTCGACGTCGTCGCTCGGCTCAAGGAGGAGTCTGAGGTGCCGTTGCGCTCGCACGGCAGCCTGTCGATGAACCGGGCGTTGATGGCCGCTGGTCTGGTCGACCGCGTCCAGGTGACGCTCTTCCCTGTGATCACCGGTCAGACCGGGCTGGACCCGATCTTCCAGGGTGCGGCCGACTTCGACCTCGAGCTGATTGACAGCCGAACGCTCGACGGCCACATCCAAGAGCTCATCTACCGGCCAACCCTGCATGTCTGAGCCCAGGCATACACCCCGCCTGTCAAGCGGTGCGGACCCGGTAGGACTCGGGCGCCGGCCAAGGGGACGTCTGATGGCCGCGCACAGCGCCGCCGTGGTGGACCGTCCGGATGTGGGACGGTCTGGGGGAGGGGCGTGACGCGGTGGTCACGCTCGTCACGGTGATCATGGTTGTGGTGGTCGGCCTGACGTTCGCGTTCGGGTCCAGCTCGGGGCCGGCGCGGCCTGAGGCGAGGCGAGGACGCGGGCCATGAAGGCGGTGGGCGCCGCTCCCGTGAACTCGCGGAAGTCGCGGACGAGATGAGCCTGGTCGGAATAGCCGCCCTCGGCGGCGAGCTGGTCCCAGCGTGGTGGCCGGCGTTCGTCGAGACGCGCGAGCAGCTGGTCGAAGCGAACCAGCCGCGCGGCCGTCTTCGGCGGTAGGCCGATCTGCCGTCTGAACCCGGCGATCAGGCGTTTGTGGCTCCAGCCCACCTCACCGGCGAGCCGGCTGATCGGGATCCTGCCGCCGGTGATCACCAGCCGTCGCCATGCCCAGCCGACCTCGGGTGAGGGACGGGGCCCTTCCGCCGCCCGGCGCAGCAGGAACTCGTCCATGAGCGCGAAACGGTCGCCCCAGGTCGGCGCCTCGCGGACCCGCTCGGTCAGGCGCCTGCCAGCGGCGGCGCCGACGACGTCGCCCAGATCGACGACCTGTCCCTCGAGCTCGTCCATCGGCAGGCCCAACAGTGCATATGCGCCCAGCGGAGCAAGCCACGCCTCGAGGTAGGTCGGCGCACAGGCGCCGATCATGGCCGCGTACGAACGATGCACGCCGTGCACGAAGGCCGGGGGCCGCTCAGCCGAATCGCGGATCTTCAGGACTAGCGGGACTGCCGCGCTCGCCGGGATGACGAGCCGGGACGGCTTGGTCGCGTCGGTGAAACCGGCATAGCCACGGGCAAGCAGGGAACGCACCCGGGGGTGCGGCGCGCCGTCCACCCGAGGCCATCTGGCCCGCTCAGGCTCGCCATCGCCGAGTCGTGAACGGCGCCGTCGGGCGGTACCGGCTCGCGCTCCGGCGGCGTCGGGCCGGCCAGCTTGCCGGGTCATCATCCGAGCCGTCGTCATCGACCACCAGCTCCTCGGGCTTGACGTCCAGGTCGCCGCCGAGTATGGCCTGGGCCAGGCCGGCGGAGTCGTCCATGCCAGGCGGGCCGCCCGCGCGGCCGAGTGACAGTCACCTCCTCGACGACCAGTCACCCTCCATCATGGGCGACCGGGCAGGCGCCAACCCATGGACTACGCCTCCTGGTACCGGCGGCCCGCCGGCAGCCGGACCGAGCACCTGGACCAGCCGGACCCGAGCGGCCTGGTCGAGGTGACAGGCCCCCGCGGGACATCGTCGCGGACCTCCCGGACGGCCACGGTGAATTTCCTTCAAGACGGCCCCGCCGTCCCTTGCTCATGCTGCCGGGTGATGCCTGCTTCCTGCCACGAGGAGCGTGACACATGATTGACAGGACGATGCGCGCGAGCCGCGGCCTTCCCCGGCGGGAGGTTCTGCCGCTCGACGGTGACGTGTCGTTCGCCGACGACGTCCGAGCGGCGGCGGCGGATGACTTCGGACATGTGATCAGGCGGATGCCGCTGGGAGTGCTCCGGCCAGCTTCGGCACGGGACATCGCGGTCGCCGTGCGGTGGGCGGCCGACACCGGCCGTGGGATCGCCGCCCGCGGGCAGGGCCACTCCACCTTCGGCCGGTCCCAGGTGGACGGCGGAGTCGTCGTCGACATGACGGGTTTCGACGAGATCCACCGGACGGGCGATGACCGGTTGACCGTCGGTGCCGGCGCCACCTGGCGTTCGGTCCTCGCCGCCACTCTGCCCGACCAGCTCGTCCCCCCGGTTCTCCCGAACTTCCTGGATCTTTCCGTCGGCGGCACCCTGGCGGTGGGCGGGGTCGGTGGGACGACACACAGGTACGGCATGCAGACCGACAGCGTGTGCGAACTGGAGGTCGTCACCGGCGAGGGCAGGATCGTGACCTGCTCGCCGCGAGACAACCCAGAGTTGTTCCACTCGGTACGAGCAGGGCTCGGCCAGTTCGGCATCATCACCCGAGCGACGCTCACCCTCATCCCCGCGCCCACCAGGGCCCGCCGGTACACCCTCGCGTATCCCGATCTCGGTCGTCTGGCCGCCGACCAGCGGCTGCTGCTAGGCGAGGACCGTGCGGACCACCTTCAGGGCGCGATCACGCTGGACGCGGGCCCCGACGGCGACGCCCGTGCCTGGCGGCACCAGCTGGAGATGGTGCTGTTCCATGACCTGGCCGACCTGCCGGACGACGACGCCGTCCTAGCCGGCCTGGCGGACGAACGCGCCCAGGCCCAGATCGAGGACATGTCCTACGTCGACCATGTCGAGGCGTTCGACCGGTTCACCGAGCTCGTGCGGTCGACCGGCGAATGGGCCGCTCCTCACCTGTGGTGGCTGACCTTCCTGCCCGGATCGGCCGCGGACGACATCGCCCGCGCCGCGCTCGCCGAGGTCGCGCCCGAGGACCTCGGCACCCATGGGATGGTCGTGTTCTCCGCCCTGCGCACGAGTCGGATCACGACTCCGCTGGTGAGAATGCCCGACGACGACATCGCCTTCACCTTCAACCTGATCCGGTTCGCACCGCCCGGCCCGGTGGTCGGCGAGTACGTCGACCGCGTGCTCGAGCAGAACGCGTCGCTGTATCGCCGCGTGCTCGCCGCCGGCGGTGTCCTCTACCCGGTGAGCGCCCTGTCCTTCCGGCCCCAGGACTGGGCCGAACACTTCCGCGACCTGTGGCCGGCCGTTCGCGAGGCGAAGGAACGCTTCGACCCGGCCCACTGCCTCACTCCCGGCTATGAGCTGATCGTGTCGGGGTGACGAGAAAACCACCCCTGCCCCGCGGCCCCGGAGGGTGTGCGCGCCGCGACGGCAGCGGCAAGCCCCCTGCCCACCACGAGACGAGGACCCTGTGAACGCCATTCCTTCTGTCCTGCCAGCCGGGTGGATCCGCGAACACAGCACCGTCCTGACCACGATCGATCCCAGCGCGGACCTTGCGGATCTTGAACCTCTGCGGGAGATCGTCGGCGACGCGCGCGTCGCCGCCATCGGCGAGAACGCCCATTTCGTCGAGGAGTTCTCCACGATCCGTCAGCGTGTGTTGCGGTTTTTGGCCGAGCGCTGCGGGTTCAGTGTCTTCGCGTTCGAGTTCAGCTTCGCCGGTGCGGGCGTGCTCGACCGTTGGCTGGCCGGCCAGGACGGCCGGACCCTCGGCGAGGTCAGCCCGGCCGCCGCGGACTGGGGTGCCGGCGGACTGCTGGCCTGGCTGCGCGAGCACAACACCACCAGCGGCAACCCGCTGCGGTTCGTCGGGATCGACATACCGGACGCCGGCGGCGCGCTGCGCCCCGTTCTTGAACCCCTGGCCGACTACCTGGCCATCGCCGATCCCGACTCCGCGCCCCTGGTCGAGACCGCGCTGCGCATCAGCGACTCGTTCCTGGCGGGCCTGCGTTCCGGCGCCTCGGCCGCCCCGGCCTGGGCCCGGCTCGACGCCGCCCAGCAGAACGAGCTGACCGCCGTCCTGGCCCGCCTGCAGCTGCGCCTCCGGGCGATCCAACCACTGGTCGAGGCCCGCGGGGATGCCCACAGCTACGCGGTCGCCGAACGGCTGGTGGCCGGGGCCTGCGCCGTGGACTACATGTTCCGCGCGATGAACGACCTGTACTCGGGCACGGGCCGCACCGCCGACCTGTCGACACGGGACATCTACATGGCCGAGACACTGCGCTGGCAGCTCGAGCACGCGCCGCCCGGCGCCCGGATCGTGCTCGCGGCGCACAACAACCACATCCAGAAGACCGCGAACGTCTTCGGCCCCGCCACCACCGCGCTGCCGATGGGACAGCACCTGGCCCGGATGCTCGGCAACGACTACGTGGCGATCGGCCTCACGCATACCGACGGTCATGTGCCAGAGATGCACCCGGATCCCGCGGCCCCGGTGGGATTCACCCTCGGGGACGAGGACCTTCCCGAGCCGCAGCCGGGCAGCATCGAAGCCGCGCTGGTCGGCGCGGGCCTACGCGAACAGATCACCTTCACGGACCTGCGCCGAGCGCCCACGGCTCCTGACGGCAGCCCGCTGCTGACCGACATCCGTACGCAGAGCGCGGTCACCCACACCCCGCTGGGCGACGCGTTCGACGCGGTCATCGCCACCCCGACCGTGACCAGAGACCGCACGGTCACATTCTGAACGCGTCGTCATGGCTTGATCTTTAACCTTTCCGCTGTTGGTGGGAATGTTTCAAGATCGGCGTTTCCGGCCCGACGCGCCGGACGCCTGCGGGGTGCGAAAAGTCGGCCGGAGCCTGTGAGCTGGGCCGATGTCGGGCTGGACTCGCCCGGTACGGCACCCGGCCGTTACCGAGGACGGAAGGTCAGGACCAGCCTGCCGTCGGCCAGCCAGGTCACGTCGACGTGGATATCACCCGTGTCGACGCTGCCGTCGCCCGCGACGTAGCCCTTCAACGCGCCCGACCGGTCGTCCCGCACCCGGAAGTCCACACGCTCGCCCGCGGTCTGGTCGACAAGGAACGTGTTCGTCACGAACTCGGGGGCGAACTGGATGACGTCGCCCGCGGTGACCTCCACCTGACAGTCCCGGTCCAGGCAGGCAGCGAAGTCCCGGCCGTCTCGCGCCTCCCGCAGCGCCGGAGTCGTCGCGGGAGCCGACGTCGGAGATCCCGCTGTGGACGGCGAGCCCGACGCCGGCCGGTCACCGACGGATGCCGGCGCCGCCCCGGTACCGGCGGGCTCCGCGTCAGCGCCACAGCCGGCGAGCACCGCCGCGAAACCCAGGCCCAGCAGGCCGAGCAGGAAACAAGCCCCGGACCGCGTAACAACCATCTCGCATCTCTCCTACCGGGCTGCCTTCCGCCTCTTCCCAAGGCGGTCCTCGGCCCGCACCCGACCTGGGTCGACTCCACCACCGTCGGCGGGTCAACCTGGGAGTTCGCGTTCGAGCAGGGACAGGTCCACGCGGACCAGGGTGGTGCTGGTCAGCAGCTCCACGATCAGGTTGTTATTGATCATGAAGGTGGCCGGCGGCGGCACCTCGTCCTCCATCACCCCGTGCACCCCGGCGAGCGAGAGGCGACGGCGGACGGCGGCGACGACGTGCGCCGCCCGCTTGCCGGTCCACCGTTCCTCGGGGCGCAGCTCACTCAGCTCCGCCTCGACCTGGTTCCACGTCAACGGCTGCGGACGCGGGTCGCCTCGCAGGTAGCTCTGGCCGAGGCAGACCAGGACCAGTTTCTCGACCTCGCTGAGCGGCCAGACCTCGCCCTCCCGCGTCTGGGCGTCCGGCCCGTCCTCCGGACGCCGCGGAGCCGGCCGACCGATGATCCGGATCTCCAGCAGGTGCTCCTGGTTCGGGGCGACGATGAACAGCGGCGTGTAGCCGCTCGCCAGGGGTGACTGGTCGCCGCCGAGCAGCAGCCGGGTCACCGGCAGCCGGATCGGCCGGCGGCCCTCGTTGGTCAGGACCCAGCGTGAGCCGGCCCAGCCGATGTGCCCCTGCCGGCGGCTGACGTACTGGTCGTCGGCGCCGACGCACACGTGGACCTCGGGCTCGCAGCGCCCGAACACGAGCGAGAGTCCGGGCCGCGGGGCGACTCGCATCCCGCCGTTGGCCCCGACGGCGAACAGCGTGCCCGGCGGCGCCTCCGGCTGCCAGTGCGCCAGGCTGCCGATCTCCCGTGGCAGCAGGTCCATCTGGCTCGATCCGGCGCGGCCCAGCGAGTTCACGACTCCCGCACCTCCCGGCTCGGTGGCGACAGGTTAGCCCTCCCGCTCCGGGAGGGGTCCCGAACCCGGAAGATCCGCACCAGGTGCACCTAGTGCACCAGGGCACCGGGCGCGGCGTCTCCGGTCGGCCCTACCGGGGACCGGCGTTGGCGCTCCACCAGGCGATCAGGTCCGCGGGGGGAAGGCGGCTGCCGAACGCGCAGGCGAGAATGTTCAGCCGGTCGTTCGACCAGATCAGGTATCGAGCGCCGCTCTGGTTCGTGCCGCAGACGAGACGTCCCGTGTCGCCGTTGTTCAGGTAGGGGGCGCCGCCGAGGAAGTCCGGTGGCTGCTGGGTGCAGTCGGCGTCCGTGCCCGGATCGTTGAATCGGAGGGTGGCCGCCAACGCGGCGGCGTCGGCCATCTGGTAATAGAAGATGATCCGCGGATTGCCGGCCTGGGAGTCGCACGCGATGGCGGCCACCGGCTTCTGGTCGCCGACGTTCTGTTTGACCTGGTCTTCGGACAGCCGCATGCAGTCGACCCGGGCCGCCGGCGGAATGTGGGTGAGCAACTGCCGCTCCGCCGCGGTCGGGAACGGGGGAGTGGAAGTGCGGTTGACCGCCTTGGTGATCTCCACCTGCGACGGGCCGTGGTTGCCCGCCCACCAGGTCGCGAGGTCCGCTGGATCGTGCCCGACCACCCGGCCAAGGACACGCATGGACTCGAGAGTCCATTCCATGGTCGGAACGCCCCCGGAGCCGCGGTAACACAGCAGGTTGCCCAGGTCGACACCGCGAAGGTCCCATTGGTTGGTGCCGAGGGTGCCGGGGTTCTCGCCACCATCGCCGCAGTATGTGTCCTTGGGCGCCTGCACGGCGCTCACCTGGGCGTCGTAGGTCGACCGAAGCCCGTCCAGGGCCGTGAACTGGTAGTACCAGACCGTCGTCGCGCCCTCGTCGGCGTTCGGCGGAGCGCACTCGATGGCGGCGACGATGCCGTGGAACCGCTCGAGAGTCCCTGCGGCCGGCCGGCGGCAGTCCTTGAGGTCGTACAGGTTGACCAGAGCCTTCTCCTCGGTGGTGGGGAAGGCCTTCAGGCCGACCCAGCGGCTCCAGGACTCCCGCAGCGCCAGGTCGTCGCCCGCGCGGCTGCTGGCCGTCGCCAGAACCATCGCCTTGTCGTCCGTCCAGACGAGGGAGGTCGTGCCGTCGCGCGTGTGGCAGAGGAGGCGCCCGTGCCGGCCGCCGGGGCTCGCGTCCACGCCGGGATAGCGATGCTCGGCGCCGGTGCCCACCGCGACGCTGCAGTCCCCGGTGCCACGGCTGACCCCCGCGTCCCGCGTCGCGGCGCCGTAGGCGCTGTCCATCTCGTCGAGGCTGGCGAAGAAGGAGAACTGGACTGGTTGGTCGACGTCGTGGCAGACCACGACGTCGGCCCCGCCCGCCGGCTTGTCGCGGGCGCAGTCGGCGCGCAGCGGTTCGGGAATTCGGACCAGTTGCCGCTGGTCGGGCCGGTCTCCGACTCCCGGCTTGTCCAGGGCGGCCGGGAGCGTGGCTCCGAGCAGCACGCCGACGGCGATCAGGCTCGCCCCGGCCGCGATGAGGGGCCGCCTGTGCCGCGCCGCCACCCGCCGGGCAGCCACGAGCCGACGCCTCCCGGGCCCGGGCGCCACCTGACCGGTCGGGGTCTGCCCAGTCGCGCCGGCCGGCGACGCGGTGAGCGCGTCGGCCGGGGGCGGCGAGCCCGGCGGCGGGCCCCAGGCCCCGCCGGGCGGGAGCGGCGGGGCGCCGAACGGTAGGTCTGGCGGGGTGCTCGGCGGTGTCCAGGTGAACCGCGTCGTCGTCGAAGGTGGCGAGGCCGGGCCGACCGGCGACGGGGCGGAGCGCAGGCTGGCGGCCGCGGCCGCCAGCCTGCTCGCGAACTCGGCGCAGGAGGACGGACGACGCGTGGGGTCGCGTGCCATCGCGGCCCGCAGCACGTCGTCGAGCGCGGGCGGGAGGTCGGGGCGCAGCTCGGTCAGGGCCGGGGGGTCCCGCCGCACCTGCTCGCCGAGCTGGCCAAACGGGCGGCTGCCGGTGAGGCACTCGTACATCACGACGCCGAGCGCGTAGATGTCGACGAGCTTCTCCTCGGCGACCTCGCGCGGCGGCCGCTCGATTGTCGGCCGGAGGGCCATGGGCAGCTCTTCGAACCGGGCCGGGTCGAAGCGTTCCGGCGCCGAGTAGTCGGGCGTTCCGAGGAAGCCGCCCACGGCGGTCAGCGCCCGTTCGAAGCCCACCTTGGCGATGCCGAAGTCGCACAGGTAGGCATGTCCCGTCTCGGACTCGACGAGGATGTTCCCCGGTTTGACGTCGCGGTGAACAATTCCCCTCCGATGGGCGAAGTCCAGCGCGGACGCGATCTGCTCGCACAGCCGGACCGCGGTGGCGAGGTCCAGCTGCCTGTTGTCCGCGAGCAGTCCGCGTAGGCTGGAGCCCTCGATGTACGGCATGACGAGGTAGAGAGGCTCCTGCTCACCGCTGCCCTGGTAGCGCCCGGCCGCGGCTTGTTCCGCGGTCCTTTCCGTGGCCGCCTCGTAGACGTCGACGATGTGCGGGTGCCGCAGCGTGGCCACGGCCCGCACCTCGCGGAAGAACCGTTCGCGATACTGGGGAATGTGCGCGAGCTGCGGAGAGAGGATCTTGACGACGACCGGTCGGTCGTTCAGCTGGGTATCCGTCGCACGGTAGACAATGCTCATGCGGGTCTCGGACAGCGGCGGTTGGGTCAGCCGGTACCGGGGCAGTGAAATCGGCTCCTGAGGCACTGTCGCAACATTCCCTGTGAGTCTGTGGGCGGGTCTCGACGGCTCGGTGACGAAGATCAGTCCAGAGGTTGCTCCGACGCTACTACCCACATTATTCGCCCAACTGTCTGGGTGGGCCCCGAGCCGCTTCCGCGTTCTGGCACCCAACAGGTTGCGGCGCCGGTTGCCGATCTCGATCACGCGACCACGGTCGTTACGACGAGGTGACGACGGTGGTGACGGTGCCGTCGGATGAGATCCGGCGCACGCGGTAGTTCCCGCTGTCGGCGACGTAGACCGCTCCGGTGACGTCTATCGCCACCGTCCTGGGATAGAGGAACGTCGCCGCCATTGCCGAGCCGCCGTCGCCGTCGGCGCCCTCGTGCCCGGTGCCAGCGATGGTCCTGATGATTCCGTCCGGTCCGACCTTGCGGACATTGGCGTGCGGAGGGCTGACGATGTAGAGCGAACCGTCGGGGCCGAGGCCGACGCTGGGGGTGGTCAGTTTCGCCCGGGTGGCCCTGCCGCCCTCGCCTGCGCGGCCGGTCGAGCTGATGTCCCAGCCGCCGACGCCGGCGACGGTGGTGAGCCGGCCGGCGGGGTCGATGCGCTGGACGGTTCCGCTGACGATGTTCGTGACGTAGAGGCTGCCGTCCGGGGCGTCCTCGATGGTGTTCGGGCCGCCGAGCTTGGCGGACGCGGCCGTCGTCGGGCCGCGGCTGAAGCCGGGCTGACCGGTGCCGGCAATGGTGGTGATGACGCCGTCGGGTGTGACCTTGCGGATCCGCTGGTTCCCGTCGTCGGCGAAGTAGACCGTGCCGTCGCCGAGCACGGCGACCTCCTCGATCCTGCTGATCTGCGCTTCCGTCGCGGGGCCGCCGTCGCCGGAGAAGCCGGGGGTGCCGTTGCCGGCTACGGGGGTCACGACGCCTTTCAGGTCGATCTTGACGATGCGGTAGCCGTTGATGTCCGGGACGTAAAGATTGCCCGCGTCGTCCCAGTCGACCTGCCCGGCGCCGGGTATCAGGGCTCCCGCTTCCTCGCTCAGAGTGGCCACCGGCTTGTCACCGACAACCGGCACGGCCGTGCCGTCGGCGTCGATCCAGTAGAGCGTGGCCGCGTTCGAATAGCCGGAGACGTACAGCGTGCCGTCCTGACGGACCGACACGTATTCCGGTCTGAGATTCACGAACTGCAACGCCTCGCCCGCGTAGGCGGGTCCGGGTCCGCGGACGGGAGCCGGCTTGTACGCCGGGGTCGGCGAGGCCGACGGGGTGACGATCGGCTGCTCGGGAGCCGCGGGGGCTGCAGCCGGGGCCTGCGACGAGCTCCCCCGGTCGCGCAGCTCGACACCGATCACCACGACGCCGGCCACCAGTGCGACGACCAGGCCGATGACGAGCCCGGTCAGCAACGCAGGGCGCTGCCCACGCGGCTCATTGCCCGGCCCGGACATGCCCCCCGAGCCTTGGTCACCTCGACCCGGGCCACCCATGGCCTGGCCGTTCCCGCTCGGGCCGCCGGGCCCTCCCCACACTGCGGTCGGTGACGGGGGCATGGGCGCCGGCCAGGGATTTCCGGTCGGCGGGGCCCAGCCCGCGGTTCCGGGCTCGGCCGTCGGCGCCGGTGAGTGCTGCCTGCCCGGCGGTGGGCTGGCCGGGGTGCCCGCGTCGGCTGGCGCCGCCGCGGGATCGGGTGCGACATCGGCGTCCGAGGCCGGCGGGTCGACCGGCGCCGCGGTCGCCGATGGCACGTCCGGCGGACCAGTCGTACACGTCGTTTCCGAACCGGTAGGTGTGTCATCCGTCGGCGGAGTGCCGTCGACCGATGTCGAACCAGCCGTCATGACCGTCCTATCCTCGCCCGCAATGGAGACCGGCGATCCGCTCCCAAACGGGAGCATTGCCTGGCAAATCGCGGAGAGCCTAGTGGGCTGGCGAGTCGGGTGCGGCGACGGGCGGTCGGCTTCGGTCTCCGCGGAGGTCGGGCCGGGTGGGATCAGATGGCGATGGGGAGCTTTTCGTAGCCGCGGACGGTGCTGGTGTGCAGGCGGACGGCGTTCGCGTGGTCGACCTCCCAGGTCGGGAAGCGCCGCAGGGTCTCCTCGAGGGCGATCCGGCTCTCCAAGCGGGCGGGCCCGGCGGGGTCTGCTGCATCGAGCCAGGTCAAGGGGCCTTCACTGTGGATCTCCGGTCCGGAGGTCTCGGGGACGGTCAAAGGGGTGGCCGAGGGTGGTCCATTCGGCTCCTGAGGCCAGTTCGTAGGAAGATCTACGGGCAAGATCGTGCGGCTTGGCTCGATGCGGCAGACCCTCGTGACGGTCCGAGCTCGGCGGCCTGTGCGTCCCTTTGCGCGCAGCGCGGTGGTGCTCATGGTGTCGCCGGTGTCGAGGCCGGAGTTTCGGCGGCTCCCATTAGTGCCGTCCCGCTGCCGGCCACGCGTATGCGACCATTCGGCCGGGACCGTGACGTGACGGGAGGTGCCGCGCGGTGGACGAGGAGTCATGGGAGGCGTGGGTCCAGCGGTATGGCCTGCGACCCGTCGCGACGGATCTCGGCGAGGTGCGGGAAATGGTGCGTGCCGAGACGGCGCTTGGCTGGGACGCCGACGTCGAACTGATGCGGGTGGGCTGCGTGCAGCTGTTCAACGCCGGTGCGCTGGCGGACGTCCTGACGGTCTGGAGGGCCAAGGAGGCCAACTTCGACGCGCACTGTTCGATCGAGATCCAGCTGCTCTGCGGCGCTGGACTCGACGAGGCAAAAACCCACCTCGCGGGACAGGGCGCAGGTCCTTCGGTGCCACGGGTGTGCGATCCTCGCGCCCTCCCGGCGGGTCCGACCGGGGGACCGATGAGAAAGGGTGGCGGCGCGGGTCTGATTACGGTCCGCCAGGTGCCTGCGACCGCAGCAAGGGAGAGCATCCTATGAGACCGCTCCGATACTCGATCAACGTCACCCTCGACGGCTGCTGCGACCACCGGGTGGGGATGATCCCGGACGAGGAGTCGCATCGCTATTGGGCCGACAGTCTGGAACGAGCCGATGCCCTTCTCTTCGGCCGGGTGACCTACGAGATGATGATGGAAGCGTGGCGGCAGCCGGCGACGGGAACGTGGCCTGACTGGATGGCTGACTGGATGGTCCCCTTCGCCCGGACGATCGACGGGGCAAAGAAGTACGTCGTGTCGGGCACCCTGGACCGGGTCGACTGGAACGCGGAGCTTGTGCAGGGTGACCTGGGGAAAGCCGTTGCGCAGCTCAAGGGGGAGCCTGGCAGAGGACTGTTCGTGGGAGGCGTGACCCTCCCGCTGGCCTTGGCGGATCTGGGATTGATCGATGAGTACGAGTTCGTCGTGCAGCCCATCGTGGCGGGCCACGGGCCGACGTTGTTCGCAGGCCTGAGCGAGCGGCTCGAGCTGAAGCTCGTGGGGCGCCAGGAGTTCCGGTCGGGGGCGGTCGCTCTGCGGTACCAGCCCAGTTGAGTCTCGGCTTGAAGGTCGGCTGCCCTGGGCACGCGGGCCTGGCAACTCCGCCACAACGCCGAGGTCGACACAGGCGTGCTCTCGAACGCCGGGTCCGTGACCATCGTCGTCGAAGAACCTTCCCTTGGGTCCACCACATTCCGTAGTGGCCGTCATCGGGCACCCACTGGCCGCGAGCGGGCAGTTCTAGACGGCCACCGACAGGTCGCCGGCACTTCCGGAACCTGAGGTTCACGTCCACAACCCGCCGGCTGCTGAGCCGACCGCGGCTAGGACGCGTTCGTGGCGTCGTAGGACGCCCGGGCGGCGTCGACCGCGCCCATGTGGAGCTCGGCCCACTCCTTGAGGTGGCCGAGCACGACGAGCAGCGACCGGCCGAGGTCGGTCAGCTCGTAGTCGACCCGGAGCGGCACCGTCGGGGTCACCGTGCGGGTGACCAGGCCGTCGCGCTCGAGGCCGCGCAGGGTCTGGGTGAGCATCTTCTGGCTGACCCCTTCGATCTGCGCGGCCAGCTCCGAGTAGCGCAACGGCCCGCGGATTCCGAGTGCGACGACGACGAGGCTCACCCACTTGTCGCCGAGCGTGTCGATCAGCCGCCGGCTCGGGCAGTTCAGGGCGAAGGCGTCGTAGCCCGTCGCGCCCGCCTCGATCTGCTGCGCGGTTGCCGTTCCCGCCATCACGTACCTCCGGGTGGGTACACCACCTCAAAGTGCCTACTTCCCATTGGAGAGTAAGTCGCCGATGGTGGTGTCGTCCAGGCCGGTAGATCCAGAAGGAACGACACAATGTATGCACTCATATCCCGTGCTTCCGACCCGACGCCCGCCGTCGAGGAGGTCGAGTCACCCGTGCTCGGCCCGGCTGATGTCCGCGTCCGCGTGGCGGCCGCCGGCTTCACGTTGTTTGACGCCTTCGTCGCCGGTGACCATGCCACGCTCGGCCTGCCGGACGTGATCGGCCTCGGCTTCGACTTCAGCGGTACCGTGCTCGAGGTGGGCCCGGAGGTGACCGGGCTGAAGCCAGGCGACCTCGTCGCCGGTATGCACGCCGACCCGGCCGCGCCGAGCCGCGCGCACGCCTCCGAGGTGGTCGTCCCCGCCGACGCCGTGGCCCCGGTCCCTGACGGCCTCGCGCCCGAGGAGGCCGCCTCGGGCGTGCTCAGCGCCCTGGCCGCCCGCCAGGCGCTCGACCTGCTCGGCCCGGAGCGCGGCAGGCTCCTGGTCACCGGAGCCGCCGGCTCCGTCGGCGGCTGGGCCGTCGCCCTGGCCAAGCGCGACGGCTGGGCCGTTGACGCCCTCGTCCGGCCCGGCGCAGAGGAGATCGCCCGCTCCGCCGGCGCGTCGACGGTCCTGACCGAGCTGCCCGGGCCGACGTACGACGCGGTCCTCGACGCCGCCGCCCTCCAGGAGGCCGCGATCGCGGCGGTCCGCGACGCCGGTCGCTTCGTGGGCACCAAGCCGGGGCGGGATGTGCCGGCCGAGCGCGGCATCGCCGTCTCCGTCGTGCTCACCCAGCCGGACGGCGCCAGCCTCGGCGAGCTGCTGCCCCTCGCGGCCACGGGTGAGGCTCCGGTCCGCATCGCCGCGCGGCGCCCGCTGGCCGAGGCGGCCAAGGTCTACGCGGAGGCGATGGCGGCGCCCGGCTCCGCCGGCCGCTGGCTGCTGGTGCCGTGAGGACTGGAGTTCGGCGTGTCAAGCACGCCTGAGCCTGCTACGTAGCCACGTTCCGCTGGCTGCGCTCGGCGTGCTCGGCGGACTCACCCGGGGTTCTTGCGCCAGGGGGCCTCTGGATCGGCGAGGGTGTCGAGGATGAGCTGGCACCAGGTGAGGGCGGCGTTGACCGCGAGATGAGCGTGCCGGGTGCCTAGGCTGGTGCGGGTGGCGGTCGGGCCGTGGCCGGTGCCGGCGCGGTTGCGGAGAACTGTCAGACTGGAGTTCTCGGTACCGTTTCCTGACACGCGCCTGCTTGGTTCTTGAAGTTCATCCTGACTCTTCGGTACCTGTGCGGTCTGTAGCGATCGTTCTCGCTCCGGATCGCTGAGTGCGTGATGCTCGGGAATCGGCGACCCCTCTCGTTCGCGCTCGCCTGGGTGGGATGGTGGCCCTTCGGTTGCCGGTGGATCTTGGCCGGTCAGGGCTCCCTTCGCGGTGACTCCGACGAGGTGGACGTATCGGGACCCGACCTCCATGACGAAGAAGCAGTACAGACGCCGCAGCGTCACGGCACAGTCCACGTGGAAGAGGTCAACGGCCAGCATCGTCGAGGCCTGGGTATGTAGGACTGGCGCCAGGTCGTGCCGGTCTGTCGTGCCGGCGTGGGAGGTAGCCCCAGGGTCTTCAGGACGGTCAAGATCGCTTGGCCTGGCTCGATGCAACAGTGCCCCCACGGATGTCGGCACACCGACGAACTTCTACAATCCTGTAGCAGATACCGTCAAGCGTGCGCCTGATGCCGAAATTGATCATCCTGACAGGAGTCGACGGCGCCGGGAAGACGACGCTGGCGCACTGGTTGGCCGACGAGCTGACCGCGACGGGGACGCCAGCGCGATACTTCAAGAACGCCGCCGGGCGACGCATCGTCAACAGGGTGGCGCAGCGGCTCGGCCTGCGCGACGGCGGGCGTCTGCTTGGCCGCCACGGTCGTGTGGTCGCCGAGACGCTGTGCCGCTGGGTCACGATCGCCCGTGCGATTCTGCTTACCGTCGTCACCAGGCGGACCGCCGTCATGGACCGCTACACCTACTGTCAGTATGCCATGATCCGCGCCCGCGGCGACCGGGGCGAGCGGATTGCCCGCGCCCTGTACACCACGTTTCCCCGGCCGGACATCACCTTCTATCTGGCCGTCCCCGCCCAGGAGGCCGCCCGCCGCGTCGAGGCCCGAGGCCGCGACCTGGAGGACCCCGCGCATCTCGCTGCCTACGACGATGCTTACCGCGCCCTCTCCGAGTTCGACGATTTCGTCGTCATAGACGCGTCCGCGCCGCAGCACCTGGTGGCCAGAGCCCTCCGCGAACACCTCGACAGCACCCATCAGGGCCAAGCCTGAAGGCTGCCCTCGGTTCCACGCCGTCACATGCACGGCACGGCACACATGGCACAGCGCGTCGACGTCCGGAACGGCCTCGTCGAGGACGAGGACATCGAGATCCTCATCCTGCGGCACCAACTCGCCGTGCCGCACCGCCAGCTCGACGGCCAACGGATCCAGTTCCAGCCCGCCGACCGTGCTCCGCTCGCCGCGCTCCTGCATGCGCTGCCGCGGCCGACCCTGCGCAGCCTGCCGCCACGGGTGCGTCCGGAGTCCGTCCGGCGGTGGCATCGCAATCTGATCGCCCGCAAGCACGCCGCGGCCTCCCGTCCCAAGCGGTCTGGCCGGCCCCGCACCGTGCGCTCGATCCGAGCACCGGTACTACGCCTGGCCCAAGAGAACAGCAGCTGGGGCTACCGCAGGATCCACGTTGAACTCCTGGTCCTCGGCGTCAAAGTGGCCCCGTCCACAGTCTGGGATATCTTGCACCAGGCAGGCATCGCCCCCTCGCCCGAGCGGACCGCGACCACCTGGGCCGACTTCCTCCGCGCCCAGGCCCACGCGATCCTCGCCGCCGACTTCTTCGAAACCGTCACCCTCACCGGGACACGCCTGCACATCCTCGCCGTGATCGAACACTCCACGCTTCGGATCCGGATCATGCGGCCTGACCTGCCCGGACGTACTTTTCGGCAGGTACAGGGGCGAACGCCCTCATCGACTCTGGACTCCTCCAGCGCGGCTGCTCTGGTACCAATTCACGGAACGCGAACACGACGACTCCCGGTGACACTCGCCCTGATACATCGCCGGCATGGTCCGCGTAAGATCTCCGCGTTCTCAGTTGACGGCGCGCAGGGTGGCACCACCCTTCCTGCGCAACCGGTTCACCGCATCTGCGGTCGGGTCGTCGGTGGGAAGGAACACCACCAGCTGCACACGCGCCGCCGGTGATCATGGCCAGGTATCGCAGATGCTCCCGCGCGGAGACGTCGAGGCGCAACGCCTCGGCGAGCGCGTTGACGACCGAGGGCGACGGGTTGCGGTCGCTGCCCTGCTCGATCCGGACGAGATACTCAACGCTGATGCCCGCGAGCGTTGCCAGCTCCGACCGTCGTAGCCCCGGAGCGCGGCGCCTGGGGCCGGCGGGCAGGCCGAGCACCTCGGGTCGGGTGGCATCGCGCCTGCCGCGGAGAAAGTCACCCAGCGGCGTACTCACGCCGTCCACTGTATGACCGAGACGGCCTTGGTACGCCGTCGATGGTGGCCCTATCAGGGCCAGCCTGCGCCCGGTCTGGCTGGCAGCGTGCGGCACGACCGAAGGTGTGACGCATGACCGCAACCAGCAAACTTGTCATCGTCGTCGGCAGCGTGCGCGAGGGGAGGTTCGGCCCGGTCGTGGCCTCGTGGGTCGCCGAGCAGGCCGCCGCGCACGGGAGCTTCGACGTAGAGGTGGTCGACCTCGCCGATTTCGAGATCCCGCTATCCCTGCCGGCAGTGTCGCCGAAGTACGCGGGAGACTCGTATCCGCGCCCGGCGGGCATGGCAACCCTCACCGCAAGGCTCGACGCCGCCGACGCGTTCGCCCTCGTCACCCCCGAGTACAACCACAGCTACCCGGCGTCACTGAAAGCTGCCATCGACTGGCACTTCACACAGTGGACCGCCAAGCCGGTAGCGTTTATCAGCTACGGTGGCGCGGCGGGCGGTCGACACGCAGTCCTGCACCTGGAGAACGTCCTCACCGAACTGCACGCGGTGACCATTCGCGACGGTCTGGCCTTCCCGAACTATTTCGTGACCTGGGATGCTGGTCGGCCAACCGATCCCGACGCTCCCGGTTACGCCAAGGCGTTGTTCAACCAGCTTGCCTGGTGGGCCCCCGCACTCCGGAAGGCACGCGCCGAAGCGCCCTACCCCGACTAACCTCAAGGGCGTTCGGTTAGGCCGTATCTCCCAGACCGTGGACGGAGCGACGGTGATGCCGAGGACCAGGAGTTCGCCGTGTATCCGCCGGTAGCCCCAGCTGCTGTTTTCCCGGGCCAGGCGCAGCACCGGGGTACGGATCGAGCTACGGATCGAGCGGAGGGTGCGGGGCCGTCCCCGTTGCTTGGGGCGTGAGATAGCGGCGTGGTGGTGGGTGATCAGGTTGTGGTGCCAGCGCAGGACGGTCTCCGGGCGTGTCAGCAGGCGCAGGCCGCGCAGGGTTGGCCGTGGCAACGTGTGCGGGAGCGCTGCGAGTAGGGCGCGGTCGGCGGGCTGGAACTGGATCCGTTGGCCGTCGAGCTGGCGTTGCGGCACGGCGATCTGGTGGCGCAGGGTGAGGATCTCGACGTCCTTGTCACGGTCACCGCGGGGCAGCAGGCGCAGCAACGCGAACGCGTTGGAGACACCGAGGTAGGTCAGCCGAAGCAGCACGAAGTGGCATCCTCGCGCAGTCATCGACCCCGCCGGGCGAGGGCCGGGCGCTGGAGGGCCACGATCAGTCCCGACGGCTACGACCGCCCTGACCAGGGCGGATGGCATTCTCGGCATGCACAGGCCCGTTCGCGGGGAGCGCCCAGGCGATGTCGGTCGAGCGGCGGTTCGATCAGAAGGCTCCACCGCCGGCGGCGATGGACTGACCGGTGATCCACCGCCCGCCATCGGAGACAAGGAATGCCACGATGTCCGCGACATCGTCGGGCTCGCCGAGCCGGCCCAGCGGAATCTCGGCGACCATCCTGCCAGCCATCTCGGCGGGAACGCCGGCGGCGAGCGCGTCGGTACGGATCGCGCCGGGGAGCACACAGTTCACGGTGATCTGCCTGGGGCCGAGTTCTCGCGCGAGCACGCGGGCAAGCTGTTCGAGGGCCGCTTTGCTCGCCGCGTAGACGCCGCTGCCTGGCCGGCCGGTGATCGTCACCCCTGAGGAGATCACCACCACCCGCCCGCTGTCGCTTACCCGGTTGGCTGCCTCGCGCAGCGCGAGGAAACCGGCGCGGGTGTTGGTGGTGAAGCAGGCGTCGAAGTCGTCATCCGCGGTGGCGGCGACGGGCGCGAACCGCGCGACGCCCACATTGCTGACCACGATGTCCAGCCGCCCGAACCGTCGCTCGGCCGCATCGAACAAGCCGCGGAGCTGCGCCGGGTCGGTGACGTCGGCCTGTATCCCCACGGCGCTGCCGCCCGCGCGGATGATCGCGTCGACGACCCCGGCGGCGGCGTCACCGTCCGCACGGTAGTTGACGATCACGCTGGCCCCGGTTCTCCCGAGGCGTTCGGCGATGGCCCGGCCGATGCCCCGCGACCCCCCCGTCACCAGCGCAACCCTGCGCTCCTGCGTCACATCCACTCCCATTAGTTGAGTATCTCATCTATCGAGATAATCGACCAAACTAGTTGAGGATGTCAACTGTCCGGGTACTCTCTCTCCCGTGGAGCCGACCGGGCAGACCGACGACCTCGCCCGCGCCCTGATGGAGATGCACCGGGAGATACGGGTGATACTCGGCTCCGTCGCGCGCCGTTCGGGGCTGACCGTCGCGCAGATCGAGATGCTGTGTGCCCTCGGCGACCGCCGCCCCGCCTTCGGCGAGCTGGCCGAGCTACTGGGCTGCGACAGGACGAACATCACCGGCATGGCCGACCGGCTGGCCCGGCGTGGACTGGTCGCGCGACAGGCCGACACGGAAGATCGACGCATCACCCGGCTGCGACTCACCGAGGACGGACGGCTGTTTGGCCAGCGAGTCCGAGAAGCGGTGGCAACCGCGGTGAACGAACGCTGGAGCTCGCTGACCGCAGCCCAGCGGGCAACGCTGGCACAGCTCGCGGCAGCCGGGATCAGACCACCCCGCGGACCCGCATCCGCGCTGGACCCCACCGACCGCGAACAGCAGAAAGTGGCCAAGTAATCGCTGGCCTGGGACGCGCCGGTTTGGCCAGCAAGGGCGCTGCCAACGCGCGCTCTGGCCAACTCCGCGCGATCCCTACACGGGGGTCTAGGGCTCGGTTTCAAGATGAGCAGCGGCCACCGGAAATGGGCACTGCATGAGCAGCGGTGGTCAGGTCTACTTGGTCAGGGCAGCTGACCGGGGCAAACGTCTCGCTGGCAGGCCCGCCTGCACCACCGAGGCCAGCGGTCCGCTGCTCAACTATCCCGGCAGCACCCCTGGAGCGCTGCTCAGCTTGACGCGAACTCCCAGGACCGGCTGCTCATTTACAGGTGACCCCTACATGGGCGCCGGCGAGCTGGCGCTGCTGAAAGAGGGTGCTGCCGCGCGGCCAGTAGATGGCCAATGGCCGTGATGGTTGGCCAGTCCTCGGGTGGCGTGGCGCGTACCAGGCGGGCTTTGGCGGTCTGCCGGCGGCAGATCCGCGCAGAGCGCAACAGCCTGGCGAGCCGGTGATGGCTCGCCGAACGTCTCGTGCATGGGCGCGATGGAGATGGTGAGGCCGCCCGGTGGTCTGGCGCGCGGACGCTCCGAGCTCCACCGATGAGTTCCGCCGGCCCGCCCGGTCTATCAGGACGTACCCGTCGCACTACCGACCTGGAGGCCCGCCGTGACCATCCCCGCACACCCCGGCCGCATGCTGTTCGTGAACATCCCCGTAGCGGACCTCCAGCGCAGCAAGGCGTTCTTCGCGAAGCTCGGGTTCAGCTTCAACCCGAACTTCACCGACGAGACCGCCGCCTGCATGCTGGTCGGCGAGCAGGCCAGCGTCATGCTGCTCAGCCACAGCAAGTTCGCGGAGTTCGCGAAGCTGCCGATGGCCGATCCCGCCACGCACACGCTGGCGCTCTACTGCTTCAGCGTGTCGTCCCGCGAGGAGGTCGACGCGGTCGCGCAGGCCGCGCTGGCCGCGGGCGGCGTCGAGGCGGATGGCCTGGAGGACTACGGCTTCATGTGCTCGCGCAGCTTCTTCGACCTCGATGGCCACGGCTGGCAGGTCATGTGGATGGATCCGGCGGCGGCGCTGAAGGGCCCCGAGGAGTTCGCGACCTCGATGCAGGACGCCGACGCCCCGGCCTGACCTGACACCGGCGCGGGGCCGGCGCCGCCCGCCCGTCTCCCGAAGCGGCTCGGCAGCAGGCCCTGAACGACGTTGGAGGGCGTCGCGGGCGTGTGGATCTACGGATCACCCCCACGGGCGTGGGGAGGACGCCGACCCCCGGTCACGTGACCGGGGGTCGGCTTCAGGGGTTGATCAGACGAGCGCCGGAGGGCGCCGCGGTGTGCGGAGGATGGACCGGCCGAGCGCGGCGAACCAGATCACGTTGACTGCGCCGATGGAGGCGACCGCGCCCCAGCCGTTGGCGGCGTAGAAGTCCGCCGCGTCCATGCCGAAGAACAGCGACGGGACCAGGGCCAGGTTCACCAGCGCGAGGACGACGCCGCCACGGAGCACTCGGCGGGAGATGTACTGCTGGGCGGTCGGGGCCGCGGCCAGGGCGAGCAGGAACACCGCGACCAGTACCCGGGCGATGGGGCCGTGCAGCAGCACCATGCCGGCGGCGAGCGGTCCGTCGACGGTCGGATCGAGGTGCCCGTCGGGGTATTGCAACGACGTGCCGACCTCCAGGGAGGCGGCCACCAGGGTGACGGTGATGTAGGCGCGCAGCGCGGTGACCGCGAGGTCGCCGCCCAGACCCGCGTCGCCGTTCGGGTCGCGCAGCAGTCGGCCGAGTCCGACGGCGAACACCAGGAACACGGTGAAGGTGGCGAGCGTGATCAGGTTGCGGCTGAGCACGTTGGCGGATGGCGGCGGGCCGGAGTAGACGAAGTACAGGCCGACCATGACCAGGGAGAGCAGGCCGCCGAGCAGGGCGGCCCAGCCGGTGATGCGACGCTCGGTGCTCATCGGCTCTCCTCCTTCGTCGCCTCGGCGAGCCCCCACCAGTGCTGCCAGCGTCGCGCGAGGGTGAGCAGGCCGACGACGGCGGCGGCCGGGACGGCGGTCCACAGCCACCAGGGCGAGTCGAGGTGGGCGGTGATCACGCCGATCGTCAGCCACACGACGACCTGGACGAGGGTGGCGATGAGGCCGCCGTACGCGAAGGCCGAGCGGACCAGCAGGAGCTTGCGCTCGAGCGTGCCGCGAGGAGCGCGGACGGGACCGAAGACCTCGTCAGCGAGGTCGTGGAGGCGGGAACCGGGGGAGTGTTCGGTGGCTGCGTTCATGGCTCCAGCGAACCGGCGCGGGTACCCCCGCCGCGTCGCCCGAACTACGGAAGGCCGTCGACCTTCGGCGGACCAGGGGTCCCCCGAAAGGCGGACTCGGCACGGCCGGACAGGCTCGTAGAGTCGCGGCTGTGGACGAGGAGACGAGCGGCTGGCGACGGCGGGCACGGTCGGCGGCCGTCGTCCTGACCGCGTTCGCCGGTGGCCTCGTGCTCCTGTACGACGTGCTGCAACAGGGGCCCGTGGGCAGCTGGCGCACCGTCGACGTCTGCGCCGGGGCACTGGCGTGCCTGCTGCTGCTTGGCCGGCACCGGTACCCGCTCGTGGCCGGGCTCGTGCTCGCCGGCGTCGCCGCCGTCGTCGCCTCCGCGGGCGTCGCCAACATGGTCGCGCTGTACTTCGTCGCCCGATACCGGTCGCTGCGGGTCGCGATCGGCGTCGCGGTCGCGGACGTGGCCGCCGGCTGGGTGTTCTGGCTGGTATACCCAGGCAACAAGGGCGTCTCGCTGACCCTGACTGTGAACATCGCGATCGCTGCCGCGGTGACCGCCTGGGGTGCGCTGATCCAGTCGCAGCACGCGCTGCTGGACGCGTACCGCGAGCGTGCCGAGCGCGCCGAGGAGGAGCGGAACCTGCGCGAGGAGCACATCCGCGCCACCGAGCGCACCCGGATCGCCCGGGAGATGCACGACGTGGTGGCCCATCGGATCTCGCTGGTGGCGCTGCACGCCGGCGGTCTCGAGGTCGCGCCGCGGCACGGCGAGGACGACGTGCGGGACGCGGCCGCACTGATCCGTACCTCGGCCGTGCAGGCGCTCGACGAGCTGCGATCGGCGATCGGCGTCCTTCGTGAGGATGAGCCGCGCTCGCTGGACCAGCCGGGCCTGGACCGGCTTGGCGACCTGGTCGAGGAGGCGCGTGCCGCCGGGCAGGAGGTCGCGTTGTCGATGGACCCGGCGCTGGAGTCGACCGGGCCCGCGTCGACGGTGGCCGCCGGTCGGGACGTGTACCGGATCGTGCAGGAGGGGCTGACCAATGCCCGCAAGCACGCGCCCGGGGCGCCGGTGCGCGTCAGCCTGGCCCGGTCAGGGGAGGACGTCGAGGTGGACGTGGTGAATGCGTGTACCACGGGCTCGCTCGGCGTACCGGGCACGAGCAGCGGGTTGATCGGGCTCGTCGAGCGGGCCGCACTGGCGGGCGGGACGCTGAGCCACGGGTTCAGCGCCCGCGGTGAGTTCGAGCTCAGAGCGCGGTTGCCGTGGCACTGAAGGTGCTCGTGGTCGACGACGACGCCCTGGTCCGAACGGGCCTACGCATGGTGCTGGCCAGCGACCCGGAGCTGGCGGTCGTCGGGGAGGCGGCGGACGGCGCCGTGGCGGTGTCCGCGTGCCGGGAGACCCGGCCGGACGTCGTGCTGATGGACCTGCAGATGCCGGTGCTGGACGGTGTCCAGGCGACCCGGCGGATCGGCCGGCTGGACGAGCCGCCGGCCGTGCTGATCCTGACCACGTTCCACCTGGACTCGTACGTGATCGACGCGCTCGAGGCCGGCGCGCGCGGCTACCTGCTCAAGGACACCGCCCCGCGGGAGTTGACCCGGGCGATCCACGTGGTGGCCGGCGGCGAGTCGGTGTTCTCGGGACCGGTGACCGAGCGGCTGGTGCACCAGCTCGGCAAGGGCGACGGCCGGCGTGCGGCCCGCGCCCGGGACCGGTTGGCGACGCTCACCGAGCGGGAGCGCGCGGTGGCCGAGGCGGTCGCGGATGGCCTCTCGAACGCAGCCATCGCCCAAACCCTGTTCCTGGGCGAGGCGACCGTGAAGACGCACGTCTCGCGGATCCTGACCAAGACCGGCTCGGAGAACCGGGTGCAGATCGCACTCCTGGTCTACGACGCGCGAATCTGAAACAGAGCACGAGGCCGCCTGGGCGGCCGCTCAGATCAGGAACGAGGACGCCTGGCAGTCCGCTGGCGCGTGACAACTCAGTCTCCACCAAACCCGGCGCTTGACAGTCGGATCGTCCCAGCTCATAGGCCCGGGCCGACTTCTGGCACCCCGCAGGCCACCCGACCAGGCCACGAGGGCCGCATTTGCGCGGAAAGCCCACATCCCCGGCCTCCCTATCGCGGCCGGCGGCACCGTTTTGGCGCTTCGCAGTGCCTCGCCGGGTGTTGCGGCCTCCAGATTGCCGAGGCGGCGCGACCGGGGATCGGTCGCACCGCCTTCGGTCGTGCGTGGAGGTGGTCAGGTCAGGGGGAAGAGGTATTCGTGGCCGAAGGTCTGGAGGTCCTTGATGGGCTCGATGGCCTTCTTGTCGCCGTCGAAGCGGACGACGGCGGCGCAGTCGTTGCCCAGGACGCGTCCGGCGGGCCAGGTGGAGCCGCACAGGGCGTTACCGAGGGCGGGGTAGTCGAACCCGGAGTTGAGGACCTTGGCGAGGGCCTCGGTGGTGACCGTTCCGTTGATCTTGGCGAAGGCCTTGAGGAACAGGTCGGCGGCGCCGTACGAGGTCAGGGTTCCGGAGGCGCTGGCGTCGGCCTGCGAGCCGACGGCCTTCAGGTCGGCGTCGATCTGCGTGAAGGTGGCGCTGGGGAAGACGCCCGAGCCGAAGTTCGGCGTCATCGCGTACACGCCGTCGAGCTGGTCGGCCAGCGGAGCGAGGCGCGGGTCGGCGAAGTAGATCAGAATGTCACCGGTGTAGCCCGAGGAGCGTAGCGCGGCCACGAGCGGGAAGATCGTGGCGGGGGTGGTCGTCGACGCGACCAGGTTCGCGCCACTGGCGATGATGTCCCGGGCGATCGGGGTGTAGTCGGACAGCGGCGGCGCCCCGGGGCCCGGGATCGGGGACTTGGCATAGGGGGCCTTCATGCCCAGCCCGACGGCCATCTTCGCGAAACTCTTCACGGAGGTATCTGCGGCCGCGACGCTCGACCCGACGAACGCGGCGCTCACGTCGGCCGCCTTCTTGCCGGCGCCCGCCAGGTAGCTCTCCAGACCTGCGGACGAGTAGAACGTCTGACCGGGCAGCACGCCCGCGCAGGCGATCGCCTGGGTGATGGAGAAGCCGAACTGCCGATTGTTCCAGCCGCAGTAGTCGGTCGAGATGCCCCAGCCGAAGTAGGGCACGTGCTCGTCGTTGAGGTAGTCGCCGACGGTGGAGATCGACGCGGTGAAGGGCACCAGGCCGAAGACCTTCTTGTCCTCGACCATCTCCGTGACGGCGTCCTTGGACTTGGTCGGGTCGGCGCCGCTGTCGGTGCAGCCCGCGTAGGAGAAGGTGTAGCCGTTCACGCCACCCTCGCGGTTGGCGCGTTCGAACCGCGCCTTGGCACCGTCGCACACGCCCGGGAAGTTCTCGATACCGGTCGTGTCCTTGACGTCGGCGACACCGCCGATCGTGATGACCTTGCCGTTCACGCCGCGGACCGTGCTGCCGGTCGCGAACTGGATCGGCCCCGCCTTCTCGATCGCCAGCTTGCTGGCGGCGGCGGCGTCCATCGGCTTACCCAGGTCCACGGGTGCCGAGGAGGTGCCGTTGTCGGTGGTGGAACTGCACGAGGCGAACGTGGCCGCGGCCACCAGCGCCGCGACGCCGGCCAGCCCGGCCCGCGTCCGACGCGAACGCAACAAGATCACAGTTTTTCTCTATTCTTGGAGAACGTCCGGACGCGACGGGTGGCTTCCGACGGCGGTTGCGCCGCCGAGAGACATGAAGGTGAGCTCGTAGACGGTTATGGCGTTCTGGTAGGCGTTCATCGCGGGGGAGCCTTGCCCGGCGACACTTGACATAATCGATATTCTGGCCATGTCCCATCCCGACGCGAGGACCAGGCGCGGCGGAGGGCCCCACGATCGGCCGCGACGGCTGAGACGGTCCCTGAGTAGGGCGGATTGCATTTCCGGCAGACACAGGGCTGGCCGGACCGGCCCCACCACGATGTTGTCAGCGGCTTTCAGGCGACTATGGGATAAAGTTGGTCCTCGAGTTCAGTCCGAGAGTTGGGTTCGCGCGCAGCGGCGAAGGCGTAGCGGAATACTAGGTGTCAGGTGCGGTTGCTGTCGACGAGATTGGCCAGCAGTGTGAAGCTGTCGTGTGCCGCGACGCTGGCCACGCATCGCTCGACGCCGACCCGGGAGATCTCGAACGGCTGCATGGTGTCGCCGGCTTCGGCGGTGCAGACCGCCGCGAGGAAGAATTCGGTCATGGCGGCGCCGTACCACACCCACAGGTCGTCGAGGTCGGCGCGGATGTTCGCCGCGTCCAGCCGCGCCGCATACCGCTCGACCAGTCCTCGTTCGATCTTGCGGAGCACCTCGGGCTCGACCGAGGCCGCCGCGAAGTACGCGACGTCGCGTATGCCGGTGCCGGACATCGCGTTCTGCCAGTCCAGGAGTCCCGGGGAGTCGCCCTTGAAGAAGAGGTTCCCGAGGTGTGGGTCGCCGTGGATCAGAGTCTGCGGGAGGGCGGCCCAGAACGCGTCGATGTCCCGGCTGCGTTCGAAGAACATGCGGCACTGCCGCTTCATGGGCTCGGGAACGAGGTTGGCGGCCTCGCCTTTCATGGTGCCGAGGAGACGACGGCGGATGAGATCCCCCAGGCGGTCAGCGGCCGGCGCGCGCGCGACCAGCGGCTTGAGGTCGCCGCTGAAACGAGCGGTCTCCCAGAAGGCGATGTGCAGGTCGGCCAGCGCGTCGACAACGGCCTCGGCCTCGGTGGGCGTCACCGAGTCGCGGACCGTCCGGAATCGCGCCGTGGAGGACAGGTCCTCCAGCAGCACAACGGCGCGCCCTCTGAACCGGTTGACGCTGGCGGCGTAACACCGCGGGGTGAGGACTGGCGGGCGTTCCCCCAGCGCATGGTAGGCAAAGACCTCCCGGGCGCCGAGTCCGAAAACGTTCATCAGCACATGCTGGCTGTAGTGGTGAGGCGCGAACTTCAGGAACAGGTGGCCGGGCACGTCGGCCGCGTCGGTGTCCACGGCGAGGCGGGCGCGCGCGGCGGTTCCTGAGTGTTCGTCGACGACGCTGACCGACCGGACCGTTCCCGGCGCCAAGCCGAACGCGGCCTCCAACCATTGCGTGTTTGCCTGGTGCGCCCGGAGCGGGATCGACCCGCCGCCGGGCAGCGACCGATCGAGACCTGCCCGAACGGCCTCCGTCATGGCCATGCCAAGGCCGAGCGCCGTGAAAAGTGATCGCGTGGCCACGTGGAATGCCCTCCGTAAGGGAGCTCTGGATGGTGGGGGCGACGTGCGTCGACTGGACGTAGAACGCTGACCGCTACCGCGACGGGACGAAGAGGGCGGTTGTCGAGGCGGTGACCACCGTCAGCCCCCTCGACGGCCGCGTGTTTCAGGATCCGGTGATGGCCGAGGCGGGAACTGGGTTGCCGCACCAGAATCCGGTCGGAGTGTTGCCCGGCACCGTCGAGTAGCTGTCGCCCGTCGCGCTCACCTTGAGGAAGTTGAAGCAGGAGACCGGGTCGTGTGGCTTGCTCAGGTTGGTCGGGGCGAGGATCCCGCCGGCGTCGTAGCTGGTCACCTTCCGCAGGTTGGTGATGAATGACTGCCTCGTGGGGCACGGGCCGGCCAGTTGCAGCCCCTTGATCATCTCATCCGCTGCCACGTAGGAAACAATCGCGACATCGTCGAACAGGCTCGTCGTCTCGGGGGAGTAGGTGGTCATGGCTTCGCGATATGCCCGGATGGCCGGCGAGTCCGTCGTGTACGACTGGAAAGCCATGGTCATCGACATGCCAGCCATATCCTTGCCCCGCTGCTGGATCTCGGTGGGGCCGTAGTTGCTGGAGCTGAGCGCTACCTTGAGGTCGATGCCGGCGGCCTTGGCGGTGGCATAGATTTCGATGAACGCATCGGCCTGAGTCGCGCCGATCAGGGTGTCGGCCCTGTCCTGGCGTAGCAGGGTCGCCACCTTGGCCGGGTCGGAGATGTCCGCCGAGTAGGACGTCTGCCCCACGACGGTGACCCCCTGGCTGCGCAGGCTGGGGGCCAACTGGCCGGCGAGGTCCACGGAGGTCGCCGAGGTCGGGTCGATCACGAGGAGGGCCCTGGTGCCGCCCTGAGCCTTGACGTAGCGGCCGAACGTGTCGACGGCGCCGCCCTTGTTGTACAACGAGCCGTAGTGGAACAGGTTGCTGTAGTTGCTCCAGATCGGACTGGATGAGAGGCCCGTCACCGGGACCCCCTTCGTCTGGAGCCAGCTCGCGGACTCGTCGGTAAGGCTGACCGACTGCGCGATCAGACCGAAGACCTGGTCGTTCTCGACGAGGCTCTGCACGGCAGTGGTGAACACGCCCGGGTCCCCCTCGTCGTCACGCCACATGAGATCGATCTTGCGGCCGTACACGCCGCCGGTGGCGTTCTCCTTGTCGATGCGCGCCTCCACTGCCCCGCGCGCTGGTCGGAAGGCCTCAGCGACAGGGCCGCCGGTGTCGGGCAGGACGAGCCCGATCTTGATGGAGTCGCCCGTCACGCCAGGCACGCCGGTCGCGCACGACGAGTGGCTGCCCGTCGCGTTGGACGATGAGGAACTGCAGCCCACCAGGGTCGACGCGACGACCAGAAGCGCGGCCGAGGCTGCGGTGCGGGCGCGCAGCCGACCCCGGGCCGCGGCCCTCGTCGCCCTGCCATGAGCCGCTCGGCGCGGCGCCACTGGCGACCCGCCCTCGGTCACGAGACCGTGCGCCGTCACTCCCAGACTCCCTCGTCATTGTGTGGCATTTGTTTTCGATGTTGGTCTTTATGTTCGTCAGTAGTATCGTTCCCGCGATTCGCAGGGCCGTTGCGGAGTGCGAGCCCTTGGCGGAGCTGGTCGAATCCGGCTCGGATGAGGTGGGCCAGTTCGGACCGGGGCACCTGCTTGCTGGCGTACAGCCCGACGACGGATAGGACCGCAGCGTCGGCGGCGTGGACGACGAGTCGCGGATAGAGGTCACGGTGGGGGTCGGTGCCCGTGCGGATCGCGACTTCGCGCAGGAGGTCCGTCGTTGCCTGGTCGCGCGAGGCTGCACGGTGGACGACAAGTGCAGGGTTGTGAGCCGTGAGGCGGGTGGCGGCGATGAGTTGTTCGAGCGAGTCGGTGGCTTCGATCAGGCCGATGGCGGCCGCCTCAAGTGAGTCGAGGACGGGTTCGTGGGGGTCGCGGAGCAGGAACGTCTCGACGTAGTCGTTCTGCGCTCGTTCCAGGACGAACAGCACCGCCTCCTCCTTGTTGGAGAAGTAGTTGCGGAACGTCCGGGGAGCGACGCCGGCGGCTTCGGCGATGGCGTCGCCGGTGACGGCGTCGAGCCCGCGCTCGAGCATCAGCGACAGGGCTGCCTGGCTCAGCGCCAGCTTGGTTGCCGCCTTCTTCCGTTCCCGCAGTCCGGCCGTTGACATGGCCCTCATCCTAGGCAAAACATGCCGGATGCGGCAAGATTGCCAGGTCCGGCAGGTTCTGGGTCGACGAGCCAAGGGGATGCGAATGGTGACGGTCGAGGACCTGCCGACGATTCCGACGGACGACCCGGCGTGGTGGCAGGACCCGTACCCGGTGCTGCGCGAGCTGGGCGAGCGGCACCGGTTAGCCAGGACACCCCAGGGCCTGCCCGCCTTGCTGCGCTGGGATGACGCGTTCGAGACCGTGCGGGGCACGCAGTTCATCCAGCACGGCATCGAGGTGCTCGAGGCACGCGGGTTCCAGCCGGGAGATCCGTTGCACACCTGGGGCAGCAACCGCATCGGCGTGATGGAAGGCGAACACCACCGTCACGTCCGATCACTGGCGGCGTGGGCCCTGTCGAAGCGGAAGATGGACGACCTGCGGCCCCTCATCCGCCACCACGCCCACGCGTTGCTCGACGCCAAGCTGGCGTCCGCGAGATCGAAGGACGACTTGACTACGCCTACCTGCTGCCTCGTCTCGTGATGATGGACTTCCTCGGTGTTGACGAGGACGAGCTTGGCAACACCATGAGCCCGGCAGGCGGCTCCACCGTGATCGACGCCTTCGGGCCGGGCGAGATGACCGAACAAACCAGGGCAATGGTCAACACGTACATCCAGGCGGCCATGGATCACACGGCGATGCTCTACGACCGGCGCCGTCAGCAACCACGCGATGACCTGCTTACCCACCTCGTCCAAGCTCAGAACGAAGAAGGCCGACTCACCGAGGGCGAACTGATCACCCTCTTCTCGTCCATCTTCGGCTCCGGGACGAGCACGGCGAGCATCATCGCCAGCGGGATCGCGGAGCTCGCTCGCCATCCCGAGCAGGCTGAGCTGTTGCGCGGCAACCCCGACGCGTGGAAGAAGGGCGCCTGCGAAGAGTCGCTGCGCTACCGACCCGCGATCAACGCCATCGGCCAAAAGGCCGCAAACCACACCCACGCCTTCGACATGGAGTTCGCCGCCGGTACTCACATCACCGTGGTCGTGGGCGCTGTGAACCGCGACCCGCGCCACTGGGGCGAAGACGCCGAGCACTTCGACATTCGACGCGACTCCCAAAACGCCTCCTTGAGCTTCGGCATCGGCCCCCATGTCTGTCTCGGCCATGCCATGTCCCGAGCGACCATCGAAGAGGCGCTCGCCGTCTTCGTCGAACGATGCGACGAGATCGAGCTCCTCGAGGAACCACGATGGATTCCCTTCGTCCAGGAGAACAAGGTCGAGAACCTGCGGCTGGGCGTGCTGGTCAAGGAACGTGCAGCCGGCGGAATCTCGCCGATTGCCGGTGACCGGGCTTGATCCGGCGCTGGCCCACGCGGCAGAGCTGATCGAGGTCGCCGAATTCGACCAGGCCGAATCCATCGCCCTGCTGCGACAGTGTTGTCCTGTCATGTCCTGACCGACGCCAATGCCGATCGGCCGCAGCCGCTGTCGGTGACCTACCCCTGGCCATCGAGCAGGTCTGCTGTTTTCTGCGCGAGACCGGGCCGGACGTCGCCGACCACCTCAACCTGTCGGGACCCAATTCGCCAGGCCGCGCAGGCCGACCCGACGATCGAGACACATCCGGCTCTGGTCGCGGTCGTGACAGCCAGCCATGCCCAGCGGCACACGACCAGCCAGCCCGCCGCCACCCTCCTCGACCGACTCGCATTTGGGAGACCGCGCGTGCCCGGCTCCCTACTCGAGGAATAGGTCACCACGGGGACGCCACCTCGCACCGCCCCTCGGATCGAGGTCACAGCGGTCAACCAGCCGCAGATAGCGCGCGACGCCGACGGCATCGCGCAGGGCGGCGTGCGCAACCGGCCCGTTGGCGTCCAGTCGCCGTCCTCTCAGGCGCCCCCGGCCTGCACGATTCGCCGACCTGCCAGCTATTCGGCTCGACGACGCCCTTGCCCACCGAGTGACTCGCGGCTCTCTGCCCATCCTGTAGGGCCTACGTCCTGCAGGCCACGGCGGCGGTCGACAGCGCGATCAAAGCCGGCCTCACCCTGCAGCCGCGACACGGTGCTCGCCGTCGCGCGATGTCCAGACGTCGATCAAAAGTCACAACGACCAACGACCAACGGGCCGCGGACTCCCCGGCCACAGAACGTCAGCTTTTGTCAGGGAAGCGAGGTGGGAATATCCCACGCCGAGGACAGCCTCGACGATGAGGTCGGCTTCGCCTGGTCGTCCTGGTCGCGGAGCACCCTTATGGCAGGTGGGCGGCTCACGATGGTGCAACGCCAGTGGGCGATAGAGCGGACGTCCATCTGATTGGGGAAAGTACTGCCGCCTTGTCCAGGACCTACGAATATCTCATCGCCGTCGCCGAGATCGCCATCTACTTGGCGGTGAGCGTGATCCTGCGCCACCACCTCACCGGTACACTGCTGACCCATCTCCAGCGCTGTACCTGCCGAAAATCACGTCCGGGCTGGTCAGACGGCAGGGGCTGTCCCGTTGGTGAAACAGTCCCTGATTGGCATCACCTCACGGCAGCGGCGACAGCGGTAGTCGCCAGTGCCGAAACCCGGCATGTGTTCCTGCTCCCCCTCTGGCCTGATGTGTGCAGTCAGCGGAGGGTGACTTTTCGTCTATGCGCACTTCCATAAAGGCCAGTCTGGCGGTCGGTGACGCCTACCCGCGTGAGGGCTGGGCGGCGCCTGCAGGGGGCCGGTTGGTCCTCGGCGGACGGCGGGCCGCGGTATGCCGGCCCACGGCCTACACCCGTCGGGGCGGATACACCTGCGGCGTCGGCAGTGCCCATCGCCATCCCGGCTGGCGACGCGGCAGCGGCGGGCGGAGCTGGCTGGCGCGGCGGCGGGTCGGTCGCGGCTCGGAACCCGGCCGCGTGCCTGGCGCGTCGCGATCGCCGAGTGGATGTGCGCGCCGCCGGTCGCGAGGGAGCGTGCGTGGGCCGCCGTTCGGCGGCGTGCCCGGGCCCGTCCGCTGCGGGGCCGTGGGCGCCGTCCCATTGCACGTGACAGGTGGGATGAAACGTCAACGGCGAGGCTGTCGACTACGTGTCCGCGTGGGTCGGCAGGGAGCACATCCAGTGCGGGGTTGCCCAGCGTGACCGATTGGCGCGACTGAGTGTCTGGCTGGCACTTGCCCTGGTCCGGCAGATGACCACGTTGACCGACAACGTTCGACTGGTCGCCCGGGTAGAGCAGGATCAGCTCGCCCTGCGCCACCAGGCCTTTCATGACCCGCTCACCGGCCTGGCCAACCGCGCGCTGTTCGGCGACCGGCTCGCCCAGGCCCTGGCCCGCCGGGCGAGGGCACCGGCCCGGCTCGCGGTGTTCTTCTGCGACCTGGACGAGTTCAAACACGTCAACGACGCGCTCGGGCACGCCGCTGGCGACGAACTGCTCCGAATGACGGCGCGCCGACTGCTTACCTCGGTACGGGCCAGCGACACCGTCGCCAGGCTCGGCGGCGACGAGTTCGCGATCCTGCTCGACGCGACGACCGACGACCCGCGCGGGTCGGCCGGCGGCTCGCCGACGCGATGGGCGTCCCGACAACGCTTGCCGGCGGCGACTACTCGGCACGAGCGAGCATCGGGCTGGTCATGGTCGAACCGAACGCCGGTCCCATCGCCGCCGAGACGCTGCTGCATCAGGCCGACATCGCCATGTACGCGGCGAAGTCCGCCGGAACAGGCGGCCTGACGACCTACAGTCCGGACCTGGTCGCACCGGACAATGCCGCGGCCCTGCACACGGCATTGGGCGCGGCCATCCGTTGGACCCAGCCGGCGGGACGCTATCAGTCGACTACCGGCCCATCGCCGAGCTAGCCGGACGCACGATCGTCGGCTACGAGGCCCGGCTGACCTGGACCCACCCCACGCTTGGGGTCATCCAACCAGGACGGCTGCTGCCCGCCGCCTACTCGAAGGGTCTCGCCCCCATCCTCAACCGGCGTCTGCTGCACGCGGCCTGCGCGCACGCTGCCTGTCACCACGACCCCGGCGGCCGGCCGCTACCCGTACATGTCCCGGTCGGTGCGACCCAGCTGGCCGACGAGGCGGTCATCGGGGAGATCCAGAACGCCCTCGGGGCCACGAAGCTGCCCCCGGACGCGCTGGTGCTCGAAGTACGGGCCACCGCCCACAGCTCCGACCTGATGGCAGCCGCCCCGACGGTTGGCCGGCTGCGCGATCTGGGCGTACGGATCTCACTGGCCGAGGTGGGCGCGCCCGACACGACGGTTGATGCACTGCGCGTGCTGCCCATGGACATGGCCGTGCTCGACACAGCCGTCACCGGCCCGCTCGGGGAGACCCGTGACGACGTCCGCGCGACCGTCATGCTCACGTCCCTGCTCGACGCGTTCCGCCAACTCGGAGTCGTCGTGACCGCCGGCGGCGTCAACGACGAACGCGCCGCCGAACGCGCCACCCGACTGGGCTGCACCCTCGGGATCGGCCGGCTCTTCGGGGACTGGCAAGCTGACCCACCCAGACTGGCCCGTGGCCGACCACCCGGCCGTCGACCCGATCCCCAGACCCCCACGGCCCGAGGCCGCACATAGCGCAACCAGCAGAAACCAGACACCGGTCATCTCGGGCCCCGTAGGGTGATCATGATGCGCCCGAGATCACACCGTCGCCACCGAAGGCGAACCTTCCTCGTCAGCCGATGGCCGCCTGCGACGGGCGCCGATGATGACCGTCCGGCGGCCCGCGAAACGCCGTGTCGCCAGGCCGCGCCGCGTTCGACAGCCTGTGCGCACGGTGTCCGCCGGTCGCACATGCTGATCGGCGGACACTGGCGCCCGGCGGCCGTGAAGGCGGCGAGGTCGTTGACGCGCCCAGCGCCGTGGGCGGTCTCGGTAGCGAGTGAGACGCCCCGCTGCCTGCTGGTTCAGCATCGGAGCATCTCGCCGACGGTCGCCGTCGTGGGGATCCGCTCGGGGATGTGGAGCAGCTGGCTGTATTGGTGGGACCGGGTGCCGTCTGTCAACGTGGCTGGGGCCGGCTACCTGGGCTGACGACGCTCCCACTCGACTCGGCGACGTGCTTGCCGTCGTGGTCCGCATGGCCTGGAGGAGGTCAGGACGGCCTTCCGCCCACCCAGCAAGAAGGAACGGGCCAACCGCGTCGAACGCAGCTCGGCCGTCAGGGCCGGCTATGAGAGATTCCGCGATGTTCAAGGACAGTGTCACCGTGCCGGAGAATATGGGCAGGCGCCGCGCCGAACGACCACATCTGCGGGCTCATCGCGCAGACGAGATGCCGCGTGCCGGACAGAAGGCCGTCACGGACGGGTACCGAATGTCGCAACGTTGCCCGGGTCGAAGAGAAACGTCAGCCCGACGCGACCCCGTTCACGGTGGCCAGACGGACCGGAGCCTCCTGCTCCCTCCGATCGGACGGATGCCCGACCGGAGGGAGCAGGATCCGGCCACCGCGGTCATCCCTCGAGTGGCTCAGTGCTCGATCGTTCAGCCCTCGATCGGAGAGGACCCGAGCACATGGAACTCGGTGGGCTGTCCCTCGCCGTTCAGAGTTGTGGACAATCCGCCGCGCACGCAGACCGCGGGCGAATCCGGGAATGCCTTGCCGTTGCACCGGAACCGTAGCCCGGCCGCTCCCGGCAGTTCCTTCTCCGGCATTGCCTTGATGGTGGCGTTGACCGTTTCCGGGGTGATGTCCCCCGAGATGCCTTCGAGTGCCGTGGCAAGGCCGGCCAGGGTCATGAACATCCCTCTACCGGTGGCCGAACTGATCTTGATGTTCTTGCCGTAGGTCTTCATCGCGGTGCTGTATAGGACGCTGGATGGATCGGTCCCGCCGGTCGGAGCGGAGGCTGCGACGACCATGCCACCGAGAACGTCGGCCGATACCGCCTTGCGGGTCGGGTCGGTGATGCACTGCGAGATGGCGCTGATCGTGCCGGTGTACCCGACCGCTTTCAGGCCGTTGAAGGCGCTGATGCAGAACGAGTCGTTGCCCACGACGAACACGACGCCGGGTTTACCATCGGCGACGCGCTGCATCTGCGGGGTCATGTCGGCTGTACCCGGTGGCACCGTGACCAGTTCGTAACCGATCCCCGCCTTCTTGAAGACATCTGGTGCGACCTCCTGCTGGACGTGCAGCGCCGCCGGCACGTCGATGACGACCGACGTCACCTTGTCGACGCCCTTTTCCTTGGCGAGGGCGATCGGCAGCTGGAGCACCGCGTAGGTCGGGTCGCCGAGGGTGTAGGTCGACTCGCTGTCATCCAGCAGCGCATCGCTTCCCGCGCCGAAGAACATCGCCGGAATGTTCGCGTCGGCCAACGGCTTTCCCACGAACTCGGCGACGCCGGACTCCCCGATCGCCACGGCGACCACGTTCTCCTCGACCATCTGGTTCCCACAGTCGGTGCCCTTGCCCGGGTCCGACTGCGTCTCGCACTTCACCAGCTCGATGGGCCGGCCGCCGATGCCGCCCTTGTGTTCGTTCAGGTATGCGGCAGTGGCGTCAGCGACGTCGAACTGGATGGAGTTGTCGACGATGGCGGACTTGCCGTCCGAGACAATTCCGATCTTGACGGGATTGCCGGCCGCCTTGTTCACCGAGCCGAGAATGTTGGCGTTCGTGGTCGCGCCGCCGCCGGTACCAGGAGCGTCGTTGTGGTCGTCGTCGGATCCGCACGCGGCGGCGAAGACGAGCAGGGCCAACGGCGTGGCTAAGAGCACGCCCGCCGACCGCCGTGACGGCTTTCGAGGCAGCTTATGGAACGAGATCACTTTGTCCTGCATGGCGTTTCCCATCTCATCGTTGTCGTTGCATTGCCCTGCGCGGGGTGGTGTGTCGCGGGGGAGCGGACGCAGCACGGTCGTACTTCGCCTGGTACGCCGCTTGCCGGCCGTTGGGCGTCGGCCGGTCGCTACTTCTGCCCGTTCTGGGCCTTCCGCGCCGTCTGCGCGGCCGGTCCGCGTTTCGTCCGGATCCGCTCCGGCGCACTCGTTCCAGGTGTGCGAGCGGGTCAAGACCGCGCCTGTCCGAGTCCGTTACGCCGAGAAATGCGGTGGTCGACGGCGGGCTGTGGGCAGCAGGGACGGATGCTGGGTGAAGTGGTCGATGCCGGGGAGGTCGGTGCCGGGGGGCACGATCTTGTCGATGGCGTCGAGGACGTCGCCGCTGAGCTCGACGTCGGCCGCGTCCAGGGCGTCGTCGAGGTGCTTCGCGGTGCGCGGTCCGATGATCGTTGAGGTGATGGCGGGGTGGCTGGAGACGAAGGCGAGTGCCAGCGTGGTGAGGGTGATTCCTGCCTGGGCGGCGACGGCGCGCAGCGCGTCGACCGCGTCGAAGCGGGCGGGGTCGGCGCGCTCGGCGGCCGTGCTGACCGTTCCCTGCATGAAGGGGCTGGTGGGGTCGTAACGTGAGCCAGCCGGTGGCTCCTGGCCGCGTTGGTACTTGCCGGTCAGCCAGCCGCCGGCCAGCGGGCTCCACGGGATGACCGCCATCTGGTGTCGCTGGCAGGCGGGGAGGACTGCCTGTTCGATCGATCGGGCGAAGATCGAGTACTGCGGCTGTTCGCAGACGAACCGTGCGCTGTTCCGCCGGGAGGCCGCCCATTGTGCTTCGACGATCCAGTCGGCGGGGAACGACGAGGATCCCAGGTAGAGCACCTTGCCGTGGCGTACGAGGTCGGTGAGGGCGCCGAGAGTTTCCTCCAGGTCGGTGTTCCAGTCGGGCTTGTGCATCTGGAGGAGGTCGATGCGGTCGGTGCCCAGCCGTTGCAGGCTGTCTTCGACGGCCTGGGTTATCCATCGGCGTGAGGAGCCCCGCTGGAGGCGGCCGCCCATGGGGTAGAAGCATTTGGTGGCGAGTACGACCTCGTCGCGGCGTGTTTTCACGGCCTGTCCGACGATCTGCTCGGCCTCGCCGTGGGAGTACACGTCGGCGGTGTCGATGAAGTTGATCCCGCCGTCGAGCGCGCGGTTGATAATCGGCACGCAGTCGTCGGGATCGGTGCTGCCGAGGCGGCCGAACGTCATCGTTCCCAGGCACTGGCTGCTTACCTCGATGCCGGTCCTTCCGAACCCGCGGTACTTCATCAGACTCCTTCGGGTGGCCGGTGCTGTCCCGGTTGTGCGCGGCCCGGAGGACGCGCTCGGCCTCGCCTGGGCATGAGACGTTGCCGTTTTCAAACTGTCGAAGATCTGCGGCGTGACGGTCGGTAGATGGAGAGTCGTCGTGCCACCGACGGTCCTCATGGCTTGTCCGTCACGGGCGGTGGCGCGGATTCGCGTCGGCGGCCACCCGGATGGTCTTGGCGGGGTGCGTTAACGGAAGGCGGCCGTCGATAAGCGCGCTGGCCCCGGTTGTCAGGAACCGTGCAGGCTACGAACAGGATCGCTGCCGTCCCAACGGTTGGCCGCTTGACGTACGACCCTCGCCAGGTCATCCGTGGCGACGCTGACTTCCATGACCTCGACTATGGTCGCTGGGCCGGCGGGGGGCTCGACGTAGGCATAGCGGGTCGCGCCGTCTCCGCCACCGAACCACGGGATTGGCCATCCCGCGGCCCGGACGGACCGCATGGCGGCATCGAAGTCGGTGACCCACCAGGCCAGCTGATGGAACCCTTCCCGTCCGGACTCGAGAAACTCGGTGTAAATGCTCGGTGTGCTGTCCTCCTGGCAGATCAGCTCAACCTGTAGATCACCCGTGTTAGCGAAGGCCATCGACAGCGACACCTCGCAGGACTGGCCTCGGTAGGTCGCCCGCTGTGACTGTCCACGCAGGACATACCAGGGGCCCACCCCCAGCTCGAGCCAGCTGGCCACAGCCTGGTCGAGGTCGCGGACGACATAGCCGATCTGGCGCACGACTCCGGGAAGGACAGCCGGCCCGGAAGCCAAGCCGGAGGGCGAATTCATCGATGCTCCTGAATCTACTCGGGTGCGCCGGCTATGCGACGACGCCGCGGAGTTTGAGATCGAGGATGGAGTCCCAGTCGAGGCCGAGTTCGGCGAGGACGTCGTCGCCGTGCTCGTTGAAAGTCGGCGCGCGGCCGGGCCTGGCGGGTTGTTCGTCGTATTGCACGGGAGCGGCGGCCAGGCGGAAGGGGACGCCGGCGGCGGTCGCGCACTCCTGGACGTAGCCGTTGGCGACCGTCTGCGGATCAGCCGCAGCTTCCAACGTGTTCTGCACGACCGTCCACTGGCCGGTGAAGGACGCCAACCGTTCCCGCCACTCAGCGAGGGGCCGGTCGGCGAAGATGTCACGCAGAATGGCGATCGCGTCGGCACTGTGCGCGAGCAGCGATTCGTGGGTGGCGAAGCGGGGGTCGGCGCCCAGTTCCGGCCGGCCGGTGGCCTCGCACAGGAGCGGCCAGTATTTGCCCGCCTGCAGGCAGGTAAACGCCAGCCAGGTCCCGTCCTTGGTCTGGTAGTTGCCGGACAGCGGATTCGCCCGCACAGCGCCCGCGGGTGGCGGGGTCCAGGGAATGTCGAGCAGCAGGGACAGGGCAAGCGCCTGACCCATCGCCCACATGCCCGTTCCCAGGAGCGAGACATCGACGACGGCCGCTTCTCCGGTTCGTTCCCGGTGGTAGAGCGCGCCCATGATTCCACCGGCGATCGTCATCGCGCCGAGGGAGTCCCCGAAGCCGGGCGCTGGGGGGACCGGGACGTGGCCGTACTCGGGACGCATGACTCCCACGGCGGCACCCGTGCGAGACCAGAAGGCCAGCGAGTCGTAGGAACCGCGGTCGGCCTCCGGCCCGCGCTCGCCCTGTCCCGTGCCGCGGACGTAGATGATGCCCGGGTTGTGGGCACGGATCTCCTCCACGTCGATCTTCAACTTGGCACGTACGGCCGGCAGCTTGTTGGTGAGGAAGACGTCGCAGGTCGCGGCGAGGCGGTAGAGGATCTCGCGGCCCGCCTCCGATCCCAGATCGAGTCCCACGCTGCGTTTCCCGCGGTTGGAGTGCTCAAGAAGGACGTTGGCTGACGTCGGCACGACCGCGACACCGGTGGCGGCCAGAGCGCGCATGGCGTCACCGCGCTCGACGTGCTCGATCTTGATGACCTCGGCGCCCCAGTCGGCAAGGAGCGCGGAGGCGGCCGGAACGAAGGTGTGTTCGGCGACCTCAAGGACCCGGACACCACGCATCACCGCGGTCATGGACACCCTCCTGCCTTGCGGCAGATGTAGAGACCGAGGTCCGAGCCGTTGAGAACCTCCGGCTCGCCGGCCTCGGCGAACGGTCACCCGGATCCAGGTCGCGATCATCTCGCCGGCACGCTCGGACCGGCGCGGCCGTCCCGAGTCGGCACCGACGCGGGCCGCCGATGCCAAGTACCGGCAGGTCAGCCGTGACACGAACCTGGTGATGCTTTCAGCTGGTGGTGGCAGGAGAGATGAGTCCTCGCTGWCTACGCCCAGCGGCCGGATCGACGCCATCGGTCTGGTCGCCCGCGGCCAACGTGACGATCTTGATTACGCACCCCCCCTTATGTGCGACCGTTGGTCGCTTTCCAGTCGGGGAAGTATGCGTCCAGTGGTCGCATACTGTCAAGGTGGTGTTGGATGGTCCGGTGACGCGCCGACCGCTCCCAGAGACCGACGAGGGCGGACCCCAGGCACCCGGGCAGGCGATCACGCCCCCCGAGCCCGGAACGCCTCGTTGGTGGACGGAACGGGCCGTCGCTGAGGGAAGGCGCAAGCCGCGGGCCGGCGGCCTGTCTACCGCGCGCATCGTCGAGACCGCGCTGGAGGTCCTACGCGAAGGCGGCCTCGACGCGCTGACGCTGCGAGCCGTCGCCAGCCGGCTCGGCGCCGGCAGCAACGCCTCGCTCTACCGGCACATCGCCAGCCGCGACGAACTGATCGTGCTGATCATCGATCACCTCATGGGCGAGGTCCGGCTCGAACGCACCGGACGGGGCTGGCGCGCCGACGCCGAGGCGCTGATGCGGGAGATGCGCCGGGTCATCCTCGACCAGCCACTGCCCACTTCCGTGACGAGGAGCCGGTCGGCCTACGGTCCGAACATGCTGCGCGTCGTGAACGCCACCCTCGGGATCTTCCTCAACGCCGGACTGACCAACGAGCAGGCAGCCTTCGCCAGCATCACAATGATCGAGTTCGTGGCCAGCGCCACCACCATCGAGCGCACCACCGCCGGACGCCGGAAAACCGGCGAGATCGGGACCGCCGAGTTCCACGACCTCATCGTCGGACTGCCACCCAGCGAGTCGACGGCCCTCCTCGCCGCCGGAGACGACTACCTGACCGCCACCGCCGCCGACGTCTTCACCCGCAGCATGGCGCTCTTCCTCGATGGCATCGCAAGCCAACTCCCTTGCGAAGGGTAACCGTGCCAACACACAATCGCCATCCTCGCGGCTCTCGCCACCGCCGCAAACCTCGCCCCGTCCTGCGCCAGTCCAGCAAGGTCCGTTACCTGCGCCGCGCGACCGCCGCGACGAGGCCTTCAAACGGGTCATTTACCAGTCCGCCTTCATCGCCGTCGGCCGCGATCCCACCAGCGAGGCCCACTACCGGCGGAAACGAGACGAGGGCAACGGCCCCCCACCGGGGGCCGTCCTCGGGCTCGCCCACCGGCACGTCAACGTCCTGCGTGCGACCCGGGGGAGCCGGTACCTCTACCAGCAGCTCAACGCCGCCGCTGCTTGACGGACGCGTTAGGAAGGCCTACCTGGCCACGGCCGCCGGGCCGTGTCGGCCTACCCGGACCCGCCGTCGTCCCTGAAGACCCCGGCCCTGGTCACGGGGCCGTGCAGGTTGCGTACCCTCACCTGGCGACGAGGCACTCATCGGAGCCCGGACAACCCGTACGCCGAGATGCAGTCCCAGCTCCCGGTACCGCGCATCCGGTCCTCAGACAGGTCGGTGAACCGCGCCGCCGACCGCCGCCTGCCCGAATGCTGGCTCGTCGCCCAATGGCCACCGGGCAGGGTCGAACCCACCGACTACTGGCTTCGACCCTGCCCGCCGACATCCCGCGGCCCCGTCTCGTCCAGCTCGCGAAGCTGGGCCGGCGGATCGAACACGCCCACCCGAGGTCGAAGAGGCCTCGACCAGCACGAGTACGCTCCTTCTGCGGCTGGCACCACCGCGTCGCCCTCGTCTGCGTCGCCCAGGCGTTGTGCACCCAGCTCCACCGCACCCCCAAAGCGCCTGCGCTGGCCTGCCCTCTCCGGAGTCCTCCACACCTTCCAGGCCCTGCTCAACGTCTGGACGGGCGCCTGCCGCCCCCTGCCGCCTCCGCGAGCTGTCACCAAATGAACCGATCTCGCATGCCAGAGTCACTAAACAAAGTCCTACTAGTGTCTCGTGATTCTGTTTCRTTTATATGGTCGTTCGGCTAGAATGGCGAGGTGGAGCTAACGGCGGATATGCGGTCGGAACTGCTGTCCATGGTGAATGACAGCGACGTTCCTGCGAATGTGGCGACGCGGGCACGAATCGTGCTGTGGTTCGCCGACGGTCTTGGGAAGAAGGACGTCGCCGAGCGCGCCGGGGTCTCGCTGCCGACGGTCTATCTGTGGCTGTCTCGTTATGAGAGCGACGGCGTCGACGGACTGGTCGACCGGCAGCGCGGGGCGCCGCGAGA
>NZ_MBLO01000007.1 GCF_001854805.1 Pseudofrankia coriaricola
GACCTGGACCTGCGGCCGCACCGGGTCCGGGGCTGGCTCAACCGGCCGGCCGACCCCGACTTCGCGGTGAGGGCCCGCGCAGTCTGTGATCTCTACCTGAACCCGCCCGCGGGGGCGGTGCTGCTCTCGGTCGACGAGAAGACCCAGGTCCAGGCGGTCGCGCGGCGCCACCCCGACCGGCCCGAACGGCCCGGCCTGCGGACACGCCGCGAGTTCGAGTACGTCCGGCACGGCACCGTGAGCCTCTACGCCGCGATGGACGTGACGACCGGCCAGGTCCTCGGCGAGATCATCCCCGGCCGGAACGACTCGACGAACTTCTGCTGGTTCCTCACCCAGCTCGACCAGGCCATCGACCCGGCACTGAAGATCCACCTGATCCTCGACAACGGGTCGGCGCACACCTCCCGCCAGACCCGGGCCTGGCTCGCGGCACACCCGCGCTTCACGGTCACCTTCACCCCGAAGCACGCCAGCTGGCTGAATATGGTCGAGATGTTCTTCTCCACCCTGACCCGCCGCCTCCTGCGGCGCGGGAGCTTCACCTCCCGCGAGGACCTCGCCGGCAAGATCCTCAACTTCATCGAGGTCCGCGACCGCGACGCGAAGCCCTACCGCTGGACCTACACTGGCGAACTCCTCAAAGCCACCTGAAACCGACGCAGTCACGACCCCCGCAGGACTTACGCGGGGCTGCACTAGGGGCCGCTCGTCATCCGGATGGCGTGGCACGGCGCGGGCACGGCCTCGCGGAAGCGATCCGGCGTGCCCCGCTGCTCGGACGGTGAGTCCCCGCAAGGGTTGATCGCCGTCGCATCCGCCTCGTCGCGGTCTGAGTCCGTGCCCGGTCGCCCTGTTGCGCCGTCGTGATCGTGGGAAGGCTGGGGAGGTGGGCTGTGTGTAGGGCGGTGTGAGGTGGCAGATGGGATTCCAGCGCACGGCACCGAGCCATGATCCGCCATCGTGATCGGGCAGCGCGGCGCGCCCTGCCTGATTGATTTCGCGCTGGCGACGACCTTCGCGGTGGTCCAGCCGGGGTTCGTGCACCACAGCGAGATCGTCGGGACGTTGCCGTACCTGGCGCCGGAGCAGACCGGTCGGACCGGTCGCCAGGTCGATGCCCGGGCCGACCTGTACGCGGTCGGGGCGACGCTGTACGAGCTGGCGACCGGCGCGCCGCCGTTCGGCGTCGGCGACCCGTTGCAGATCATTCACGGCCATCTCGCGCGGGTGCCGGCGGCGCCGTCGGTGGTGAATCCGGCGGTGCCGGCCGACCTCTCGGCGATCATCATGCACCTGTTGGAGTTGGAGAAACGCACCATCGTGGACGGTATTCTGCGGGCCGATCGGATCCAGCGTGCCAGCGGGAGAGCCGTACGCCGTCCGCGCGGAGAGGTCGCCGTCGGTTCGGCGGACGGGAGCCGGGAAATCCAACAGATGGCGGCGCAGCGCCTCGGTTGGCCATGGCGCGGTCGAGCTGTCGCGGTATGCATCCAGGCAGTTACGATGGGCTGGTTGGGGGGAGTGGTGGCGAGGCTCCGCGTTGTCGGGGGCGCAGTGCCAGGCCTTCGACGTTCGGCCGGTTGGTCCCACGGGCCGGGGTTGTTCCGGGGCGCGGTGGTGGGTGGCATGCTGCTCGTCGGGCTGGCAGCCGTGCTCATGGCACTGCTGGGCCCGGATTCTGTCCTGATCGCGACGGCGGTTGCCGCGCTCGCCTCTCAGGTTGCCGCCGCGGTGGCGTGCTTCTGGAGCGCTCGGCACGCAGCGGCCGGTGACCGGCGATGGCGGGTGCTCGTCGGCGTGTTTGCGGCTGGCGTGGCGGGGAGCGCCCTCGTCGCCGTGGTGACGTTGCTGAACGATGGCTCGGTCGCTTCCCATTCGACGTCGGAGTATCTGGCCCTGTTTCCCATCTACGGGCTGGCTCTGGTTGGGCTGTTATGCCTGCCCACCTACCCAGTCCAGGCCCGGGGCGAGCGTGGGCGGAGGGGTGGCACGACTCGTTGGCATGCGATCATCGTGCTGGACAGCGTGCTGATCGTCGGTTCGGTCTTTCTGTTGGAATGGGGGACGGGGCTGGAGGTGGTCGTCCGGGCGAGCGCGCCCGAACCTTCGCTGCTCTTGCTCGCCCTCGCGCACCAGGTAACTGCGCTGATCCTCGCGGCGGCTGTCCTGTTGATCGCGACCTTCCGCCGGCCGCGGTCCCCGGCGACGTTGGCGTTGCTAGGCAGCGGCCTGCTGGTCTACGCCCTTACGAACGGCGTCGTGACCTATCGCGTGGCTCAGGGCCACTACGACCTTCCCGCGTGGAGCCTGATCTCGTACGTCGTCTCCTTTCTGCTGATCGCTCTCGCCGCGTTGGTGCCGGCCCGCGCCCGAGTGGACCTGGACGGTTCGGCCCCGCCCGGCCCGCGGGCGACGTGGGCGCATGCCGCCCTGCCGTATGCCTTGCTCGGCATGGCCGGCCTACTGATTCTCGGCAGGCTGGCGGCGGGTGCACCGTTCGACTGGGTCGAGGCATATGGCACGGTGTCGTTGCTGGTCTTGGCGCTCGCGCGTCAGATGATCACCCTCGCCGAGAACACCCACCTGCTCACCGAGGTGAGGGAGCGCGAGAGGCAGCTGCACTATCAGGCGTTTCATGACCCACTGACCGGTTTGGCGAACCGGGCATTGTTCAGCCAGCGCCTGCAGCGAATGGTCGACCCCGGCGCCGATCCGAGTATTGACGGCGCACCCACTGGCCGAGAGGCCGTCGTCTCCCTTCTGTTCGTTGACCTGGACCAGTTCAAGCGGGTCAACGACGCGTTCGGGCACGCTGTCGGCGACGAACTCCTCAAGATCAGTGCGGCGCGGCTGCGGGCCGGAACTCGCGCCACCGACACGGTCGCCCGCCTTGGTGGCGACGAGTTTGCCGTCATCCTTGCCGACGCTGGCCCAGACAGGCCAATCCAGGTCGCCGAGCGGCTCGCGACCGCGGTTCAGGCGCCTTGTCAACTGGCGGGCCAGACCTACATCCCGCGCGCCAGCTTCGGTCTTGTCTCCCTTGACTGCACCGCGCGGCGAGCAAACCCCGACACCCTGCTCCATCAGGCCGACCTGGCGATGTACACAGCGAAGCGCGAACAGACAGGCAGGCCGGTCGTATACGACCCCGACCTGACCGTCCACTTCGACCAGGACCAACCACATCGTTCCTAGTCGGCGCCACCCGAGCGCGATCCACCAGGGACCGGACCGGCGGGCGTGTTCGCGTCGGCCTGGCTCGGGCACCGGTTCACCGCGTACTTCGGCTGCCGGCCCGGGTCTCGACCGTCTGGCCGAGGGCGGCGTGGCGACCTCGGCCGCGACTCGAGGTTGTCAGGTCGTCAGCATGCGAAGGAACGCCTCGGCGGCGGGGGAGCCGTGTGGCCTGCGGATCGCGGCGAGGTCGGGACTGAGGTCGGGGCGGACCCGGCGGGCGACGACGCCGTCGGTGCTGATGCGGGCATGGCGTGATCCCGAGATGAGCGTGGCGCCGAGGCCGCCGCGGACCAGCTCGATCGCGGTGCTGTGGTCCGAGCATTCCGCGGCGATGGTTGGCCGCCGGGCGAGGTTCCGGAAGAACGCGTCATGCCTCGTGCGGGTGGAGGTCCCGGACAAGGGAACGATGAGCGGCACCTCGGCGAGGTAGCGCACTGTGACCGATTCGCCGGGTGGCGCAGTGCCTTCGGGGAAGAGCGCGAGCAGTTCCTGGGTGCCGGCCGGGACGTGTGGCAGATCGGGGGGTACCTCGGTGCCGTGGATGACTCCGATGTCGCAGCGGGCGTTGCGGACGGCCTCGACGACGGTTCGGTCGTCAGTTGGCTGCTCGACCAGCAGTCGGACGCCGGGGTGACGCCGGTGGAACCGGACGACGAGATCGGCGGTCTCGACCGCGGCTGTCCGGACTCCCATGACACTGAGCTGGCCGCTGAGCAGGCCCGCCACCGCCTGGACCGCCGTCTGGGCGCTGTTCACTTCGGCGAGCGCTCGGCGCGCTGGCGTGAGGAGGGCCTCGCCTGCGGCCGTCAGGCGGGCGCCGGTCGAGTTGCGATGGAAGAGCCGAGAGCCCAGTTCCTTCTCGAGGCGCGCGACGGCATGTGAGAGGGCCGGCTGGCTCAGGTGCAGCGCGCTGGCGGCGTCGGTGAAAGTTCCGTGCTCGGCGATCGCGATGACACACCGTAACTGATGCAACTCCACGATCTATCTATATCGTGCATGAACCCGGGCGACAACTTCTATTGGACGAATGGAACGTCGGAGGAGACTCTCAGAGCCCAGAACGAAGGAGGCCGATGTGGATGTTCTGCCTGTGTCAGGCGCGCTGGGCGCCGAGATCCGTGGCGTCGAGATTCGTTCCTTGGGCCGTGGCCAGATCGCCGAGGTTCGCGACCAGCTGCACCGCTACGAGGTCATCTTCTTCCGCGGGGCTCGGCTGGGGCCCGAGGAGCACCTGAAGGTCGCCGAGAGCTTCGGCGAGGTCAGCATCTTCCCCCTGTCCCGGCTGCGAGGGGCGACGGAGCCGACCCTCCAGGTGATCAGCGATGGGCCTGACAGCCCGCCCGAGGCCGACTACTGGCACACCGACGTCACCTGGGCGGCGGAGCCACCGAAGTACGCGTTGCTGCACGCGGAAGTTGTGCCCGAGCGTGGTGGCGACACCCTGTGGGCCTCGATGACCGCTGCCTACGACGCGCTGTCACCGACCATGCAGCGTCTGCTTGCTGGCCTGGACGTGGTGCATGACTGTCAGAGCTTCATCGAGGGTATGCGCAGGAAGGGCGTCACCTCCGATCTCGAAGTGCTCGTGGCGCGGCTGCGGGAGGCCTATCCGCCGGTCAGGCACCCGTTGGTGCGGACCCATCCCGAGACCGGTCGGCGCGCGCTTTTCCTGGGCGGTCGGTTCATGCGGCGCATCGAGGGGATGCGTGAGCACGAGAGCCGAGCGCTGCTCGACCTGCTGGCCCGGCACATCGAGGATCCCCGTTTCCAGTGCCGCTGGCGCTGGCAGCCCGGTGACCTGGCGATCTGGGACGAGCGCAGCACGAACCACCGCAGCGCCGCCGACCACTTTCCCCAGGTTCGCGTCGTGCGCCGGGTCGAGATTGCTGGCGATCGCCCCTTTTTCCAGGCCGCGGCATGATGGGGCGCAGGAGCCGGCGCGGGGTCTTAGGCGGCGCCGTCGCGGCTGCCGTCTCACTCCTCGCGGTCGTCGCCTGCGGTGGATCCGGCGGTGGCCCGGCGGGAGCCCCGGGCGCGAACACCGACAACGGCGTTCTGCGGATGGCCTTCGACCTGAGCGGTACCGCCACCCCGGTCACGTTCGATCCCGCCGGGGGCACGGCGGCGGGCGCGCAGGTGGCGTGGCAGCTGCCTATCTATGACTCGCTGCTGCACTACGACACGTCCGGCGCGCTCGTCCCTGGGCTGGCGACGAGTGCCACGATCTCCGACCCGTCCACTGTGACTGTCACACTGCGCTCTGGGCTGGTGTTCTCCGACGGCACGACGCTGGACGCGAACGCGGTCAAGGCGTCCATCCTCCGCAACAAGGCCGAGCCGCAGCACGGACAACTCAGCGCGGTCCTCCAGAACGTTTCCACGATCGACGTGGCCTCGCCCACGTCACTGACCATCCACCTGTCCAAGCCGAACGCGGGCGCGTTCTATGCGTTGCTCGCCGGGCCGGAGACCTTCGTCAGTCCCGCCAGCGCCGATCTGGCCCGGTCACCGGTCGGGGCGGGGCCCTTCATGCTCGCCCAGTACGTGCCGCAGCAGCGGATGGTGCTTAAGAAGAACCCGCGGTACTGGGGCGCGAAGGACATCCACCTCGCCGAGATCGACATCGTCAGTGTCAGCGCCGGGCCTCAACAGGTGAACGCGATCAAGTCGGGCCAGGTGAACTTCAGCCTCGTCCAGCCGGCCGACATCCCGGCGATCCGCTCGGACTCCTCGCTGCGCCTGGTCACCCACACCACCGACACCTCGCTCCTGTGGATGCCGTTGTGCAAGTCCGAGCCGCCCCTGGACAAGCCGCTGGTCCGGCAGGCGCTCAGCTACGCCGTGGACCGGGATGCGATCAACCAGGCGGTGCTGCAGGGCGCCGGCGAGCCGGCTGTCTCCTTCTGGCCGAAGGACAGCGTCTTCTACCCGAAGAGTCTTCCCGCGAAATACGCCTTCGACGTGGCAAAGGCGAAGCAGCTCCTGGCCCAGGCTGGCTACCCGAGTGGCTTCGACCTCACCCTCGTCCTCCTGCCCAGCTCTCCCGTCGCGAGCCAGACGGCGCAGATCATCCAGTCGGCGTGGAAGGCCATCGGCGTCAACGTCACGATCAAGCAGTCGTCGAACTTCGTCAGTGACCTCTACATCAACCATCTCGGCCAGACCTCGATCGTCCCCGCCATCGGGACCGGTGTGGACAAGTTCAAGACCCTCACCCCCGGGAATGTCGGCGACCTCTGTGGCTACGAGAACCCCGAACTCACCAAGATCTCGACCCAGCTGCAGGGCATCGCGCCGAACAGCCCGGCCGCGGCCAGCCTCTGGGCCGACGCGCAGAGCATCATCTCCCGAGATGCCCTGGCGATCTGGCTTGACTTCCTTCCCACGGCCGCCGCGGTCAGCCCGAGCCTGGCCGACCTCAACCTCGTCACGTCCTATTTGGTGCCCGTGCCCGATTATCACACCGTCCGTGTAGGCCGCCAGTGATGACGAGGAGGCTGAGGGGCACGTGATTCGATTAGTGCTGCGCCGGCTGCTGGTTCTGTTACCGATGCTGTTTGTGGTCTCGTTTGGTGTGTTCCTTCTGGTCGCGCTGGTGCCGGGAGACCCGGCGGTCACCCTTGCCGGCGGCGCCAGCGCGACACCCGAGACGATCGCGAACGTCCGTGCACAGCTCCGTCTCGACGACCCGCTGCTGGCGCAGTACTGGCACTGGCTGGCGGGGATTGCCCGGCTCGACCTCGGCCGGTCGCTGTTCAGCGGCATCCCGGTCGCCCACGAGATCGCCGCGCGGCTGCCAGTCACCCTGAGCCTGGTGATCGCCGCCACGCTGGTGGCCGTGGTCATCGGCGTGCCGCTCGGGGCCGTCTCAGGCCTGCGGCCGGGAAGCACGGCGGACGCGTCGGCGCGCGTGACCTCGAGCCTCGGGCTCGCGGTCCCGAACTTCTGGCTGGCGGTCATCCTGGTATCCCTGCTGGCGGTCCGTTTCCAGGTCTTCCCGCCGACGGGGTTCACCCCGATCTCGTCATCGTTCACCGGTTGGGTACAGACGGTCACCCTGCCGGCGGTGGCGCTGGGACTCGCGCCGGCGGCGGGTGTCGCCCGGCAGCTGCGGCGCTCGCTGGCCGAGGTCCTGGAATCCCACTACGTCCGGACCGCCTGGGCGAAGGGCGCCGGCACGACCCGTGTCGTAGTCCGGCACGCGCTCAAGAACGCGGCGATCCCGGCGGTGACGGTCCTCGGTGTTCAGATCGGCTTCATGCTGGGCGGCGCGGTAATCATCGAGCAGATCTTCTCCATCCCAGGGCTCGGAACCTACATGCTGCAGGGAATCACCGGTCACGACCTGCCCGTCGTCCAGGGCGTCACGCTGGTGTTCGTCGTCTTCCAGATGGCCATGAGCCTCCTCGTCGACCTCAGCTACGGGTACCTCAATCCCAAGGTGAGGGTGGCATGAGAGACCTGACGGCGCCTCGGGCCGGAGACGATGTGGCCTCGGTCAGCGAGGCCCTGATCGGCGAGGTCCCGGTCGGCGAGGTCCCGGTCGACGAGGGCCAGGCGACGGCCGCCTTCGTACAGCCCGGACAAGGAGCGGACGAGGAAGCGAGTCCCGCCTCCGCCGGCACCTGGCGGCGGCTTGCGCGGCAGCGGGGCGCGGTCGTGGCGGCGGGCTGGCTTCTCCTGCTCGTTCTGGCCGCGACTCTCGCGCCCTGGGTGACGCTGCACGCGCCGGCGGCCCAGGACCTGCTCCACAGCTTCGGCGGTCCGTCGGCCTCCCACTGGCTCGGCACGGACGACCTGGGGCGTGACGTGTTCTCGCGGCTCGTGTACGGAGCCAGGTCGAGCCTCCAGGTGAGTTTCGAGTCGGTCGCGCTCGCGCTCGTCCTGGCGATACCCGTGGGCCTGTTCGCCGGGTATCGCGGCGGGCAGGTGGACAACATCGTCATGCGGTTCGTGGACGGCGGTATGAGCGTTCCGCCGCTGGTCCTGGCGCTGGCCGTCGTCGCCGCGCTCGGACCCGGGGCGAACAACGCCTCCCTTGCCCTGGCGATCGTGTTCATGCCGGCGTTCACGCGCCTGATCCGGGGCCAGACCCTCGCCGTCAAGGAGGAGACGTTCGTCGAGGCGTCCCGGTCCCTGGGCACCCCGCCAGTGCTGATCGTCGCCCGGCGGGTGTTCCCGAACGTCGTCTCGACGATCATCGTTCAGGCGTCGCTGACCCTGGGCGGTGCCCTGCTGGCCGAGGCGGCGCTGAGCTTCGTCGGCCTCGGCGCCCAGCCGCCGTCACCGAGCTGGGGATCGATGCTGCAGCAGGCGTACAGCACCGGTCTGTTCACCCACGCCTGGAGCCTCGTCGTCCCGGGTGCCGCGATCGCGGCAGGTGTGCTGGCGTTCAACACACTCGGCGACGGGCTTGCCGCGGCGCTCGGGGTGGGGCGGCCCTCGAACGGACGTCGTCGGCGCTGGGGCAAATCGAGACTCTCGCGTGGTCTCACCCGCGTCGACCGCGGGCCCGTGACGGCGCCGCCTGCCCCGCGGTCCCCGGACGGGGACACGTCCCGGGACACACTGCTGTCCGTCGAGGGGCTGCGCGTCGTTCTGGACACGAGCGCAGGCCCGGTGCCCGCCGTCGAGGACGTTTCGCTCCGGATCGGCGAAGGCGAGATCGTCGCGCTGGTCGGCGAGTCGGGTTCGGGGAAGTCGCTGACGTCCATGGCGATCATGCGCCTGCTGGCCTCACCGCCCGCCGCGGTCGCCGCCGGGCAGGTCACCTTCGCGGGCCAGGACCTGCTGTCGATGGATCTTGGCGAACTGCGTCGAATCCGGGGGCGTGACATCGGGATGGTGTTCCAGGACCCGATGTCCAGCCTGAATCCCTCCATTCGCGTGGGCGAGCAGATCGCCGAGGCCGTGCGGCTGCATGAACGTGTCGCCCGGCGGACGGCACGGGAACGGGCGGTCCAGATGCTCGTCGAGGTCGGCATCGCCGACCCGGCGGCCCGCATGCGCTGTTATCCCCACGAACTGTCGGGCGGCATGCGCCAGCGCGTGATGATCGCGATGGCACTGGTGTGCGGGCCCCGTCTGCTGATCGCTGACGAGCCCACCACAGGCCTCGACGTCACCGTGCAGGCGCAGATCCTGGAACTCCTGCGCCGCCTGCGGCGGGAACGGATGGCGGTCCTGTTCGTCACCCATGACCTCGGGGTCGTCGCGGACCTGTGCGACCGCGTCGCCGTCATGTACGCCGGCCAGATCGTGGAGGAGGCGCCGATCGACGATCTGTTCGCGCGTCCCCGCCATCCCTACACCGAGGGGCTGCTGCGCGCCTCCCGGTCGGCGCAGGACGCTATCGGCGAGTCCGCGGCCATCACCGGGAGCGTGCCCGCTCTCGGCCGGCGGCCGGCGGGTTGCCATTTTCATCCACGGTGCCAGTACGCGATCGACCTCTGCCGGACCGTGGACCCGCCGCTGGTCAGGGAATCTGGCCGGTACGAGCGCTGTCACCGGGCGGCCGAACTGACGCTGCGTGGTGTCGCATGAACGCTCCCGCGTACGCCGCGCCGCCGGCGGCCGAGATCATCGACGCACAGGTGCACTACACCCGCCGAGGATGGCCTGGGCGCACGGCGACCGTGCGCGCGGTGGACGGCGTCAGCCTGTCGATCATGCCCGCTCGGACGCTGGGCCTGGTCGGCGAGTCCGGGTCCGGCAAGTCCACAGCGGCTCGGGTGCTCCTGCGCCTGCTTGAGCCCACGTCCGGTCGCGTGTTGCTGAACGGCCACGACGTCACGGCGGTGCACGGCCGGGAACTGCGCGCGCTGCGCCGGCAGACCCAGATGGTGTTCCAGGATCCCTACTCCTCGTTCGACCCGCTCGCGTCGCTGGCCGACAGCCTTTCCGAGGCGCTGCGGGGCCGTGCGGAGCGCGGCGCCGAGCGGCTCGCGGCCGCCGCCGAGCTGATGGCGCAGGTGGGACTGTCCCCGTCCCTCCTGAGCCGCCACCCACGGGAACTGTCCGGCGGCCAGCTGCAGCGGGCCGCCATCGCGAGGGCACTCGCGGCCGCCCCGTCGCTGGTCGCTCTCGACGAGCCGGTCAGCTCACTCGACGTGTCCACCCAGGCCCAGATCGTCAGCCTGCTGCACAGCCTGCAGGCGCAGACAGGCCTGGCGTACCTGTTCATCTCGCATGACCTGTCCGTCGTGCGTCGCCTCAGCCACGACGTCGCGGTGCTGTATCTGGGTCGAGTGGTCGAGTCGGGGCCGGTCTCGGCGGTCTATGAACGACCTCGCCACCCCTACACCGCGGCCCTGCTCTCGGCCGTTCCTATCCCGGACCCCGCCCGACAACGATCACGACCGCGCATCGTGTTGCAGGGCGACATCCCGTCCCCGTCCAACCCGCCGTCCGGATGCCGGTTCCGGACCCGCTGCCCCTGGGCGATGCCCGTGTGCGCCCAGACCGATCCGCCCGCCACGACAACCGAGGACGGCGTTACCACCTACTGCCATCTCCACAGCGACGGGCCACGGCTGGCCGGTGAGAGCGTCCTGACGCTCGGAGACCGACCTGACACCACCGCCTGACCGCACAGACACGCTGTCACACAGGCAGGCTTCCGCCCGCGTGCCGGCGGCCCTGACCGCTGGTGGGTGAAGCGGCGCCGGCCCGGGTCGGGCCGTCGACCGACACGGGCGTGGCCGACGCCTGACATCTCCACCAGCTGTGCGATTCCCGTGCCGGACCTCTGGACCGCGCACCTGACCAGGAGACGCTGACCACCGGCTCCGAAGGAGAACCTGTGCCCGTCGAGACCCGCCCGCAGCTCGGTATGACGGTTGCCGAGAGCGTCCCCAGCTATCCGCGGGCGCCGAAGCCCGCCGCTGGCGCTCCCAACGTCGTCGTCATCCTGTTCGACGACATGGGCTTCGCCCAGCTCGGCTGCTACGGATCGGACATCCGCACCCCCAACATCGACCGGCTGGCGGCCGGCGGGCTCCGCTACAACCGGTTCCACGTGACGTCGCTCTGCTCACCGACGAGAGCCAGCCTCCTGACCGGCCGCAACCACCACGCCGTCGGCATGGGCTTCCTTGTGGACCTACCGCTGGCGTTCCCCGGATACACCGGCCGGATCCCCAAGTCCGCTGCCGCGCTGCCACGGCTGCTGCGCGACGCCGGCTACAACACGTTCGCCGTCGGCAAGTGGCACGTCCTGCCGCGCGGAGAGCGCTCGCCGGCCGGCCCCTTCGACCGCTGGCCGCTCGGCATGGGCTTTGAGCGCTACTACGGATTCCTGCAGGGCGACACCAACCAGTGGACGCCGAACCTCGTGTCCGACAACCAGTACATCGACCCGCCCCGGCGGCCCGAGGACGGCTATCACCTTTCCGAGGATCTCGCCGACACGGCGATCCGGATGGTCACCGACCAGCAGCACGCGGCGCCGGGAAAGCCGTTCTTGCTCTACTTCTCCCTGGGCGCGATGCATGCGCCGCACCAGGTCGCGCCGGAGTGGGTGGCCCCCTACCAGGGCCAGTTCGACCATGGCTGGGACCGGTGGCGCGAGGAGGTCTTCGCCCGGCAGATCGACGCCGGGATCGTGCCCGCCGGCACCGTTCTCACCGAGCGGCCGCCGTGGGTGGCGGGCTGGGATGAGCTGACGCCCGACGCCCGGCGGATGCACGCGCGGCCCCATGAGGTCTACGCCGGTTTCCTCAGCCACACGGACGCCCAGATCGGCCGCCTGTGTGACGCCCTTGAGCGCCTCGGTGTCCTGGACAACACGCTGATCCTGCTGATGTCCGACAACGGCGCGAGTGCCGAGGGCGGGCAGCACGGCACCGTCAACGAGCACCGTTTCTCCAACCGCGTCCGGGAGACGGTCGAGGGAAACCTCGCCAGCCTGGAGGACTGGGGAGGCTTCCGGTCCTACAGCCACTACTCGTGGGGGTGGGCGTGGGCCGGCAACACACCCCTGCGGCTGTGGAAGCGCTACACCTGGCTCGGCGGGACGCGGGTCCCACTCGTGGTCCACTGGCCCGCCGGCATCCGCTCCCGAGGCGAGATCCGTGGCCAGTTCTGCCACGCCGTCGATGTCCTTCCAACGGTCCTTGACGTCTGTGGCGTCGAGGCCCCTGATGCGGTGGACGGCGTCACCCAACAGCCGATGGACGGCGCCAGCTTCACTGCGAGCTTCGAGGACGCCACCGCGCCGGCCGCGCGCCAGACCCAGTACTTCGAGATGCTCGGGTCCCGCTCGATCGTGAACGGCCGGTGGAAGGCGACCACCGACCACGTGGCACGCGGCGTCGTCGACGAAGAAGAGCTCATGACCGGCAGCCGCGACTTCGCCGCGGACCACTGGGCCCTGTTCGACCTGGAGCAGGACTTCTCCGAGGCGGCGGACGTCGCCGCGGTCCACCCTGAGACGGTGCGCAGGCTGCAGGAGGTGTGGCTGATCGAGGCCGGCCGTAACAACGTCATGCCGATGTCCGAGGGCCTGACCGACCGGATCGGCGCCATCGTCCCGGCCGACTATTCGCCGGGGAACAAGGCCGTGTTCCGGCCGGGAGGCTCACCGATCTTCGACGAGAGTATCCCGAACCTCTCCTTCGGGTTCCGGATGTCGGTCGAAGCTGAGGTGGCACCCGAAGGGGCCCAGGGCGTCCTGCTGGCACTGGGCGACTGGAACGGAGGCTATGCGCTGTACGCCGTCGACGGCCTGCTCCGGTTCACCCTCTGCCCCGCGGGGGACCCGGTCACCGTGAAGGCCTCCACCCCCCTTTCCCCCGGACGGCACTGCCTGTCCGTCACCTTCAGCCCCGATGGTCCGGGCGGGGAACTCACACTCGCCTGCGACGGGGAAACACTCGGATCGGCCACGATGACCGTTGGCGTGCCCTTTGTCATGCAGCATGGCGGCGCGCACCTCTGCCTGGGCCATGACCGAGGGTTCCCCGTGTGCGACGACTACGTCCCGCCCTTCCCATGGCGGGGGGCAATCCACGACGTGACCGTCGAAACACCCGTGCTCGGCCGGTCACCGGCGGCCGATGTACGCGCCGCGCTGCACGCCGACTGACACGTCCCGGCGAGCAGCAGGCTGACGCAAGCGGGAGGTACTCGGCGAGGGTGGTGGGCAGATCCGGCCCGCGCTCGCGTGCGCGGCGGTGGGTGGTGGGGGACCGGGGCCCGCCCGCAGGCGACCAAACACGGCCGAACGATGTGTCAGATGATCCAGCTCAACGTCGTCCTGCTGCTCCTGGGCCGCGCTCATCGCGTGGCGCCGATTCGGCGCCTACCCGTTCACCTCGTACGAAGGCGGGGTGAGACGGGTGGGAGCCGGTATGAAGGAATCATATGTTATCGCGCACACGACTCGTATCTTTAGGGTTAGCGATGGCGACCCTGGTCGCCACGGCTGCCAGCTGCGCATCTTCAAGCGGCGGAAGCGGCACGAATGCGGCCTGCGACTCGCCTGGAGTCACCCCGAGCCAGGTGACGCTCGGGTTCATCTATCCCGCGTCAGGTGCGTCGAGTTCCGCGCTGTCCGCGGCTCGCGCCGGCATCGATGCCAGGATCGGCCTCGCGAACGAGCAGGGCGGCATGCACGGCCGACGGATCACCTACCAGTGGCGAGACGACGAGAACACTTCATCCGTCACCGCACGCGCGACCGAAGAGCTCGTTCAACAGGAGCATGTCTTCGGCCTGGTAGCGGCCAGTGCCTCCCTCGGCGGCTCGCTGGACAGTCTGGCGCAACAGGGAATTCCCGTTGCCGGACTCGCGGTCGATCCTGCCTGGGCTGGGCGCGAGAACATGTTCTCCTTCATCTACTCCGCCTCACAGGCAGTTGTCGGGCGTTACATCCGGGAAGCCCACGGCACCAAGGTTGCTATTATCACCGCAGGTCAGTCGGCCGACTCCGCCGCGAACGTGACGTTGTATGAACAGGGCCTGCGGGCCGCGGGGGTCAGCGCGGTCGAGGTTTTTCCCTATGCGGTCGCTAGCGGCAGTCCCGCCCAGCTGGCCAGCAAGATCATGGCATTCGGCGCTGATGCGTTGCTGGGTATCATCGCTCCGGAAGGTTTTGGCCAGGTCGTACAGGCAACGCGCGCGGCGGGTGCGCACCTCGCGGTCAGCGTCGTGCTCGCGGGCTACGACCATAGCGTGCTGGCAGCGGATGGCCAGGCGCTCGCCGGCGTGTCGATGCCGGTCTTCTTCCGTCCGTTCGAAGCGGGCGGCCCAGCAATCGAGAGATACCACAGCGCCATGGACCGCTACGCTCCGGAGGCGCGGGACGCCGACCAGCAGTTCGCGATGTTCACCTACATCAACACTGATCTGTTCCTGCGCGGACTCTACCTGGCCGGGCCCTGCCCCACCCGCGACAGCTTCATCAAGGCCCTGCGCAGCGTCTCCTCCTATGACGCGGACGGACTCATTGAACCCGTCGATCTACGCGACTACTCGGGCAAACCACTCTCCTGCTACTCGTTCGTCCAGGTGGCTCCCGGCGGCGCGGCCTTCCAGCTGGTGCGCAAACGAGTCTGCGCCGACGGCACCTCCGGCTGACAGGGTGGGGTCTGATGTGCCCAGCGGTGACGGATGAGTCCCACGCACCGCCGGGCGCTGCCGGGGCGTGGACGCGCGATTGCGACGACCGCAGCCAGGTACCGGTGCCCCGACGACGTTGAGCGCGGTCTTCGGCTGGAGTGTCAAGTTTTATTGACAGACCCTCCCGAGGTGCGCTGCCTGGTCGCGGTTCATCGGGTTGTCGTTACTTCGGCGAGGTGGTGAACGGCGATTGACGGGCCGAAGTAGGGGCCTTGACCGCAGTGGCAGCCGGCCGCCTTGGCAATGTCGGCTTGATGCTGGTTCGCGAGTCCTCGCGCAATGACGGTGGCCTTGAGCGTGTCGGCGAGACGGACCAGGCCGATGATCAAGCTTGTCGGTCCGATCTGGGTCTGACCTGTGTTCGTGGCAGCGTCGAGTGTCAGTGCCTGATCGACCTTGATGATGTCGACTGGTAGCCGGCGGAGGCCGGCGAAGCCGCTGGAGTCGGCGCCGATGTTGTCGAGCGCGATCCGCACGCCGCACCGGCTAAGTTCGCTCAATGCGCGCGCGGCGGCGTCGAGATCAGGGCCGGTGGTCGTGCCGCTGATCTCGATGACCAGTGCCGGGGGCGGCACGGCGCGACGGCGCAGATCCGCGACGACGCGCTCCACCAGCCAGGGCCCGCCTAGCCGTGGCGGGGCGATGTCGATGTGCACAGCGACTTCGGCGCCGAACCGGTTTCGCAATGCGGGCAGGTCTGCACAGATCGCCGTGAGGACGTAGCCGTCGAGGACTGCTCCGGCGTCGCCAGTCTGGTCTGGGCCCGATCGGCCTGCGGCGGCCCGGGTCGCTGTCGCCGTGTCGGGGGTGGACGACCAGGATGGAAAGGCTTCGAACGCCACGATGCGATGGTCGGCGAGCGCGACGATCGGCTCGTAGTCCACGCGGAAGTCGGCCGGTCCGTCCTGGTGTGTCGGCCTCAGGGCGGCGCCGTCGAACGGGGAGGCGGACAGGTCCGCCGGGCCTGTGTCCGGGTGGAAGATGACGACCTGCCCGTCGGTCCGCCGCTTGGCGACGTACATCGCCGCGTCCGCGCGGCGTAGCAGCTCGTCGGCGTCATCCGGGCGGGTGTCGGCGCGGATCGTGGCCATGCCGATGCTGACGCCGACGTGTTCGGTCCGGCCGTGGAAGACGAACGGGTTCCGTAGCGCCTCCGCAACCCGGTCGGCCACATGGTGAGGTGCCTCCGCGTCGCCGGCGAGCACGATGGCGAACTCGTCGCCGCCCAGGCGTGCGACGAGGTCGGTGTCGCGGACGCAGCCGGTCAACCGGCGGGCCACCGCGACGAGCAACTCGTCGCCGGCGGCGTGGCCAAGGGTGTCGTTGACGGCCTTGAATTTGTCAAGGTCGCAGAACAGGACGGCGGCCTGCCGAGGTGGGAGTGAGCGCTGTTCGCCGTGGTTGGGCGCCCTCTCGTCGTGAGCCGAAGGGGCTCCGCCTCGCTGGGCGGCGAGCTCGTCCTCGAGTCGTCGGTTGAACAGCAGCCGGTTGGCCAGGCCGGTCAGCGGGTCGTGGAATGCCTGGTAGTGCAGCTCCTGACGCGCCCGTCGGACCCGGGACAACAGAACGGTGTTCTCGGTAAGAATGATCATCTGGCGGACCACCACGAAGACGATCAGAAGGATGCTGACCGCGATCTCGACCGAGTCAAGACGCCCGCCGACCGCGAGCGTTGCCACCAGGACCACGGCCACCGCCATGGGTGCGTAAGGCAGGAACACGTAGGCCCAGGTGAGGACTCCGTGATGACGGTGACCGCGGTCGCCGCGCCGGTCCGGCCTGGGCACGCCGACCGCCAGCGCGATGAGCATGATCCCGACTATGGCGAAGGCGGTGTACTCGGGGCCCAGCATGCGTCCGCCCGTGCTGATGGTGCGGATCCAGGCGCCGTGGGTGATGATCTGAGCCGCCAGGCCGACGCCAAGCAGCAGCAGCGCTCGCGGATTGGCCGGCCGCCGGAATGTTGCCTGGAGGACCACGATCACGGCGAGGGTCATGGCGATGATCGGATAGAGCACGGCCATGATGTACTGCATCATGCCGGGAGGACCGGAAACGATCACGGTTTTCAGGATCGCGGCCCAGGCGATCAGGAAGACCGATCCTGTGATCAACAATCCGTCCAGGACCACGACCAGCGATCGTGGAGTGATCTTCCCGGCTGGTTCGGCCGCGTCGCCGTCGTCTTCCGGGGTGAGCGGGGACGTGGGGAACAGTACCAGCGCTACCCCGGCAGGCAGTGGCGCGACAAGGAAGAACAAATCGCTGTAGGAGACCGCGGTCCACGAGGCGCTCAGGCCGAAAAAGCGAAGGTACACCAGGGGTATGGCACACCCGATGGCGCCGATCAGTGCCCAGACGGCCATGAGCAGCCGCCAGCGAAGCTCCGCCGCCCGCGCCCGCCGCATGGTCCACACGGCGGTACCCAAGCTGAACAGGAGCGCGGCCAGGGTCGAGGCGGCCGACAAGGTCCCGCTCACGCGGGCGGGCATCTCCACCCAGAACACCGCGAGCGCTGCGAGGAACACCGCCGCGACCAGCACCCAGCGCTTCCAGACTGACATCGACACCGTGCCGTCGAATGTGTCAGCTTCGCCGGGCGCCGAACTAGCGGATAACGGTGTGTACATACATGACAGAATAGATCTGCTGCCTGTGTTGCGGCCAGTGGGAGCGCCTCGACAAAATTTGCCAAGCCCGGAAAATCGGTCATCTCCGCTCCTCGGCCTAACCTAGACGCTTCTATAGATCGTCAAATGGCATGACTGTGGCCCTGAATCTTGATCGGATCTGGCTTCTTGGAGGTGGCCGCGGCGGTCATGGTTACCGTGTTCGGTAGGGTTCGCGGGCGATGCATTGTTTCAGGCAGCGCGGATCTCCGGGACCGTCTTGCCTTCGGCGGTGCGGCGGGCGACGTAGGCCTTGGTGGTCGGGCAGGTCCGCATCCTGCTGATGGTGATCGTGTGGATCGCGCGGTTGAGGGCGCGGTCGCCGCCGCGGTTGAGTCGATCCGTCGTATGGGTGGCGCACCTCGACAACGTCCGAGCTGGCGCTCGCCCGCCCGGCGATCCAGTAGCTGGCCACCGACTCCTCCATACACGGCCTCCTCACGGCGTTCATGCCGCGAGACTAGATGCCAACAAGCGTCAAGGCTCATGCCGGTCCGTACAGCGGGGACGGTCAGAATCGCCAAAACGTCACTCCGGATCGGCCGGCACCGTCTCGTCCAGCAGGTGCAGCGCGAACCACAACTCGGCGCGGAATCCGGGCGCGTCCAGGCTGCGCCCGGTGAGCTGTTCCACTTTACGCATCCGGTTGCGCAGGGTGTGGCGGTGCACACCGAGACGCGCCGCTGCCGGGTCCCACTGGCCGTGGTGCTGTAGCCACACCCGGAGCGAGACGACCAGGTCGGCGCGGCCGTCCCCATCGTGGTGTATCAACGGTGCCAGCAGCGCCTCGGCGAAACCGCGCGCCCGCGCGCCCGGCAGCAGCCGCAGCAGTCCCTGCCCGGCAAGGTCGGCAAAGCGCATCACCGGGGCGCCGGCGGCGGGTACCGACTCCGCTGCGAGCGTCGCCTGGCGGTATCCGTTGACCAACGTCCCGTACCCGACCGGCTCGCCGACCCCGATCCGCAGCCCTGCGACGCGGCGCGACAGCGACGACAGCCACGTCGGGCCCGAATCGCCCTCGCCCGTCAGGACGACCACGTACGACCCGAACTCGGCGAAGAACAGCGACTTGCCGGGCTGGCGCGCCGCAATCTCCAGCAAGTCGGCCGCTGCCGCGCGCGCCGCGACCGGCCCAGCGAGGGCGTAGACCAGCAACGGCTCCTCCGGCAACGCCCCCGACAGGTGCGCCGCGGTCCCGCGCGCCAACTCGGCCTGGCCTGCGGCCATCAGGTGGAACAGGCCGGTCCGCAGATGCTGGTACGTCGTGGCGAGGGTTCGTGACTGCTCCAATGCCAGGGTCAGCAGGGCCGCCGCGGTGTTGGCGATCTGGCGATCGGTGAGGTCAAGCGGGGCAAGGCGACCGACGGCGAGGAACCCGCGTGCCCGGGCGCCCAGCGTCTGGATGAACACCTCGTCGACTCCGTCGGTGATCCCGGCGCTGGCGACGGTGCCGGCCGACCGCAGCCGGTCGAGATCGGGGGCGAGCAGGACCGCCTTCCCCGCGGCCGACGCGGGTGCCGCCTCGTCCGGGTTACCTGCGGAGTCGAGCAGCAGGACCCAGGCGCCGAGCAGGCGGGACAGGCGGTCGACGAGCGCGGCAAACCCGTTCGGACCGGCGGCTGCTCGCGTGAGTACGTGCTGGGCTTCATTGGTACGCCTCACCGCTGCATACTGGTCCGCGGCGACCGCCTCCGACACTGCCTTGCTGATCGCGATGAATGGGGTGCTCCGCAGCACCTCGAAGAGCGGCAGCCCCGCAACCTCGGCAGCCTCCGACAGCCCGACCGGAACTGTGTCGTGGCTGAGCCCGATGCCGAAGCCGAGCCCGACGATACCGGCGTCGCCAAGGCGGGCGACGTAGGCGGCGCACGTGGCCGGGTCCTGCCGCAGGGCCAAGCCAGTGGTCAGCAGCAGCTCGCCGCCCTGCAGGAACGGGGTGGGGTCGGTCAGCTCGGTGGAGTGCACCCAGGCGATCGGCCGGTCCAGGTTGGCCTCGCCGGCGAGAACGGACAGGTCCAGCGAGCGGTCGCTGACAAGACTACGCAGCGTCAACGGCATCCGTGCCCCCTATCATGGCTATCTTCGATCGCGACCTCTACACAACGGCGTAGGATCATCATCAACATAGCCAGTTTGGCACTCGCCTCGAGTGTGGGATGCCGCGCACTGTTGCACGCATGTCTACCGCCACTGACCCCGCCGCCACGAATCCGACGGCCGCGTCCCCTTCCCCCGCGCTCCTTCCCGGTGCGCTTCTTCCCGCCGCACCTCGCGGCGTGACCGGCGACGCCGTTGCGGCCATCGCGCGGCAGTTGTGTACCGAGGTCCCGGGCCCCCGCTCCCAGGAGTTCGCCCGGCGCCGATCGGCCGCCGTGGCGCGCGGGGTTTCCAGCGCCCTGCCGGCCTTCGTGGCCTCCGCGGGCGACGGGCTGCTCACCGACGTCGACGGCAACACCTTGATCGATCTCGGCTCCGGTATCGCGGTCACCAACGTGGGTGCCGCGCCGGCCGTGGTCGAGGCGATCCGCGAGCAGGCCGGCGCATTCCTCCACACCTGCTTCATGATCGCTCCCTACGAGGGCTACGTGCGCGTCTGCGAGGAGCTCAACACCCTCACCCCGGGTAACCACGACAAGCGCACCCTGCTGCTCAACAGCGGCGCGGAGGCGATCGAGAACGCCGTCAAGGTCGCCCGTCATGCGACCGGCCGCCCCGCGGTCGTGGTTTTCGACCATGCCTACCACGGGCGCACCAACCTCACCATGGCGTTGACCGCCAAAGCCATGCCGTACAAGCACCGGTTCGGTCCGTTCGCACCCGAGGTCTATCGGGTGGCGATGTCCTACCCGTACCGCGACCCCGCCGGCTATTCAGGCGCTCAGGCTGCCGCCCGCGCTATCGACCAGATCGACAGGCAGATCGGCGCCGGCTCCGTCGCAGCCGTGCTCATCGAGCCCATCCAGGGGGAGGGCGGCTTCGTCGTGCCCGCGCCCGATTTTCTGCCCGCCATCGCCGAGTGGTGTCGGGACAACGGCGTCGTGTTCATCGCAGACGAGATACAGACCGGCTTCTGCCGTACCGGCGACTGGTTTGCCTCCGAGCACGAGAACGTCGTCCCCGACCTGGTGGTGACGGCCAAGGGCATCGCCAACGGGATGCCCCTGGCGGGCGTCACCGGCCGCACCGAGCTCATGGACGCGGTGCACCTGGGTGGACTCGGCGGGACCTTCGGCGGCAACCCGGTCGCCTGCGCGGCGGCGCTGGCCACGATCGCAACCCTGCGCACGCAGCAGTTGGACGCTGCCGCGCGGGCGATCGCGGACTCCGCACTTCCACGCCTGCACCGGCTTGCCGAAACCACCCCGGCCATCGGCGACGTCCGGGGCCGTGGCGCCATGCTCGCCATCGAGCTGGTGCGGCCCGGCACAGATGAGCCCGACCCGCGCCTTACCGCGCAGGTCGCCGCTCGCTGCCACGCCGCCGGGGTCGTCGTGCTCACGTGCGGCACGCACAAGAACGTCATCCGTCTCCTGCCACCGCTGGTCATCCCGCCGGCTGTGCTCGACGAGGGTCTGTCGGTTCTCGAGAATGCCGTCGAGCGCGCCTCCTCGTAGGACAGCCGCATTTCGAGATGTATGACTGGTTTTCATGTTGTGGTGATTTAGGTGGTTACCATCCGAGCCTCGCGAGGCGTGTTCTGTGGTGGAACCAGCGGGCTCGCGCTTGGTGGCGGCGACGCCAGGTCGACCAACGTTCGTCGAGGTCGTCCTCGGACGACCACTCGACGGGTGATCACTGCGGTCCTGTCTGGGTACGGACGGACCGCGTCGTTGCGAGCCGAGGGAACAGTTCGTCCTGAGTCCGTCCGACCAGACGACGTAGCAGTCCGTCCCGGTCGAGTCTCGAGAAGCGCTGTGGGTCGATCAGGTCGCTCCAGCACAGCCCGTCGAGCGCGAGCCGGCGCAACTGCACGTCGAGCCAGAGCGGTTCGGGCAGAGCGTCCTCCGCGGAGTCGATGATGCGGCTGCTCTTTGCCAGTTCGCTGCTGAGATGCGGCGCCGAAGAAATCGCCAGAATCCAGAGAAGGGTCATTGTTGCGTCGGAGTGGGCGATGTTCGCGCGCGCGTACGCGAGCGTCCTGAGGTCCCATCCGCGCTCACCGAGACCAGCCTGGCTGATCTCCGCGCTGCCGGCTGCGATCTCGTCGAAGAACGACTGCAGCATCGCGCCCTTCGAGTCGAAGTGGTACAGGATGCCGCTCTTGCTGATGCCGGACTCGTTGCGAACACGCTCCATCGTCACGCTGGAGCCGCCGAGCTTGAGCGCGACGTGCCGCACCGCCTGCAGGATGCGCTCCTTCGTCGCCCCGCGATGGCGTCGACTGGGGCTGGTCGGGAGGCTCTCGACGTCGATCGGCTCGGGAGACCACGTGAGAACCTCGGTCGCGAGTCGCTCCATGCGCTGCGCGCTGAAGCGATGCGGATTCAGGATCTTCGTCCAGCACAAACCGTCAATGGCAAGTCGCCGAAGGCACGCGGTGGACACCAGTTCCGATCCACCGGGATTCGCGTCCTGTAGCCGGAAGAACGCGGCCCACTCGGTCAGAAGTCCGGGGTCCTGCGCGAGACCAAGCATGAGGGCCAAGCGATAGCGCATCCCGGTGCCGAGAGTGACGTCCGCGTATCCCGCGATGCTGTCGCCGCCACCTGAGACCTCGCGCTCCAGCGCGCCCCGGTAGGCGTCGAGGGAATGACGTATCGTCGCCTCGAGCAGTTCGGTCTGGCTCCGAAAATGGTGGGCGAGCCCCCCGCGCGAGAGGCCCGTCTCGGCGCGCAGGGCGTCGACCGTCAAGCTGGTGGGCCCGTTGCGCGCGACGATCGTGAGCGCTGACTCGATGATTCGCTGAGGCGTGAAGGCGCCTCGTGTCGAACTCTGGCTTGCCACCTGCCGATACTAACAACCAGGGCGACTCGCCCGGCCATCTGGGCGTCGCGACGAGCATCGCGCACGGCTGTTCGAGCCCCGAAAAACCCCATCGAAAACCTGGTCTGCTACCCCGTCGTTAATCCTTGAGGTCATGGGGGTCCGTGATGATGCCGGTGGGGTGGGTAGCTCGCCGGGGTGAGGTATGCGACCCGGTGGCGGGCTGACGCCCGCCGAGCAGATACGACGCGAGCGGTCCGGCTGGCTGCCGCCGACCGGTTCGCCCAGGGGGTGGGCCAGGCGGAGGTGGGAGTTCCATGTGACGCCGAAGACCGTGAGTCGCTGGATCGGGCCTGGGAGGACGGCGGTGCCGGTGCGCCGCGGTCGCGGGGGGCGTTGTCGCCGTGCCGGCTGGATGACCGGCAGTTGGCCCGGTTGGAGGCGTTGCTGCGCCGGGGCCCGGGGGGTACGGCTGGGACGACCAGCGCTGGACGCTGGCCCGGATCCGGCAGGTGATTGCCGTGGAGTTCGGGGTGGGCTACACCGAGGCCGGGGTGTGGTATCTGCTTGAGCGGTACGGCTGGTCGTGCCAGGAGCCCACCCGCCAGGCCACCGAGCGCGACGGCGAGGCCATCTGGTCCCAGCTCAAGGGCACTGCCCTGGCCAACCTCGCCGCCCGCGGCCTCGACCAGGTGCTCCAGGCCGTCAAACACGGCCTCAAGCAGACCCAGTACCGACCAGACCTGATCTTCGGATTCCTTGCCGCGACCGGCCTGACCTGGGAAGGCCTGTAATCGACATGAACCCACACATTAACAGTTAGTATACCGGACGTGCGGTACAGTCCCGCTACTGGCGCACCCAGCCACCCGGCTCAGGTGCGTGCGACGGCGAGAGGAAGCGCGCATGTCGATTGAAGGCAGTCACCGTGGTGCGACAACGACCGTGGCGTTGGGTGACCAGGTCGAGCGTGAACTGAGCCAACACAAGCCGCTGAGTGTCCGGCGCGGCATCGTCCTGGGGTTGAGTGCCCAGCAGGTCGGACCGGTGCTCGCGCTCTACGTGGGTCTCGTCTTCCTCACCTCGGGAGCCACGTCCTGGGTCGGCACGCTCATCGGCGGGGTCCTGATCCTCGCCATCGCAGAGATGATCCGGATCTTCGCGACGAAGTACGTCACCAGCGGCGGGCTGATGAGCTACGTACTCCACGGGCTGGGGCGAAGGTGGGGGCTGCTCACCGGTGCTGCCCTGATCCTCGGTTACGTCGCGGCCACGGCGGCGGTCGCGTCGGTCGTCGTGGTGTTCGCCTCCAGTGCGCTGTCGGATCTGGGGTTCTCCGGCGCCTTCGCGACCAACACGCAAGTCGTCATCCTGCTCATCGTCGGAGTTGCCACCGGACTCTTCGCCTGCCTCGGGGTCCAAGGCGTCGCCCTCGTCGCCTTGATCTTCAGCATCGGTGTGGTCCCGTTCATCGTGGCGTTGAGCGTCGGCGCGGCCGCCAACACCGGCGTCGATCTGCCGGCCCTCGTCAACTTCAGCCACACCAATCTGCACAACATCGTCTTCGGGGTCACGCTGACCCTGGGTGGCCTCGTCGGGTTCGACGACATGGCAACGGTCGCGGCGGAGACCAAGAACCCCAAGCGGAGCATCCCTCGGATCATCTTCACCGTCGTGATCGTGCTCCTCGTCGGTCAACTGGTGGCGATCGTCCTCCAGACGTCCTCGATGGCGGCGAACGCCGACCTGCTCGCCGCAGGAACGTCCCCGATCTCGATCGTCGCCTCCTCGGCGCACCTGCCCTGGATGGGCACGGTCCTCGACATCCTGCTCACGCTCGGCGAGTTCGCCGGCGGCGTCGCCTTCGTCACCTACGGCAGCCGGATCTTCGCGACGGCGGCAGAGATCGGGCTGCTTCCCCGTTTCGTCGCGACAATCAGCGCCCGGACGAAGTCACCCAACGTCGCGATCATCATGCTTGCTGTCCTGCAGACGATTCTTCCGATCATCCTCGTCGTCGCCGCCGGAACCGCACCGATCGAGGGCGGACTCTATTTCAGCAGTGCGATCACGTACTTCTGGTGCGTGCCCTACGTGATGACAGCGGTCGCGGCCGTCGTGGTGCTCCGCCGGACCGGGAGCACGGAGGTGGTGTCCTGGGTGGCCGTCTTCGTCGCTTCGATCGGATTCACCACCTTCGTTGTGTTCACCTTCGTCGAGGGCCTGTCCGGCATCTACGCCGCGATTCCGTTCATCTCCTTCATCGCGATCGCGGTGCTGTTCGCGATCTTCCTCCTCCTGGATCGCCGTCGAGGCGGCACCAAGATCGAACTCAACCGCCTGGCAAGCGGCGTGAGCCAGTGACGGAGCACATCTACGACGTAGTCGTCGTCGGCGCGGGATTCGCAGGGGCTGGTGCCGCCCGGGATCTCGCGGCGGCGGGGCGTGACGTCCTGATCGTCGAAGGCAAGGGCCAGGTCGGCGGGCGGACGTTCCTGCGGAGGTTCGCCGGATCGACGCTGCAGATCGAGATGGGAGGCACCTGGATCCTCCCGGCCTCGGACCGTCACGTCCTCGAGGAGCTTGCGCGGTACGGGATGACCACCGTTGACTCCCCGGCACCCGCGAACTTCGTGACCCTGATCGGTGGCTCTGCCTTCACCTGGGGAGAGCTGCCCGCGGAGATAGCCGCCGAGTTCGACAGTCTTTCGCGGACCGATGCGCGGAACCTCGGCGCGGCCCTCGCCGGGCTCTCGCCGGAGGCCCGGGACTGGGGGCGAGCCTGGACGCGGTACCTCTGCGGCGCTTCTCCCGAGGAGATCACCGCTGACATCCTGCGCGGCGACATGAGCGAGGTGACGATCGAGCTCATGAAGGATGTCGACGAGCACTCCACCCGCATCCACGGCGGCACCACCGAACTCATCAACCGGATGCTCGACGACGCCGCAACCGATCTTCGCCTCGACACGCGGGTGACACAGATCGAGCAGAGCGACGGCCTGGTGCGCGTGAAAAGCGTGGATGCGGAGTTCGTGGCCCGCTATGCGCTGGTCGCCGTGCCGATCACGACGTGGAGCGACATCCGCTTCGAGCCGCGGATGCCGGGCATCCAGGCAGAAATCGGATCGGGAGGCAACGTCGGACACTCGCTGAAGGCGTGGATTCTGGCTCGCGATGTACCGAGGCTGTTCCGCGGCGTCTCAGGCAGCGGTGATCTTGCCTACCTGCGCACCGAGCGCGATTTCGAAGACGGCACCAGCCTGCTTGTCGGCTTCGGCGACGATGTCGACTTCGACCTCACCGACCTCGAACGCGTCCAGCAAGCGGTGCGCGCTTTCGTGCCCGACGCGAAGGTCCTCCGCGTCGACGGGCACGACTGGAACCGAGACGCTTTCGCACGAGGAACCTGGATGGCACCGACAGCGACCGGCCCGACTGCGTATCTGCCGGAAGCGCGCCGACCGCTCGGCCGAGTGCACTTCGCGGGCGGCGACATCGCCGAGTTCATGCCGAGCACCATCGAAGGAGCCATTGAGTCCGGTCGAGCTGGAGCGTCTGCCATCGACTCGCTGCTCGAAGCAACGCGAGACGCATCGTGACGCGCGGTGCGGCGGAGCGCGCGGACATCGCTGACCACACCCACGCCGACATCGTGATCATCGGCGCCGGCACGGCCGGACTCGCCGCCGCCCATGCCCTGACACAGCGAGGAAGGGAGGTCGTGGTCCTCGAGGCCCGCGGTCGCATCGGCGGGCGGGTGCACACGATCACCGATCTCGCGGATCAGCCGGTCGAACTCGGAGCGGAGTGGATCCACACCTCGACGACGCCGATCCGCCGCGCGATCGCAGAATTCGGGATGGCCGACGAAGAGTTTCCGGTGTCCCATGGGCTCGACGTCATCGCCATCGACGACGAACGGTGGAACTCGCTCCTCGAGGCAGCCGCGGACCTCGATCCCTCCGAAGATCTCCGCTCCTTCGTGGATCGGCTCGCGGGCAGCGTCGCCGAGCGCGACGAACTGGAGAAGCTGTTCGCGTTCTGGACCACTCGTGAGTCGTTGGAGGAGACCAGCGCGCTGCACACGATGCTCGAGGTCGCCGGCAACCGGACCGATGGCGAGGCGTTGCACGACGCGGACTTCAAACTGAAGCGCGGATGGCGACCGGTTCTGGACCGCCTGGCAGCGGGAGTCGACATCCGGTTGGGCGTGGCGGTCCGCTCCATCACCTGGTCCGACCCAGTGGTCCAGATGAACGCGGTGACCGATGATGGCCGGGCGGTCACCGTCTCGGCCGAACACGTCGTCGTCACCGTGCCGCTCGGTGTGCTGCAGAACAATGGGATCCGATTCGAGCCACCGCTGCCGGCCCGCAAGCGAGAAGCGATCGACTCGATGAGTCACGTGCCCGTCGTCAAGATGGTCTTCGTCTTCGACGGAGATGTCTGGCCGGACGGTGCACCCGACGACATCTCCGATCCGGAGATCCTTCCGAGCAGAGCCATCCTGTCGAACGGCTGGCAAGAAAACCGCGCGCAGACAATTATCGCTCTTTGGGCCGGTGGTCGCGACGCAACGAGGATCGAGTCGCAGGACGTTCCCGAAGTTCTCCGGCTCGGGGAGAAGGCGCTCGAGCACTACCTGGGTGACAAGTTCCGCAGGCCTCGCAAAGCCATCGTCCATTTGTGGGCCGGCGATCCGTATGCACGAGGCGCATACAGCCACACGCCGCCCGGAGCACGAGCCGATGTTCGCGATCGGTTGGCCGAACCCCTTAACGGACGGCTGTTCTGGGCTGGAGAGGCGACCGCACGTTGGCGTCCCCGAACAGTGGGCGGTGCATACGCGTCCGGGCTCCGCGTCGCCGATGAGCTGTCGTAGCATCTTGTCTAGCGAAAATCGAAAGAAGCATCGTGAGAAGAAAAATTCTGAACGTCATCGACGGACTCGCACAACCTGCAGCATCCGACAACTGGACAACACTGATCGACCCGGCTACAGGAGACGTGAGCGGGGAGGCGCCGCTGTCGGACGGCACTGACATCGAGACTGCCGTCGCCTCGAGTATGAAGGCGTTCACGGGGTGGAGTCGTCTCACGCCCGGGGAGCGTTGCACGCGCCTCAATACGCTCGCAGATCGCGTTCTTACGCGTCTCGGCGAGTTGGTGGAGGCGGAGATTCTTGACACGGGAAAGCCACGGCAGAGTGTCATCGAGTACGAGGTCATGCCGGCATTGGAGGAGTTGCGGTTCTTCGCCGGGGCGACGCGCGTGATGGACGGCCTCGCGACTCAGGAGTTCCGCGCAGGACACACATCGACCGTGCGCAGGGAGCCCATCGGAGTGGTGGGTCAGATCGCGCCGTGGAACTACCCGTTCATGATGACGGTTTGGAAGCTCGGACCCGCCTTGGCCGTCGGCAACACCGTCGTGCTCAAACCCTCGGAGTCCACCCCGTCGTCGGCCTACCTTCTTGCGCAGATCGCGACGGAGGTTTTGGGTCCCGGGGTCCTGAACGTCGTCAACGGAGGCCGCGCAACCGGTGCTGACCTCGTCGCCCATTCCGACCTCGGCATGGTCGCGATCACCGGATCCACGCGCGCGGGGCGCGCCGTGGCCGCGTCCGCTGCTGAGAATGTCATGCCGGTGCATCTCGAGCTGGGCGGGAATGGTGTCGCCGTGATAGCGCCTGACGCGGACGTGGAGGAGATCGCTGCCATGACGGCGATGTCGGCTTTCTACAACGCCGGACAGGACTGCACTGCGCTCACCCGCTTCATCATCCACGACAGCGTCTACGACCGGTTCGTCAAATTGCTTCTCGAAGCCGTAGCAAAGATACGCGTCGGCGCCCCCGACGAAAGAAATGTACTTTACGGCCCGCTCAACAGCGAGCAGCAACTGAAGATCGTGCAGGGTTACCTGGACCGCCTGCCCTCGCACGCACGGGTGCTCACAGGCGGATCCCGTCTGGACCGGCCCGGCTTCTTCTTCGCGCCCACCCTCATCGAGGGAGTCAAGCAAGACGACGAAATCGTGCAGCAAGAGGTGTTCGGGCCGGTGGCGACCCTCCAGAAGTACAGCTCCGATGCCGAAGCGCTGGCGATGGCCAACGGAACACGCTACGGCCTCGCCGCGTCGATCTGGACCAATGACATTAAAAGGTCCGCCTACTTCACTAAGGGAATCCGTGCCGGCACCGTATGGGTCAATTGCCACCTGCTGCACAATGCGGAAACGCCTCACGGCGGCGTGAAACAGTCCGGTTACGGTCGCGACCTCTCGAAGTTTGCGCTTGAGGAGTACACACAGATCAAGCACGTCATGACCTTCACCGAGGCGCACTACCCGCTCCTGCGCGACGATGGCAGCGTTGCTTGGTGACTCGCACGCCGTCGCGAACGGCGTGCGCCTTGTTGGGTGTCAGAACTCAGCCACCGGGGTTGACCTGCGGTTTTACGCGGCTCGCTCGTATTCGTTACCGGCTCCAACTCCTACCGCTTGGCCATGCACGTCAGAAGCAGCACGCTGTCGAAGCGGCCTGACCTGCACCGCTGTGACGCCCGTCGCCGACCGACGACGGGCGCCATCACTTATTGTTCGATCGCCGTGCGGGCCAATGAGATCAACGTGGAGTCGTCCACGAGCGAGCCGTCCCACATGGCGGTGAGGCGGGTAATCCTGCCCCAGCCATCCAGTTCAAGGGCGACGACACCTCGGGGAACAGCGCTGTTGGACGCCGTCCATTCATAACCCCCTCCCACCGCGCTGCCGACGACGTGGCGAACAGCCGTACCACCACCGGCGTAGGGCAGCAGAGAGATGGCCTTGGTCAGATAGGTACCAATGCTTCGTGGGCCGACAATATGCAGGTGTGCTGGCATGTCCTCGAAGATGGCGCCGGGCGCAAAGAGCTCCGCAGCGCTGGCGCCGTCGCCATTGCGCAGGGCCTGCGCAAGCTTGGATGCGACGTCCCTCATGGCGGGCGCCGCGGTTTCTCCGACAGTGGATTCTCCGAAGTCCGTTGGGGACCCAGTCGAGTATGCCGCGAGGGCCGCCTCGTTGGCTATGCCGAAATGCCGGCCATCCCAGTAGTCGATCTGCCGGGTAATCTTATGATCGCGGAAGTTGATAATGCCCACCGCGCGGATTTCGGAAGGCCCGAACAGGCCTGCGGTGTCGGTGAAGAACACGACGGCGCTGGTCGCATCGCCCAGGATCCGCGTGGGGTACGACTTGCCGTCGCTGGGCCAATTGGACATGAACTGGGACAATGAAGCCCGCAGGGAGTCCCAGTTGTAGAAGCCCGCGCCCACGACCGCATCGATGTAGGTAATGAGATCGCGCGAAAAGAAGGACATCCATCCGTCTAGGTCCTGCGCACTCTTGCTTGTGAGATAGCGCCGGACCAGCGCGGCTACCTCCGCGGTAGCGTGCGAGGAGTCGATGACAACATCGACGCCGGGGAACACGAGCCCGTTGCCGGCGTCGGCGGCCGACGCGCTTCCGGGGGCAAGCAGGGAGGCCGTGGCAATACCGGTTCCGCCGAGCACGGCTCCACGCAGCAGCGTACGTCGTGTCGTCTGGTTCGTTTCTTGAACGTTGCGTTCCATCACATGCCTTTCGAATTGTGCGACCTGCGACTGCGCTTTGCGCACCGCCCAGGGCGCCAAATGCCGAGATACTTGCGCCCGCAAGCAACAAGCTAGCCCGGCCCGCTCAGGTAAATGAATCCGTTTGTCGCAAAGCCGCGGGCCATTTGAAATGAAGCTAGCTGACGACCTTCCAGTCGTCTCCATCCGGCGCCCACACGCGGCGGCGATCCAGCCGATCACGTGGCACGGTCGGCCGGCCCTTCAACTGTCCCGCAGGTCCAACCGTTGGAATACCGCCGTCGACAACGCGGCGCCGCCGCGCGCGGACGGGGCCGGGCCGATGAGCCTCTCCCTGTCAAGCCATGGTCTCGGCCACCGAGCGAGGGGGGAGGCCTGGGCCGGCAACGATCATCTCGGCCGGGACGACCCACGGCGCGCAGCGTGCCTCGAACCGGCCCGCGAGCACGCTCGGGTTCGTCGCCCATAGTTCCTCGCTGGTCGCGGCGTCGCAGAGCATGATCGCGAAGCCGCGGACGTTCTCGTCAGTGCCGCGTGACGGGCCGGCGGCGAGCAGCAGGCCCCGCGAGTGCAGGTCGGCCATGTTCGCAAGGTGCGCGTCTCGGACACGCAGCTCCTCCTCGGGGGCCAGCGGCCGGAAGCCGTCCGGGCGCACGAAGGTGACGAGCGTGTAGCTGGCGAGCTTCATCGGGCGACCACCAGCGGGGCTCCGGTCTCGACGAACGTCTTCAGCCCGCTCAGCACGAACATCCAGCCCGGGCTCGCCTGGGCTGTCCTCGCCGAGGTCGCTGTCATGGGTCCTCCTGCAGTGCTCGGGCAAGCGCGGACAATATTGTCATCAGCCAGGCTCATGGGACCACGTGAGGGTCATCTTCTAGGGGCCGCTTTGCGGCTAGTGCCCCGCGATGCAGCTCCCCCTTTGTCTATTTGCTGACGATCAAAGCTGTGACCAGTGCAGATAACTTGAGTGACGTCAAAAGTCATCCAGAATCACGACTGCTCGTCGACGGCCAGCGGTGAAAGCCCGGGGCTAGAGGCGAAGTGGGCGAATCGGGGCGCCTACCAGAGTCGGGTCGGTCTTCCAGTCGACGCCGGGGACGTCGATGTACAGCTCGATCTCGTTCCCGTCCGGGTCGTGGATGTAGAGGCTGTGGGTGATGGTGTGGTCGGACGCGCCGGCGATCGTCACACCGGCCGTGGTGATGTGGGCGAGTGTCTCGCGCAATTCGTCGTCGCTGTCGCCGACTTTCAGCCCGAAGTGGTACATCCCGACGCGGCGTCCGGCTGGAATCGGCTTTGCGTTCTCGCCTACCTCGATGAGCAGCAGCTCGTGGTGTGTCCTCTGGCCGGCCGAGAACGCCGCGGCCGGGATGCGGCTCGAAGCCGACGCCGACGCTGTGGGGTCGGGCAGGATCTGGCGCCAGCCCAGCACGTCCCGGTAGAAGGCGGCCGACCGGTCGACGTCCCTCACGTACAGGACAAGGTGTCCGAGCTCCTTGATTTCCATGTCAGTCTCCCGATAGCCCGAGGGGTCTAGTGAGCCGTTTATCAGCGGATTGAGAGAAATGGGCGCGCCGTGCGCTGACATCCGTGGTTGCCGGGAATCCGCCCTAGCTAGGAAGCTGTCGCGCTCGTGCCCGACCCGGTGGCAGATGCTGACAGGACGGTCGGGACCAGGCACCTTCGCTGTCCGTGCTGGAAACATCTGCGACCCCGTCCGGCGGACCCCGGCTGGTACCGCGCCGTTTCGCTGTGGGCGGGTACCAGCCGGGGTCGCCGGTCGGTTCGGTGTGCGTCCGCGCGGGCGTTCCTGTGAGTGGTAATGGGCGGGGCGTGTCCTGTCAGTCGCCGATCTCGATGACGATCTTTCCGCGGGCGGTGCCGCTGGCGAGGGTGGCTAGCCCGTCGGTGGCCTTCTCGAGGGGCAGGACGGTGGTGACGTCGACTTTGAGGGTGCCGGCGGCGGCTTGGTCGGCGAGCTGCGCGACGACCTCGCGGAGGGGGGCGGCCATGACGCTGGTGCCGGTCAGGCCGACGGCGGCGAGGGCCTGCTCGTCGGCGGCGGCGCCCAGGGTGCTGGCGACCTTGCCGCCCTTGCGGACCACGTCGAGGGGCGCGCTGTCCGGGGTGTAGGCGACGAGGTCGATCAGGGCGTCGACACCGTCGGGGTACGCGGCGGCCACCTGCTCGGCGACCGGGCCGGCGGTGTAGTCGATGACGGTGGTCGCGCCCAGCGTGGTCAGCCGGTCGGTGTCGTCGGCGGTGCCGGTGGCGACGACGGTGACGCCGCGTGCGGCGAGCAGCTGGACGGCGTAGGAACCCACGCCGCCGCCGGCGCCGACGACGAGGACGGTCTGGCCCGGCTCGGGCTCGATGGCGTCGACGGCGGCCTTGGCGGCGGCCGCGGCGAGGGGAAGTGCCGCGGCGGTGGTGAAGTCGAGGCCGGCGGGCTTGTGGGTGACGGCGGCGGCGGGCAGCAGTGCGTACTCGGCGAGGGTGCCGGCCTGGATCGGTGGGGCCAGCAGCATGTGGCCGATCACCTCGTCGCCGACGGCGACGTGGTCGGCGCCGGCTCCGACCGCCTCGACGATGCCGGCGGCGTCGCGGCCGAGGACGAGCGGGTACACGTGCGGGAGCATCTCGGCCATCATTCCGGCGGCCAGGGCGTTGTCGAGGGCGTTGAGACCGGCCGCCTTCACGCGGACCAGCACGGTGCCCTCAACGGCCCCGGGGACGGGCAGGTCGGACAGGCGGGGCTGCTCGCCCGCGGCCGGGACATTCAGTGCGCGCATGTGTGCTCCCTGGGGATCGGCATCGATGACGACACCGGCGATGGGTGCGCGTCGCGGCCCGACTCGCGGCCTCGGGCACCCAACTTTTGGATTGAACCTTCAACTCAAACCTAGGAGAGATCGCTTGATCTGTCAAGTGATCAACGGTCTTGGCTCGGTTGACACTTCAAGCTAGGATGATGGTGTGGACGTGCAGCAGCCGCGTTGGCTGACCGACGAGGAGATGCAGACCTGGCTGGCCCTGGCCAGCGTGCTGATCAGGCTCCCGGCGGCACTCGACGACCAGCTCCAGCGGGACGCCGGGATCAGCCACTTCGAGTACCAGGTGCTGGCGATGCTGTCCGGCGCACCCGAGCGCACCCTACGTATGAGCACCCTGGCCGTCTTCGCCAACGGATCGCTCTCCCGGCTCTCCCACGTGGCCGGGCGACTGGAGAAGGCAGGCTGGGTGCGCCGCACACCGGACCCCACCGACGGTCGCTACACCCTGGCCATCCTCACGGACGCGGGCTGGGAGAAAGTCGTCGCGACCGCCCCCGGGCACGTCGAAACAGTCCGCGCCCTGGTCTTCGATCCCCTCACCCGCCCGCAGCAGCGGCAGCTGGGCGACATCGGACGCCGCATCGCCCGCACCGTCGACCCCGGCGGCAGCCACCTCGACAGCTTCTCCAGCTGAGACGCCCGACCACACTGATCGCCAAGCCCTTCCCGCCTGGCGATCAGCGACCCCCGAGGAACTTCCCAGCGCCAGCCACCAGGCCACGGGCACCGCCGCTGTTCGACGACGGCCCGCGGCTGCCAGAACTATTCGGCTGGACCCGTCCCTACCGACACCGCGCCACGTCCTGATCATCTCCGCCACCGGGCGACCACCTCACCGAGCTTGTCCGCCCCGACGCACCCCCACCCAGGACTCAAACCGCCTCCTCGACCTCGGAGCTGTCTAGGGGGAGTGCCAAGTTAACGGCTCTGTCTCACTTCCGGTGGTGACACAACGTCAACTGGCGTCATGATCTGTCGTGGGTCGCGGAATCGTCTGGCCAGCTCCTGGCCGACAGCGCCGCAGATCTGCTCGCCATCTCGCCACGTATATGCGGGATGACCACACGAACCAGTCCCCGCCATGATCTCGACCCGAGACAGGCGTGTTCGCATTCATTTTCGGTTGCTCAGGCGAAATCAGTTGGCGGGCTTGCCGAACCAGCGGGAGAGGTGGTCGTCCAGGTCCTGCTGATCGTCGCCGATCCAGGCGACGTGGCCGTCGGGGCGTAGCAGGACGCACGGAACATCCAGTGCCGCGGTGGGATCCGCGAGGTAGTCGACCCGGTCTGACCAGCCGCCGACGGTCAGGCGTTCGGTGCGGTCCAGCAGCAGGCCGCGGCCGCGATGCAGCAGACCGTAGAGGTGGCCCTGTTTCACGTCGATGTCGCGCAGGCGGCGGCCGAGCAGGTCGGGGCCTTCGCCGAAGTCGTAGCGGATGCCGATCGCGGTGATCTTCTCGATCAGATAGCGGTTCACCTCGTCGAAGTCCATCAGTTCGGCGAGCAGCCTGCGCACGGCCTGCGGGCCCGGTTCGGTGGACAGCAGTTCCATCTGGGCGCGGGTGTTGTCCAGCACGTCCTCGGCGACCGGATGACGTTCGGCCTGGTAGGTGTCCAGCAGTGTTTCCGGCGCCCAGCCGCGGATCTGTGCGGCCAGTTTCCAGCCGAGGTTGAATGCGTCCTGAACGCCCAGGTTGAGGCCCTGTCCGCCGGTGGGTGGATGGACGTGTGCCGCATCGCCGGCCAGCAGCACCCGCCCGACCGATAACGTTCGGCTAGCCGGGTGGCATCCCCGAAGCGGGACAACCAGCGCGGGGAGTGCACATGGCTCACTCTGCTAGGAGTGTTCGGACGGACGTGCTGCGTGGGTGGTGCGGGCCGTAGACGGCTTCATTTGTCGCCAGTGCGCGGTGGAGCAGGGGATCTGCCTCGTCGGCTCGTTGCAGGTCACGCAGGACCTGGGCCAGCCTGGTCAGGATGACGGTCAGTGTCGGATGATCGGGGCCGTAGGTGGCCTCGTAGATGGCGAGGCCTCGTTGCGCGTGGGGCAGCGCCTCGGCGGCGCGTCCCAGGTCCTGCAGGGTCGCGGCCAGGACGGTCAGGTCGTCGGCGACGTCGGGGCTGTCGGGGCCGTAGGTGGCCTCGTCGATGGTGAGCGCCCGTTCGGCCAGCGGGAGTGCCTCGGCGGCGCGGTCCAGATCGCGCAATGTCTCCGCGAGGTTGAGCAGGTCGACGGCGAGGACAGGGTGATCCGGCCGATGAGCGGCTTCGTCGATCGCGAGTGCCCGGCGAAGCAACGGCAGTGCCTCGGCATTGCGGTCCTCGGATCCCAGAGCCTTCGCAAAGGAGACCAGGATGTTGGCAACAAACGGATGGTCCGGCCCGTGCGCGGCTTCGGTGATAGCCAGCGCCCTGCGCTGAAGGGGTAGAGCCTCGGCGGCCCGTCCCAGGGCCCGTAGCGCCTCCCCGATAGTCAACGTCGCGGCGACCACGTTTGGATGGTCCGGGCCGTGGAGGGCCTCGTCGATGGCCAGTGCTCGTTGCGCCAGCGGCAGCGCCTCCGCGAATTGGCCGTGTTCCAGCAGGTAGCCGGCCGTCAGATCGTAGAGGTAGGACATGGCGTCGGATCCGGTCGTCGGCGCGGGAGGAGAGGCGTCCGGGTCTGTGCCGGCGCGGGCCAGGACAGCCCGGACGTGTGGGAGCAGGGCCCGCCATCGGGGCCAGGCCTTCGGGTTGCGGCCGATGTCGTTCGGCAGGTCGGCGGACAGCAGATAGAGAAGGACGACGAGCCACTCGGTGCGGCGCGTGTCGGTCATCGACCGGCGGGTGGCTGCCTGGACCAGGCGGTGCACCGAGATAGCCGTCGCGTCGTGGCTCCTGCTGGCGAGGCTGTAGCCGATGAGTGTGCCCACGGTTCGGGTCCAGGCGAGCCGGTCCGCGGCGGCCTGGGCCAGCGGTCCGTCGCCGAGCAGGTCGGCGTGGCCGCTGATCAGGTCCAGCGGGAGCGGCTCCGGCGCGGACAGTGCCAGCAGCTGCAGCAGTTCGACCGCGGCCGGTTGGGCCTGAGCGACCTGGCGGGTGGACAGCTCCCAGAGTGTCTCGACGGTGACGTCGGCCCGTTCGACGACCTCGCCGAGCCCGAGGACGTCGTCGAGCCGCTCGGTCAGCAACTCGGCTATCTCGGACAGGGGGGTGCCGGTCTGCTCGCAGAACGCGGCGGCCTGCTCCACCGCGAGGGCGAGATCGCCGAGCAGGTCGGCGACCCGGTCCGCCTCTGCCGGATCCGCGCCCGGCAGATGTCCGGTCAGCAGTGCCACGGCCTCGGCCCGGGCCAGGGTGGGTACCTCGACCGTGTCGCCCAGCCCGCGCCAGCCCGTGCGTCGCGACGTCACCAGCACCCGGCCGCGCCCGTCGGTCGGGCGGAACGGGGCCACGGCGGCGGTCGACTCGGCGTTGTCGAGTATCAGCAGCCAGCGCAGGTTCCGGCGCGTCAGCTCCGCGAACACCGCCCCAGGCTCGGCGCCGGGTGTCAGACCCAGCCGTTCGCCCAGCTCGGCGAGATGGCCCGTCACGAACTCGGGGCGCTCTGCCGGGATCCACCACGTGACGTCGTAGCGTTCGCGGGCGCGGTGGGCGAACTCGATCGCGAGCGAGGTTTTGCCGACGCCGCCCATCCCGGCCAGCGCCACCACCGACTCGACCCCGGACCGGGCGTCCAGCTTCTCGGCGAGCTCGGCGAGCTGGTCGTCGCGGCCTACGAACCGTGCCAGCCGCGCCGGAACGTTCCACAACGCCCGTCGCGCCTGTGGCGCCCCGTCGACCGGCTGCTCCGAGGGGTGCATCGTGCTGTCGGCGAACAGCGGTTCGCCCGGATAGCGCGTACCCAGCACGGCTAGCAGCCGCGCCCGCCCATCCACCGCGACGCCGTCGGCGAGCAGGTCCGAGACCGCCGTCCAGAACGACCGCGGGTTCTGCGGGTTCCACGGCAGGTCCGCGCGGTGGATACCAGCCTCGGCGAGCACCTGCCGGGCCAAGCCCGGAGCGGCGAGCCGCTCGGCCAGCGCCTCGACCTGCGCGCGGCTCAGCCCCGCCTCCAACGCCACCCCCGACCGCCGCGACGACACGGACAGCACGATCTACCACACTCGCCGCCATCGTCGCACCGATCACGACCAGTCGGCACCGCCCGACACAATCACCGGACAGCCCGGCGCTGCCAGGCACGCGAGAACGGACGCCTGACTGCGTCTTGGAGCGGCCGCCCGACACCTGGACTTGGAGCTTGCCCCTGGCCTGGTCGAGGCGGAACAGAACATGGCGAGCAGGTCGAGGCCCACCACGCCTCCTCACAACGCAACAGCCCGTTCAGGGCACGACCCAGAGCCGGATGGTGTGGTCGTAGCTGCCGGCGGCGAGCGTGTGGCCGTCCGGGGAGAACGCCACGGAGAGCACATAGCTGGTGGGCCCGGTGAGGGGTTGTCCGATGAGCGTCGGGCTGTCCAGATGGGTGACGTCCCACAGCCGGACGGTGTAGTCGTCGCACCCGACGGCGAGGGTGCGGCCGGTGCTGGAGAACGCTACGGAGGTCACCGGGCCGGTGGGGCCGGTCATAGGTGGGGCGAGGGGGGTGGGGCTGTCCGGGTGGGTGACGTCCCACAGCTGGGTGGTGTGGTCGTTGCTGCCGGCGGCGAGGGTGTGGCCGTCGGGGGAGAACGCCAGGGCCCTTACCCAGTCGGCGGCTCCCGTGAGGGGCCGCTCGAAGAGTGCGGGCCTGGCGGGGTCGGCGACGTTCCAGAGCCGGACCTGGTGGTCCTCGCCGCCGGCGGCGAGGGTACGGCCGTTGGGGGAGAACGCCACCGACCACACCGCGCCGACGGGTTCGGTGAGGGGCGTTCCAAGGGGCATGGGGCTGGCGGCGTTGGTGACGTTCCAGAGCTGGATGGCGCCGCTGCTGCTGACGGCGAGGGTGCGGCCGTCGGGGGAGAACGCCAGGGACCACACCGGGCCAGGGGCGCCGGTGAGGGGCTTCCCGAGGGGTGTGGGGCTGGCGGGGTTGGTGACGTTCCAGAGCCGGACGGTGGTGTCGTTGCTGCCGGCGGCGAGGGTG
>NZ_MBLO01000008.1 GCF_001854805.1 Pseudofrankia coriaricola
TGGGGCTGGCGGGGTTGGTGACGTTCCAGAGCCGGACGGTGGTGTCGTTGCTGCCGGCGGCGAGGGTGTGGCCGTCCGGGGAGAACGCCACGGAGGTCACCTTGTCGGTGGGGCCGGTGAGGGGCTTTCCAAGGGGCGTGGGCCGGCTAGGCATGGTGGTAGGAGCATGGGTGGTCGAGCTGGCGAGGGGTTGCGCGGCGGGGGCGGGGTGGCGGGTGGTGAGGACGGCCGCGGTGACCGCGGCGGCGACACCGAGCGCGGCGGTGGTGGCGATAGCGATGGCCGGCCCGCGGCGGAGAGGCCGCCGTCGCGGGTGGGGTGGTGCTGGGGGCTGCAGAGGTTGGGCGGTCGCATAGGGGGGCGCCAGCGGGCCGACCCGGGCGGGAGCCTCGTCCTCGACGCTGCCAGGCGTGGGCGCGGCGGCTTGAGGTAGGAGCGGGACCGGCCCGCGCGGTGGCGGGGCGATGTTGCTGCCCGCCGTCGCGGCGACTGGGCTGGGTGGGGTCGTCGGGCCAGGGGGCGTGTGGCCAGTGGTCGGAGGGGCGGTGACCCATGGGGGTGCGACCGGTGGCGGTGTGATCTGCGGGACCACGAACCGTGGGGGTGTGACCCGTGGGCCTGTGATCGTCGGGGTGTCGTTGGCTGGGGTGTGGAGGTGCTGGAGGACGTCGAGCAGGTCGTCGGCGGTGGGGCGGTCGGCGGGGTTCTTGGCCATCGCGCGGGCGACGAGGGGGCGCAGGTTGGCAGGGACGCCGGTGAGGTCGGGCTGGTCGTGGACGACGCGGAGCAGGATGCGCGGCAGCGAGGCGCCGTCGAACGGCGCGTGGCCGGCGGCGGCGTACGCCAGGACCGCGCCCCAGGCATGGATGTCGGCGGCCGTGGTGACCGGCTGGTCGAGGGCCTGCTCGGGGGCCATGAAGGCAGGGGTGCCGATTGCGCCCTGGGTCATCATGGTCGTCGCGTCTGGTGCCCGGGCGATGCCGAAGTCGATGACGCGGGCGCCGAACCGGGACAGCAGGATGTTGCTGGGCTTGAGGTCGCGGTGGATCACGCCAGCGGCGTGGATGGCGCGCAGGGCGGAAGCGACCGCGGTGGCGAGCCATTCGAGGTCGGCGGGGGGCAAGGGGCCGCGGTCGCGGACGGCGGCGGTAAGCGTCGGCCCTTCGATGTACTCGGTGACGAGGTAAGGCCGGGTGCCCGTGGTGGCGACGTCGAGGACCGGGGCCGTAAAGGACCGGGCGACGCGCTTCGCGGCCTCGGCCTCGCGCTGGAAGCGGCCGCGGAACTCGGGTACGCGGGCGAGGTCGGCGCGGATCGCCTTGACCGCGACGAGCGGCCCGGTACCGTCGCGCTGGGCGAGGTACACGGTGCCCATGCCGCCGTCGCCGAGCCGGCCGAGCACCTGGTATGGGCCGAACGTACGCGGGTCGGACTCGTCGAGCGGTTCCACGCCCGGCGGCACCTCAGCCACGCCACCCCCGGTCAGACAAAACCACACCCGCCTGGTCCTGCCCAGGGCAAGGGAGGATCTTCTCGGCAGGACTATACCGGCTACCCGGTTGTGAAACGCCCAACAGCCGTCGCCGTCTAGTGCGGCATTCCTCAGAGATCGAGCACAGGTATTCGGGTGGGTGGTGCCGGGCGTCCCCAGATCCATTGGATCCTTCGGCGAGGCCTCGACCTGGCCCGCACATGCAGACCGGCCGCTGACTGGCCAGGGCGCGATAGCTCGCTACTATGCCGCAAGCGTGATCTGAGGATGCGCGCGGGCCTTGCGTTCGTAACCGAGCCGGGCGTCCAGATCGACAAGGGGGGAACTGCTTGTACCGGAGCGGGCAAGTGGGTCCTCGGGGGAGCGTGAGTCCGTCCCTGTTCTCGCGGCGGCGCGGGAGTACGGCCGTCGGGGCGCTGATCGTCACGATGGCGGCCCTGTCGCTGACGGCGTGCGGCTCGTCTGAGTCGCCGCCACCGCCACCACCGCCGTCCACCGCGCTGGGCTCCCCCTCGCCGCAGATCCGCGGCGCCGACCTCTCCTTCACCCTGCTGGAGGAGAAGGCCGGCAACAAGGTTTCGGAGAACGGAAAGAAGGCGCCGATCGAACGGATCCTCGCGGACCACGGCGCCAACTACGTGCGTCTTCGGCTCTGGGTGGACCCAGCCAAGGGGTACAGCGGCAGCAAGGCGGACACGCTCAAGCTCGCCCGCCGGGCGGCCGACGCCGGGATGAAGATCTACCTGGATCTCCACTATTCGGACATCTGGGCAGACCCGACCTACCAGGCGATACCGGAGTCGTGGGACCACACGCGCCTCACGGTGCTTTCCGGCCAGGTGCGCGACTACACCCGCGACGTGCTCGAGGAGTTTGCGAGCCAAGGCACGCCCGTCGACATGGTCCAGCTTGGCAACGAGGTGTCGGCCGGCATCCTGTGGCCGCTCGGCAAGCTCGACGACAGCCTGCCAGGCGGCGGCTGGCCGGGCTTCCTCGCCCTGTTGCGGGCGGGCGCGGCCGGCGTGCACGACGCCGAGCTCTCCGGCCCCGCCGCCGGCCATCCGGTGCGCATCGCGATCCACACGGACCGCATCGACGACCCCGACGGCCTGCGCGGCTGGGTCGAGCATCTGCGGACGGGGAAGGTCCCGTTCGACCTGGTCTCGTTGTCGTACTACGCGTTCTGGCAAGGGCCGATGAGCAAACTCGGCGCCGCAATGGACGAGCTCGCGCGCGGCCTTGGCATCGATGTCCTCGTCACGGAGACCGCCTATCCGTGGACTCTGGAGGGCGGCAACCCGCTCCTTGGGATCGCGGAGGTGGCCAAGCTGCCGGAGGCGGATCACTTCCCCCCGACACCCGCCGGGCAGATAGCCTACTTTGAGGCGCTACGTACCCTTATCAGTCAGGTTCCGGACGGCCACGGACTTGGGTTCATCGATTGGGAGCCCGGCTGGCTGCCCGGCGTCGGCGCACATCCGGGGGAGGACTCCATCCTGGCAAACGTCACCATGTTCGACTACGAGGGCCGCATGCTTCCGGTGGTCGCCACAGCGTTCGCGCCGCCAGGCCGCGGCACACCGGGGACGCCCTCGGCCGCCGTCACGCCCGGAAGGTGACATCCTCCGTGAGCTGACGGGGAGCCGGAACGGCGACGGTGGCGTCGGCGGCTTCCGGTTTCGTTGGCCCACCCGCTGGCCGGCCCGGGGCCAGGTAGGTCCACCCGGCGCCTCGCCACCTGGCCGGGTCGAGGGCGTGTCGCCCGTCGATCACGGTTCGACGGGCGACCACCTCGGCGAGCGCCGCCGGATCGAGGTCGGCGAACTCGGCCCACTCGGTGAGCAGGACCGTGACGTCCGCGCCCTTCACGGCATTGGCGACCGATGTCGCGTACCCAAGCCGCGGGTTCGCCCGGCGCGCGTTCTCGACCGCCATCGGGTCGTAGACGGTGACGGCGGCCCCCTCGTCGGCGAGTAGGGCGGCGACCGCGAGCGCCGGCGAGTCCCGTACGTCGTCGGAGTTGGGCTTGAACGCGGCACCGAGGACGCTGACCACGCGGCCGGTCAGCGCCCCGCCGGCCGCCTGACGCGCAAGCTCGACGATTCGGTGGCGGCGACGGATGTTGATCTCGTCGACCTCGCGCAGGAAAGCGAGGCTTGCACCGACGCCGAGCTCCTCGGCCCGGGCGCGGAACGCGCGGATGTCCTTGGGCAGGCAGCCGCCGCCGAAGCCGACGCCGGGGCGCAGGAACTTCCCGCCGATCCGGTCGTCGAGTGACAGGGCGCGCGCGAGCGTCGTCACGTCCGCGTCGACCGCCTCGCAGACCTCGGCCATCGCGTTGATGTAGGAGATCTTGGTGGCCAGGAACGAGTTCGCGGCCACCTTGACCAGCTCGGCGGTGGCGAAGTCGGCGACGATCACCGGGGTGTCGTGGCGGTCGGTGATCGGCGCGTAGACCGCGCGCAGCGTCGCCTCGGCGCCGGGGGACGCGACGCCGAAGACGAGCCGGTCCGGGCGCAGCGTGTCGTCGACGGCGAAGCCCTCGCGCAGGAACTCGGGGTTCCAGGCGAGCTCGACGCCCAGGCCCGGCGCCTCGGCGGCCAGCCGCGCGGCGAGGTCCGCGGCGGTGCCCACAGGCACGGTGGACTTGCCGACCACCAGGCAGCGGCGCCGCAGGTGCGGCGCGAGTGCGCTCACCGCGCCGTGCAGGTAGGAGAGGTCCGCGCCCTGCCCGCCGGGCTGCTGCGGCGTGCCGACGCACAGGAAGTGCACGTCACCGAAGGCCGCGACCTCTTCGAACGAGGTGGTGAACCGCAGCCGGCCGGAGTCCAGGTTCGACCGCAGCAGCTCGTCGAGCCCCGGCTCGAAGAACGGGACCTCGCCCCGGGCCAGCCGGTCGATCTTCGCGGTGTCGACGTCGACCGCCAGCACCTCGAAGCCCAGCTCCGCCATGCAGACCGCGTGCGTGGCACCCAGGTAGCCGGTGCCGATCACGGTCAGCCGCGGTTGGCCGCCGCCAGCCCCGAACCGCCACTCGCCATCGCCATCCCCCGTCGTCACTGCTCTGTCCCCCCCGCGGTCCGTTTCGGCGTAGCCGTTTGGGTTGTGGCGCTGGAAGTTCCAGGCGTCGCGGCACATGTCGGCCACGTCCCGGGTCGCCTTCCAGCCGAGCAGCTCGCGTGCGAGCGACGGGTCCGCGACGAGCTCGGCGACGTCGCCGGGACGGCGCGCGACCACCCGGCTCGGCAGCTCCCGCCCGCACGCCGCCGAGAAGGCGGTGAGGAGCTCGCGGACGGAGGTTCCGTGGCCGGTACCGAGGTTGATCACTCGATGGCCCGTGGCCTCGCCGAGCGCCTCCAGCGCGAGCCGGTGGCCCTCCGCGATGTCCACGACGTGGATGTAGTCGCGGATGCCCGTGCCGTCCGGCGTCGGGTAGTCGTCGCCGAAGATCGACAGCTCGGCCCGCCGGCCCACCGCCACCTGGGCGATGTAGGGCAGCACGTTGTTCGGGACGCCCCGCGGGTCCTCGCCCAGCAGGCCCGATGGGTGCGCGCCGGCCGGGTTGAAGTACCGCAGCGACGTGACTTGCCAGTCCGGGTGGCGCTGGCAGACGTCGGCGAGGATCTGTTCGCACATCCACTTCGTCCGGGCGTACGGGTTCGTCGGCCGCGCCGGGGCGTCCTCCCGGATCGGCATCGACTCCGCCTCGCCGTAGATCGAACAGGACGAGGAGAACACAAGCCGGTTCACCCCGCGCTCGAGCATCACGGAGACGAGACCAAGCGTCGCGTTCACGTTGGTGTCGTAGTAGTCGAGCGGGATGTCGACCGACTCGCCCACGGCCTTCCTCGCCGCGAAGTGGACGACCGCGTCCACCGGCCGGCGACGCAGCAGCTCGTTCAGGCTCGTGCGGTCGCGCAGGTCCAGCTCGACGAACGTGAAACGCCCGTCCGCGAGCCGGTGAACCCGCTCGACGGCGCCCGGCGAGCTGTTCGCGAAGTTGTCGACACCGACGACATCGTGACCCGTGGCCATCAACTCGACGGCCGTGTGCGAACCGATGAAACCGGCCGCGCCGGTCACCAGGACCGTCTGTGCCGCGTTTGTGGAACGTTCCGGCGCGCTCAGCGGAAGACTCCTTCTCGGCAGGCGAGTGGGTTGACCTGGCGGCGTCGGTGGCCATCCAGGTCTAGCCGTCGCCGATATCGACTCAATATGGCATGTATCGCAGTTACCAGATTGCGAGCGCCTGGATGATGGGTCCCGACGACGCGACGGCGGTACCGAGGAACAGCACGCCGAGAAGGCCGGACACTAGGAGCGGACGAGCCTGCAGCGCCACGACGTTTGGCAGCGCGGTACCGGTGCGGTGCGCGGACCGGACCTCCTGGACAACTGTGATCACCAGTAGCAGCCAGAACAGGGCGGCGTCCTGAAGCCCAAAGAACAGGTAGCCTTGGGACGGGCCCCGGTGGTGCAGACCGAGGTAGAACCAGCAGCTCGCCAAGGCGATCAGGACCATGGCTATGTATGGGGTGAGCACCTGCATTGGGAATGGGCGGCCCGCGCCGTCGACCCCCTTTCTGGTGATCATGTAAGGCTTCTTGACGCGCAGCAGTACCTGGATGAAGGCGCTGAAGACGACGACCCAGCGCGCGACGTGCAGGACGACGCCTCGCCAGCTCAGGCGCAGTCCGGCGGGCACGTGCCATGGACGGCTCCAGTACCAGATCACCGTGGCCATGATGGCCATCCAGATGCTGCGAGACAGGAACTCCAGGTATCCCACATGGGCGACCGGGGTGTTCAGCAGCAGGGATAGCAGCGGTATGCAGAACAGCACCACCATCGACAGGGACCAGAACGTGTACCAGGTCTGGACAAAGAGGAACTGCACGGCCTGGCGAGGCCGATAGCGCCAGATCAGCCGCGGGGTGTGGAACAGCAGGACCTCGATCATCGAGTATGCCCACGCGAACTGCTGGGACAGGTAGGTCTCGAAGGTCTCGGGCCCACCACCCACCGCGAGAACGTCCGGGACGAACACCCCCTGGTAGCCCTTCGCGGCCAGGCACACCGTATCGAGATGGTCCTCCGCTCGCGTTGGCTGGAAGCCGCCGATGCCGCGGATAGCCGCCATATCGTAGGTGCAGTGGCTGCCGATGATGAACGGCGTGCGGGAGAACCCGAAGAAGCCCATCTGCAGCGGGCCCTGAAGGCCGAACTCCTGTTCCGAGGAGCCACGCGCTGTCCAGGTCAGATGGTTGCCGTAGACGCTGGGCGCCTGGACCCACTTCACCTGCCGGTCGACGAAGTAGCCGAGCACCCGGTCGAGGTAGGAGGGATCGGCCAGGTGATCAATGTCAAACTGCGTGAAATGTGAGTAGAGGTCGCCGTACGCGTCGAGCCAGCTGTTGACGTTCCCGGCTTTCGTTTTCGCCTTGAACGGCGGATTTGCCTGATTCCAGGCCGAGACCCTGTCCTTGCCCCAGGTCTCTTCGTCGTGCCGGCAGAAATAACGTACCCCGAGGCTTTGCGCCATGGCCGCGATCTCGGGCGAATGCTCCTTGTCGACCAGGATCCAACTGTCGTGCGGATACCGGATGCGAGTCATGGCCACGAGCTGGGCGCGGACGATGTCGAGTGACTCCGAACCAGGGACGGTAAGGCTGATCACCGCCACCCGCCCGATGACACCGGAATCCTCCGCCCGGCTGACCGGGATGGGCACGGGACGGCGCATGTATCCGAGGAAGAGCGCGTACATCGACGATAGTACCGTCGCCGAATAGAAGAGCGCGGCCGTCATGAGGACGAACAGCAGAGTGTTTCCGATGTGCTGTCGAGTCAGCCACCATTCCCAGAAGTACCCGTTCGCGGCCAGCCACAGGGCGACGATCAGCCAGTACTGGCACTGCTGCGGTCGGGTCATCACCTTGCGCAGCTCAACCGCGGCGCGACCGTCGACCGTGGGCGACCCGGGGTGTCCGCGCCGGTGGGCACCGGCTCGGTGCTTCATCGGTTTCTCCTCGGTCCGAATGCCAGTGTCAGCCATGCCGCGCGCTTCGTCCCGTCGCTGGGGTCGGATGAATGAGAGCCTCGATGGCGGGCCCGGCCGGGTGCCCATCCACCCGTCCATGAATCACCTCGTGCTGTCAGCCAGCGTCGCCGTCGTCTCTGATCGGGCAGCGGGACGCCGGTGGCGCATCACGCGGCCTGCGGTTGGCCGGCGCCGGCGAGCTCGCGCTCGAACCACGTGATGGTCCTGGCCAGCCCGTCGCCCACGGATACCCGCGGCTCCCAGCCGAGCCGCTGGCGGGCGAGCGTGATGTCCGGCTGGCGCACCGTCGGGTCGTCGACCGGGCGCGGGATGAACGTGATCGGGGCGTCCGAGCCGCACAGCTCGCGTACCAGCCGCGCCGTGTCGAGAATCGACAGCTCGTACGGGTTGCCGATGTTGACCGGGCCGGGGAGGTCCGACCAGAGCAGTCGAAGAATGCCCTCGATCAGGTCGTCGACGTAGCAGACGGAACGGGTCTGCGAGCCGTCGCCGGCGACGGTGATCGGCTCGCCGCGCAGCGCCTGGGAAATGAACGTCGGGATCGCCCGGCCGTCGTCGGCGCGCATGCGCGGGCCGTAGGTGTTGAAGATGCGCACGATCCCGGTGTTCACGCCGCGCGCGTTGCGGTAGGCCATGGTTAGCGCCTCGGCGAACCGCTTGGCCTCGTCGTACATGCTGCGTGGGCCGACGGGGTTGACGTTGCCCCAGTAGGTCTCCGGCTGCGGGTGCACCTTCGGGTCGCCGTAGGTCTCCGAGGTGGAGGCGAGCAGGAACCGCGCACCCTTCGCCTTCGCGAGCCCCAGCGCGTTGCGGGTGCCGGTCGAGCCGACCATCAGCGTCTCGATCGGCAGGCGGTAGTAGTCCACCGGGGACGCGGGCGAGGCGAAATGCAGCACCGCGTCGAGCGGTCCCGGCAGGTGCAGGTACTCGGTGACGTCCCGGTCGACGAGCCGGAAGCGGCGGTTGGTGAGCAGGTGCTCGACGTTCTCCGGCCGGCCGGTGACGAAGTTGTCGACGCAGATCACCTCCGCGCCGTCGGACAACAGCCGTTCACACAGATGGCTGCCCAGAAAGCCAGCACCACCAGTTATCGCGACGCGCGTCACGACCCCCCCGTTCTCGTTCGCCAGTCAGCTCTCGTTCGGACACGGCACCGGGAGAGAGCAAAACCCCAAGGAAGAAGATGAACATGCGGCCACGGCATGCGTTCGAACGTTGCGAGAAGGTAGATGTCTTGTTGCGCAAAAACATCGACTGCTCGCCGCCACGACAGTCCACCGACCATCGCGTCATTCCGGTTGCCAGCACGCGGATTATCCCCCCTCAGGTCAGGGTAGACGTACACCCGCTACCGGACAAATGTGACCGGTCTCGCCCGACGCAGGTAACCCCCAGTTACCAGCGTCAACAGGGCACGCCCTGTTGAAGGCGGCATCGCTAAGCCCGAATCCGTGCCAGTGCATATCGACGCCGTGATCAAACGATCACTCACGGGTAAGCATCGCTACCAAGTGTCGAGAATCTAGTGCCGACAGTAACGGTGAACGGTTTGTAGCTCGAGCGCCCATTCGTGCCACGCGGCCCGCGTGGATACGGCGATGTCGACCCTTTGACGGGTAGTGCCTCTGTACCTCTGTCAACCGGTTCCAGCCTCGGGGCTCACCGGGTTCCACCTCCCACTCGGGGTGATCACGCGCGGACGAGCCGCCCGCCGCCGGCGGCTCGGCGAGTTCGCACCGAGCCCGCCGGAGGATGGGTGGTGCTGGCGAGCAGCCAGACATCACGCAGGGGGAGTGCTGCGTTGTGGGGAGGCGCGCGTGCCGGACTCCCGCGGCGGTGTCGTCGAACAGCGCGAGCGAGTTCGGTAACGCGGTCGCCACGGGAAGCCGTGGGTCGGCGTCGACGGCGAGTTCGTAGTGGCCGCGGCGGATGTTCTGGACGAGTGCTTGTCCGGTGCTGATCGTCCGTGCGGAGCGTAGGCGTTTCAGGCCGCGCATCGGCCGGAGCCTGACTTTGGTTCGGCTGTGGTCTGATTCGATGCGGTTGTTCTCCCGGGCGGCGTCGATGTGGCAGGCCTCGGGTAGCAGCTCGTCGAGGATCCTCGGGTCCGCGCCAGTTTCGTGGTTTCCGTCGGCGTTATACGTCTGTCGTCGGTTCTGCCCGGGCGTCGGGTGACGGTCGCAGTCAACTGCACCAGGACAGCCATACCTGGCCCCACCCGGCCGGGCCGCAGATCACTTATCGATCACGTTCAGTTCGTGGTCCCCGGCCATTGAGCGTTCACCGCGGAGAACGTCGACGACGATCGTGGCTGTGGCGGAGTGCGGCGCCGAGTGGGGCGCCGGCGACGGCGGAGATCCACGCCTGGCTGACTCCGCAGCCCGCCGGACCACGCCGCCGGCGCTCACCGCTCGCTGGAAAGGCTGATCTCTTCTGTGCCATTCCACAGGGATGCGGTCACGCCTGGGGGCGCCTGTGCGAGGACTCCACGGACGGCGGCCAGTGCGGCGGGGAGGTCGTCGCGCACGACGACGTGCAGGCGGGTTTCGTCCCGCCCATCCGGGTACGTCGTACCGCCGTGGACGTCGACGTGCGCCAGCACGCCGGACCGCACGAGCCTTTTCAGGTCGGCCCTGATCGGGGCGGTCGGCCTGTGCTCATTGCTGATGGTGACGAGTCGGAGTTCGAGATCCCACCTGTGCAGGTGGTGCAGCGGGCTCGCGCCGTACCAGCGGGCGATGACCGTCCCGGGCGCGGCGCCGCTGCGCTGTCCGGCGGCGACGACGCGCTCGCCGACCTCAGGAAACTCGCGGCGGCGATGGCCCAGGAGTTGCGGGTGGAACAGGATGGTTCCGGCCGGCACCAAGGCCATGCTTATCGAGGTGGGGCCGCGCGCGTTCGGCGCCGTGGCCGGCGGACTGTCCGGACCGCTCGGCGCCGCCCTGGGCACGCTGGCGGGCTTCGGAGCCGAGGAGATCCTCCGCCAGGTAGGCGAACGGATCTGGGGCCTCGTGTTCGCCCAGTTGCCCTTCGTCAGCTCCCGAAAGCTGCTCACCCGTGCCGTCCGCGCGGACTGGGAAACGCACGCCACTCTCGACCGCACCCTGCGCACGATCTGGGAGACCCCTGCGGCCCCCTGAGGCGTCCAGGTCGCGGTTGAACGTAGCCGAGCCGCCGGTCGTCGCCGAGACCGCGAGGTGCGACAGCGCACAGAACTGCCATCGGAACCTGGTAAGTCAGCACTGCGCCTAATGACACCCAGCCTGGGAAACCCCCGGCAGCACGCCTCCGATTGGAAGATCAACAAGGGAACCTGCAGGCGTGCAGGTTCCCCGATGATCTAGCAATTCCCGGCGATCTTTAGCACTTCCCTGGCAATTGCTAGGTACAGCGCATCGAGGGCACGCCGGACCACGGGCAGACTCCCCGGCTGATCCTGGTCTCCCTGGATCCCGATCATCGGCCTGGAGGCTCGAGGCTAGCCTTCCTGTGTGGTGCCGCTCTCGGCGAGCTGGGCTAGCTGTTCGGTGACCGTGCCCCAGCCTTCCAGGAAGCCGAGCTCCTGGTGTCGGGCACGGGCGGCCGGGTCGCCGTGGCGGACGAGGATTCGGTAGTCGGTTCCGCTGGGATGATCTCGGAAGGTGATCTCGGCGGTCATGGGTACCGGCGCGGGTGTGGCGGGGCGCCAGGCGCTGTCGATCGCGTTCGTGAACACGATGCGTTCGAGTTCGTCGACGACCAGGAAACAGGCGTCGAGGTGTGGTGTGAACTCGGTGCTGTCGTCACTGAGCCGCGTCACGAACGCGCCGCCGGGACGGACCTCGAGGCGGTCGACGCGGCACAGCGTCGGGGCTGGAAGCCACCAGCGTTCGAGGCTGGCGGGGTCGGTCCAGGCCTTCCAGACGGCGGCGCGCGGCGCGCGGATGACGCGTTCGATCGAGAGGTCGAGTTCGAGGTTCATGCCTGTTCCTTCGGGGAGGTGACGAACTGGGTGAGACGGTCGGCGCGGTCCTCCCAGATGTGCCGCTGCTCGGCCAGCCAGTCCTCAAGCGGCGCGAGGCTGCCGTGGTTGAGTTCGCAGGTGCGGACCCGGCCGGACTTCACGGTGCGGATGAGGCCGTTCTTCTCGAGCGTGTGGACGTGCTTCATGAACGAGGGGAGGGCCATGGGGAAGGCGTCGGCGAGGTCGCTGACGGTCGCCGGCCCGTGGCCGAGGCGGCTGAGCACGGCGCGCCGGGTCGGATCCGCGAGGGCGCCGAGCAGTCCATCGAGCCGCACCGAATACTGTTCCACGTGGCTAAGTATCGCGCGCCGCGACACTTAGTGCAACGGCTAAGTTTCCATTCCGTCGGGATCCTCGCCGCGTCGGACCAGTCGCCCTTCGACTCGGTCCTTCCGTGAACGCACCGAGATCCGGCGGCCCCGGTAGTTCTCCACGAGGACGCCCATCACGCGCCCCCGGAGGTGCAGAGAAGATCCGTCCACTCGATCTTGCTGTTTGCGCTCACGAGGCACCCCGAACGATCAACCGGCGTGTTTGGGTTGGGTTCGACAGAAAGCGCTGATCTTCACCGAAAGATCTGCCCTGACGGCTGGACCGACCCCTGGAGGCGGTGTCGTGGTCGACGACGAGCACTTCGCTGACCTGGTGGCACGACACGTGGCCGCGATCCCAGGAGTCGTCGCCGTGGCCCTCGGGGGATCCCGCGCGCAGGGAGATCACGGGCCAAACAGCGATTGGGACTTCGGCCTTGTACTACCGGGGCCGGCTGAATCCGGACGACGTGCGGGCGCTGGGCTGGCAGGGGACGGTGTTCGCACCCGGCGAGTGGGGCGGCGGGGTAATGAACGGCGGAGCCTGGCTGACCGTTGACGGACGCCGTGTCGACCTGATCTACCGCGATCTCGACGAAGTTGAGCATCGGCTCGTCGAGACCGAGCAGGGTCGGTTCGTGGTCGAGCGGCTGCCGTTCTACCTGGCCGGCATCCCGACCTACGTTGTCTCCGGAGAACCCGCCATCTCCCGCGTCCTGATCGGCGATCTGCCCCGACCGGCGTTCCCACCCGCGCTGCGCAGCCAAGCCGCCCGGTTCTGGAACGAATCGGCGCGGCTCATCCTCGACTACGCGGAAACCAACTACGTTCCCCGCGGGGACGCCCTCAGCTGCGCGGGCGCGTTCGCTCGCGCCGTCATCGAGGCCGCCCACGGCCGCCTGGCCGCTGCTGGGCCCTCAACGAGAAACGCATCGTCGAGCGGGCCGGGCTGACGGAACTCATCCCACGCTTCGGCCAGCTCGGCGGCACCCCGCACGAGTTGCGTCACGCTCTGGAGGACATCCGCCACGCGCCGGCCCGAGCAGAGCCCTGAACCGTGATCGCTAGAGGAGAAAGTGCAGAGAAGAAACCGCCACCAGCGCAGCAGCGCGAAGCAGTAGCTGCGCACACTGCCCGCCGTATCGCCCCGAGCCACGAAGTCATGGAGGAAACTCGTGATCGGGTCGCCTGACCGAGCAGCGAAACCGCTGGTCACGGCCCCGGATCGAGTTCTGGCACGCTACACGGGTTCCGAACCGTCGATCTACGCAGGCCAGAACTGGATCAGGTACTGCTCTGTGCCATCGTCGATCTCGTACTTGTCCATGAACTGGCCCTGGGCTTCGTCGCGGCCCTTGGAGTAGGCGCGGCCGTGGTACTTGCCGAGCGGCCCGATGGTGATCCCGTCCTCCGACGCCGGACCCATGGTGACCGTGACCACAGCCAGTCGCCCTGTGGTGCACGTGAACTGGAAGTCGCTACTGATCTCCCAGGCGTCATCTTGCCGGCTCGGCGCCGTTTCCCAAGCCTCGATCCGCGCGGTGGCAACGTGGTACGCAGCGCCGCTCACGATGACGATCCAGTCAGCGCCGGTGCTGAGGAACTCGCCGTCCGCAGGGCCTTCGAGGTCCGGCGTCTCCTCCGCTTCGTAGAAGCCCTCGTCCTTGACGAAAAACTGCCGGTACTCGATGTCGACCTTCTCGTCCAGGACGGCCTGTGGCGCTGGATTGGCCATGGCTACGCACTCCGTATCGGTTTGCTGACTGGTGCGGCGTCGGACGCAGTCTGCAAGGCAGTGCTGGTCGGGACCACGCCGAGCCGAACGCTCCCAGCCTCAACGGGCACCATCAGGCCGAGCAGGGCAGGGGCCGCCTCGACCGGAGATAAACGTTCGCTACTCCGCCCAGAACTGGCACAGGTATTGCTCCATCCGCTCCGGTACCTCCCCGGAGGTGCCAAGGGCCTCTCGCGCTTCTTCCCGTCCACGGGAGTGGACACGGCCGTGGTAGGTGCCGGGGCCGCCCAGCTCGAACGCCTCTTCGGACTGTGTTCCACCGGTACCACTCAGGTAGACGTTTCCTGTCGTGCAGGAGAACGCGACGTCCGCGTGGGCTTCCCAGTCGTCTTGCTGGGGCGGCTCCCCGCGCCAGAGCTCCAGCCGGACGCCCGCGACATGGTAGTTGACGTTGCTGGCGATGCTGATCCAGTCCAGTCCTGTCCGCACGAGTTCGTCATCGGCCGGAGCCTCGGGTGGGACTGCGCCCTGTGGTAGGGCGGAGTCGAACCATGCCTCGCCCTCATCTTCGATGTAGAAGATGCTGTAGTCGACCTGGACGGAGTCGCTGCGGGACGTCAGGAGCTTGGAGTCAGCCACCGGCGAGCATCCTTACTGGGCCCAGGCCGGGGCGCCGCCGCGAGAGGTGCCGGTGTTCGCGGTGGTGCCGCGCCGGTGGGTGGTTGAGCGGACGTTCGCCTGGCTGGGGAAATACCGCCGCCTGTCCAAGGACTACGAATACCTGACCGCCACCGCCGAGAACGCCATCTACCTGGCGATGAGCATGATCCTGCTCCACCACCTCACCGGCACGCCACCTTCTCAGACATCCTCTACTCGCTCAGCAACGCCCCTGGTCACAGGCACGGGCCGACTTTTGGCGCGCCACAGGTCCCAGCACCAGCCGCGCATCCTTTCACCCGCCTGATGTCACGGATCGACGGCGGGAGCCTGGTAGTTACCGTATAGTAACGGTGGTGCAACGGTAACATAATCTGAGGTGTTCAGGTTGGGATTAGCCAATCCATGTGAGTGGTGGGCCGACATCCGTCGAAGTTCGGTGTGTTCGAGACAAGGAGCTATACGAGTGACAGCGAAGCCGACCGTGGGCCCGCTCGTGGGCGCTCGATGAACAGACTGCTGGCCCTGGTCGCGGCCGTTGACGAACGACCCAGTCTCGAAGAGACCGACGCGATCCTGGAGGAATTGTGCCGGATGCGACGCGACGACGCGACCCAGAGATTGATGGACGCTCTGCTCGACTACCGAACGCTCCTCAGCAGCGCGACCACGTGAAAAGCGGGTGGCTCCGCATGTCGGCGCTGACCGCGAAGCCACCCGCACGGTTTTCCAGCTACTGCTGCTGAGACGACCCGAAGGGCTGTCCCGGCGCCTGCTGGCCGGCCTGCTGAGACGAGAATCGCTCGCCCCGCCTACGCTGTCCGCCCTGCTGCCCGCCGACGCCGACCAGCTCCTGTAGACGGGTCTCCACGTACCGCTCGCTGTGGTGCGACTTGTCCGCGATCCGCTGCACCAGGTCATTCACATCACGGGCGGAGTCGAGATCCGCCGTGCTCACGTGCGCGAACTGGTCGAGAATGTCGTACCGGGTCTGGCGCCAATTCTCGCGCAATTCCTGTTCGACCTGCTGTGCCTGCTGCTGTTCCATCTCGTCACCTCTCTCCCGGATCGAACTTCCTTGGACGAAACCTACATCTTCGAGCGCCCGCGCCGTCAACCCCGCCGAGGAAAATTCTCTGCCTGTAGTTAGCGGATCGTCAATATGCTGACAAGTCGGACAGGCGAGGAATAAGGTTCGGCGCGGCGCCGTACCGCGTATCCGCGTGAAGGGTGTAAGTATGCGGTTTCGCTGGTCAGGCGGCGTGTTGACATTCGTGGAGGAGGCCGCCGAGGCGGTCGATGCGTCTGAGTCGATGCGTCTGATCGGGCCACTCGGATCGCCGGACGAGGTCGTCGGGTCGGGGATGTCGAGGTCGAGGCCGCGGTGGCGTCCGAGCCGTGTTGTAGTGCTCGACGTAGATCGACAGGACCTGTTCCGCGTGGCGCCGGTTCCAGATCAAGATCCAGTCGAGGCATTCGGCGCGTACGGTGCGGACCCAGCGTTCGGCGTAGGCGCTCGCGCGGGGGGTGGGGTGCAATTGGACGGTGCGACACGAGGTCGCACACTATGAGTAATCTACTCGAAGCGGAGGGTCGATGATCGACGGGTAGGTTCGGGTACGTACTCAACACCTGTCCCCGCTCTCGGCATGCGCCACGGACGACTGCGCTGTGGGGTGTGAAGCCCGAGAGGAATCCCAAGAGCCGGCGATCCATCCGTTGGCGACAGGAGAGGGGAAGTCCGGAAGGGTGAATAAGGTGAACCCCCGAGTAAGCCTCGTCATTGCACGCCCCGGTGGTGGGAAGTCTTTCTGGGGTAGATGGGTTGGCCGCTGAGATGCGGCAGTGCCGGCTTCTGTCGTCTGGGAGCCGGGAGGGCACCACGACCCCGGGGTACAGGGGGCACCCGACGCCGGACGCATCTCGTAGGTGCGGAACGTGGAAAACGTGTCACGGTCCGGCAGGAACGACCGCCTGCCGGTAGGCCGCAGTGCGGAACTCCGTGGCGGGAACAGGACGGCTCAAGAAGCGAAMGGCGGCAGCCGAAAGGCGACGGGAAAGGCAGGTGTGCATGGCTGGACCTCCGGACACGGTCTGCGGTGGCTCTTGGGGTGGTGCCGCCAATGGGGTTATCGCAGCGGTGACTCGTGCGTGTCGCGGCGGATGTCGTTCGCGGTGTCTGGCGGGGTGTCGTGGATGACCAGGGTTGTCCACAGCCCGTGGAGATCATCGACATCGAGACGTTCACCCAGACACAACAGCTCCTCGCCGCCCGAGGACGAGGCCCCGGCGACGAGAAACGACCGCGCACCCGCCAGCCCTACGCCCTCAGAGGCTCGCTCTACTGCGGCGTCTGCGACCGCAAGATGCAAGGCCACACCGCCCGAGGCGTCGCGTACTACCGCTGCCGCTACCCACAGGAATACGCCCTCGCCAACACGGTCAGCCACCCCACCACTGTCTACATCCGCGAGGACGCCATCCTGCCCACCCTCGACAGCTGGCTCGCCCGCGCCCTGGCGCCCCCACGACTGTCCAGGACTCTGGACACGATGCTCGCGGCCCAGACCCGCACGACATCCGACCTCGCCCTCGAACAGGCCCGACGGGCGATCGAGGACAGCAACGCCAAGCTGGCCCGCTACCGAGCCGCGCTGGACGCGGGAGCCGACCCCACGGTCGTGACCGGCTGGATCGCGCAGGCCCAGGCAGACAAGACCGTCGCCGAACGCGACCTCCGCCAGGCACGACAAGGACAGGAGCGACAGCTTACGCGCGAGGAGATCAGCGGCCTGGTCGAGACCCTCGGCGACGTAGCCGCGGCACTTGCCGAGGTCGAGCCGGTAGAGAAGACAGATCTGTACCGCCATCTGGGCCTGCGGCTGACCTACCAGGTACGAACCAACACGGTGAAGGCCGACCTGAAGATCGACGAAACCTACCGTGGGGTAATGGATCGTGTCCGAGGGGGGATTCGAACCATTACCCCACCGCCGGTCACTCTCACCGGTGAGCTCGTTCTCCCAGGTCATCCCTGAGGAGCGGGGCGGGCCGGACGCTCATCAGCCTTGGCTGTCGAGTATGGCATGTCGGCGCCGCCCCCGAAGCCGGCGCACGCGGACTGGCTGCCCCGCATGCCGGAGAGGCGCGCACGGCCCGCACATCGCTTGCCGTTCCGGCATGCCATGATCGCGCTGGTCGCGCCGGGCGGCCGACAGTCCGGGGGTGGCGTTCATGGGTCGCTGGTGCGTCAAGTCGGATGAGGAGCGCGCTGGGTGGGCTCTGGCTCCGCTTGTGGGCGTCGGGCCGCTGCGTTTCGGGATGAGTTCCGATGAGGTGTCGTTGGGTGTCGTTTCTTCCTTCAAGACGGACGCCGGGAAGGTGTTTCGCGACGTGGGAGTGACGACGTACTACAGCGGCTCCGCCGGTCTGGCCGGTGTCGCTGTCGACGCCCGGGTCGGCCCGCAGGTGACGTTGACGGCACCCCGCTGGTCGGGCGCGTGCCGTCCGAGCTCGAGCAGTGGTTCGTCGACCAGAGCGACGCCCGGAAGATTGAGCTGAGGTTTACCGCCAACGGCGATCCGGCATTGCCCGATCTTGGTCTCGTGATGCGCGTGCAGCGGGCGGGCGACGTGCTCCTCACCCGGCTGCTCATCCTCAGTCACGAGTGGAGGATGAGCCCCGACGATTGCGTCCCCGAGTCAGAGTGGCACACGTGGGACTCCTTCTGATGCCCCGCCCGCCCGCCAGCGGGCGGTGTGCCGGCGCATCTGAACAGACTCGGCCGCCGCGCTCCGGTCTCCGTCGACGCCTGTCCGGCGAGCACGGCGTGCCAGCACCGCGCACAGCCGTCGCGAGGCGCGGCCGACCTGCCTTGATCTGCGGCTTACGTCAGAACGGAGTCGCCAGGGTGCGGCAGCACTACGTGGGTTCACGATCGTTGAACTCGCGAGCGGTCCTCCCGCCTGCCGCCCTTTGCACCTGCCGCTTCGGCTGTCGCCTCGGGCTCCCCTGGAAGCCTGTTGTCGGGATAGGCGCATTCTGGCACCGGCGATCAGCACAGGTCGACCCAATAGGCGCTCTCAACGGCCAGCCACACACGTGCTTCCGGAAATAATTAAAGGCCAGCGGGGCTGATCAAAACGGTTCTGTTGGCCTGCAAGAACTACTCAGTGTGAGCGTGGGGAGGGTTGGGCTCGAATCCGCGACCGGAGGATTATGAGTCGAGGTTTCTGGCGGGTTGAGGCATTCTCCGTGGCTGTCGCCGCGTATCGGCTGCGGCCGGATTGTGCTGTGCTGTCGAGACTTCTGGGCCTCGGGGCTAGCCGGGAGTCCGCTGCCCGTGCCGCGGGCGGCCTGCCCGTGCCGGCCGGTGCCGCGCTTTTCGGCATCAGAACGGCGTCAGCCCGTCGGTCACAATACGTGATACGCGGGTCGAAAGATACGCGCTGTTGGACGCCCGCCTCGATCGCGCATGATCCGCATGGGCAACGCTCCGTGAGCAGCGCCAGGCGAGGACATGGGGCGCAGCCACGCAGCCACGCAGCCGATCAGGTCGGCGTCAGGGCAGGAGTTCGATCGGCCCGTCCAGGGCCGCCCGGCCCCTACACTCTCGTCGCCCAGCTTGCCTTCACGTGAACACGGACGCCGGCGCGGCCGTTGGTACCTTGAGCGTCCGCCCCGATGCCACGCCGCGTCACGGAGGTCGGACGCGATGCCGTTGGTTGCGCACCGTTCGAGGTCGGCGCCGCAGTCGTGACGTCTGGTCGGGGGACAGAGCGCCCAGGTTGGCCGCTTCGCCGCGGCTGATCTGGGTGTGAGCGTGACCGCGGTCTACTCGTTGCCGGCGTTGACGCCCTCGTCTGCACCCAGCCGTTCGCGTAGGAGGCGGGCTGCGCGGCCGCGGTAAGAGTCGAGGACGTCGACGAGGGCCGCGCGGACCTCCGGGTCGGGATGGTCGGCGAGGTAGGCGAGGTCCTCGGCGCCGCCGCGGCGGCGGCTACCGAGCGCGTACAGCGCGTCGATGATCTCCTCGGGCGTGACGGCCGCGCGCAGGGCCGCCATCAACTCGGGTTTGCCCGGCGACGCGAGGTCCGGGTCGCGCCGGCGGATCCGCGCCGCGCCGAAGACGCCGCGCGGCAGGCACACCGGGCAGGAGCAGGGCCGCTGGCCATGCGCGTCCGGCTGATAGCGTCAGCCGACTCCCCACGGCGCGCTCCGGATGTGCCGCACTTCGCCGGCGAGAATCCCCCGGGGGACGAAGATCTCCCAGCCGCGCGGATCGGTCAGAGCGCGAACGACCGCCGCCGCCTGGCTCGCGGGCAGCATCTCCGGCTCGGCGTTGTACCGGCCGACCGCCACCGGCTCGTCGTCGGGGATCCGCGCGTGCACGCCGACGAACGGTCCGGCGTGCCACCGCCGCAGTTCCCGCGCCCACTGGTAGGTCAGCGTAACGCGGGTCCGGTCCGCCGCTGACGCTCGTGGCGCCGGTTCAGAAAAGCTCGGAGCCACCCGGGCCGCCGTCAATATCGATGCAACCAGCGTTGATCAGTTTGCCCGGTCGCCCCGTGTCCCGTGGACGCCACTCGGGAGTCAGGCAGGAGGCGCTATATCGGCAGTCGCCAGGTCCTGCCGGGGTGCGAGCCGGGGGCAGCGCGAGCCGGTCGCGCAGGAGCCCCTTGGCGCGCCAGGCGGCGCCGATCCGGTGGCGGGTCAGCAATTGACCCAGTCAGGGACGGGACGCTGGGCACTGGCCGATCGCGCCGCAGTCGCCGCCGCGACGGGACTGGTGGCGCTGGTCGCCGACGGCGTCGTCTGGACTCGAACCCTGAACTCGCCGGTTAAAAGCCACCCAACCCGGATGTCGTGCCGTGTCCTGGAGATCTGCGTGAGGCCGCGAAGTTCAATGATTTCAGGGGTTTCCGCGCCGCGGCGGGTCGTTGGGTGCAGGCCCGTGTCAACCTGTGGTGGGGCTTCCGCGACCACATACCGACCACAATGATCTTGCTCTTGCTCCGGTTGGAGTCGAGGATTTGGCCTCTTCGGCCACCGGCCTGCCGACGTAGCTGACTACGCATCGTGAGGCATCGGAGTGTGGGCGATCTTGCTATTCCCCAAGAGCTGCGAGCAGGTAATTCCCAGGTGCCGTGTGCCGGGTCTGCTGGGAGGGGAGGGGCGGGGTTCAGACGGCCAGGGTGATCCCGTGGTCGGCGGCTCGTTGGTCGGTTTCGCGGAGCAGTGCGCTACGCCCGGAGGCGGCGACTGTGACCGCAGGTCGCGTAGCCGTGCGATGGCGCGGGGTGCCGGGTTGGTTGCGATCAGCTCGACGACGTCGGCGAACTCGGCCGCCGCTGCGGCGGCGTCGCCGCGTAGGGCCAGGGCTTCGACCTTGAACGCCATTGTGAGGCCTGGACCGCGGCGGGCGTGGCCGGCGGCGCGGGGCACGGCTTGGTCGACTGCGTTGATGGCGTTGTCGTAGTCGCCGTGGGCGATTGCTAGCTGTGCCTGGGTGCCGCCGAGTGTCGAGGGTGGCCAGAACAGGTCGGCGCTGGCCGGGTCGTCTGCTGTGGGGCGCCAGCGCCTCCTCGCGCGGCTCGAAGTCGCCCTTCGGAACGACCAGGTGACGTCGTCCTTACGCGCCCAGAACGGCCCACCTATGTGACCGAGAAGCACCTCCGGCCCGAGGTCGGCGGTCCGGTAGAGCATGAGACCGGCGCTGTGTCGGCGCTGTGGCGGAGTGTCTGCCTCCAGGGGGCGCGGTTGGCGTGTTCACAGGTCGGGGCCTGGTTGGTCGGTGAGGCGCCGGGCCAGTTCGGTGCGGCCGCGGACCTGGAGCTTGCGGTAGACGCGGGACAGGTTGGCCTCGACCGTCTTGACGGACATGAACAGCGTGTCGGCGGTCTCCCGGTTGGTGCGGCCGGCGGCGGCCAGCTCGGCGACGCGCTGCTCCGTGACGGTCAGGTGCGTCGGCGCGGTGCGTAGCCCGACCCGGCCAAGCTCCGCGACGGTGCGGTCATGCCAGCCGCGCGCGCCCATGGCGGCGAACTCGGCGGCGGCATGTTCCAGATGGCCGCGGGCCGCGGCCTTGCGTCTCGCCCGGCGGGCGACCGCGCCGGCGACCAGCGACGACCGCGCCCGCTCCAGCCTGGGTTCCGCCGCCTGGGCGACGACGGCGTCGAGCAGCGCGCCCGCCTCGCCGAGCTGGCCGCGGGCGGCCAGGATCATGGCGTCGCACCGGTCCGCGAGGGCCCTCGATGCCGGGCGCTCCAGCGCGGTGGCCTGCTCGCGCAGCAGCGCCGCGACCGCCGCGGCCTCGTCGGTCTGACCGCACGCCAGCGCCGCCTCGACGAAGTCGCCGTACCAGGGCCACATCCCCGGCTCGTGCAGCCCCATCGACGCGCCGAGGTCACGCGCCTGCCGCAACGACAGCAGCGCCGCCGCAGGGTCGGCATCCAGCAGCTCGACCAGGCCGCTGACCGCCAGGGCCGGAATGAGCAGGAACTGGTCACCGTTCGAACGGGCGCCCTCGACGCCGCGCGCGGCCGCGCTCCGCGCCCAGCGCAGGTCGCCGCGCGCGGCGGCGGCCAGCGCCGCGACCCACCACCACCAGTGTCCTGGCTCTGGGCCCGGCCACCACCGTTCGGCCGCTCGAACCGCCCGGTCGGCCTCGTCGAGGCGCCCGGCCCGGACCGCGGCCTCGATCAGGAAATGGTTCAGCAGCGGCAGTGAGTCGTAGTCGCCGTCCGCCTCCGCCTCCACGAGCAGCACCCTGATCCGTCGGCAGGCGTCGTCGGCGTCCCCCCGGAAGAGCTGCCGCCAGGCAGCGATGACATCGGGCCGGTAGATGTGCACCATCATCCGTGGCCCGGCCGCGGCGGCTGCCTGCGCCCGCGCCAACGTCTCGTCGGCGCTCGGCTTGCCGAGGAATCCCTCGACCATGCTCTGCCATGTCAGCATGGCGACGTGGACGGCGCCCAGGCCGTGCCGGCTCGCGACCGCCGCCGCCCGCGCGCACTCCAGCACGCTGGCCTCGGGCTCGCCCGCGAGGAACAGGGTCCGCGCGAGTCCCGCCCGCAGGTCCGCGCTGACCGGCACGTCGTCGGACAGCCGCGCCAACAGGTCCTTGTGGCGGCGCACCCACCGGGCGGGGTCGTGGTGACCGGTCATCTCCGCGAGCCGGACGAAGGCCTCGGCCTCCTCGGCGGCGGTCGGTGCCGTCCGTTCCAGCCGTTCCAGCAGCGTCTGGGCTCGTGGGTAGTCCCCGGCTGCCAGGAACTGGTCGGCGGCGAGCAGGGCCCGGCGCCGGCTGGCCGCCGGGTCGGGTTCGGGAGTGAGGCCGAGCGCGAGCTGGGCGAGTTCGCCCGCCGTCCAGGTCGCGCCGCGGGCGGCCGCCCCGGCTGCCGCCGCCTCAAGCTCGGCGGCCAGCAGGTCATCCGGCTCGTCGGCGGCGAGCGCGAGGTGGCGGGCGCGGTAGTCGTCGCCCTGGGTGCCCAGGGATGCCAGCCGGCCGTGGACGCGGCGGCGCTCGCCGCCGGTGGCCGAGCCGTAGAGCACCGTCGCGTACAGCGGATGGCGAAACGTCAGCGACCCGTCGTCGCCGACCTCGACGATCTCGTGGTCGCGGGCCGTGGCGACGGCGGCTCCGATGCCCTCGACGGCCGTGAGCTGGGCGAGCGTCGCGGTCGTCAGCCGGCCGCCGGCGGCGGCGTACAGCAGCACGTCGCGCACGCCAGGGGGCAGCCCCGCCAGCCGCTGCCCGACGAGCGCCCGCAGGGACTCCGGCACGGGCAGCGCCAGACCGGTGGTGGCCGCCGCGCCCGAGCCCGCCATCGCCCGCAGGAACTCCAGCGCGAACATCGGGTTGCCGCCCGACGCCTCGTGGACCAGCGTGATCACGTGAGCGGGCGTGGCCACCCCGAGCCGGGCCCTGACCAGGTCCGCCAGCGCGAGCCGGTCGAGCGGGCCGACCACGATCTCGGTCACCGACCCGGGCAGCGCTCGAACGAGGTCCGCGGCCAGGGACGGTTGGGTGGCGGGCGCCATGAAGCGGCCCGCGCTCAGCGACCACGGGTCATCGGCCATGGTGGCGTCGGTGAGGGCGTCGTCGGCGAGGAGACTGGCGGCGCTCGAGGCGGGCGGCCCGACGACCGGCGGGAGCGTGGCGGGACGCGCGCCCCCGATTGGCAGACGCCGGTCAACCGGGATCAGCCCGTCCACCGAGACAGGAGAGCCGGGCGGCGTCGCGCGGACACCGAGCAGGGTGACCAGCGGCAGCCCGGCCTCGAACCGGCGCAGCGCGAACACCAGCGCCTGCGCGGTCGGCGCGTCCAGCCACTGCGCGTCGTCCACGACGAGCGCCAACGGGCCGTCGGCCGCCAGCAGCTCCAGCGCGGTCAGCGCGGCCAGATAGACCCCGAGCTGCTCCTGGCCGTCCTCGGGCGGGTCGTCGCGCAGCAGAGCCACGTCAAGCGCCCGCGCCCGCGGCGCCGGCAGCAGGGGCCGGATCTCGGCCAGCACAGGCCGCAGGAGGTCGTGTAGCGCGGCGAACGGAAGCGCCTGCTCGGCGGCCGCCGGCGACGCGTACAGCAGCCGCCGGCCCGCCGCCGCCGCAAGCTCGCGGGCCCGCGAGAGCAGCGCGGACTTGCCGATACCCGGCGGGCCGGAAACCAGCACCGACGCCGCGCCGTCGGTTTCTCCCAACACCGACCGCAGCCGCTCGACCTCGTCCAAGCGCCCGACGAGGTCCGTTTGCTTGACGTCCACCCCGCCACCCCCGCCAAGTATCTCGCGCCGCGGGCCGGCTGGGCCCCTGTATCGCGGTTCGTTCTTCCGCCGGCCGGCGCGGCCGCGTCCCGCTCGGTCCCGGGCCGGCGCCGCCGGGACCCGACTGCCGATTCCGGGCCGCCGCGGCGCGCGGACGCAGTCCTCAGACGGTCCACCGGGCGGGCGAAAGTGACGGTCCACGCGTGACAGGCCGACGTATCGAGGGTGTTCCCCGATTCCTCCCCGGGGGCGGCGGCCAATCATATATTCCCGTACAGCGATCAACACCGTCTCCGTCCGAGTTCATCCGGCCGCCGATAGTTGCTTTTTTCGTTGGGAATGTTCGTAGCAGCTTGTTCGCCGCCACCACTTCTGCAATGTGTCGAAGCTGTCGCTCGACCGCGATGTTTTGACAGTCGCCCGTCACTGGCGTCTCGGGGAGCTGCCATGCCTGTGGACGATGCTGGCCTCCCACCGGCCATCGTCGATGGAACTGAAGGCCCGTTCGTAGGGCGCCAGACGTCGTTCGACCGGCTGGGCTGTGCCTTCGCTCGGGTCCGCGCGGGTTCGCCGGCGATGGCGCTGGTCGAGGGTCCGGCAGGCATTGGCAAGACCGCGCTGGTTGCTAGGTTCCTGGCCAGGACGGATGCCCGGTGTGTGCTGCGAGCCAGCGGCGAAGAAGCCGAGATGGGTCTGCCGTTCGGCGTTCTCGACCAGATCTGGGCGGCGGCGGCGTCGATCGCCGGCAGTCCTTCGCGTGCCGGCGGGCCTGAGGTCGACCCGCTGGTGGCCGGCGCCGACCTGGTCGAGCTGCTGGGCGAGGCGCAAAGCGCGGGTCCCATGGTTCTTGTCGTCGAGGACGCGCACTGGGCTGACCGGCTCTCGCTACACGCGCTCGCATTTACCCTGCGGCGGCTCCGGTTCGACCGGGTCCTGACCCTGGTGACCGTCCGCGACGTGACAGCCCCTCAGCTTCCCGACGGGGTGCGGCGTCTGCTGACCGGGGACGACGCGGTGAGAGTGCGCCTCGCCGGTCTGGACACCGGCGAACTGCGCGTGCTTGGCGCACGGCTCGGCTGCCGCCCGATGTCCCGGCGAGCGGCCGAGCGCCTGCGTGCGCACACCGAGGGCAATCCGCTGTACGTCCGGGCGCTGCTCGACCAGGTGCCTGCCGACGCGATCGCGGACGTCGACACCCCGTTGCCCGCGCCGCGTTCCTACACGATGCTGACGGTGGCCCGGATGGCTTCGTGCGATCCCGACACCGAGGCACTCGTCGGTGCCGCCGCGGTGCTGGGTGTTCGCGGTCCACTCCAGTTGGCGGGGGCGGTCGCCGGGCTCAGCGACCCGCTGCCGTCGTTGGAGGGTGCGGTTCAGGCCGGGCTGCTGGTCGAGCACGCTGGCGACAGGACAGTCGGATTCCCGCACCCGCTCACCCATGCCGCTGTCTACCAGCAGCTCGGGCCGGTCCGACGGGCCGAGCTGCACGCCCGGGCCGCCAGCCTGACCGACGACCAGGCGACCCGCCTGCGTCATCGTGCCGCGGCGGCGAGTGGGCCGGACGCGCAGCTCGCCGCCGAGCTGGCATCGCTGGGCCGCCAGAAGGTCCACGCCGGAGCCTGGGCCGCGGCCGCCAACCATCTCGTGGCCGCCGCGGGTCTCGTCTCCAGCCGTGCCGACCACGAGCAGCTGAGCCTCGAGGCCATCGAGTGTCTAAGCCTCGCCGGTGAGGTCGTCGATCTGGACCGGGAGACGGCCCGCGTGCGGAGCTTCCGCGAAAGTGGATGGCGTAGTTACCTGCTGGCTCGGCTGTCCATGTCCGCGGGCCGACTGCGGGACGCCGAGGAATGGCTCACCGACGCTTGGGCGCGATGCGACGTCGATGCCGACCCGGCACTGGGCGCCCGCATCGCTGGCCAGCTGGCCTTGATCCACAGCGGGTTACTGAGACTGGACAAGGAGTATGCCTGGGCGATGGAGGCCCTGCGGCTGGCGCCGGAACAGACCACGACCGACATGATCCACTGCCGTCCGCTCTCCAGCCGCTGTCGCAGCGGCCTCGGGGAGGAGGCCATCGCGTCCGTCGCCGACTTACCGAGCCCCGCGCTGGCATCCGTCGCGGACCTCGACAGGCTGCTTGGCCGGGCCGAGCTGCGCCTGTACACCGACGACCCGCTCGGAGCCTGCCGAGACCTGGCCGGCGTCGTCGCCGCCGGTCACGAACGGTCGGCGGCGTTCCAGATCTTCGCGACGGGAACACTGGCTCTCAGCGAGTACAGATCCGGCCACTGGGACGACGGGGCGGCGCACGGCGCCCTCGCGTTGTCTCTCGCCATCGACACCGAACACCATCTGGCGCTCTACTGCCAGGCGATAGCCGCCTTGGTGCCAGCTGCCCGTGGCGACTGGGCCACCGCCGAGGAGCACACCCGGATGTTGACCGAGAGCGGGTACGCTGGCCCGGATCTGGCCGTCTCGCTGGGGCGAGCCTGCCTTGCCCACGCCCGTGGGGACACCGCGGCAGTCGTCGATGCGCTCGTACCCCTGATCCAGCCGGATCCGCCCAGCGTCGGCGAACCCGCCGTCCTGTTCTGGGTCTACCAGGTCCTTGACGTGCTGCCGGCGCTCGGCGACTACGCCCAAGCGGATGCGATCCTTCGCCCTTTCGAGGAGCTCGCGCGCGGTCGCGCCCGGCGTTCCGCGATGGCGGGAGCCGCCCGCGCCCGCGCCGCCCTGGAAGCCTCTCGCGGGAACACCGCCGCGGCAGACACGAGCTACCAGGCCGGGCTCGGCTATGTCGCCAACCTTGCCCTTCCGTTCGACCGGGCGCTGCTCCACCTCAGCTACGGCGCGTTCCTACGCCGCGGCGGACAGCGGCGAGCGGCCTCGAAACAGCTCGACGCGGCCCACGACGTCCTGGCCGGCCTCGGCGCACGTCCCTACCTGGAGCAATGCCAGCGCGAGCTGAGGGCCTGCGGGCTGACCCCTCGCGATCGCCGCGACCACGACACTTCGATCCTCACCCCGCAGGAGTCGACGGTCGCCCGGCGGGCCGTCGACCTGACCAACCGTGAAGTCGCCAGGGAGCTGTTCATCAGCGTCAAGACCGTCGAGTTTCACCTCCGCAACATCTACATGAAGCTCGGCGTGACCAGCCGGATGCAGCTACGGGAGAGGCTCGGCGAGCGGCCCTAGGGTGCCAGGACTCTGGCGGGTGGCGCGAAAACCAGGGCAGGCCCCAGTGCCCGCCCTGGGGCGAACCTGGGCGGGCGCGGCCTAGCGTCGTCCTCCAACACCCTCTGCCTGGGCGGGGGCGACATGCGATTCACGGTCGAGCTGCACCAGACCGGCAGCGACGTCGAGGGAACCGTCACCTACGAGGGATGCGGAGAGCCACTCGCTTTCTACAGCTGGCTCAGTCTCCTGCGTGTCCTCGAGATGGCGGGTGCGCTGGCGGAGAGCCAGCGACAGGACCAAGCCCAGGGACAAGGCCGGACCGAGGGCTCGGCAATCCCACCGGGCGGGCCATCGCGGGCCGACCGGAACTCGACGTGGACCGATGACGATGCATCCGGGAGGCCGCAGTGACCCCGTACCAGCCGGTGGTGGCGCCAGGCGAGACCTGGCGGTCTGGCGGGCACGACGATCAGGGTGCGCAGGCCTTGCTGTCGTCCCCGTTCGCCGCCGCCCGTGTCGCTGCCGCCCCCTTCGGCGGAGTCACCGAGGCTGGGCAGGAGTCCCTCGGACACACCGCCACCACCGATAACCAGTTGTGGCTGGCGAGCCCGTTCGACGCCGGGCTGGCGACCTACGACGAGGCCGAGCTGGCGGTCGAGGCATTCCGAGGGCTGGTAGCCGAGCTGGCGGACGAGGAGTTCGACAGCGCGCTGGAGGCCCTCGCCGAGGAGGCCGCGGCCCGCCACGTCGGTGGGGCGGCGAGCTGGACCGGGCAGTCCGAGGCTCCGTCGCTCGCGGAGATCGAGGTCGAGGCGTGGATGTCTGCGGTCGCGGCCAAGGCGGACCAGATGCTGGCGCACCTCGAGGAGCATTTCGGCGACCGGACGCCCGGTTCGATCGCCGAAGGCGAGATCGAGATCGCCGCTGGCCGGACCGTCCCCGCCGCCGGCGAACACGGTGACGAGGACGAGGACACTCTGGCCGACGCGACCGAGGAGTTCCTGGGAAAGCTGGTCAGAAAGGCCGGCAGGCTGGTGAGTTCCGCCGCGAAGGTCGTCGGCACACTCCATCCGGTCGCGGCGCTGTTCCGCATGCTGCGTCGGCTCGTGCGTCCGCTGCTCAGCCGGGTATTGAAGTCGGCTATCGGCAAGCTGCCGCCATCGGTGCGCCCCATCGCCCAGCGGCTGGCCGCTCGACTCACCGGCGCGGGCGCTGGGAGCGGAGCCGCCAGCGCCGCCGGTGACATGGGCAGCGGGGCGGCGGCCTCGGACGCCGCCTTCACAGGTCGCGCCGCGGCCAACACCGCCGAGGGCGACCCGGCCGTCTTGGCAAGGGCCGGGGCGGCACCTGCGAGCGCCGCGGGAACGGCGGCGGCCACCGGTGCCTCCGAGACGGAGGTGTTGAGCGAACAGTTTGATCTGCTCCTCGCCGAGGCGGTGCTGGCGCCAGGCGAGGCCGCGGTCGATCGCCTGCTCGGAGAGGCCGAGGACGCGGACGCCCGGGCCGACGCGGCCCGGGCATGGGTGGGGGCGGGGTCGGAGAGCGGGACAATCGCGGCGCTGGACGCGGCCCGCGCCCGGCTGACCCGCGAGCTCACCGAAGTCGCTCCGGGCGAGGCACCCTTCACGCAGCTGCAGCAGTTCATCCCCGCGGCCCTGCCGGTGCTGCGGATCGGTCTGCGGCTGGCGGGCAGGGACAGGGTGGTGAACTTCCTCGCCGCGCGACTGGGAACTCTGATCCAGAACCACGTCGGTGTCGACGCGGCGCGGAGCCTGGCGCGACACATCGCCAGTGCCGGGCTCGGGATGTTGGGCCTGGAAGCCGAGTCCGGCCAGTTCGGAGCGTTCACTCCGGGAGGCGTCGGCCTGGCGGCAGACCCGGCGACAGGCATGGAGGCACTGGTCGCTGCCCTCGAGGACACCATCCGCGAGGTCGCGGCGCTGCCGCCGGCGTCGCTGGCGAACCAGCTGCGCCTCGACGCGGAGGTCCAGCGGGTTTTCGGCGAGTCAGTCGCCCGCCACCTGCCGCGCCAGGCGCTGCGCAACGACCTGGAGGGGTTCGAGACCGCCGGTGAGGGCGGAGTGTGGATCGTGATGCCGCGCGCGAGCCGCCCCGTGTTCCGCTACAAGAAGTACAGCCGGGTCTACCCGGTCCTGATCACTCGACCGCTGGCCCGTGCGATCCTGCTCGCGGACGGCGCGACGCTGGAGCGCCAACTGCTCGACTGCGGCGTTCGGCAGTGGCCGGTCGCGGCGGAGGCGCACCTCTACGAGGCGCTGCCGGGCACGAGGCTCGGCCATCTCGCGGCCTTTGAGGCGCTCGGTGGCGACATTCCGGCCGCGGCCGCCGAGCTTGCCGAGGAGTTCGAGGAACTCACCCCCGCGGTGGCCGCGCTGCTCACCGCCGAGCCTGGCCTCGGCCGCCCGTCGTCCGAGCATGCCGGCCCCGCCGCGGCCTATCCAGGGCGCCGTTACTACCGGATCACCAGCCCAGGTGGGCAGCGGCTGGCGAGGCAGCGGCGCCGGCGCAAGCGCATCGCGCTGCGCCTCGATGGGAACCGAGTCCTGCGCGTCCACGTCCGGCTCAGCGAGCGGGAGTCGGGAGCGGTCGCCGGAATGCTGGCCCAGAAGTCGCATGTGCGGGTCGTATCCCTGTTCCGGGAGCTGCTCGGCCCGCCGGCGCGATCCTACGTTGCGGCCTGGCTGGGTCGACCGGGCAGCCGTCGACCCGCTGGGCTGCCGCTGCCGGCGCAGCGCGCCCACGCCCTGGCCACCCATCTCGCGGAGGCTGTCGTCACCGGGGTTGCCGGTCAGCTGCCGGCCGCCGCGGCCCAGCTCGCTCAGGCCACACGAGACCCGGCTCGCGGGGTGACACTGACCTTCGCGTTCCCGTTCGCCGACGCGGGTGCGCTGGCGAACGGCACCCCCGGTGCCCCGGCCCTCACGATCCGGCCGGGGCGCTACCGTGACTGACGCGATCACCCGTGTCCGGCTGACTCCGACGATGGTCACCAGCGCGGGGCCCGCTCCGGCCGGCACCACCGCGTTCGCCACTGCCGCGTTCGCCACCGACCCGCCCGTCGGCGCCCCATCGGTCACCGACCCGGCAGACCTGGCGGCCCGCCGGCAGCTGGCGGCCGAGGTGGCGCACTGGCAGCAGGCGGCCCACACGCTCGCCGACCTCGACTCCGTAGCCGCTCCCGAGGCATGGGCGGGCCTAGAGCGCTACCTGCGCGCGAAGGTCCGTGACCAGCTCGGGGCGGTAGCGGCGGCGATCGGTCTGGAGGCGACCCAACTGCGGCGCCAGATCGACGCGGGCGGCGACCCGGCGGCCCTGCGTCCACAGGTGCTGCGCCTGCGCCGTCGTTACCTGCAGGCCGAGACGGTGCTTGACTTCTACGGGGACGCCGTGAGCACGAGGGCGAATCCGCGCACGGCCGCCGTCCTGCGCGGCCTGGACACGATCGCGGGCGACAGTCTCGCCGTGATCCTGCGTCCGCTCGGCATCGAGCCTCCACCGGTGCTGGTGTACGTGGACAAGGGGCTCGGCGCCTCGATTCTGCGCGCCGGCGTTCGGCTCTGGGACCAGGCCCATCCGTCCCCGGCAGCGGCGATCAAGATCACTCGACACAACCTCGTCCACCCGACCGCACTGTTACACGAGACCGGTCACCAGGTCGCACACCTGACCGGCTGGACCGGGGAGCTTGCGGACGCGCTGGGAACGGCCCTCGTCGGCGTCTCGCGTGAGCTCGCCGCGACGTGGCAGGGCTGGGCCAGCGAGGTCGCCGCCGATGTGCACGCCTTCGCTCAGGCCGGCTGGGCACCCCTGCCGGCGCTGGCAAACGTGGTGGACGGGACCTCCGCCGCGGTGTACCGGCTTCTGCCAGGTGACCCACACCCGTTCGCGTGGATTCGGGTGATGTTCAACGCCGCGCTGTGCCGGAGCTGGTTCGGCGCCGGACCGTGGGACGGCCTGGCCCGCATCTGGTGGAGTCGCCACCCCCCGCATCGCGCGCCACCCGAGGCTGCCCGGCTGGCCCGGGCCAGTATCGACGCGCTCGGCCTGATCGTGGACGTCTGTACCCGCCAGCCGATGGCGGCATTCGGTGGCCGGCCACTGGCGGCCGTGGCCGACCCTCGGATTGTGTCGCCCGCGGCTCTGGCAGTGTTCGCGCGGCAGGCCGGACCGTCGCTGCTCACCTCGACATACCTGCGCCGGATCGCCTCGCTGCGCATCCTTGCGTGGCTGACTGCCAGCACCGCGTCCGCCTGCTCCCCGCCGTTCAGCGTCGGGCCGACCAGCCTGGGGGGCGGTGGCGCGTCAGGCACTGGTCGCGCGGGCGTCGACGACGCCCGCGACGAGGCACCCGGGGCTCATAGCGCACGCCTGACCCGCTGGCTTTCCGATCTCGGCGCCGACGGATCGGGCCTCGCCGGGGCTGGTTAGAACCGCCGAACGCCCAAGACCGACAGAACCGCCAGCACGACGCGCGCGGTTCACGACCAACCCGGCCCACCCCGACCAAGGAGATCAGGAGATCGCACTGTGGTACACCCACAACCGCCGGCCGGCGCCGCCTCCTCGCCATCCCCCGGCGATTCTCCCCCGCTATCCCCGGCGGCGGCCACCGGAGCCGAATCGGCCGAAGATAGAATCAAATCTCTGGCGCAGGACCTCGCGGACCTGCGCCAGAGGATGGATACGGAGTTGCCGACAGGCTCCGGAGTCGGGGCAGGAACGCGAAGCGGCGCCGAGCCCGGAGCCAGGAACGCCCCCAGGTCGCCGACCTTTCCGTTCCCGGTGGTCGACCCTGAGGCGTTCCGCCAGCAGGAGCTGACCCGGCTGCGTTACGAGGTCATCGCTAGTCTGCTCGGCCGTGAACGCTTCGCACTGCCTTTCGCTCCCGCGGACAGGAGGCTCCATCGCGGCGGCGTCGAGACGATCGACTTCTCCGAGGAACTCGGCCAGGGTGACTACGTCAAGCTTCAGGAGAATCCAAAATCCCGGCCGGTGAGGGCCGATCTCGAATCCGACGGAAAGACGGTGCGCGTGCCTCCCCACCTCGTGCGGAAGTCACTCGAAACGGTAGAGATCTATGACTCACAGGATCATCTGATCAAGCTGGGCCCGAAGTTTTGAAAACCGACGGAGGCACGTCAGGAGCCGGACCGCGACAGGAGCTTCCGGTGACCACCGTCACGGTGAAGGTGGAATAACAATGTTTCTATCGCTCGCGCATCTCTTCGGATCCGACGACAAGGTCTTCGAAGTCCATCCACTCCAGCTCAGCCGCTGGCTGGAGGAGGCGTGGCAAGGCGCCCGGCAGGCACCGATCGCGGCGCTGGTCTCGTCGCCCGGCGACCGCTCGACCTTCCTCGGCGACGACGGGATCGTCGACCGGCTCGGCATGCCCATGCCGCCCGCCAGCCTCCCGATCGCGCCGTCCGGAATAGACATCGACGACACCGAGACCTACACCGACGACATCGGACCGGGCAGCATTCACAAAGGAACCCACGTCGGCCTTCTCTGGCACCATCTGATCTACGCATATCTCATCGAGGCGACCGGAATCCTCGAGGTGTGCGGCGAGGTGCTGCGCCGGCTTGTTGTCGGCGAGACGCTGGAGTCGGTCAGCCTGCCCGCAGCCGAATGGGCTCGCACCACTGAGGAGCTGTTTTTCCGGGACCCGCCGCTGTACGCCATCACCGGAGTGGTGAGCGAGCTGCGCCCTTCGTCGCGGGTGAACCGTCGCAATGCCTACTGGCGAATGTTCAACCTCGATCTCCCCCACCCCGTGCCAGCGCGCCCGTCGCCAGCGACCGGCGCGGGCGGCCAACCGTGGAAGCTGGACACCGGTAGCGTCAACACCGGATTCAGGGAGAAGTGGTCCGAGCTGCTTCGCCAGGTCTGGCTCGGGATCGAGAACAGCCGGAACCTGATCGGCAGCAACGCCACGGACGCCGAATACATCGCTCTGCTCTGCCGGGCGATCAAGGACATGTTGAACGGGCGTCGGCGTCGTGGGTTGCTGGCGCGGGACGAGTTCGTCTATGTCACCGCGATGAGCTGGTTCCATCTCACCGTCCGGGGCAATTCTGAGATCGTCATGGAGCTGAAGTGCGACGCGACCAGCCCGGCGGACCGGCTGGAGAAGCTCGCCGCACGGGTCGGCATGTCCGCCGCACCTACCTCCCGTGAGCTGTTCGAGCTCGCCGAACCCATGTCGACGCTGCTGCGAGGCATCGAACTCGGGCTGTTCGACACCGCTGGGCGAGCGCGAACTCTCTTCGATGGCGACACACCTCTGCGACGGGACATGAATCTGATCATCGACCTCTGGCAGTCCGCGACGGGCGAGCGAGTGAAGGACCGCCCGTCCACGAACGTCCTGCCGGGTCCTGCCGCACAGCCCGTGCGGATACCCACACCGGGCCCGGCCAGGGCACTGCCAGCAGTGTCCGCCGGACCCGCGGCCAGCAACGGCCACCTGTCCGGAAGCTCCGAATGGCGATGACGATCTCCCCCTACCGCGCGCAGCTCGACGAACAGCTCGAATCCCCGTTCGCCTCGCCGCCGGCGGGAGTCGAGGCTGCCGTCGGAGAACTGGACCGACACGCGACGCCGCCCCCACCCGAGGACAGGCCGTTCCACAACGAGTCGGGAAATCTGTCACCTGTACCGACGCCACGGCTTGCGCCGTCGAGAACGCCTGGGCCGTCTGGATTCACGGATGCGGGCGAGGGCAGTTTCTACGCCGAGGATGAATGGGACGCGACCGAGTGGGTGGCGCAGCTCTCGGCCGGGGAGGACAACGGACTCGAGTTCGACGGCGGGGCGCGGATCGGAGAAGACCTCGCCTCGCCGTACGACGGCGGGGCGCGGATCTCCGATCCCTCCGCCGCGCCACCGGCTCCGGCCGGTTCGACGGGACTGGCTGGTCTGAGCGAAGGCTGGATACCGGACCCCGGGGGCATGGTCACGCAGGCCGTGACCTATGCGAAACTTCTGCTCAGGGCAGGCGTCGACGACGAGAACAAGCTGACCGACCTGGTACTCCACTCCCGTCACCCGGAGTTGGGTGGTCGCTCGATCAGAAAAGACGAGCAGGGGCTGGCCGCCGAATGGCTACGGCTGCGGGACACCATCGTCCGGCCTTTGCTCGCGTCATTGCGAAGCGGCCGGGACGTGGTCTCAGGTCCGCCGCCCGCCGTCCGCGTGGACGCTCCGGTCTCTGCGGGCAGCCCGGACCAGTTCCTTGCCCAGCATCGGGATGACCTCGCGGCTATCTTTCCCACTAACGAGGGCGAGATGCTTCTTCTACTCGGCGCCATGTTCAATAGCTTTCAGCACGGCCCTTTCGAGATCTACCTGCGCCACACTCCGAAGAAAGTCATGACGAACTTCAGGCCGCCGGTGACGCCGACTGCCGGGCTGCCGTTGTCACTGATGGTCTTCATGTACCGGCACCCCGACAGGAGCCTTCCGTTCTGGCGGGGCGAGGAGGCTCGGAACGCTGTCAGTGATACGGATGCGCAGGAACTCCGCGCCCTCGATGATGTCGTTTCCCGGGTGGTGCGGTTTGTCCTGCCGAAGATCACACCGCGTCCCGTCGAGTCCCAGGGCGACGGCATCGCCGCCCGGGTCACCGCGCGCGCCCACTGCTACCTGGGCGTACGCTACAAGACGCCGTGTTCCTACACACCGTCGATGTTCCGAGGAAAGAACGAGCGCACCTTGGACTGCACTGAGCTCCTTCGCCAGGGCAGCGGCACGCTCGACTGCTCGGGCCTGGTTTACCACGTCTACCGCGATGTCCTCGGGCGGCGACTGAGGCTGGGTGGAAAGGGAAATGGAGTTAAACAGATCATCGAAGGCGGGGAGCTCGAATACGTGGGTATCCCAGCAAACGCGTCCCTGCTCGCCGGTGATATTCTCGTTATCGGCTCGCATCACATCGGCATCTACGTCGGTTCGAGCCGCGTCATAGACGCCTCGTACGCGGGCACCGTGGTCCGCAGCGCCGAGTACAACCCCGAAAGGTGGACCGGGGTGTGGCGATTCCGGACGGGTACCCCGGAAAGTGGCGGGCAGGAGGCGAGCGCGGCCCTGCTGGCGCCGGACTGGCTGGGCTCCGATGCGACCTCCGAGGAATGGGACGGCATCGCTCGGGAACTCGTGAGCCAAAGGGCCGGTGACTACGACTTCGCTGCCGCCGAGGACTACCGCGAAGGCATAGACGAAGACCTCGACGTTGCCACCGAGCATGTGACTGAGCCTCATGAGACCTTCGCGTCGTACGGCCCCGTCATCCAGCCAAGGTTGGAGGAAGCCGAGTCCGCGCCCAGCAACGCCCCGCCGGGCGGCATTGTGGACGCGCTGAACGGCAGGCTTTGGTCGTTGGCTGTGACTCTCGCCGCCCAGAGTGGCAACCGGGACGAGAACCGGCTCACGGACATGGTTTTTTCCTTCCGGCATCCGGAGCGCGGCGGAAGGGCAATCGGCAACGACGAACCCGGTCTCACGGAGGAATGGCGCCAGATTCGGGACGCGATCGTCCGCCCAACGCTGCGGCTCGCCACCCGCCTGGCGCAGACCGGCCCATCCGCGGGCGCTGAGCCGCCGCCGGCCCTAGGTCTGCCGACGGGCCCGTTCGGAACCATCGTCGTCGACGTCCCCGGACGAGAGTTCACCTACCGCTTCACCGCTGAGGACGTCGTGTGGACTGCCAAGTTGGTCGAGCTCGAGACCAGCGACCCGCAGAACCGGCTGGCCGTGGTCTGGGCGATGGTTAACAACTACGCACTCTTCGCACACAAGATCAGGAAATTCTCGACGTTCACAGAATTCATCCGTGCGTATTCGACGACGTTGCAACCCGTTCTGGTCAACGTCGCGGCCGCGAAGGCACACTACGGGAACCCGGGCTCGCAGTACGAGCCGGTGGAGGGCGCTGGAACGTACCAGGGAACCACCATCCCACGGGGCCAGCTGAAGCGTCATCGCGACTTCCAGAAGATCCCTTGGGCCGAGATCCCCGCCGCTTCGCGGGCACTCGCCGAGCGCGCCCTGAAGGGCTACGCGGGGAACCCGGGGATTGGGAACGCCAGCAAGTTCGGCTCCTCAAGGATCTGGTGGAAGCGAAAGCACCACACGCGGGCGGAGCCAACCAAAGAGGAATGGAAGCAGTACACCCAGCAGGTTGTCTGCGACCCTCCGTGTTCCTGGATCGGCGAGATTCCCGGCCTAGACCAGATGTCGAACGCGTTCTTTCTGGACCATCGCGCCCGGTCGCTTCCTCCCAACGCGGTACGCGTCATGCCCGCGACCTAACTTCGATCTTTCGCGCCGGTGGTGTGGGTGATCGAGGGCTGTCCTCCCAGCCTTGCTCGTGTTGAGATACGAGAGGCATGGCTGCTCGGGGTCGCGGCCGGCGGCCTCGCCGTCGCGCGGGTGGGCGCCCGGTCCACGTCCGGGCGGGTTCTTCGGGTCATTGGCCGGGGAGCTCTGTGGTCCGGGCTATCCAGGGCCGGCGGCGCGCGCAACCGGTTGATCACCTCGAGGGAGAGCGGCGCGTACGGGTCGAGCGCGGACAGACGCACGATCACGCCAGTGCTTGGCATGAGATCACAGATTTGCTGTCCGCGACCTTCCACATGGCGGCCCCTCGACCGGCGCTTATCGGCCAAGGAGGACGTAGCAGCGCACGCGCCGCCTCGGACGTCAGCGCGGGCGGGTCGGGCGGCACGATGACCCGTGGCGCCGCGGGTGCTTCTCGGTCGTCGCCTCTGCGTGCGTCGGCAGGGACGATCCGGGGCGCGGGCTGGTCGGCGTCGTGGGCTGCGGGATCTCCTGCTACCAGCTGCTTTTCGGGTGCACCAGTATCGATGTGCGTCGCTTGTGCCGGTGGGTCGCCGGGCCCGCGGTACCTGTCTGCCGTGGTGGGTTCGGTTGGCGGTCATCCGGGTGGTCGGGCTCGCTGGCATCGCCCGCTGGTTGGCGCCCCATGTTCATGGCGAGTCCCGCCACAAGGCGCCGAGTACGCCGTCGGGCCGGCATACCGCGGTATGCAGCCCCGGCCGAATAATGAACGGCGAACCGGTGTATGCCATGGCTGGAACCTGCGTACGCCGGTCATCTTCCTTGACATCGCCGCAGCCCTCGTGCGGGTAGGCGTCGCGCACTCGATGCGCGCGGTGGCCGCCGCGTGGCGGCGTATTCCTGGGGAGAGGCCGCGATGTCATGCCGGGTGTCATGCGTGACGGCCGGCGTGATGTCCGAGTAGCGGGGCCGGCCACGGTGGCGGGCTCGGTCCGGCGCAGCTCGGGTGGGCCGCCGTCGTGCGAGAGACGGCCGATCTTGGCGGTGAGCCTGGACCGTCCGCGTTGGTGCTGGCGGGGACCGCCGCAGGAGGCGGAGTGTAGGCAGCCCGACCTGGGACGCCGGGGTTGACTCAGTGCGAGGCGAAGATTATGAGTCTTCCTCTCTGGCCGGCTGGGCTATTTTCGTCGGCTGCCGTCGGCTGCCGTCGGCTGCCGTTCGCAGTCGTTTTGTGCTGCGGTGGTTGGTAATCGGGAGCGAGGCCCGGCTTGCGTCGTTGTTGTTCGTGCCGGTCGGTGACGGCTCGTGCCGTTGGCTGGGGCGCGGTTCGTCACCGGTTTGGCATCGGTCGACTGCCGCGCTTACATCGTCGAAGGTCACCGTCTGCCACGGGTTGGGTTGCTGACTGGCAGCATCGCGGAAAATGTCCGTCGAGTAGGCGGGAGAAGATTGGTTCTCGGTGAAGATGAAAAAGCAAAGTTAGGTGAGGGCGGTGGATTGACGGTGGTCAGCTCCGGTGGATGTGGTCCTCGGCGCAGTCGCCCGCTCGTTGCGGGGTGGCTCTACGGAGCGCGTCTCGCCGAGCCGCCGCCGTGGAAGGGCCGTTTCTCGTGTCGATGAACTGCTGGCTGGAGGCCGCGGGTCAGTCTGTCGGCTGTGGTGGCGGCTCGGGCGCCTGACCGGGCTCGGCGTTCGGGGGCGCGACCAGCGAGAGAGTCTGTGCGAGACCGGGATACTCGTTGCGGATAATCGTCAGTATCTGCGCTTCAAGGATGGGCGGCTCTTCGTGAGCGATTTTCCAGACCACGGCCCAGTCGACGCCGAAGTATCGATGGATCGCGAGGTTCCTGAACGCACGGATCTGCCGCCAGGCCACGTCGGGATACCGGTCGCGCAGGTCATCCGGTAGCGAGCTGGCGATCTCGCCGAGGAGCAGCATCCGATACAGCACAGCGTCACGCAGGACGCGGTCGGTGTCCCAGCGCTCCCGGGTCACGTCTACGAGGTAGTCCTGGACAGCGCGCACGTTGTCTACGAGATCGGCGAGGTAGAGCTCGTCACGCCGCATACAGGACCTGGGCGTCGTGCAGTACCTCGTCCCGGATCACCCGGTGCAGCCCGTCCTTCGCGACCAGGTCGACAGGTCTGCCGAAAAGCCTCTCCAGGTCGTCCTGCAGGTCGAAATAGGACATACCGAGGTCGTTGCCCGGAGCTCGGACGTAGAGAATGTCGACGTCGCTGGTTGGACCGGCGGAACCACGCGCTACGGATCCGAAGACCGCCAACTCGGCGATCCCGTATCTGCGACACAGGACGGCAAGCCGCGGACGGAAGGCCTGGATCTCGTCCAGGGTCATCGTGCCGCCCTCCCTTCGTCGACCGACGAGCCTCAGTCTACGACGATCAACCCCGCCCGCACCGGCCAGGCGCAGGGCCGAGGCATGCCTTCCGAGCTTCGGTCCTTGATCCGGTCCTGGCTGGTCTTCCTCGCCGAGGGTCCGAGCCTGGTGTCCTGTTCGTCCTGTGCGCACCGCGGTGGTGATCATGCTGCTGGTGTCGAGGCCGCGGTCTGCGGGCTTGGGCTGGTGGATGTGGGTGGTGCTGGGCTGCTGGGGGTGGGGGTCGGTGGGGTGGGGGTGTTGGGGTGGGTGATGCTGGTGATGGGGCGGTGACGCCGGCGAGCCAGACGTGGCGGCGGTCGAGTCCGATGAAGAAGAGCACGTACAGCCTGGCCATCGTGACGGTGTCCGATGGTGAGGAAATCGCAGGCCAACGCGCCTCGGGCCTGGCTGCGCAGGAACTGCGACCAGCTGGGACCGGCGCCGCGGCGAGGCGCCGGACCGAGGCCGTGGCGGCGCAGGATGTTGCGGACCGAGGTGGCCGATATCTGGATCTGCAGCTTGCGGCATTCCCCGACGATCCGCAGGTAGCCCCAGCGGGGATTCTCCCGGGCCAGGCGGAGCACCAGTTGTACGGTCGTGTCCTCAAGTCGGCGACCACGATGCTGCTGCGGGTAGGTCCAGTGGCGGCGGACCAGGTCTCGGTGCCAGCGCAGGAGGGTGGCGGGGGTGACGAGGAACGCCGACCAGCGCGACCGGGGGAGAAGCTGGGCAAGGGTGGCCAGCAACATCCGATCGGCTGGGGTGTATCGCGGCCGGGCGACCTGACGGCGTAGCACCGCCAACTGATGGCGCAGGACGGCGATCTCGACGTCCTTCTCTTCGGGCCGACCACCGAAGCCGGCCGCGCTGAGCAGTCTGCGCATCAGCAGGAATACCACCGTCGACACCATGACTCACCATGATCTCCGATGGCTGTCCGCCCAGCTCAGGGCCCATGACCGTCGACTTGCACCCCACACGCAGCGACGGCCTGTTCGTGAGCTGTTCGCCCGGATCAAGGATCTTCGGCAGCGCGAGGCTGATCGCGGTGGCATGGATGAGGTCGTTTAGCCGGCCGAGGCCGTGCCGGACAAGCAGCGCGGCCTCCAGCAGCTCCGGCTGCAGTCCTGCGTGCGCCGCTGCGGCCGCAGCGGCATCCGTGTCGGTGCCCACCAGAGCGTGCTCCAGTTCGGCAACGACCCCGGTCAGCCGGCCGCCGCGTAGGAACGCGACCAGCTGTGCAAAGGCTGCCCCAAGCGGCTGCTCAGTCACGCGATCGACCCAGCGCGAGCGGTCATCAGGTCTGCGAGCGTTGGGGCGGTGTCGCCTGCCCCCATTCAGATCTCCTCGCGGTACGACGGAGACGGGGTGCTGGTCGCGGTGGAGACCGGTCCGCAGCTGACGCGCATGATCGGAGCGTAACGCGAATGGGAGTGCACGTGACATAGGCGCGTATACGGCATGCGTTACACCGGCGACCTGCGCAAACGTGTTGTGGATCTATGCGTCTCGTGAACGTTCGTTACCGGACACCTCAGTTTCTCGCCTGCCAGGAGGCCAGGTTGTTCGGGGTGGTCAGGGAGCACCCGCAGCCGATCAGCGAGCAGCGCCTCGTACGCAGCGGGCGCCGTGTTGATGTGTGGGAAGTGGCGGTGTTGATTGGCTAGGAGAGGCCTGCTGCCTTCCTTAGCGCGGGCAGGTCGAGGACCGTGACCTGCCGGTAGCCTGTCTTGATGATCTTCTCCTGACGTAGGGCCCGCAGTGCCTTGTGCACGGCCGGGCCCGGCACGCCAGCGAGTGCGGCGGCTACGCCAGGCGGTACGGGGTCGACCGGTACACCGCCTACGACGACCTGACCTCGCTCGGCGTCGAACTCCCGGACACCGCCCGCCGATGGGCACAGCGCCCAGCAGCCACCCCACGCCGCCGAGCCGAACGCCGCGACGACGAATGGCCCCACGACGACTCATGGATAACACTCGACGGCCACCCGTACTTCGTCGCCGGCTACACCGCCGGCGGCGCGCCCTACGGCATCTTCGCCGACAATGCGCCAGAGGGAATCCACACGGCTGGGCCCGGGAACTAACAGGTCAACGCCGGTGGCCGAGTTCTGACACCCACAGGCGTCGAAGGCACCATCCATCAGTCGGTCGCCGTCACCCCCTCTGGCCACCCTCTCTGGCCACACAGACCAGGTCAACGCCGTGGCATTCAGTCCTGACGGGAAGCTGCTGGCCACCGCCAGCGACGACAACACGGCCCAGCTGTGGGATACCGGTACCCGGAGCACCCTCAACACGCCCCTGGCCCGCGCCGGAGTCATACGACAGCGCGAGCTGCGGACCGAAGCCAGAGCGGCCCGGGCTGACCGGCACCGTCATCGACCCTGTGCCGGCGGCGGGATTAGCGCCGAACTTCTCGCCGATCCCGCGGATCGCCCCGCCACCCTTCGGCAGCGAGATGCCCGGCGCCCCGAAGCCCGCCCTGCCCGCGTCCCCATCGCGCACCGCAGAAGGGGACGACGCCTGCTCAGCGCCCGCCGTCACCGGAGGGGCCTCCACGCAGACGGTTCGGAATCATCGGCTCCAGGGCTCGCGATCTCCGGCCAGCCGGGTCGCGGTCGACCCACCAACGCCACCTTGTCGCTGGCCGGCATTGGTCTCATGGCGGCCCCTGGGTCGCGCGGGTTTCGACCGAGCCGGGGATGGAGTGCCGGGCGCCGACGGTGGTGTGGACGAGCACGACACCACTGCGCCTGGAACGGTGGGGGTCGCGTGCTCCGTCGCTGCCTCGGTGGGGCACCTTGACGGGCCATAGTCCGCTGTTGTCGATCTCTCCACGAGGGATTCGCTCGACGGCCCGCCAGGTCCGGGTCCATGACTTGTGCACCACCGGTGGCCCAGGCGGGTCCGCTTCGTGCAAGAGTGCTACCCCGGCCTTGTTGAGGATCAGGCCCTCATTGACGTTCGCGGCTTCACCTAGCATCCAGCGCAGCGCGATGCGAGCCGTCCGGGCGGCCCTCGGGCCGCCTCCGCCGACGTCGCTGTGGCACCCGGTGAACCAGATCTCGCAGACATCCTGCTGACGGATCGCTTCGGCGTCCTCGGGTTTGAGACGAGACATAGCTGCGTCGAGGTCACTGTCCAGCCGTCCCCAGGTGGTTGGTTTGAACCAGGCACGTCGCTCGTCCAGGGCCAGGGCGTGCCGCACGTGGGCAACGATCGGGTTGTGTCGAAGGTGCGGAAGGATGACGGGATTGAGACCGCCATAAGACTTGACCGTGTCCCACAGACCAAGGAAGTGCACCGGACACGGGCGGTGTTCCCGGCGCAGAGCCTGGACCTCGGCCACGGGAATGTCCTTGTCCTCGACCGGCAGGAACGCCTTCCACGCCCGGTCGAAGCTAGCAGCGAGATCCCCGGAGTTCGACCGTGGCAGGTGGCACCGGTAGAGCAGGCCAGCGAGAGCGCGCACGGTGAAAGCGCCACGGCTGAAACCGAAAAGGAAGACACGATCCCCAGGCTGGTAACACTCCGCCAGGGCGAGATACATCTGCCCCACGTTCTCCTTCAAACCGTACCCGGTGACCAGCCCGCGTCCCTTCCTCGCCCACCCCAAGGCTCCCGCGCCGTCTGGAGCAGGCAACACCTGGAATGCCTTGCGCTCCGCCGTGGACTGCCTGAGCAGATCGACCTGGCTCGTCCGGGTGGTCGTCCCGATCCCCTGGTCATAGACGACCAACTGACGGCTGACATCGAGGACGATGCACCCGATCAGGGCCGTCACGTTCGTCGGTCGACTGTCGAACGTGTTGCCGGTCCCGTCCGCGCAGACCACGATGTTGCGCCCCATCCGTGGACCGCCCTCCCGCTACAGACCGGCAACGAACAGGCTAGACCCGGACACGCTCATTTGCCCCGTGTCGACCCCGACATTCCCGTACGGGACGGGAAGATTAGCCTCCACGGTCGGGAACACGGTCTCCACGTCCCTACCGTCCGGGCAGTATGAAGCCACCGTCTCGTCGGGTAGGCCAGGCGCATTGCTGCGCCTGGCCCCCCTCAGAACCCGGCGTGCCACTCGTCGCGGCACCGGGCTCAGGCGGCCCGCGTGGGCGGGCAGGCCCTACAGATTGCTGTCCGTGTCGGCTGTCTGGCCGGCTGGATGTCGGCGGTGGCAGCTGGCGTGTACGAGGCGGTGTCGATCGCCGGCCTGGTCGGGGGCGCCGGGCGCCGGGATCGCCGTTTGGGTGATCGCGGTGCGGGCAGCGCGGAACCACGTCTCCCACTGGTGGAGGGAGTCGGGCGGGTCCCCGGGGTGGAGCAGATGGTCCCCGCAGCGGGCGCATCGCCCTGTTTGGGCGCGCAGGGCGCGCCCGGTGGTCGGGGCCAGTGGCGGGTGCCGGCGGTTGTGCCGGCTGTGCCGGTTGGCCCAGTACCGGGTCAGGGCGGGGTCATCAGGAGACGACCGGCCCGCGACGGGGACGTGCCGGACGATCGGGGTCCAGGAGTATCGGTGGAGGTAGGCGCCGGTTTTCGGGTCGCCGAAGATCCACTTGTCGTTCCTGGACGGGTGGTGGCGGCCGAAGTAGCGTCGCGCGACCCACCTGCGGTTTTTCCGCTGGTGCTGGCGGCGGGCCCAGCTGTGGAGCCGGTTCCAGAGCCAGTGGTCGAGGGCGGCGAACGCCACCTTCGACACTCCGCTGCGGTAGTAGGCCGCTTGTCCCCGGATGATCGGGTTGAGGCGGTGGACCACGTCCGCTGCCGAATGGCCGCGCAGAGCGCGGATCTCTGCCTTCAGCCGCCGCCGGATGGTGACCAGCGACTCCTTGCTGGGTTTGATCAGCAGTTTCGGGCCGTCGGCGGTGTGGTATCGCCGGACGTTGAAGGACAGGAAGTCGAACCCGTCTTCAATGGTGACGATGCGGGTCTTCGCCGGGTTGAAGCGGAGACCTTTCGGCGCCAGCCATGCTGTGAGTCGTGCCCGGACCAGGTCGGCCTGCTCGCGGCTGTGGCACAGGGCCACCAGATCGTCCGCGTAGACGATCACGGCAGGGGTTCCCCGTTGCGTTACTCCGTTTCTTTTATACCTGGTTCCGGCGGCTTCCTCGATGCCCTGGAGCGCTATGTTCAAGAGCAACGGTGAAATGACCCCGCCTTGTGGAGAGCCTTGCCTGGTCGGGGTGTACCGGCCCTTGTCGACCACACCGGCCTTCAACCAGGCTCGGATCTGTTCCCTCGCGGGGAAACCTGCGAGCCTTTCGAGTAGGTGGTTGTGGTCGAGTCGGTCGAATGCGGCTTCCAGGTCCGCGTCCAGGATCCAGGTGCGGGTGTTTCTCCCGCGTGCAACGTTCCAGATCATTTCGATCGCGTCGTGGCAGCCGCGGCCCGGTCGGAAGCCGTACTGTCGGGCGTCCAGCCGAGCCTCCCACTCGGGTTCCAACGCGTTACGCACCCGCTGCTGCTGGGCACGGTCGGCGATGACAGGGCAGGCCCAGAGGCCTTTTCTCCCCGGTGTTCTTCTTCGGGATGTAGACCCGCCGTGCTGGTTTGAACCGGTAGCGCTCGTGGCGCACCGCATCGATGATGCGACCAATCTTCACCAGCGACATGCCGTCCGCGGTTTCCCCATCGGCCCCTGCCGTCATCGCCCCCTTGTTGGAGTAGATGCGGCCGTAGGCCCGTTCGTACATCTGCGGGTTGAACAGCTGCCGGTATAGCTCATTGCACGGCAGGCCACGCCTACCGCGTTCACGGAGGACACCCAGTACCGTTTCGGCGCTCTGCATTACGCATACCTCCCGGCCGTCAAGTGTCCGGTCACCTGGCCTCCTTGGCCCTGCGGACGGCCTTCCCGTCCTCCTTGGCAGGTCGTTACTCCTGCGACTACTATGAGGCCTGTGTCACCGTAGGGCTCGCGCCCCTTAGGTGATCCCACGTTCGTCCTGGTCGTACGTGATAGCGCGACTTAGGCCCCACACTCATCTCCTTGAATACCCTCACTGGGCATCGCTCCGCGCCCCGAAGGTTGCACCGACCAGCTAATGATGCCGGTGCAGGGCCGGCGCCGGTTTCAGGCGTCTTTCCGGCGGGCGTGCAGTTGCACCTTCTGGAGATTGTGGTACAGGCAATCCAGCTTTGGCCATATCGCGCGGGTCCCCCGACGCGCCGCTCCTTACGCCTGGACACGGCCGTCGGTTTTCTGGCATGCTGTTGTCCCCCAGCTCCTTTCAGGCCGAGGTTAGCCATCGGACCCAGGAACCTCCCTTCGAGTTCCTCCCGGCTGAGCCGGGCATACGACCAAGCGCCTCGTGGCGCAGTGAGCTTCTGCAGGTTGCGAGCCTGTTTCCAGTCGCCTGCCTGCGTCGCCTTGAAGATCCTCTGCCGTAGCCGCCGTACCTTGCTCTCCTCGGCCCGCCAGTCAATGGCGTCCCAGTCGAGTGGCTCCTCGGATCCGTTCACCAGGGCGTGGGACACGCCGGCCGCCGCCATGTCGACGGCGGTGGTGGTCATGTCCTGTTCCATGGCGCCTAACATGCTCCTCGGATTGGGGCGGTTCGTGGGCATCGACTCGTTCAAAGGGCTACCCGGCTCGCGTCAGCTTCCTTTCGGACCCAGGCACCAGGCCTGGTATGCGGCCAGTTATACGGACACGGCCGGGTGGAGGTCCAGCCATGCGTGCCCGCTTTCCTGTCGCCTTTCGGCGTGCCGCCGTTCGCTTCTCGAGCCATCCTGTCCCGCCACGGGATTCGGCCCCCCTTGCGGTCGGCTTACCGGGGAAAGGTCAGCTTCCCCGGACCGTAGCGAGCAGAGGTCGGACCGGGGCGCGGTGCTGGCCTTGCGGCCAGCCCGTTTCCCCGGCCCGCCTCTCCGAACCGGACTTGTCACTCTCGCGACATCCGGCTCTCCACAGGCTCATGCCGTCGGGTCAAGCAACGACAGATGACCAGGGTGTCGGGATACGCGCGCCACGGTAGCGATACCGCGTGATCGGTGTCGTGGCGCAGTCGAACATCGTGACCCCGTCCGCTGCGACTGTCCATTTTTCGTGGAAATACCGTCGCAGCAGTTGACTCCAGGAGAGG
>NZ_MBLO01000009.1 GCF_001854805.1 Pseudofrankia coriaricola
GTGTCCGCCCCCGCAAACCACCCGCCACCAGGCCCGACGCCCCCAACCCGACAGACCAGACCTACCGGTCAAACTTCAAACGTGCCGGAGCCTTGGGGGTGCCGGTGACGGTCATAAGAGTGGAACTGGACGGCGGCGAGCTGGGTCCGGTGCCGGTGGAACTGGGGCCGGTGCGGCTGCCTCGTCAGGGCGGGGTGCTGTTGGACGCCTATCCGTGGCCGGATTTCGTGCCTTCGGGCCGGTTCCCGGCGGATGGCGCGGCGCTGCGGCTGGCGGCGAGAGGTGCGGCGCGGGTGGTAGTGGCCTGTCCGCCGCTGGTGTCGCCTGCCTGTTCGGTGTTGGCGCTGGCCGTCGGCCGGCTCCTGGTCGAACAGCGGCTTGCGGTGGGGGCCGGGTCGGTGCCGGTGGCGTTGTGCGCGGTCCGGCCGCGGTGTGCCTGGGAGTCGGGCGGAGTGATCGTGCCGCACCCAGTCACGGTCCATGCCCGCAGTGGTGCCCAGTACCGAGTGGTCTGGGAGATCAGCGAGACGCCTGATGTTGCGGCCTGGCTGACGCGTCTGGGGCCGGTGGTCGGGTGGCCGGTGGCGGTGCCGGCCTGACCACTGGCACGGGTCGGCGGTGAGCCTCGTTAGCTCCGATGTACGGCGATGGACGCATGAGGCGCGGGTCTTTGGTCCTATGCCTTCGTTTTCCTATGTTTGCCTCGGCTACGCGCTGGGTAAGGTTGCTCTTGGTCACTGAGTTCGGTGTCTCCACACTGTTGACTCAAACCACGTATGGACGGGTGTCGCCACTGAGGGAAGTCGGCCATGGGAGCGGACCGCGTGAGCGGTTCGGGTCTGGGGCTTCGGTGCCACCACCTTGGCGTCTGGTGTGACCTCCGCGTGCACGAGCGGTGGGTATCCCGGGCGCGCCCCGCTTCGGCGGGTGGCTTGCAGGTCCCGCCTGCGCCCGTTCTTCTTGCCATGCCTCGTGCCGGGCCGGTTCGCCGGCTGTGGCAGGGGTGGTGGGGTGCGCGGTCGGGCCTGCTTCCCGGGGTGGAGGCACGCTTCCCATGGCGCAGGAACGTCCGCCGGCGGCGGCTGGGTGTAGCCGGCCGGTCCGGCTCGCGGGCCGCTCAGACCACGTAGACCTCGCAACAGGCGATGTCCGCCGGGTGTCAGCGCCGCCGGTGGTGCATGTGCGGTGTAACAACCGGCGGGCGTCGGCCTGCCCGGACTGCTCGAAGCTCTACCAACGCGACGCGCGCCGCATCGTCGTACGCGGCCTGGACAGCGGCAGCGACGGGACCGGTAGCCGGTGCTCCGGCGTGGTTCGTGACCTTGACCGCTCCCTCGTTCGGGCCGGTGCATTCCCGCCGGGCTGGCAATGGTGCCGAGGGTCGGGTGTGTCGGCAGCGCCGGGGAACATGCGAGCACGGCCGGGCGCTGTCCTGCCACCTGCGGCACAGCGCCGATGATCGTCGTCTTGGTGAGCCGCTGTGCCCGGCCTGTTTCGACTACGGCCGGGCTGTGGTCTGGAACGCGATGGTGCCGGCGCTGTGGAAGGCGACCCGTGACCGGCTCGAATCCGCGTGGCCTCGGCCGTCGGGCTGCCCGTCGCTGGACTGCGCCGTCAGGTGCGGGTCAGTTTCGTCAAGGTCGCCGAAATGCAACGTCGGGGCCTGGTCCATCTGCACGTCGTGATCCGGATCGACGGCCGCGACCCGTCCGGAGACCTGGTCGCCCCGCCGGAATGGGCGGGCGGGGATCTGGTCGCGGAGTGCCTGCGGGCGGTGCTGACGTCGGTATCGGTGGCCGCGCCGGACCCGGCGACGGTCGCGCTGCTCGACGCGTCGGGCGCTCTGCCAGCAGCGCCGTTGGCGGACGGGTGGGCGGTGCGCTGGGGTGATCAGGTTGATATCCGCCGGGTCCGGCTCGGGTCCGATACCGATGCGGTGAAGGTCGGGAACTACCTGGCGAAGTACCTCACGAAGTCCGTCACCGATTCCGGGGCGTTGGATGCGCCGGTGCGCTCGCTGCGCAAGCTAGCCCGCCTCGGGTTGCGCGATCACGCGCGGCGGCTCGTCGAGACCTGCTGGCGCCTGGGCGCGGATCGTGCGTTCACGGAAGCGCTCGACGCGGCGGCGGCCCGTCCAGCGGGGCGTACGTCGGGGCTGATCCGCTGGTCGCACAGCTGGGGCTTCGGTGGGCACTGGTTGTCGAAGTCACGGCGATACTCCACGACGTTCGGCGCGGTGCGCTCAGTACGATGCCGGTGGGCGAGGCTGCTGTCCGCCGCGCTGTCAGGCCGTCCCCTCGGCCAGGACGGCGATGACGGGCCGGTGGTGCTTGACGAGTTCGGCCGTCCCGACGGCGACCCCGGGACCCTGATCGTCGGGCAGTGGCGCTACACCGGACGCGGCCGTGATCCGGGTGGAGCTGAGGATGCGTCCGGGGCGGGGCCGTGACCAGGCGGCGCGGATCTGGACCGTTGGCCGGACAGATCGCGCTGCCCTTCGACGACCACGAAGAAACGAGCAGCACAGCGGACCTGGCGGGGCACGTGGCCGTCGAGAGGACGGGTACTGCAGGCTCCGCCTCGTCGTCCTTCCCTGCTGTGGCGGTCGAGGAGGACTGCGCGCGACCGGTGGGGGTGGGCGGGGTGGGACCGCCTCCCGGCAGGATCCGAAACGGGCCGTCAGTACGGTGCGAGCGGCGTAGCGGCGGCGGGGCTCGGTTCCGCGGAACCGGACGGCGTGCAGGTGACGGTTCCGACCTGGGTGCCTGCCTCGGCGCGGGCGGATTATGTGGCGGGCTGGCTGGCGGGGCGTCGGGCTGCGGTTGCGGCGGGGCCGTTGCCGGATGAAGTGGCGCGGATGTGGTCGCGATGATCGACGGTGTTAGTCGGCCGGTCCAAGCTGCGGATGCGGCCTGACAACCACGCGGTCCTCCACCGATGCCTGCTGGTCGGTCAAGGTGTCGATGCGGTCGATCACCCGGGCCAGCAGGCGTCGCCGCTGCGCCAGGGTCATGTCCGGCCACTGGCGTGCAAGGTCGGCATGGGAGGCGACCGGAAGGCCCTCGACAACGGTGGCGGTGTCGAGCTGGCTTCCAGCTTCTCGATACGCTCCTGGACGTCGGCGATCATGCCGAGCAGGACGGCAACCATCTTGCCCTTGTAGATCCCGCTGTCCTGCTGGGCGATCAGGGTGTCGCGTTCGGCGCGGGCCTCGTCCAACTCGGCCAACAGACCGCTGGTGGGGGTGGCGGCCTGGCGGGCGGCCTGCTCCGCACGGACCTTGGCCAACCGGTCGTCGGTCAGGAACGCGAACAGCCAGCCCGTCACGAACGTCTCGGCCTGCTCGGCCTGCACTCGGGACGGCTGTATGCAGGTTCCCGCGCCGTGGCGGCGGTTGGCCTGGCACTGGTAGGCGTACCGGCGGACCACGGTCCCGTCCACCCGCGCGTGCTGCGCCTCGTGCCCGTACAGCCGGCCATTACAGGTGCCGCAGTGGATCAGCCCGGTCAGCAGCCAGCCATGCGCGCCCCAGGGCTGCCGCGTGGTCGTCTTCGTCGTGCTCCGCGCTTCCAGCTCGCGGACCATCCGCAGCCACGTCGGCCGGTCACACACCGGCGGCTGACTGACCACGGGCTCCCCGTTCGCGTCCACCGCGACATAGTCCAACAGGTTGAGCTTCGATCGCCGCCGAACAGCAATGGCCGATGCTTCGCGGGTTGTCGACGGTTGTCGACGGCCCGTGGATCAGGCCGGCGACCCGCGCCGTCAGCTCGCGGTGGTGCCCCCATCCACCAGGTGGACGGTGCGGGACTCGCTGGCCGGCGTCACGCGGGCTGGCCGCCGGGTTCAAGAGTGCTCTGGCTGGCCTGGGGTTGCAACAGCCGGAGGATCATCTCGACGGTGCGCTCGATGGGGCGGCGTCGGGCGGTCACGGTGGCCAGCAGCGTGCGGGTCAGGATGGCGCCGAGGAGCATGTCGAACACGTCGTCCGGGTTCACCGCGGGGTCGACGCTCCCAGGCGGCGCGGCGCACAGGATGTCCTGGAACTGCGGCCGTGCCGAGACCCGCAGGTAGAACTCGGGCGGGCGCTGCCGGCTCACGGTCTGGTGGTGCGCGAGCAGGCCGGCCGCGGCGGCGCGGGCCGCGGGCGCGTCGAACGCGGCCACGTAGGCGCGCACGAAGCGGCGCAGGTCGCGGCGCAGGTCGCCGGTCGGCTGGACGCTGAGCGGGCTGAGGCCGGGGAACGTGGCCTCCTCGATCAGCTCGATCCGCGACCCCCAGCGGCGGTACAGGGCGGAGGCGTGGACGCCGGAGTGCGCGGCGACCGCGTGGATCGTCGTCGCGTCGAAGCCGCGCCGCACGAGCAGCTCGCGCGTGGCCGCGAGTGCCCGTTCATCGATGCTCCTGTCGCGCGGGCGCCCCGGGCGGCGGCGGGGAGGCTCTGCCGGATCAGCGTCTGCCATGTCAGCGATCTTATGGGGCGCCAGCTCCGCAAGGCACCTCCGTCATCGAGTTTCAGGACAAGATCTTCTATAAAGTTTCAGGACAGATACTTCTGTAACTGGCGGGTCGCCGCTACAGTCGCGTGACGGGGATGTGTCCTGGCCGCGAACCCGAGGGAGAGGCCGATGCGAGCCGCTGTGCTGCGAGGCGGAACGGTCGAGGCGCGCGTCATCGACGACCCGGTGCCGGCACGCGGGCAGCTCCTTGTCCGGTCACTGGCGTGCGGGATCTGCGCGTCGGACCTCCACTACATGGATCACCTGGAAGCGGGGGCCGACGACGACAGCGGGATGTCGACCTACGATCCGGATGTCGACATCGTGATGGGCCACGAGTACTGCGCCGAGGTCGTCGACTACGGTCCCGGCACCGAGCGGCGGATCCCTGTCGGGACGCGGGTGAGCTCGCTGCCAGTGCTCTCCACCGCGGCCGGCCGCAAGATCATCGGGCAGAATCCCGAGACGCCCGGCGGGTTCGGCGAGTACCTCCTGCTGGACGAGGCGATCACCCGGGTCGCGGCGTCGGACCTCCCGAGCGAGGTCGTGTGCGTCGCCGACGCGATCTCGGTGGGATGGTCGGCGGCGTCCCGTGCCGCGGTGACGGCGAAGGAGGTGCCGCTCGTCATCGGCTGCGGCGCGATCGCCCTGTCGGCGATCGCGCAGTTGAAGCGGCTGGGGGTGGGCCCGATCATCGCGGTCGACTTCGTGGCGTCGCGGCGGGAGACGGCGCTGGCGATGGGCGCCGACGTGGTCGTCGATCCCGCCGAGATCTCCCCGTTCCAGGCCTGGCGGGACGTGGCCTACGGGTCGGCCGAGTCGATGAAGGAGGTGCTGGCGCTGGCCAGCCTGCCTGGCTGCGTCGTGTTCGAGTGCGTCGGCATCCCCGGAGTTCTCGACTCGATCATCAAGGGCTGCGAGCGTGGCACCCGGATCCTCTCCGTCGGCGGCCCGCCTGAGGGCGACCGCCTGCACACCCTGACCGCCAAGCGGAAGGGCCTGAACATCCAGTTCGGCGGCGGCCCGTCGATGCGGCACTGGGACGAGGCCTTCGAGGCGGTCTGCTCCGGCAGCCTCGACGTCACGCCGATGCTTGGCCGGACCGTCGGGCTCGACGGGGTCGGCGACGCGCTCGCCGCGTCGCGCGACGCCAACGGGCCGGTACGCATCGTCGTAGTCCCCTGAACCAGGCTCTGTCGTCCCCGAACCGAACCGTCGTCCCCGAACCGAACCGTCGTCCCCGAGCTGAGTTCGGCGCACCGGGGCCGGCGGCACCAGCAGCCATCGCGCGACCGAGTTCGCCGCCGCGGCCCGCGCCGGTCGCGGAGCGCGCGTCCAGCGTCCGTCCGGAAAGGGCTACCGCGTATGAGTGAGATCGACGAGCTTCGTGCCGTGGTCGAGAAGCTGGCGGCCAGGGTCCACGCCCTCGAGGACCAGGTCGAGATCATGCAGCTTGTCGCCCAGTACGGGCCCGCCGTCGACAGCGGTTCGGCGCAGGCCACCGCGGCGCTCTGGACGGAGGACGGCACCTTCGACGCCGTCCCCCAGCTGCGGATGCGGGGTCGGGGCGACATCGTCGACATGGTCAACGGCGGCCACCAGAGCCTGATCCGCAACGGCTGCGGCCACGTCCTGACGGTGCCGCACATCGTGGTCGACGGCGACGAGGCGACCGGCCGCAGCTACGCGCTCAACATCCGCTGGGACGCCGACGCCGACCGGTTCTGGGTCGCCCGGGTCTCCGCGAACACCTGGCGCTGGGTGCGCACCGCCCAGGGCTGGCGCATCAGCGAGCGGGTCAACGCCAACCTCGACGGCACCCCCGAACACCGCGAGATGCTGGCGCCACCCGCGCAGCCGGAACCGCCGGCCTCGACCTCGACCGCTGCCGCCGCTGGCCGCGCGTCGGCCTGAGCCGCGGCCGCACGGTGCGGACAGCACGCCGTCTGGAGGATCAATGAAGATCGGTTTCGTCGGGCCGGGCCGCATGGGCCGGCCGATACTCGACCAGCTGAGGGCCGCGGGCCACGACGTCACCGTCCTGGTGCGCCGCCCGGAGGCCAGGGCGGCGGCCGAGGCCGACGGGCTGACCTGGGCCGCGACGGTGCCGGCGACGGTCCGCGACGCCGACGCGGTGTTCGTCGTCGTACTGAAGGACGAGCAGGTCCGTTCGGTGTGCCTCGGCCCTCAGGGCGCCATCGCGGCCATGAAGCCGGGCGCGACGCTCGTCCAGCACACGACGTCCGACCCCGCGACCGCCCGGCTGCTCGCCGAGGCGGGATCCGGCCACGGGGTCGGGGTGCTCGACGCCGCACTCTCGGGCGGCCCGCACGACATCGCCGCGGGCAGGCTCACCCTGTGGGTCGGCGGCGACGAGGCCCTGCTGGACCGGATGCGCCCGGTCCTCGCCGCGTTCGCGTCGCCCGTCATGTTCGTCGGGCAGCTCGGCAACGGCCAGCGGGTCAAGCTCGTGAACAACGCGCTGTTCGTGGCGCAGGTGGGGCTGGCGATCGACGCGGTGCGCCTCGCGGGCTCGCTCGGGATCGAGGAGCAGGCGATCCTCGCGGCCCTGCAGCACGGCAGCGGCGCCAGCCGCGGCCTCGGCGTCGTCGCCAGCGGTGGCTCCGTCGACGCCGTCGCCGGCCGCATCGGCGACCTGATGCTCAAGGACATCACCGTGGTGCGCGAGGTCGCCCGCGGCGCCGGCGCCGACCTCGGAATCATCGGGACGGTCCTGTCGTCGGACGCCGTCGAGAAGAAGGTGCTCCGCCCGCCGAGCGCACCCGGCACCACGCCCTGACCGTGGCCGAGAGGATCCGGGCCGTCCCGGTCCGCGCGACGCGACGTTGAGAGCTACCACGAGGAGGGCATTGTGAAGGTTGGCTTCATTGGGCTCGGCAGCATGGGCCTGCCGATGGCGCAGCGGATCCAGGCCGAGGGCCACGACCTCACCCTCTATGCCCGGCGGCCGGCGTCGCTGGAACCGTTCGCGGGCACCGGCGCCACCATCGCGGCGACACCGGCCGAGATGGGCACGGCGGTCGAGGCCGTCGGCATCTGTGTCTTCGACGCGGCGGGTGTGGAGGAGGTGCTGTTCGGCTCGGACGGCCTGGCGGAAACACTCGAACCCGGATCGGTGGTGCTCGTGCACAGCACGGTGGCGCCCGCGCAGATCCGGAAAATCGCCGAGCGGGCGGCGAAACATGGCCTGCGTGTCCTCGACGCGCCGGTGAGCGGCGGCGCCCCACGGGCTCTGACCGGCGAGCTGACCATCATGGTCGGCGGCGACGCCTCGGCTCTCGCCGACGTCGCCGGCCTGACGTCGACGCTGTCCAACCATGTCGTGCATCTCGGCGGGATCGGGGCCGGATCGCACGCGAAACTCATCAACAACACGATGTTCTCCGCGCAGATCGCCCTCGCGGACGACGCGATGAAGGCGGGGGAATCGCTCGGCGTCGACCCCGCCGGCCTCGCGGCGGTCCTGGCGACGAGCAGCTCGGCGTGCGTGGCCTCCGGAGTGCGGCTGCGCGCCGGCTCCGTCGCGGGCCTCGCGGCCTCGCCCGCCAACCTGACGCTCACCAAGGACGTCACGCTGATGGCGGACGTCCTCGGCAACGCCCCCGGAAAGGAACTCGTCGAGGTGGCGCGGCGCTTCGTCGCCGCGATCCAGTCCAGTTGAAGGGGCACGTGGCCTCCTGGCCCTGGCGTCCGCCGGCCGGGCCGCGGACCACAGACCGGTGCAGACCCATCGGGGCCGCTGGCCCCGAGAGACGAGGAGACACGATGACTGACGCCGCGACGAACAACAAGTACGGGCCCTGGGGCATCGTGGCCGGCGGGTCCGATGGAGTCGGGGCCGCGTTCGCCCACGAGATGGCTGCCAGGGGACTGAACGTCGTGCTGGTGGCGCGGCGGATTCCCGTGTTGGAAGCGTTCGCCGACGAGATCCGCGGCAAGCACGGCGTCGAGGTCCGCACCGTCGCGCTCGATCTCAGCGCCCCGGGCGCGCTGGCGGAGCTCGCGACCGCGACGTCCGACGTCGAGGTGGGGCTGTTCGTCTACAACGCCGGCGGCGACGACTTCAGCATGCCCTTCCTCGACAAGGACCTCGACACCCACCTGAAGCTGATCCACCGCAACTGCGACAGCGTGCTCGAGGCCGCCTACCGCTTCGGCGGGCCGATGGTCACGCGCGGGCGGGGAGGCGTCGTGCTCGTGACCTCGGGCGCGGCCTGGGCCGGCGGCGCCACGCTCGCCACCTATGGAGCCACCAAGGCGTTCGACCTCATCCTGGCCGAGGCTCTGTGGGCGGAATGGCGCTCTGGCGGGGTCGACGTCCTGAGCCTCGTCCTCGGCAGGACCGACACACCGTCGATGCGCCGGGTGTTCGACGCCAAGGGCGAGCCATACGGCGACCTCGCCGACCCCGAGGACGTGGCCCGCCAGGCACTCGACCACCTCCCGGACGGGCCCACCTGGATCTTCGGCGCCCCGGAACCGACCGGCGGTTCGCCCTTCGGCGCGCTGCCTCGCCGCGACGCCGTGCTCGCGATGAGCCGCGGCGCCGCCACCACCCACGCGGACGAGACGAATGCTCCGCCGGCGGCCGACGATGGGCGTGGATGACCCGTACTCGTGTATGACCCGTACTGAGGTGACGGTCGAGAAGGCGCCCCGCGGCCCACGAGGACGAGGCCTGGCCACGGGCGCCGTCAGGCCGCGGCGGTGCCGCCGTCCACCAGGTGGACGGTGCCGGTGACGTAGTCCTGGTCCATGACGTAAAAGTGGCCGTGTTCTCGCCGTCGCCCGCAAGCACCAGCTGGTTCGCGGCACCGGGCCGCGTCGGGCCGGCGCGTGTTGCCCCGCGGCCGGCGGCTCCTGCCGGCCGCGAATGGGCGGTCAAGCGCCCTGAACGCGCGAGGACCGGGATTCAGCGGACGTGTCCCCGGTCGGCCTTCCCCGGTACACCATCATCGAAAGTTCGCACTTGGAACGTCGACAGGCGCGTTCACGGAGGCGGCATCACCCGCCCAGCCCCGGGCCTATGTTCCGGTGACGGCACAACCACCGACAGCAGGTCGCCAGCATCGGCGCGTTGGACCGGGTGGTCATCGTGGCAAAGGGTTCTCCCCGTGTCAAGCCAAAGGCAGTCACTGCTAGATTGTGTTACACGGATCCGCCACAAACAGAGGCACAACCGAGATCAAACGCCACCGGCCGCGACATCTCCATTCGCCCACGTAACCATACACTTACGTCAGTGTCGACCGGCGATATGGACGGCCGGACGCTTAAGGCAACCGGACGTAGGCCAATGACCTGACATCGACGCGGTTGGCAGGCGGCAGAGCCTTTCGTGTTAAATCCGAGATGGACCTGAGCACACGGTCATGGCTCTCATACCGAAGCCCGCCCGGGAGGCGTCATGGCAGCACCGATAGTCCCTGGGCCCATGGACCGGGCTGACGTGTGGAAAGGCCAGGCCACCCGGGCTACGCCGGTGCCGCCACTGCACCCCGACGACCGGTTCGGCAACCTCGTGGACCGGATCCGCACCGTCGCCGCGGTCTGCCCCGACCTGGTTGCCGTTCGCGACGAACACCGCGCCGTCACCTACGCCCAGCTCGTCGCCTGGGCGGACGTCGTCGCCGACCGCGTCCTACGGGAACCCGCCGCGGCCGACCCGGACGCGCCCGTCGCGGTGCTGCTGCCCCACGACGCGAGCGGGATCGCCGCCGTCCTGGGTGTCATCGCGAGCGGCCGGCCCTGCGTGCCCCTCGACAGGATGTATCCCCCGGACCGCCTCGCCCAGGTCGCGGGACTGGCGGGGGCCTCGGTGTGCGTCACCGGGCCGCCTGGCTCCGCCGAGGCGGGCACCGCCGCCGCGCTGACAGGGATCGTGGCCACCGTCGACGTCGGTGACAGGCCCGCCGCCGCCTGGTCCTCGGCGCTCGCCGAGCGGGTCGCGTCGAGGGCGCCGCGCCGGGCCGACACCGATCCGGCGGTGCTCATCTTCACCTCCGGGTCGACCGGAGTGCCGAAGGGCGTCGTGTGGCACCACCGCGCCCTGCTGGGTCAGCACTACGCCATCCAGGTGAAGGGCGTGATGCAGCCGGGTCCGGGCGACCGCCTGCCGCTCTTCCTGCCGTATTCCTTCATCTCGGGCATGAACCGGACGGTCGGCCCCCTCGTCTTCGGCGCCACCATCGAGATGTACGACCCCCGGGTCCGCGGTGTCCGCGACCTGGCCGACTGGCTGCGCGCGATCCGGCCGGCCGGCCTCGTCGCCACCCCGGTACTGATCCGGACCGTGTTCGGCTGCCTCGATCCGGACGAGGTGCTCGACAGCCTTCGGTTCGTCATGTCGGTCGGCGAGCCGATCTACGCCCGCGACATCGAACTGGCCCGCCACCACATACCGACGACCGCGGCGTTCCTGGTCTCCTACGGTGCCTCGGAGCTCGGCACGACGACCTGCGACCCGATCTGGCCGGACGAGGTCCTCCCCGACGGTGTGATGCCGGCCGGGCGGCCGGTGGTCGACGTCCGGGTCCGGGTGGTCTCGCCGGACGGGGCCGAGATGCCGCTGGGCAAGACAGGCGAGATCGTCGTGACGGGCCACTTCATCACGGGCAGTTATTGGCGTGCGCCAGAAGCGATTGCGTCGCGCTTCGATGTCGAGCCGGACGGCACGCCGACCTACCGCACCGGGGACCTCGGACGCGTCGACGCCGGCGGTCAGCTCACGGTTGTCGGCCGCAACGACGCGGCCGTGAAGATCCGCGGCTACCTCGTCGAACCGATCGAGATCGAGTCCGCCCTGCTGGCGAGCCCGGACGTGCTCGAGGCCGTCGTCGTGGCCGACGCCGCCCCGGAACGGACCCGCTTGGTCGCCTACGTCGTTCCCGCGGCCGGCGCCCGGGTCTCACCGGCGTCGATCAGGCGCCTGCTACGGGCCAAGCTGCCCTCCTACATGGTGCCGGCCACCGTCATGCTGGTCGCGGCCCTGCCGAGGACCGACCGCAGCAAGATCGACCGGCTGAAGCTGCCCCCGGCCCCCGCCGGTCCGTGCCCGGGCCAGGACCCGCCCCGCGACCAGTGGGAGGAGGCCGTCGCCAGCGTGTGGGCCGTCGCCCTGCACCTCGACGACGTCGGCGTCCACGACGACTTCGTCGAGCTCGGCGGCGACTCCCTCATCGCCGAGGAGCTCCTCGCCAGGGTCGCCGACGAGCTCGGCGTCAGGCTTCCCACCTCGACCGTCGCCGACGCCCCGACCGTCGCCGAGTTCACCACCCGGCTTCGAAACGCCGGCGCCGACGTCCTACGCCACCCCACCGTCGTCCCACTGCGCACCACCGGCGGCGGCCGGCCGCTGTTCTTCTTCTGCGGCGCCGGCGGCCTCGCCGTCGGAGTGCTTGGCTTCGCCCGCCACTTCGACGGCGACCGCCCCGTCTACGGCGTCCAGGCCCACGGCCTCGAATACCGCGGCCTCCCCGACTGGTCGATCCACACGGCGGCCCGCCGCCACGCCCGCACCCTGCGCCTGGTCCAGCCCGCCGGCCCCTACAACCTCGTGGGCCACTCGTTCGGCGGCCTCGTCGCCTTCGAGACCGCGAGGCTGCTCACCGAGGCCGGCCACCACGTCGGCCTGCTCGTCCTCATCGACAGCTTTCTGCCCGACATGTCCGCGGGCGTCTTCGCCGGCGGAGTGCTGCCCTCCCAGCTTCCGGGCGGCCCGACCACGGGTCCGTATCCGGTCTCCGCGCTGGACCAGGTGGACGGGCTGGCCACGGGCGGCCCGTCGCGTGCCGCGACCATGGCCCGGGTCCTGCTCGGCCGGGCCAGGCAGGCCGCCCAGCTCCCCCTCGCCGGCGTCGTCCAGTTCAAGGGCATGAACCAGTACGACGTCTTCTACAACCAGTCGCGGCTGCTGACCAGGCTGTACCGGCCCAGGCCATGGAACGGGCGGGCGCTCGTCTACACGGCGGCCGCCTCGCCGCCGCGGCGCACGGAGGCCTGGCACCCGCTGCTGACCGGCGAGGCGACGTTCCGCACCGTCGGCGGCGACCACGACACCGTGCTGCGCGAGCCCGTCGTGAGCGAGGTGGCGGCCGACATCCGGGCCGTCCTCGCCGGCCTCGCCACCTCCGACGAGGCGTGACCAGCCGCCAGGGACGCTCCCGGTGTGACGGACAATCCTGGCGACTGGATGAACGCGATCCCGCGACGTGGGCCCAACCGTCACCTGCTCGGCGCCGGCAGGCCGACCCCCGGACCGCGCCAGACCTACGGACCAGGCCTCGACCACAGAGCCTGAAACGCAAGCAACAGCGCAGCGCCGCGAAAGGACCCAGGCTCGTGAGGATGGCGCCGGCAGGCCAACCCCCGGACCACGCCAAACTTACGGACCAGGCCTCGACCACAGAGCCTGAAACGCAAGCCCAGCGCAGCGCCCGCGAACAGCGCGAGGCGCGCACAAGCAACAGCGCAGCGCCAGCGAAGGGATCAAGGCGAGTGAGGATGCAGGACGCAGTCAACGTTGAGGACTTCCGCAGGCTGGCGCGCCGCAGGCTTCCCCGGGCGGTGTTCGACGCCCTGGAGGGCGGGGCCGGCGACGAGGTCTCCCTGCGGCGCAACCGCACCGCGTTCGACCGCATCGAGTTCCGCCCCCGGCCGCTCGCCGACGTCGCCAAGCGGGACCTGTCCACGACCGTGTTCGGCGAGCGGCTGTCGATGCCGATCATGCTGGCGCCCACGGGCGCGAGCCGCCTCGCGCGGTCGGCCGCGGAGATCGCCGTCGCGCGGGCCGCGGCGCGCGCCGACGTGGTGTACATGCAGAGCACCGTCGCGGCCTTCCCGCTCGAGGACGTCGCCGCGAGCTCGACCGGTTCCCTCTGGTACCAGCTCTACCTGCCCCCGGACCGCGCCGAGCTCGGGGACCTCCTCCGGCGGATCGCGGCGGCGGGATACCGGGCCCTGGCCATCACCATCGACACGTCGATCCTGGGCAACCGCGAGCGGGACATACGCAACAGGCTCATGAGCCGGCCGCCGCGACCCAGGATCGTGCTCCAGGGGGCCGGCAAGCCGGCATGGGCGACCGACTTCCTGCGGGGCAAGGCCGACTACCTGCGCGGCCGGCTCGGTGCCGCCCGCCCCGACGCCCCGTCCCAGCTGAGCCTCGACCAGACCCGGGAAACGATCACGGCGGCGTCGGACTGCGTCACCTGGGAGGACGTCGAGCGGATCCGGTCGCTGTGGGACGGCCCGCTGGTCATCAAGGGACTGATGCGCGGGGACGAGTGCGACCGGCTCGTCGAGCTGGGCGTCGACGGTGTCGTGGTGTCAAACCACGGCGGACGGCAGCTGGACGGCGTCCCCGCGACCATCGACGTGCTGCCGGAGGTGGTCGACGCCGCGGCTGGCCGGCTCACGGTCTTCCTCGACGGGGGTATCCGACGCGGCAACGACGCGGCCAAGGCGCTGGCCCTGGGCGCCGCGGCCGTGTTCGTGGGCCGGCCGTACCTGTACGGCCTGGCGGCGGGCGGCGAGGCTGGCGTCCTCCGGATGATCGAGCTGCTGCGGGAGGAGCTCGACCGCGCGATGGCGCTGCTCGGCGCCGCGACCGTCGCGGACCTCGACCGCACCCTCGTCTCGGGCGCCCGCATCCCCGGCGCCTTCCCGCCCCCGCAGCGGTAGGTCGGATCTCGGCGGGGAAATCGAGGCCAGAGCCCGAACGGGCGTGCGGCACTGTCCCGGCCAGCCCGGCACGCCCCCTTCCCAGCTGTCAGTCCGGCGGGCTGGTCGCGGTGGCCTTGAAGAAGGTGTAGCTGAAGGTGCCGTCGGGCTCGGTGGTCCGGTGCAGGGCGCGGATACCGGCGGCCCAGGTGGGCGCGTCGAGCAGCGCCTCGCCGACAGCCTGCTCGCCGACGCCTTCGACCATGGCGGTGAAGGTGCGCCGGGTGAAGCCGTCGACCAGGTGCGGGCGGCTGGCGTCGGCGTAGACGACCCGCGGCGAGACCGCGACGTCGTGATAGCCCGCCTGGACCAGCAGCGGGTAGAGGCGTCGCCCGATCAGCGCGTCCCCGCCGGCGCGGGCCTGCAGGTCGACCAGGCAGCCGATCGCCCGGCGCGCCGCCACGCTGTCGGGATGGAAGTAGGCCGAGCCGTGGTCACCCTCGACCACCGTGATCGAGCCGCCCGGCCGCAGCAGCCCACGCAGCGCCGCGAGCGCCCCGACCGGGTCCACCAGGTGCTCCAGCACGAAGCAGACAAAGACATGGTCGAACGACGCCGCCGGGAACGGCGCCTCGAAGAGATCGGCCCGCAGGAAGCTCACGTTGGTCAACCCGGCCCGCGCGGCCCGCTCGCGGGCGGCGGCGACCGAGTTCGCCGAGATGTCGACGGATGTGACGACGGCGCCCGGGCTGTTCGCCGCGAGGATGACCGTCTGCGCGCCCACTCCGCACCCGGCCTCCAGCACCCGGCTTCCCGCTGGGTAGCGCGTGTCCGCGTGCAGGAGGTCGGTCAACGTCGTGGCCTGGTCGGCCAACCGGACCTGCTCCTGGTCCGAGTAGCCGTGCACGTACTCCATGACCGCACGATACGACGCGCCCGGCGGTCGTCATCCGGGGCGCAGCGGCCGGCCCGTTCCACTCCGCCGCAAGGGCCTCGCGCCGTCCCTCCCCGCTGGCGCCGGGGGCCGGCGGCCCCGCCGGCCAGACCAGTGGCGGGCACCGATTCATCTAGATATCTTTGCTCCGACAGGCGGCGTCAGCGATGGGCTGGCGGGTGGCGGCGGAGGTGCGGCGGGGCATGACCGACAGCGAGTGGTCCTTACCGGCGGTGCTCGACGTCGTCACCGACGCCGCGCCCGACCGGGAGATGCTGGTCTGGAACGACGTCAGGCGCACCTACGCCGAGGTGCGCGACCGCACCCGGCGGCTGGCCGCCTTCTTCCAGAAGCGCGGCCTCGGCGCGCGGCGCGAGCGGTCCGAGCTGGGACGGTGGGAGTGCGGCCAGAGCCCGGTCGCGGTCCTGCTGTCCAACTGCCCCGAGTATCTCGAGGCGATGATCGGGGCGTACCGCGCGCGGGCCGTGCCGTTCAACGTCAACCACCACTACAACGCCCGCGAGGTCGCCGCGCTGCTCGACCAGATCGGCGCGGAGGCGGTCGTCTACCACCGCCGGCTCGCCCCGCTGCTCGCCGCCTCCGGCCTCGGCGGTGGCGCCGGTGATGGCGTGCCGGGTGGCCGGCTGCTCGTCGACGTGGACGACGGCTCGGGGGTCGCGCCGCTGCCCGGGTCCGTCCCGTTCGAGGCGGCCGTCGCCGCGGCGGCCGACGCCGACCTCGACCGGCTGCCCACCCCGTCGCCCGACGACCTCTACCTCGTCTGCACCGGCGGCACCACCGGGCGGCCCAAGGGCGTCCTGTGGCGGCAGGCCGACGTCTATGTCGCAGCGATGGGTGGCTTCGAATCGGCCACCGCCAGCCGGATCGGGGCCATCGCCGTGACCGGCCGGGGCGGCGTCTGGTTCGCGGCGCCGCCGTTGATGCACGGCGCCGCGCAGTGGACCGCGTTCGCCGCGCTCGTCCTCGGCGCGACGCTGGTCCTGCACGACGACAGCGCCCCGTTCGACGCCCGGGCGATCCTCACCGCCGCCGAGCGCGAACGGGTGAGCCTGATGTCGATCGTCGGCGACGCCTACGCACGCCCGCTCGTCGACGAGCTGCGCGCCCGGCCGTACGACCTGTCCGCGTTCGCGCGCCTGGCCACCGGCGGCGCGACGACCAGCGCCGCGCTCAAGCACGCGTTGCTGGACCTGCTCCCCCACCTCACCGTCGTCGACGGCTACGGGGCGTCCGAGACCGGCGGGATGGCCTTCGGCAGCTCGACGAAGGACGCCGAGACCCGTCAGTTCACCCTGTCGGCCGGCGGCGCGGTCCTGTCGGCGGACAGGACCAGTTTCCTCACCCCCCACGAGCCGGACGAGGTTGGGTGGACAGCCCGGGTCGGCCGGGTCCCGCTCGGCTACCTGGGCGACCCCGCCAGGACCGAGGAGACGTTCCCCGTCATCGACGGCGTCCGCGTCACCGTCCCCGGCGACCGGGCGCGCTACGAGCCGGACGGCTCGGGCCGGATCGTCATGCTCGGCCGCGACGCGATGGTCATCAACACCGGCGGCGAGAAGGTGTTCGTCGAGGAGGTGGAGGAGGCGCTGCGCCGCCATCCCGGCATCCTCGACGCCCTGGTCGTCGGCCGGCCGAGCGAGCGGTTCGGCGAGGAGGTGGTCGCGCTCGTCCAGCCCCGCCCCGGCGTGGTCCTCTCCCCCGGCGAGGTCCGCGAGTACGCCGCCCGCTCCGTCGCACGTTTCAAGGCCCCGCGCGCGGTCCTGCTCTGCGACCGCATCGGCCGCCACCCCACCGGCAAGGCCGACTACACCTGGGCCCGCCAGGCCGCCCTCGCCGCCGAACCGGCCACCTGACCTTCCCGCGCTGTCACAGCGCACGGCGAGTCAGGGCAGGGCTGCGGATGGCCCGACGGCTCCTAGGCGAGAAGCGCGGTCAGCGCCCAGAACACGGGCATGCCGGCGAGGATCGCGGCGTAGGGGCGGCCGATGCGCTGGGCAGCCAGGGCCGCGGCGGCGACGGCGGCGAGCGGCGGGAGCAGGCCCGCGAGGTTCGCCTCGACCTGACCGGCGAGGCTCGTCGCGGCGAGCGCCGCGAACGCGACCGGGACGACGAACGGCTTGGAGCGCTCCAGTACCGCCGGGGTCCCGACCCGGCCGAGGAGGACGACCATGCTGATCCGCAGCAGGTAGCTGCCGAGACCGGCGGCCACGATGACAAGCCAGACGATCATCGTGCATCCCCTGACCGGGCGCCTGCCGGCGCGGGAACCGGGTCGGAAACCGGGTCCGAAATGGAGTCAGGAAGCGACTCGGGAACGGCGTCGGAAAGCGGCTCGGGAACGGCGGCAGGAACGGGAACCGGGTCGGCGTCGCCGGAGGCACGGAGGCCGACCGTGACGCCGACGAGGATCGCGAGCATGATGCCGGTCTGCGCCGGTGCCGGCCGGGCGGCGAGCGCGACGGCCGCCGCCGCGAGCGCCGCCCAGCCCGCCGCTCGCACGGACAGCCGCGGCACCAGGTCCCCGACGAGGAACAGTGGGACGACGAACTCCAGGTGCAGCCCGGCCGGTACCCGCGTGCCCACGACCTGCCCCAGGGCGATCGTTGCGAGCCAGCCGGCCCAGAGAACCAGCCCGCCGCCCAGGTAGTAGAGGTGGGCGGGCTGTCGGTCGTCCGGTGCCGAGCGGCGGTAGCGGTCGAGCCCGACCGCGAGCGACGGCTCGACGATGAGGTAGGCGGCCAGCGCCCGCCACCAGCGCGGTGAGCCGCGCCAGTACGGGGCCATCGCCGCCGAGTAGAGCACCAGCCGCGCGTTGATCGCGAGCACGGTCACGACGACGACCGCGCCGGCAGCCCCGGCGCCGAGCAGCGCCAGCGCGGCCACCTGGGCGCTGCCGGCGAAGATGAGCGGCCCGGTGAGCCAGGCCGCGAGCGGCGGGATGCCGGCGCGGGCCGCGCTCACCCCGATGACGAATCCGAACGGCCCGATGCCGGCCAGCCACGGCAGCATCGCGCGCGCACCGGCCCCGGCCTCGGCGCGGGCCTCCCTGCCGCACCAGGCGCTGTTCACGTTCCCGCCCTTTCCTCGTAGGTTCCGGTCTGGCCGCTCGGTTCCTCGTCGGTCCGCTCAGGCGGACACGCCGAGGACGGCGGCTCGCAGGGTCAGCGCGTCCTCGCAGGGGGTGGCGCCGAGCTCGCGGTGCAGCACCGCGGCCAGCCGGTCGAACTGGCGCAGCGCCTCGACCCGCTCGCCGCGGGCCGCGTGCCGCCGCATGATCGCCAGGTGGGCGCGTTCGTCGGCCGGATCCTCGAGCAGCAGCCGCTCCCAGCGCCCGGCCGCCCGCAGCATGCGCAGGTAGAGCTGCCGCAGCTGGTCGCGGTCCGGCTCGGTCCACGGTTCGTGGGCGTCCTCGGGCAGCAGCGGCCCGCGGTAGGCGTCGGCCGCGCGCGCGGCCGACGCCTTGTCGACCCAGCGGTCGAGGCTCACGACCCGGCCGGACATACTGCCCGCCCAGTCCGTGTCTCCGCCCACAGTGGCGGCCGCGCTGGGGCCGCCCACGCCGGGACCGGGGCGGGCGAGGCCGGCGAGCGCGCGCATGCCGGCGCGTCGGAACACCTCGGCGTCCACGGTCACGTCCCAGCCGGGGCACAGGGCGACGACGTTGCCCCGCAGCACGACCGCGCCGGCGCCGCCGAGGGCCCGGCGGGCGTAGTGGGCGCACTTGTGCAGCCGCGGCACCACCTCGGCGAGCGGCAGCTCGGGCCACAGGGCGTCGAGGACCACCTCCCGGTGCAACCGCCGCATCGGCGCGAGCGCCAGCAGCTTCACCAGCGACATCGCGTGCCGCCGGCACCAGGCCGTCTCCGGCACGAGTACGAGACGGCCCCGCCGGGCGGCCTCCTGGGCGGTGACGCCCGGCGCGGCCACGGCCGCCCGTGGCTCGAGCGGCGCCGAGACCACCTCCGACCGCCCGGCGACGGGCGCCGCGGCTACCAGGACGCCGAACTCCCCGAGCAGCCGGATCTCGACGGCCCGCCCAGGGGCCGTCCGTTCCCCGGCCGCCAAGCCCAGGTCGCGCGGGGTCGTCCCCGTCGTCGCCATCGCCCGTCCTCCGCCTCGATGCAGGTCCCCCGCTGGCTCCCGCGCCCGTCGTCCGCCATCCGAGTTCAAGACTCCGGCCAGCCGACGGCCCGCGACCAGTACAGCCCCTGTACCCGCGGTGTCGCATATGCGTCAGTGCGCCGGCCGGCGCGCCCGGCCAGGCCGCCAGCCAGCGCCCGGTCAGCGCGCCGGCGGCGGCGCCCGGTCAGCAGGCGCGGCGCCCGGTCAGCAGGCGTCGAGCGGCCCGGGTGTCAGCGCAGCCGCCAGAGGCGGACGGAGTTGTCGGTTCCGACCGTGGCGAGGAGGTTCCCGTCCGGCGAGAACTTCGCGCCCCACTGGTCCGCCAGGGGCTTACCGAGCGCCGACGGGTGGGCGGGATCGGCGACGTTCCAGAGGTGCACGACGTTGTCCGACCCGTGGCTGGCGAGCACCGTGCCGTCGGGCGAGAACCCGACGGACAGCACGCCGTCGGCGTGGCCGGTGAGCGGCGGGCCGAGTGGCCGCGGGCTGGCGAGGTCGGTGACGTCCCAGAGGCGGATGGTCCGGTCCCCGCCGGCGGTCGCGAGGGTCTTCCCGTCGGGCGCGAACGCGACGCTCCACACCCCGCTCACATGGCCGGTCAGCGGCTGGCCGAGCGCCACCGGGTGGGCGCGGTCGGAGATGTCCCACAGGTGGACCAGACTGTCCGAGTCGGCCACGGCGAGGGTGCGTCCGTTGGGCGAGAAGTCGAGGCCGAGCGCCTTCGCGTCGCCGCCGAATGGTCCCCCGGTGGGCTTCGGGGCGGCGCCGTCGCTGACGTCCCACAGCCGCAGGGTGCCGTCGGGGTCGGCGATCGCGAGGACGTCGCCGTCGGGCGAGAAGCGCGCGAGGTGCCCCAGGCCGGCATGCTGGCCGAACGGCTCGCTGAGGGCGGTCATCCGCGCGGGATCGCGGATGTCCAGGAGGACGGCGTCGGAGCTGCCCACCGCCACCGTCTTCAGGTCGGGGGCGACGGCGATGCCCCACCAGTCGGGGCGGGCGATCGTCGACCGGCCGATCTGGACCGGGGTGGCACCGCCCTTCACCTGCCACTGGCGCAGCGCCGCCTGGCCGATGTAGTCGATTGTCGCCCCGCCGTCGGCGACAGCCAGGCGCCTGCCGTCGGCGGAGAACGCGAGCCCGAACACCGCCCTGGACTTGTCCGGGTCGGCGGGAAGCTGCGCGACCAGGGCCGGCGGGGCGACGATGAGAGCCTGCGCGGTCGTCGGTCCCTTCTTGTCGCGGGTGGCGAGGATGGTGATGCCAGTCGCGGCGGCGCCGAGCAGCACGCACACGGCGAGGACGAGCAGGACGAACCCCCAGCGGCCGAACCCCCAGCGGCCTGACCGTCCCTCGGACGGTCGCGCCGCGGGCTCCCCCGGCGCCGGGGGATATCCAGTAGCCGTCGGATAACCCGGCGCTGTCGGATAGCCCGGCGCCGCGGGATAACCCGGCGCCGGGTACCTGGCGGGGTCGGCCTGGCCCCGCCAGGGCTCGGGACCGGCGCCGGCCCAGCCGTAGGGCGGCGCCGGCTGCGCGGGCGGAAGGAGCGGAGCCGGCGGTGGCGTCGGCGTCGGCGTCGGCGTCGGCGGTGACGCGACCGGCGGCCAGCCGGCGGCGAGGTCATACGGCGTGGTCCACGAGCGGTCCGGCGCCAGGCCGGTCGCCGGCTCCTCGGGTGCGGCGAGCGGACCCGTCGCCCCAGGTCCAGGCTGGACGATCGTCTCGTCCGGACTGATGGTCGCTTCCTCGGACCACGCCGGGTGCGCCGCCGGCGCGCGCTGGATGATCGTCTCGTCCGGGTCGACCGCCGGCTCCTCGGGCGCGGCGGAGGGGCCCGGCGCCCCGGGCGCGGGGTGAACGATCGTCTCGTCCGGGTCGAAGGGCATGTTCGCGGGCACGTCGGCCATCAGCTCTTCTCCCTGATACTGGCCGACCGGCCAGGTGTCCGTCGCGACGCATGGTCATTTCGGTGCGACGGTACCGCATCGCCCTGACGGGCACGACCCGGCCAAGACCGACATATCGGTCAGGTCCGCTGCTGGTGGCCGGTGCTACCGGCCGGCCCCGCGACCGGCCGCCCCGATCCACGACATCGCCGTGGCGACCATCTCGAGGCCGTGTCCCCAGGCGGTCGTCCGGCCGTCGACGAAGATTCCCGACGGCAGCCGGTCGGCGACGAGCCGCGCGGCCGCGGCGGGGTGCAGCCGGTCGCGGGACGCCCCGATCACCAGGCAGGGACAGCGGATCGCCGCCAGCGCGTCCAGGTCGAGCCCCGGGTAGGCCTGCCAGGTGAGCAGCGACTGCCGCAGCTTGCCCGGGTCGGCGGTCCGCAGGACCCGGTAGAACCCGCCCAGCCCGTTCGCCTTGCGACGGCGATGCACGTACCTCGCCCCTGGCAGGAGTACCCAGCGCAGGATCTCCAGCACCGACGGCGGGCATGGCCACAGCACCCGCGCCGCGGACGGGACCGGCGCGGCGACGTGCGGCAGCAGCAGGATGATCCAGGCGGGCGGCGGGTCGAGCAGCGGGTGCGCGTGCAGGGCCAGGACCGCGCCGGTCGAGGCGGCGATGACGCCGTAGCGGCCGGCGGAGGCGACCGTCTGGCGGGCGAGCTCGGCGACGTCCGCGGCCATGTCGGCGACCGTCATCTGGTCACCGGGGCGCAGCCGGGACGACGCCTTCTCCCGGGTCTCGACGTACCACGTGCGGTGGCGCGCCGCGAGCGCCGGCAGGGTTTTCCGCCAGCTGTAGGGCGTCGACGACCAGCCGGGCACGAAAAGGACAGGATCGGCCGCGGCGCTCGACGCCCCGCCGAACAGCAGGGCCCGCAGGAGCGCGTCCGGCGCGCGCACGGCGCGGACCTCGTCGCGCCACGGCAGCAGCGGGTCCGGGATGTCGCGCCGTCCCCACTCGGACTCCCGGACACGCCACCCCCAGGGTAGGTCCCGGCACTGCTCGGCCCACCACGCCGCGTCCACGCCCGAACCGCGCACCAGCCGCTCTCTGGCCTCGTCCCCGCTCATGGCCGCATCTCCTCCCCGACCGCGGTGTCGCCGCGCCGAGACCGCATTCAGCGTCAAGGAGTCCCAGTGTCAGCGGGAAAGAGAAAGAAGCAGGCACCCGTGGAGGTCACCGTCAGGAATACCGGAATGCCAGGAGGAGAAGGCGGTCGGGGTGTGGTGGCAGACCGTAGCCACAGACGGGCACGGACGAGGGCCCGCGCCCGTCAGTCGGGGCGAGGCACTGGGCGTGCTCGCCCCGTGTCGGGCGCTGGGCGCCCTCCCCGCGTGGTTCCGGGCCCTGGCATTTGGCGGTGGTGGGGCCTGGACCGGGCTGACGACGTGGCTGGGTTGGCACTGCGCCGACGCGCTGTCACCAGTTGTGGCTGAGTTTCGCTTACTGGTCGATGGAACGGCGCCGCGGCCCGCCGCGGCTGGACATCCGAGCCCATGGGATGTCGTCGGCTCAGCCGCCGGGGTAGCGGGAGGCCCACTCGGTGGTGGCGCCTCCTCAGGGACCCGGAAACGCCAGCTACGCGCCGGGATAACGCTCCGCCCAGGTTGATGTCACGCCTCCCCAGGGGTCGGCGACCTCGGCGCTGCCGGTGACCTCGCGGACCAGGTCGTCGGCGACCTCGCGAACCAGGCCGTAGCCTTCGAGCTCGTCGAGCCAGCCGACCGGCAGCGCGTCCTCGCCGAGCGCCGCGCCGACGAGGTTGCCGCAGATCGCGCCGGTGGAGTCGCTGTCACCGGAGTGGTTCACGGCGGCGAGCAGCGCGGCGCGCGGGTCGTCCGCCGCGGTGACGGCGCAGAAGACGGCGATGGCCAGCGCCTCCTCGGCGACCCAGCCCGCGCCGAGCGTCTCCACCCGCTCCGCCATGAGGGCCGGCTTGGCGGGCCGGCCCGCGCCCCGGTCGTCGGCCGTGATCTCCCCGGCCGCGCCGAGCGCCGCCCTAAGCGCCCGCGCGACCTCATGGCCCTGTGGCTCGTCCTCGGCCCGGCGCAGCGCCGACATCGCGGCCGCGAGCACCGACGCGCCCTCCAGCACCTCGGCGACGATCCAGGCGAAGGCGCCGGCGGCGAGGTAGCCGGACGGGTGGCCGTGGGTGAGCACCGCGCACTCGACGGCGAGCGACCAGGCGTCCTCCGGCTCGCGGCGCAGCAGGCCGAACGGCGCCGAGCGCATCACGGTGCCGCAGCCCTTGCTGTCCGGGTTGGCCGGGCTCTCGGACGTGCCCATCTTCGGCGCCGCCAGGCCGGACAGGCAGGCGTTGCCCGGCGCGCGGCGGGCGTAGAGCACCGGCTGCGCCGCGAGCCAGCCGCTCACCTCGGCCGGCGGCCCGCTCATCCGCTGCGTCACCAGCCAGCGCTGGTACGCCTGCCACAGCACGGTCGGCGGGTGGCAGATCCCGCGGGACCGGCCGCGCACCGAGGCACGGATGAGGCCCTCGGCGGTGAACAGCGTCATCTGGGTATCGTCGGTGATCGGCGCGAACACGCCGTAGGCCTCGGTCAGCCCGGTGACCCCGTCCGGCCCGTGCGCGCGCCGGATCTCGCCGAGCGACAGGAACTCGATGCCGGCGCCGAGCGCGTCGCCCACCGCGCCGCCGAGCAGGCAGCCCCTCACCCGGTCCCGGTAGGACAACACCGCGATTCCCCCTCCACCACCCCTGCGACCGTGCGCCCGGCTCGGCCGGCCGTGGCCGAGCCCGCGAACGCGCGTGATCCAAGCGTAGGTAGCAACACCGACAATCCAGCGCCCCGGTGGCAGCGAGACCACGCCAAGCTCCCCGTCCCCGCGGTTACCGCGCCTGGCAGTCACGGCGATAACCTCTCCACGGCAAGACAAATCGACCACGGAGCCCAGACGTTGCGAGCCTGCCGATGAGCGCGGCCGAACCCCCCGCCCCGGCTGGCGCGGCGCGGGCGCGGCCACGGGTCGTCCTGGCCGACGACGCCGCCTTCTTCCGCGAGGCGATCGCGGGGCTGCTGCAACGATCCGGCCTCGACGTCGTCGGCGAGGCCGGCGACCCGGTGGCGCTGCGCGCGGCGGTTGCCCGGCTGCGCCCCGACGTCGCCGTCATCGACATCCGGATGCCCCCCACCCGCAGGCTGGAGGGCCTGGAGGCCGCGCTCGCGATCCGCCGCGACCAGCCGGGCGTCGGCGTGCTGCTGCTGTCCCAGTACCTCGAGTCCCACTACCTGCCCACGCTGTTCGGCGCGGCCATCGGGCCGGCCCGGCCGGCGGCCGGGGACGCGAGCCCCCGCGCCCGCGCGCACCCAGCCGGCGTCCGTGCCATCGGCGGCACGGACGCCGGCCAAGGCGGGGTCGGCTACCTGCTCAAGGAACGGGTCGGCGGGGCGTCGGTCTTCGTCGACGCCGTCCGGCGCGTCGCGGCCGGCGGCTGCGTGCTCGACCCGGAGGTCGTGGCCCTGCTGCTCGACGGCCGCCGTCGCCGCGACGTGCTGGCAACGCTGTCCGCCCGCGAGCGCGAGGTGCTCGGCCTGATGGCCGAGGGCCGGTCCAACCGGGCCATCGGCGACAAGCTGGTACTGACCCCGCGCACCGTCGAGTCGCACATCCGCAACATCTTCGGCCGCCTCGGCCTGGAACCCGAGCAGGACGACAACCGCCGAGTCCTCGCCGTCCTCGCCTACCTGCGCGCCGAAGGCCGGTAGAGCCTCTCCCGCGCGGATCCTCCGGGAGCGGATCTCGACGGTCAGCCAGCTGGGTTTCCTCGACACGGTCGCGGACTTCGGGTTCTACACCGAGGTGATCGAGAGCACGCCCGGATTCCTGGCCAACCTGAGCAAACTCGCGCGGGCGTCCGCGGCCTGGGACGCCACCAACCCCCTTCGCCTGCTCGGCCCCGACGGGAGGGCACAGTGATCTCGCGCCCCAGTCGGTCAGCTCGCGGTCGGCCCGATGCCAGTTTCGCGACTGCGACCCGACCTGTCAGTTCGAGACCGTCGTCTATGCCGCGATGTTCCGCGGCAGTCTTGGATCAAGATATGCCTGGCCGGAACGGATCTACGATCCGGCCTCGCCGCTGAGTACGGCCTCGCCGCTGAGTACGCCGCGTCGCTCAAGCTCCTCCACGACACTCCGGCCAGCATCGCGGAAGTCGTCGACTCGGTAGCGGGCCGCTTCCTCCCCGTCGCCGGCGGCGATGGCGCGCACGACGCGGGCGTGTGCGTCGACGGTGTCGTTATGGCTGCGGTCGATGCTGATGCGGAACACCAGCGGCAGGTATCCGGTGAAGGCGCGCAGCTCGGCGCGGAGGCGGCGCGAACCACCGGCACGGTGCTCGGTGGTGAGGATCGTGCGCACGAGCTCGACCACACGGTCCCGATCGTTCGGCGTCGCGGCTCGAAGCTCGTCGACCAGGCCTTCGAGCCGCGCGATCACCTCACGGTCCCGCTCCTCGGCCAGCCGTCGGACGGCAACGCCGCTGAGCAGGCCGATGATCTCAAAATCGTCGGTGATCGACTTGGCGTCGAACGGCTCGACGAAGACCCCCCGATGATACGTCGAGGCAACGATGCCGTCCCGCTCCAACATCACGATAGCTTCGCGGACCGGGAGACGGCTCACGTCGAGTTCCTGGCACACCTCTCCAAGATCGATCCGATCGCCCGACTTGAAGCGTCCCTCGAAGATCTGCTCCAAGACGTAGTCCACGACGGCAGCGCTCGTCTTGTTTCGAGGGACGGGACGGGGCGCCACAGCGGGTGATCCTTATCGGGATCGATGTTTGTACCGAACACAGAGCTTGTTTGCCCAAACGACGCTATCACGGATCTTGAAGTCGGCATGGCTGGCGTCGGGGCGTCTGGGCGTACCCCAACCGGACACAGTTTCGTGTGCATCGCGCCGTAATCGATCACCGGGATCGCAGGCACATCACCAGGCGCTGACCTGCTACGACGCCTACCCGGTGGCTCACTCGGGGAGTACTGGGCCTACTCCGGCGGGCGCGTCCAGGCGCGAACGGCCAGCTTGCCGGTGGTGCCGAGGTCGAGGTAGGGCGCCACGGTCACCGGATCGGCGCCCTGCTGGGCCCGCACCCTGACGTACGGGACATTGAGGGTGGTCCCGGCCGAAGTTCGACCTCGTGATGCAGCTGCTGCGCGCCGGCGGCACCCTCAAGGTCACCTGCCTGCGCCGGCTGGACAGCCCCATTTCGTAGTCCGGAGAATCGGCGTTTGACAGTCTCCGCGGCCGCGTGCATGATCACGCCGTGCACGTCGACGGGGACATCCCCACGGCGGTCGTCCCCGTGCAGCCTGGTGCGCTCCCCGGCCTCCCCGCCGTCCTCCCAGCGCCACGCGCCGACCCGCCCGACAGCGGCGCGGCGCGGACCACCGACATGGGCCATGGCCTGGCGCCAAGGGTCATCGACGCGGATGACCGTCACCCGCTGTCACCCGTCGGCCGGCAGGCCCTCGCGGCGGTGCCGCGGCGCGGGCCCGAACCGGAGTGGCCCTCGACGCTGGTCGTGGTGGCCGGCGTCCTCGTGGGCGCCGTGCTCGGCGTGTGCGCGCTGGTGCTCAAGGCCGAGGACGGCTCGCATCCGCTCCCCCAGACGATTGCCGGGGTCGTGGGCGGCTACCTGTTCCTCGCCGCGGGAGCGGTCGCGCATGCCCGCGACCCCACCAACCGGGTCGGGCTGCTCATGGTGCTCGCCGGAGCCGCCTACTTCGCCGAGGACGTGCAGCTCGCCAAGACCACCTGGATGTTCGGGGTCGGCCTGCTGCTGGCCCAGGCGTCGACCGGGCCGCTCACCCACCTGCTGCTGGCCTTCCCCGACGGGCGCCTCACCTCGCGCGCGCAGCGGGTGCTCGCCGGCGTGACCTACGCGGTCGTCCTGGGGATCGGCCCGCTCTGCGCCCCGTTCAACGACACCAGCGAGCTCCCCGCCGGGCGGGTCAACCCGCTCTACATCTGGGGCTCCCGGTCGATGATCGAGACGTGGAGCCGGATCAACGCGGCGATCGGCGCCGTGGTCGGGGCCGGGGTGCTCGCCGTGCTGACGCACCGCTGGCTGACGGCGAGTGGGCCACGGCGACGGGTGCTCGCGCCGGTGTTCGTCACCGGTCTCGTCGGTGCCGCCGCGACCGTCGCCAGTGGGCTGGGCCCAGGTTCCAGCCCGCTGCGACCCGCGCTGCTGTGGGTGTACCTCGTCGCCTTCGCGCTGCTGCCGTTGGGGTTCCTGGCCGGGATCCCACGGCTGCGGTTCGGCCGCACCCGCTTCGGGACGCTGCTCGCCCAGCTCGCCACCCCGCTGCCGCACGCCGAGTTGCGCGCGCTGCTCGCCAGCGCCCTGGGCGACCCGTCGCTGCGGATCGCCTACTGGCGGCCGGAGACGGCAAGCTTCGTCGACGAGAACGGCCAGCCGCTCGACGTGGAGGCTCCCGGCGAGGACCTGGCCAGGCCGGGCCAGCGCCCGCGGTCTGACCGCCCCACCATGCGGCTCGTCGAGCGGGACGGGCGGCGGGTCGCCGCGCTGCTTCACGACCCCGCGCTGCGCGAGGACCCGCGCCGCCTGGACGCGGTCGTCGCCGCGGCGGGGCTCGCGCTGGACAACCAGCGGCTCGCCGCCGAGGTGCGCGCCCAGCTGGCCGAGGTACGCGCCTCGCGCGGCCGGATCGTCGCCGCGGCCGACGCGGAGCGCCGCCGCATCGAGCGTGACCTGCACGACGGTGCCCAGCAGCGCCTCATCATCGCCCGCCTTGCGGTGCGGATGGCGCAGGACCAGCGCTGCGCCCCTGAGCTCGCCGCGCTGCTCGCGCGCGCCGCCGACGGGCTGGACCTGGCGATCCGGGAGCTGCGCGAGCTTGCCCGCGGCATCCATCCGGAGATCCTGACCGAGGCCGGGCTGGTGGCGGCCGTCGAGGCGCTCGTCGACCGGGTGCCCCTCGACGTCCGGGTCGTCGCGGCGGATGTGCCGCGGCTGCCGGCCGCGGTCGAGGCGACGGCGTACTTCGTCGCCGCCGAGGCGGTCACGAACGTGCTCCACCACGCCGCGGCGACGCGTGTCACGATCGAGATCGGCCACGGCGGCGGGCGGCTGCGCGTCGCCGTCACCGACGACGGCGCCGGCGGGGCCGACCTCGCCGCCGGGACCGGCCTGCTCGGCCTGCGCGACCGTGTGTCCGCGCTGGACGGCACTCTCGTCGTCCACAGCCCGCCCGGCCGCGGCACGACCGTCCGCGCCGACCTGCCGGCCGCCGGCGGCTGAGCGCGGATCCCACCCAGGACGGCGCGCACCGGGGCCGCGGACAGCGCGGCGGGCATGGCGCCGTCGGCGGTTGCCCAGGCTCGGCCATCGCGCCATCGGCCATGGGTGACATGCCGGACAGGTCCTCTGGGCCGCCCACCGTGGAACAACGGAAACGGACTGCCGGGCGCCCCAAGGACCGCGCCCCGTCGGAGCGCCTCCTCCCCCGCCAACTGGTTGACTGTGGGTGTCCGGGGGAGGTCACCGAGTGACCTCGCCAAACCGGAGCGGCGGGCCGACCCGCCCGGGCGAGGCGGCAGAAGCGGCCCGAGGAGAGGTGGTGGCGATGGGTTGGCGCGAGTTCCTGGGACTGCGCGAGCCGCGGCGCCCGCACGAACAGGACTACGACCACGACGACCGCGGGCGGGACCAGTCCCATGACGACCGCGGCTACCCCGAGGACCACATCCCGCGGGAGGAACCCGCTCACGAGTACGAAGGCGGCTCCCAGGAGCGCGGTGTCCGCGCCGAAGACGGCGAATACCAGGACGAACGCGCATACCTCGAACGCGGGTACCAGGACGAGCTGGACTATCCGGCCGAGTTCAGGCATCCGGAGGACCGCGACGTTCCCGACGAGCGAGAGCACCGCGAGGACTACCAGGCCGGGGCGGCGAGCCCGGTGTCTCCCGGAGACGTCGACCGGGGCGATCGTGTCTTCCGATCCGGCGACGTCGACGAATCCCCGGATCTCACCCCGACGAGCCGGGGTTCGCTGAACGAGGCCCGGCCGGCCGCCACGGGCCGCGAGCAGCCCACACCCACGGGCCCGTCCGCTCCCGCCGGGGACCGCGCGGCTCGGGCGGCTGACACCGGAGCCTTCCGGTACGAGCCGTCGCCACCGGTCGGCGAGCGCACTGGCCAGGCGGCCGGCGCGCGGCCCCTCTCGGGTGAGCCGGCCCTGACCGCCGAGGAGCGGGTCGGTTCGGCCTCGGACGTCGAGTCGTTCCTGACCACACCGGCCCCGGCTGCCGGGCAGCGGCCTCCGGCTGGTTTCGAGGTGTTCGAGGCTCCCGTCGAGCGCCTCGGTGACGTCGGTGACGTCGGGGGCGCCGGGCAGGCGGACGACCAGTGGCCCGCCGGTGAGGAGGCGTCCGCCGGCCGGGCCGGCGGCCTGGGGCAGGAGCGCGGCGAGCGGCTCGCGGTCGACCGGGACCGCTACCAGGAGTTCCTGGCGGCCGACGCGGAACGCGAGGAGGCGGCCCGCGCCGAGGCGAACCGTCCCGCCGGCCCCGCCGCGCGGCCGGCCCGCCCCGCACCCGGCGCCAAGCCGGCCGGCAAGCGCCAGGAGACTCGTTCCGCCAGCGGCCAGAGCCCCGCGGAGCGCCGCGGCGCGCGGTCCGCCCAGGACGGCGGCCAGGAGGGTGACGGTCAGGCCCGGTTAGCCGTCGGCGGCGGCGACCCCGGTCACACTGGCTGGGACGACGGCCCCGGCTGGGACGACGGCGACGCCGGTGCGCGCGGGCTGGCTGGCGCGCCTGGCGACCAGGAACCCGAACCGGCGGCTGGACGGACGTTCGACGCGGCCTCCGCCGACTCAGCCTCTACCAGCGCCGCCTCTACCAGCGCCGCCTCTACCAGCGCCGCCTCTGCCGGCGCGGGCTCCTTGGGCGCCATGCCCGTCGGCGCGATGGAGACGGAGCGGGCCGGCGGCGCGCAGGCACCGGCCGAGCCCGAGGCCGAGGCGGACCGGGCACGGAGCGCGCCCGGGACGAAGCCGGGCCAGGAGCTGAGTTGGCGGTTCCCACCCCAGCAGGTGGTCGCGTCCTACCAGACCCATGACCAGGCCGAACGGGCGGTCGACCACCTGGCCGACGCGCGTTTCCCGGTCGAGCGGACGGCCATCGTCGGCCGCGGCCTGACCAGCGTGGAGACGATCGGGCGGATGTCCTGGCGGGACTCGACGCTGCGCGCGGTCGGGGGCTGGGCGGTGGCCGGCGCCCTGGTCGGCCTGGTCTTCGGGCTGCTGGATTGGGTCACGCCGCTGCGGGCGGCCTTCTCACTCGCGCTGTGGGGTCTGCTCTTCGGCGCCCTTCTCGGCCTGTTCGCCGGTCTGCTGACGTGGGTGTTCGCCGGTGGGAGCCACCAGCGTGTTACGCACAGCCATGTCTACCGGGCGCACAGCTACGACCTGCTCGTAGACTCAGAACTCGCCGAACGGGCCAGGAGCACCCTGGTTCTCGGCGGCTTCCCGGTCACCGGTTCGGTCCGCAAGGACGCGATCTCCTTCCGGCACCGCTGACCCCCGCGTCCCGTCGCCGCGGAGCGCCCGCGGTCCCCGCCGGGCCGCCGGGCCGACAGCCCCCGGCCCGTCGGGCCCGTCAGGCCCGCCGGGACATCGGGCCGTCAGGTCCCACGCCACGGGCCGCGCACGAATGCCCGCCGCGGAGCGCCTCCGCCGGCTGTCTGGTAAGCACGTTCTAGCCGGGCGGATGTCAGTGACGCAGCTGAGGTGGTTCTCTGTGGGTGACGTGACGCGGTGGGAGACCCTGGACGTCTCGGTCGACGGGCCCGTCGCCTGGGTGCGGTTCGACCGGCCGGACCGGCGCAACGGCGTCACCACCGAGATGGCGGTCGAGATGTACGGGGCGCTGTCGGAGCTTGCGGCGCTGGACGCGGTCAGCGTGCTGGTGCTCACCGGCAACGGGGACGCGTTCTGCCCCGGCGCAGACCTGCGCGCCGCCGCCGAGGACGGCCAGGCGGCACGGCGGCTGCCCGACCCGGAGACCTACCACTCGGCCCGCCTACTGCACGAGATGCCGGCGCTGACGGTCGCCGCGGTCAACGGTGCCTGCGCGGGCGCCGGGTTCGCCTGGGCGGCGGCCTGCGACGTGCGGGTCGCCTCGGCGTCCGCCCGGTTCGCCACGGCGTTCCTCGCGGTCGGGCTGCCCGGCGAGCTGGGCCTGGCCTGGACGCTGCCGCGCAGCGTCGGCGCGACGCGCGCCCGGGAGCTGCTGTTCCTGGCCCCGAAGATCGACGCGGAGCAGGCCCGCGAGTACGGCTTCGTCAGCCGCGTCTGGCCGGCGGAGTCGTTCCAGCGGGAGCTGGACGGCCTCGTCGCCCAGCTCGCGGGCCGGCGCCTCGAGGCGGTCCGCGAGATGAAGCGCAATCTCGTCGAGGCCGAGCGCCTCCCCCTGGGCGACTACATCACCGGCGAGTCGGCCCGCTACCTGGCCCTCCTCACCGGCGACGGCCCCGACAGCGTCCGCGGCCGTATGGCCCAGCGCCGCGACCAGATCCAGGCCGACCACACCGAGTAGCCGGGCTCAGCCCAGCCACCCAGCCGAGCAGGCGAGCCGCGCGCCGAGGTGGTGCTGACCTCCGACGGCGAGGAGGTCGGCCGGGCCAGGGCGGACCCGTCGATCCCGGGGCCAAGGCCGGGGCCGGGCGCGGTGGCCGGCGGAGCCGCGACCGTCAGGCGATCGAGCCGCCGTCGATGAGGTACTCGCCGCCGGTGATGACGCGGGAGGCGTCGCTGACCAGGAACAGGACGAGATCGGCGACGTCCGTCGCCTCGGCGGCGAAGCCGAGCGGGATGTGGGAGAGCGCCTCCCGCTCGTGGTAGCGCAGCATGTCGGCGGCCATCTCGGTGCGGACCAGGCCGGGGCAGACGCAGTTGACCCGGATCTGGTCCCGCCCGAGCTCCAGCGCGGCGGCCCGCGACAGGCCGCGCAGCCCGAACTTGGAGGCAACGTAGGCCGAGCCCATCGGGATCGCCTTGATTCCCGCGGCGGACGCCGTGTTGACGATCGCGCCGCCGCCGCGAGCCCGCATCGCCGGGACGACGGCGCGGATCCCGAGGAACGCGCCGACGAGGTTCGTGTCCAGCACGTCGCGGAAGGTCGCCTCGTCGGTGTCGACCAGGCCGCGGCTGACCATGACCCCCGCGTTGTTCACCAGGATGTCGAGGCCGCCGAACTCGCCGGTCGCGGTGTCCACGGCCTGTGCCCAGGTCTGCTCGGCGGCGACGTCGCCACACACGAAGCGTGCGGCGGTGCCGAGTCCGCCCGCCGCCGCCTTCCCCTGCTCGCCGAGCCGGTCGACGAGCACGACGCTCGCCCCCTCGGCGACGAACCGTTCCGCCTCCGCGAGCCCCTGCCCCCGCGCCGCCCCCGTGACGATGGCGACCCTGCCGTCCAGTACCCCCACGCCGTCCGCCCTCCTCCGGCACCCTCGCCGGTCACCGGTCCGCCCCGTGCCGGCCGCGCCCGAGCGCGGCGGCCGCCCGGAACGCCCGCGTGACCGTGCCTACCAGACCTCCCGTCCGGCGCGCAGCCTAAAGCCCGCCGCGCGGCCGGCGCCGGGCGAACTGTCACAGGCCCGGCCAGACCAGCGAGCGGCGACCCCCGCGGTCCGCAAACCCGGCGGTCCCCGAGCCCGCCGGTCCCCGAGCCCGCCGCCTCCGGCGGCCTGACTGCGCGCGGACGCGGCGCGGTGTCAGGTGGGCGACGCGGCGGTGGAAGGTTCGGGGAAGGCGCGGTTCCTAGCTTCTCCCTCAGCACCACGAGCACACCGGCCGGACCTGCCCCTCCGGCCGGACCGACCACCGCATCGGCCGCTCCCCAGACCCGGCCGTGCCGCCCTCCCCCGGCGGCACGGCCGTCCTGGCGCCGGCCAGGCCGCCGCATGATGCCGCTCCCCGCCGGGGGCCTGGCCGGCGCTGCCCCGACGCGGCGCCCGCCCGCGGAGGTGGAGAAAGGACATGAGCCCTATGGAGACCATCGACACGGTGGTGATCGGCGCCGGACAGGCCGGTCTCGCCGTCAGCCGCTGCCTGGCCTCCGCCGGGCGGGAGCACGTCGTGCTCGACCGGGGCGCGGTCGGGCAGCGCTGGCGGGACCGCTGGCAGGCCCAGCGGCTGCTCACCCCGAACTGGATGAGCCGGCTGCCGTTCTGGTCCTACCAGGGCGACGACCCCGACGGGTTCCGCGCCTTCCCCGAGCTCGTCGGCTACCTCGAGGACTACGCGTCGTCGTTCGACGCGCCCGTCCAGGCGGACACCACCGTCGAGTCCGTGACCCTCGCGGCCGGCTCGGCCGCCCGCTGCCCGGCCGGCACGACCGGCGCTCACCGCGCGGGCGGCGCTCACCGCGCGGGCGGCGCCGGCGCGGCGCGGCGCGGGCCGGCCGCCCGGTTCGCGGTGTCCACCGACCGGGGTGGCTTCCACACCCGCAACATCGTCGTCGCGGCGGGCGCGTGCGACGAGCCCGCGGTGCCCGCACAGTTCGCCGGCGCGCTCGGCGGCGTCCACCAGCTGCACGCCGCCGACTACCGCGGCGCGAGCGGCCTCCCCGCCGGCGGGGTGCTCGTCGTGGGCGCGTCGTCGTCCGGGCTGCAGGTCGCCGAGGAGGCGGCCCGGGCCGGCCGGCAGGTCACGATCAGCGTCGGCGCGCATCGCCGGCTGCCCCGCGCCTACCGCGGCATGGACATCTGGTGGTGGCTGGACCGGCTCGGCATCCTCGACCGGAGCGTCGAGGACATGCCGCCCGGGCAGCTGGCGCGCCGCGAGCCGTCGCTGCAGCTCGTCGCCGGCCGCGACCTCGACCTGGGCCTGCTCGCCGACGCCGGCGTCCGCCTGGTCGGGCGGCTGCGCGCGGCGAGCGGGCACCGCGTCGAGCTCGCAGACGACCTCGCGGACACGACCGGCGCCGCCGACGCGCGGATGCGCCGGATCCTCGACCAGATCGAGCGGAACATGCGCGGCAGCGGCCTTGCCGCCGAGCTCACCGACCCGGAGCCGTTTCGTCCCGTCGCCGCGGCGCCGGCGCCGGCGCGCCTCGACCTGAAGGCGGCCGGCATCGGCACCGTCGTCTGGGCGACCGGCTACCGCCACCCCTACCCGTGGCTCCAGGTCCCGGACGTGCGCGACGCCGCGGGGCAGATCCGCCAGCGCGGCGGTGTCACGCCCCGGCCGGGGCTCTATGTCATCGGCCTGCCGTTCCTCGCCCGGCGCAACTCGCACTTCCTCGACGGCGTCCGCCACGACGCCCGCACAGTGGTGACCCACCTCTGCCTCGGCCAGATCCCCTGGCCGCGCGTCGGCGGGCGGATGGACGGGGTATCTCGGCGATGACGAAGCCAGTGGCGACGCCGGCGACGGCGGCCGCCGCCACGGCCGCCTACCGGCGAGGGTCCTACCCGGTGGTCAAGCGGCCGTGTGACGTGGTGGTGGTCGGGGCGCGCTGCGCGGGGGCGGCGACAGCGATGCTGCTCGCCCGCGCCGGCCTGCGGGTCGTGGTGCTCGACCGCGCCCCCAAGGGCTCCGACACCGTATCCACACACGCGCTGACGCGCGGCGGCGTGCTGCAGCTGCACCGTTGGGGGCTGCTGGACGCGGTCGTCGCGGCCGGCACCCCGCCGGTACGCACCACCGTCCTCCACTACCCCGACGAGACGGCGCGGGTGGCCGTGCGTCCGACACCCGGTGTGGAGGCGCTGGGCGCGCTCTACGCGCCGCGCCGGACGGTGCTCGACGCGATCCTGGTCGACGCCGCCCGCCGCGCCGGCGCCGAGGTCCACTTCGGGATGTCGGTCACCCGGCTGCTCACCGATGGCGCCGGCCACGTCGTCGGCGTCGCCGCCCGCCCCGTCACAGGCGGCACCGGCACTGGCACCGGCGACGAGGACAGCGACGAGGACAGCGACGAGGACAGCGACGGCGACCGCCACGGCCACGACGGTGACGACGACCGCGACGACCGCGGTCGCGGTCGCGGGGCCGCGCGGGAGATGCTCGTGCGGGCCGCGCTAACGGTCGGCGCGGACGGGATCGGCTCGACGGTGGCCCGGGCGGTCGCCGCGCCGGCCGTTCACGTCGGGCCGTCCGCCGGGTCGTACCTGTACGGCTACTGGCGCGGGCTGCCCACCGACGGCTACGAGTGGTTCTACGGGCCCGGCGCGTCGGCGGGCCTCATCCCGACCAATGACGGCCTGACCTGCGTGTTCGTCGGGCACGCCGCCGGACGGATGCGCGCGGTCCGCGCCGGGACCGGTGACGCCCGCGCCGCGTTCGACGCGGTGCTCGCCGCGGCCGCGCCGGACCTGGCGGATCGGCTCGCCGCCGCCGAGCCGGTCGCTCGCCTGGCCGGGTTCGGCGGGCGCAGCGGCTACCTGCGCGAGGCCTTCGGGCCCGGCTGGGCGCTGGCCGGCGACGCCGGGTTCTTCCGCGACCCGCTGAGCACCCACGGGATCTCCGACGCGCTGCGCGACGCGGAGCTGCTCGCCCGCGCCGTCCTGGACGCGGGCCCGGCGCCCGGGCCGGTCCTCGACGCGGCCCTGGCCCGCTACCAGCAAGCTCGCGACCGCCTGGCGCTCCCGCTCCTGGCCGCGACGGACCGGCTCGCCTCCCACGCCTGGGACGAGGCGTCCCTGCGACCGACGCTGCGCGCCCTCAACGCCGCGATGAACGCCGGGCTCGAGACCCTGCTCGCCCTCCCACCGCTGCCGCTGTCCTCCCCCGCCGCCCACGCGTGGATACCAGGCCAGGCGCCCACCGCGGCACCCGGCCGCTCCCCGGGCGAGACCGCACCTCCCTCATCCCTGGAAGGAAGCTCCCCAAGATGACTGGACTCGCCTCGATCGCCGTCGGGCAGCGAGCCACGCGTACCCGCGCGATCACGGTACGCGACATCGAGCTGTTCACCGAGATGACCGGCGACCGCAACCCGCTGCATTGCGACCCGGACGTGGCCGAGGCGAGCCGGTTCGGCGGGATCATCGTCCAGGGCGGGGTGACCAGCGGCCTGCTCAACGCAGTCGTCGCCGAGGACCTCCCCGGCCCCGGCAGCGTCTTCCTGCACGTCGACTGGAACTTCCGCGCCCCCGTCCGCCCCGGCGACGTCATTACCGCCACCGTCGAGGTCCTCGAGCACCGCGTCGACAAGGCGATCACCCGCCTGCGCACCACCATCACCAACCAGCACGCCGTCACCGTCCTCGACGGCACCGCCCTCGTCTTCCAGGACCCTTCCGTCGCCCGTCCGTCCGGTTGAAGGCAGCAATGCGACCGGTGGGCCGATGGTCAGGTCTTGGGGCGGCCTCGGTGACCTGTTCGGCTACGGCCGTTGGGGACCGACCGTATAGCCAACCCCCGACAGCGTGACGTTGGCGCGGATACGGCAAGCGTTGCCGATCGGTCCCGGGGAAACGGCGATCTTCCCGAGCCGTCTCACGAACGATCGTTTGCGGTCGCTATGTGTTGCTTCGTGGTCCGATGCTGTGCGGGTGCTCAGTGGAGGACGGTGAGCAGGCCCTCGACGCCGCGGTGGAACGCGGCGCCGACGCTGTCGACGCCGTCGAGGTGGGCGCCGGTCATGGCGCCGTCGCGCATCATCACGAAGTGCCGTGCGGCGTGCTGTGGATTGGGGCGCCGCGGTGAGGTCCCGAAGACCTGAGTGAACAGCTCGGCGAGCGTGGTCACATACCAGGCTCGGTGATCGAGGACCACCCTGCGCACCGGGTCGTTGGGGTCCGGGTACTCGGCGGCGGCCTTGAGGAAAGCACACCCGCGGAACTCTGGTCTGGCCAGGTCGTCGGCGACGGCGGTGCCGATCGCGCGCAGCGCGTCGGCCGACGACGGCGCGGTCTCGATGGCCGCTTGCACGTCGGCGCGGATGTGGGCGTCGACGCCGCGCAAGTAGGCAAGTACGAGGTCTTCCTTCGAGGGGAAGTGCCGGTAGAACGTCGCTCGCGTGGCCGGGGCCTCGGCGAGGATCCGCTCGACCCCGACCGCCCGGATTCCGTCGCTGTAGAACAGCCTGCTGGCCGTGGACAACAGTCGTTCCCGGGCCTCGGACCGCCCGTGCCCGCCCGAACTGCTGTTCGGGCTGTCGGGCGCGGAGCGGGTCGGTGTTGCCATGAGCCGACAGTAACAGAAAGAACGGTCGGTCTTGCAGTCGTCGGCTACGTGTGCCAGGCTCTGCACTGCTGCAAGAGAGAACGGTCTTTCTACTTGGAGGCATCATGCCGAGCCGAGACGCGACCAGCTTCCGAGAACTGGCCACCGTCGCCGAGCAGGCCTGCCCGGTCTCCAAGGCCCTGGCCGGCGCTCGCCAGTGATGTGCCCGATCCCCGGCACCCCCGCGCTCGCCACCTCGACCAGAACCTCGCGGCCACCACGCCGCGGTTGACCGGCCAGCAGGTCACCGCGCTCACCGCGGCAGCCAACAGACACACCCCCACCGCTGGCTGCGACCAGCGCACGCCGCACAGAAACCTTCCATCCACCCACGATCACCGGGACGTCGTGCCGACGACGAGTTCGGCTGCTCGCTCCACGCCAGCAGACACCAGATTCAACGGTCTTCTTTGGAATGGAACTGCCATGACCACGACTACGGCCCCTGTCGCTGCCAGTGTCGCGCCGGCGCTTCGTCGGCTCTACTTCGTTCGTTTCGGATTCGCTCTGGTCTGGGCTGTCGTGCTTTTCTCGACCGCGTCGAGCATCGGGCCGGTGAGCGCGACCCTGCTCGTGATCTACCCTCTGTTCGACGCGGGCGCCGCCATCGTCGACGCCCGCTCCTCCCGAGCGAGCCGGTCCGCCCTCGGCCTCCACGTCAACATCGCGATCAGTGCGATCGCCGCCGTCGGACTGGTCTTCGCGGCCGCCTCCGGCATTCCGGCGGTCCTGCGGGTATGGGGGGTCTGGGCCGTCGTAGCGGGCCTAGTCCAGCTCATCGTCGCTCTGCGGCGACGCAAGCTCGGAGGCCAGTGGGCGATGATCGCCAGCGGTACCATCTCCACGCTCGCCGGGATCTCGTTCTTCCTGCAGGCCGCTGCCTCTGACGCCTCGCTGAACAACCTGGCCGGCTACGCTCTGCTCGGCGGCGTCTTCTTCCTCGTCTCTGCGCTGCGCCTCGGGCCGAACGCCAGCCGGAGCACCGGTGGGAGGAACTGACATGACCGACCACACCACCAGGGTCGACAGCGTGTTCGACGTCATCGTCAATTGATCAACAGTTTGTATCTCGCGTTCAACGGCCATGACGATCTCCTCAAGGCCGTGAGCTTCAGCTTTCATTGGTCGTCGGCATCCCCAATCCGAAGTAGAGGTTTGGCAGATACGGCGCCTTCGGACGCTGTCAGTGGTCCGCGATGGTGGGTGCGGCCGGCGGCCAGCAGCCGGGCGCGGACGGTGTCGAGGCCGTTGACGGCCCAGTACACGACCGGGGATCCGCCGCGCGGGTTGCGTTCGCCGTCTGCCTGGTGGAAGCCGAGCGCGACGCCAGCGACGGTCAGCCGGGCGTACACGGACTCGCCGTCAACGTCGAGGTGGACCTCGCCGCCGAGCACGCCGGCCCACCAACGGGCGGATTTCTCCGGGTCACGCGGCACATGCGCCCGGCCCGCGGGCTGGTCCGTCACGGGATGGTCGTCGCCGGGCTGGCGGACTGGCTGACCGGCCACCTCGGATTCGACCCGCTGACCGGCGTCACGACGTTCGACTGGCTGGCCACGCCGACGCAGACTCTGGCCGAGGTCACCGGCGGGGCGGTGTTCCATGACGGGCTCCGCCAGCTGCACCAGGCCCGGCAGGCGCTGGCCTGGTACCCGGACGACGTGTGGCGCTATGTGCTGGCCTGCCAGTGGCGGCGGATCAGCCAGGAGGAGGCGTTCGTCGGCCGCTGCGGCGAGGCGGGCGACGACCTCGGCTCGGCGATTGTCACCGCCCGGCTGACCCGCGACCTGGTCCGCCTGTGCCTGCTGATGAACCGGGTCTACCCCCCATATGGCAAGTGGCTCGGCAGCGCGTTCGCCCGCCTGCCCTGCGCCGGCGTCCTGACCCCGGTGCTGACCGCGGCCCTGGCCGCTACCGGCTGGCACGACCGCGAACGCCATCTCACCCGTGCCTACGGGACCATCGCCGACCTGCACAACGAGCTGGGCCTTACCGACTGGGTCGAGCCAACGGCCCGGCCCTTCCACGACCGGCCGTTCCAGGTCCTCGACGCCGACCGCTTCACCACCGCCCTGACCGACACGATCACCGGCCCCAAGCTCCATGCCCGCCCGCTGACCGGCGCCCTCGACCAGTCCATCGACAACACCGACGCCCTGGGCGACCGCGCCCGCGGCCCGGCACTCGCCAACGCCCTCGACGTCGCCGACCTCCCAGACGCGCCGGGACCGGAATCCGGCCGGGCATAGCGCCAAAGCGCGACCCCGTGGCCATCGATCAGGACGGTACCGACAATCCCACCTGTGATCATGACCCGGCTTCTGATCCGGTGGGATGTTCGGGGCTAGAGCGAGGAAACGAAATACTCAAGGTAGTATGCCCGGGCGTGTGTGACGCTGGTCACTACGACTTGGGGTTATGGGGGTGGGTGTCAGGCGTCAGTTGATCTGGCCCGCCGGGGTGGCGTTGAGCTGAGGCAGGCCCTGTGCGGTGTCGTGCGCGGGGCCAATGGCCGTCATCCGATCTGGTCTGCCGGACTGGCGGAGTCGCGTATTCAACTGTCATGTATTTGCAAGATCTACTTCGCAAGTCGTCACTGTCTGTCGCAACTGTTACGAACGGACCCAGAGGTTGCTGCCCGGGTCTGTCACACCAGCGCCCGGGTACAGCGCCCCCCATCGCGGCTAGCACAGCGAGGGACTGGATCAGCTCCGGTGTGTCGTCCGGCGAGTTGGCGTCCTCCAATGGTGCACACGGGCTCGTCGCACCGGCGGACGTGGGCGAGCATGCCTATACCTTCGACCTGTAGCCGACCACGCGGCGGGCATCCGTCGCCGCCGATCTGGAGCACAACACCGTGTCCAACCCGACCGTCCCCACCCACGTTCCGCCAGCCCCGATGTATTCGGAGCGGCACTTCGAATGCTGGGGGCAGCTCGTCGAGACCTTCCCACGAGGACAGGGTCCCTACGATCCCGTTCTGGGCCACAAGGCGCAGGGATATGGCCTAAACGGCTATACAGGAGAGTTCGAGGCCGACACCCCACGCGCGCTGCAGTGCGCAAATGGTGGCGAGGACGACGACACCTGGCCGCTGCACGACGAGGACGAGTTCATCGCGGCGGTCGAGGAGCGGCGCGAGAGGCTGCTGCGCACCTCCTTCTACCAGCGCCACGACAAACCGGAGATCTTCGCGGCCTACGAACAGGCGGCGCGTGACGGACGAACCGAGCAGTCCCGGCGGGCCACCTACGAGATGTGGCGTCAGGCCCACCGAAGGCGGGCCTACTTCCTCGTCGGCGCCGAGCCGGTGCGGGTGGACCTGGCCGACGACGGCACCCCGGTGACGGCCTGGCGGCTGGACACGACGACCGGCCGCATCGTCTCGACCAGCCGGTCCGACGCGGACGCTGTCCTGCACGGCGCGGGCACGCGCGTCACCGAACGTTCCTGGCTGCTCGCGGTGGAGGACCGACGCGGGCTCGGCGGGGACGGTGCCATCGCCCAGGCCTACGCGAAAGCCGCGGCGGAGCCGGACGAGGTATACCGTCGCCTGATCCTGTTCCGCAGTTTCGATCTTTGGGCGGAGAAGTTCGCCGCCGACGACGGAACCGACCGGTGACGGAGACCTTCACCGTTCAGCGGTTGGGCACGCATCCGCGGCCGGAGAAACGCCGTGACTACTACCGCGAGACCGTCCGATTCATCGTTCCGCTTGCCGAGCGTCACCCGTGGTTCCGTGACTGGTTCGACGCGTGGCGCGCCGAGTTCGGCCACCTCGACGGCACCGCCGCGGTGCGGGGAACACCGGGGAGGCTCGAGGCCGCCCCGGCGTCACCCCTTCGGCGTCACCGCCGCGGTGTCACTGCTTCCCGGAGCCGGCGAGCGACGTGTTGAGGCCGGGGACCGCCCAGGAGCGATCGAGATCCTCCGCGCCCGCGCCGACGCCGGCGACGAGTATGCCGGCGGCCGGCTCGCCGAGCTGCTCGCGAAGGGTGGCGATGACCGGTTGCTACGTTTCGGTTTCAGTGTGGACGGGTCGGTGGCGGGCAGTCGGGACTGGTGAGTCTGATTTTCCGCCGCGTGTTCCGTGGTCGCCGGGGGCGTAGTGGCTCCAGGTGCCGCCGGCGTCGCCGACGAGGCGGGCGGTGTGGCTGTGGTGGAAGCCGAGCGTGCTGGCCACCACCGGCGCCGGGGCTTGCAAGACGAGCTGCCGCAGGGCGGCGGTTCGGCCGAGTCGGGTGGGGATGCCGAGTTCGCGGAGCAGGGTCGCGAGGCCTTCGGGGCGCAGCGGCTGGCCGGAGCGGCGACCGGGGAACAGCCACGGCGAGTTCGGGTTGGTCGCGGTGCGCATGTTGGTGCGACTGTCTCGGAGGGCGAGCAGCAGAGCGGCGAATGGTTCGGGTACCGGCGACGGTGGGTCTCTCAGCCGGATGAGCACCTGGTCGCCGTCGAGAAGGATGTCGGCGGTGGTCAGCCGGACGATTCTGCTCAGCGGTTGGGCGTAGAGCAGGACCAGCACGGCGGCGACCCGGGTCCGCAGCGCCGGTGTGTCGTCGGTGAGCAGCCGGCGCAGCAGGCCGATCCGACGGTGCTGGCTAATGGGGGCCTGCTGGCGAATCTCGTGACGGGGAATGGTGAGCGCAGGCATCTGCTCGGTGTGCATGGCCCAGCGCAGGAACGGCCGCAGACTGTGGTGTTCGTGGTCGCGGTGGGCGACGTGCCAGCGGTCGAGGTCGGCCTGGCCGCATTCCGCCAGGGTGCGGCCCTCTCGCGCGAGCCAGGCGAGGAACTCGGCCGCGCGCCGGACCTGGGCGGCGGCGCTGTTGCGGGTGTGGGTGCCCAGCGGCCGTCCCTCGGCGCGTCGCCGCAGCCAGGGCAGGACCTGCCAGGTGGTGAACTGCCGGAGGATGCGGGCGCGGCTCGGGTCGGGAAGGTCGGGTAGATAGCCGTGTAGCCAGCGCTCGAACAGCAGGATCTGCTTGTCCACCGGTGGTAGTAGGGCGCAGCCCATCAGCAGCTCGCGAAGATGCTCGGCGGCCCGCCAGGGCTCAAGCTCGTCGAACGCCTTGTGCGTCAGCGTGATCTCCCCGGTCCCCAAGCCGCGCAGGAACACCGGCACGTAGGGCTGATAGAGCCAGGTCAGTCCGGACAGTGGGTTGTCCATCGCGACGAGCGCGGCGTGCAGTGGCCGCAGCTCCGGTCGGACCTCGCCGGTGCCGTCGCCAAGCAGTTCGGCGAGCCGGTTGTCCAGGGTGCAGCGGGTGCAGCGCCGCCCGCCGTGCAGCTTGCCTTCACTGCCGCAACGCGAGCAGGTGTAGGACTGGCGGAACCCGGCGCAGCGGGTGCACACGGGCCTGCTCTCGGCCAGCGCGGGCAGGATGCGGTCCTGCCCGCAGCTCGGGCAGTGGCCGCGGAGCCTGAGTGCCCGGTCGTGACAGGTCCGGCAGACGTGGCCGTCGGGCCAATGGGCGGCGAAGTCGCGGTGCCGGCCGCAGCGGGCGCAATCCCGTTTGTACCAGCGTTCGTACTGCTCGGCCGTGGCGTGGGGACGGTCGGTCACTGCGGCCGCAGCCGGGCCCGTTTCGGCCGCAACGCGGCCAGGTCGACCACCGCGTCGTCGGTCGCCGTCTTCCGGACGGCGACGTCGTCCGCCTTGGTGACGATCAGCTCGGCCGGGCTGCACGCGAAGATGTCACACAATGCGGCCAGCACCGGCAGCGACAACCGCTCCGGGACGCCAGTGGCCAGCCGGTGCACCTGGGAGACCGACAGACTGATCCCGCGGTCGGCAAGCAGCGGCACGAGTTCGGTGGTGGAGAAAATCCCATGGGCGGCCATCACCTCCCGCAGCCGCCACTGGTAGCTGACCTGGCGTTTCATCGAGCCTCCTGGGCGGGTCTGAGCGCGGCGGTCATCGTGTCGTCGAGGACGCGGCGCAGCGTGCGGGTGCGGAAGTCCGAGGACACGCAGGTGTAGAGCGACGTCGTGGACGCGTGCTCGTGTCCTACCTGATGTTGGACGAACAGGGCGTCCCGGCCGGCCTCGATCAGATGGGTGACGTAGGAGCGGCGCAGCGAGTGGAAGTCGAGGTTGCGGTCGAGGCCGACCGCGTCCCGACAGGCGGCGAACCGAGCGTCGATCTGGCTCAACGCCACCCGTTCGGCGCGTTCTGACGGCCACAACGCCGCACTGCCTGACACGGCGAGCAGCGGGCGTACCTCGTGGACCCACTGGTCGAGGATCTCCGGAACCCAGTCCCAGACGGTCAGCACGCTGCGGCGCTTCGGCGGCGATCCCTTCATCGCTTTGCCGTGCCGGACGTAGAGCACCCCGTAGTCGCCGAACTCAGGGGCGTGCGGGTTGCGGCCCAGATCGGCCACGTCCAACATCCGGGTCTCGTTACGCCGCAGCCCATAGCCGTAGGCAACCTTGAACAGCGTGGCGTCCCGGAATGCTGACAGCCAGCCCTTCCGACCGGCTGCGCGAACCCGGGCGACCTGACCATCGGCGTGATCGAAGAACCCCTCCAACTCGTCGAGCGTGAACGCCCGCTTGCCCGGGGCGGACTCATTGTCCTGGACATGCACGGCGGTGTTCCAGGCGTGCACGACCTGGACCGGGTGAGTGCCGAACTGCCGCTCGCACTCGGCTGACCAGTCGTAAGCGGGGTCGGTCAAATAGTGGCAGAACGCCCGCACCGCCTCCTGGTAGGACCGCACTGTCGAGTGCCGCAGGTGTCGCACCGCCCGCAGGTCCCCCAGCCAGTCGTCGACCATCGCCGCAGTCCACTGCCACGGGAAAGCATCCGCGTGCCGGGCGAAAGCCTGCACCGCCTTCTCCCGACCGTAGATCGTGGAAAGCGCCAGGTTCCGCGCCAACTGCTGATTGCGCCACCCCTCCACCATCGCGGCGAACACCTGCTCCTCCGGCCGCAGCAGCGGCACCCCACGGGCGAGATGCAACCCGGCGGCGCCAGGTGCGCGCCCCTCATGCCCCACGAACAGTCACCCTCCGTCGATCGCATCAGATGCGGAATCTTCGCATCTGATGCGAAAGGGGCTGCGATCGGGGTGGTCCTGGCCCCCTACCTGGAAGGAAGCGCAGCCGCCGACAGGCACTCAGTCCCCTGTATCCGGCGGAAACCCGCAGCTCAGGCAGCCATCTAGTCGGCCATCGCCCGCCGTATCGCAAACCAACCTGAAATCGCATCCGTTGAAATTCGTGACACTTGTAGCAAGCAGCACAAAACCAACGCCACGGAGTTGGCCTTCGGGGCGAGTCAGCTCAGGTGACGTCGTAGGTCAGGTGCGTCGCGGTCGACGTCGGGGTGACGCTCCGCTGCACCAGCGTGCGGAGCGCTCCGCGGGTGAACAGGGGCGTCCCTGCGCCCAGCATGACGGGCGCGAGGTGCAAGGTCAGCACGTCGACCAGCCCGGCCTCGAGCGCCGAGCCGATCGTGGCGCCGCCGCCCATGAGGACCACGTCAAGCTCCTCGCCTCGGTCGGATGACGCTGCTTCCGCGCGTTCGCGGGCCGCGGTGACGGCGTCGGGCAGGCCGGTGGTGACGAACGTCCAGTCGAGGTCGGTGAGCCGCACCGACTCCGGTGGTGTGCTCGTGACGACGACGAACGCGGGCTTGCCGACCTCGCCAGCGCCGTAGCCGGTCTCGTCGTTCCAGCCGTCCGGCCCGTCGACCAGGTCGAACAGCCGGCGGCCCAGGACGACGGCGCCCGAGCGGGCGGTCGCCTCGCGCAGGACCCGCTGGTCGTCGGGGTCGTCGGAGAACGCCCAGGTGTGCAGGGCCTCGCCGCCGGTGCCCAGACCGTTGTCCGGGCCCGGGTCAGGCCCGGTGACGAAACCGTCGAGGGAGACCGAGATGTCTGCGACGATGCGAGTCATACGGGGCAGACCCGATGCGACGCCCGGACTCATCGGTGTGCGGATCTGGCCCATTTTGAGCGGTGACACCGACGGGCACGCCGTTCACCTCGCTGGCGATTCGGCGGGAAGCCAGATCGGAGGCCCCGCGTCCCGAGGAACCAGTGCCGTGTCAGTCCAAGACGCCGTCAGCGGTCTTCAAGTGCGGCTGTCGGTCGGTGGTGAGATATCCGAGGTCTGCGCAAACGCTTCCGCTACCCAGGTGAGCCACCGGTGGAGGGTGCTGAAGTCGGATCCTGACCAAGATCGGGCTCTCCCGCTACTTCGGCGCAACCCTTTCCTGCGAACCGGACCTGCGATGGAAGGTCGCCTTCCCCCGCCAGAGCAGGTGCGCCCCGGTCGACAGCACCTCGGTGGCGAGCCGGTGGGACAGGAAGTCGCGGTCCGCTAGGGTGATCATCCCGGGGCCGAGATGGGGCAGCAGGTCAAGGGCCAGCGCCGGCTCGCTGGTCGTCCACGGGCCGAACGCGGCCACGAGCAGGGCGTGGGTGCCGGCCTCGGCCGCGATCAGCCAGCGGGCCTTTGGGAGCGACGCAGGCCCGCCCACATACGACGACCCGGAGAAGAAGGCCCGGTTGAGCTTCGTGTCCGGCAGGTCAGAGGTCGACCCGTCGAGCTGGACCAGCCGCACCCCGTGCAGGACAACCCGGCCTGCCCGTCCACCCCGAGCTGGATACGATCAGTGCTCTGGTCGAAGGAGGGTGACGTGACCGACGAGACGGCGGCACCACAATATGACCCGGAGGAACTCACCGTCTATGTCGCTGAGGACGGACTGCTCTGCGTCGGTGACCGCAGCGTCGTCGACACCTACATCGCCGCCCTCCAGCGCAAGGCCGGACGGTCTTTGAGCGACCTCGGCATCGGCAGGCAGTCGCTTCTGGATATCGGTGCTGCAGCCTCAGTGCTCGAAGCCCTCCATGCGACCGGTGGCGAGTACTTCCAGATGCCGCCGAGCAGTCTCGAACTTTTCATGAAACTTGGGGTCGTCCCCGGTGCGGACGGCTGCTTCAAAGGCACTGTTCGGAGTGCCAATGGGCAGTTCTTCGCCAACCTCGACTTCCGGCAAGTATCGCTCGGTCCGACACGGGCCATGTCCATCCAGTTGGCCGTCGCCACAGCAGCACTGCGCGCCGCGATCAAGGACGTTGAGCGGGCAGTCGAGCGTGTCGAAGGCAAGGTCGATGACCTCGCCGCGCGGGCACGCTCAGCCACGCTCGGCGACGTGCTCGGTTCGCACCGGTTACTCAGGCAGCACGTTGCGACCCTCGACGAGAAAGGAGTGCTGCCGGAGACGACCTGGCAGTCCGTTGCCGCGCTTGGCCCACAGCTTGCTGTCGGTATCGAGAGGATCCGCCAGTTCTTGTCGCAGCGTGTGAAGAATCTCGACGTCACCAAGTCTGCCGCTGAAAGAGCCAAGCGGCTTCACGACGCCGTTGACAACAACAACATCGGTGAACTGTTCCAACTGCTGGTCGTGGCCGAAGACTCGCACTACCTCTGGCACCGCCTAAGTATCGAACACGCGCGAACCACCGAGCCACACAACCTCGAGCATGTGATCGCGTCAGCCCGCAAGCTCCTTCGCGACGATGTACAACTCGACCGCGAACTGCTCGATGACCTTCGCCAAGCCATCGATTTCTATGCCGCGCTGCGCCCGCTGGAGAAACACCGTGCGCTCTCGCGCAAGAAGCTTGAAGAGGACGTTGAGGCGCTGCGACGTGGCTTTGACGACTTCGCGGCCGCCCGCCAGATACAGGTGACGCATTGGCAGGCCATCCAGCGGCCCACCTGGGGCGATGTCGGCGCAGAACTTGGCCGACGTGGTACCGCGATCGGCCGCGCTGCTCAGAACGCCAGCGCGAAGGCCATCGCCGCAGCCGACGAGTATGCGAGCCGTGCCGCCGACGCGATCGTGGAGCAGGCCCGCGCCGCAGGCGACGCGATCGACCTTCAGGCACATCGAGTGGCAGACACAGCCAAAGATGCTTGGCGAAAGAAGCCCTCCCGGGACACGAACGACTAAGAGGTCACCACCGGCGGCTACACCTCAGTGCTCGACGAGCTGGCCCGCGCCGCCGCCGAGGAAGCGGCGAGGCTCGTCCCACGACCCCCACCAACGGCTCCCGCGCACACGTCGCGCACACGGGAGATCGACATGACCTCTCAGAGAGAGGGATCAAATGGCAAAACTGCAGGTCAAGTACTGTGCGCTCGGAGGGACTTGAACCCCCAACCTTCTGATCCGTAGACCTCGGCGGGCCGTCCACGAGCGTCCATCGGTGTCCATCGGTGCAGGTGACGGGCTCGGCGTCGTCCACCGTCGTCCACTGACGTCCACCCCGTTGCGGTACAACTGCCGTACTTCTCGACCCCGTGCCTCGGGCTACCTACGGTGACATCCGGAGGGCAGGGATCCGCGCGGCGATCCTTTCTAGGTTCGGATGGGGGAGCCGAAGCGGAGGACGTTCCCTTCAGGGTCGATGACGGCGCCTTCGCGTTGGCCCCAGTCGGTGTCCTCCGGGGAATGGATCTCGACTCCGGCGGAGCGCCACTCGGCGGCCAGGTCGTCGGCGTCGTCGACGATACTGGCCACCAGCGACTTTTCGTCGCCGCACGCGGCCCGGCCAGGCCGACTCTGATCACTACGGGTCAGGGAACGACGGTGACGGGCCACTTGCCGGCACGGACGAGGCGGGTGGCGAGGGAGCCGACGATGCGGTGGCCGGCGCTTTCGGAGGCGCCGACGACGACCATGTCGGCGTGCATCTCGTCGGCGGTGCGGCGCAGCGCGGCTAGCGGGTCGCCGAAGCGGACGACGAACGTGGTCGACAGGCCCAGCTCCTCGGCACGGTGCGCGACGATGTCGCGGATCTCGGCGGCGACGTCGACGGCGGCCTGCTGGATGGCGCCGGCCGCCATCGGGGCCATCGCCTCCCATCCGGGTGTCATGGTGACGTAGACGACGACCAGACGTGCCCGCTGGCGGCGGGCGACCCCGGCCGCGTACGAGGCGGCCCGCAGCGCGGTACGCGACCCGTCGACGCCGACCACGACCGTGCCCGGCCCGTCGGTACCCAGCTCGAACGGACCGGGGTTCCACACCGGCCCGAACCGCTCGACCGACAGAACCCCCGTGCCGTCCGCCATGTCCACGCGTCCAGTCTGCTCCGCCGGGACGGCGAACGGTGGCGCCGGCCAGCCGGCGGACGGCGCGGATTCCCGGCCGCGGATTCGGCCACGAATTCCCGGCCGCGGACGGGCCGTCGGGGCGGCCGCCAGGCGGTGGGCGGTGGGCGGTGGGCGACGGTCAGCTGCCGTCGTCGATGACGTCCGGCCCGAGGCCGGCGGTGAGCCAGTCGTCGTAGCGGAGGCCGGTGACCTCCTCGAGCAGCGCGATGTCGTCGACGAAGTACGGCAACACCGCCTTGCGCTCGGTGGAGGTGAGCGGACGGCGTCCGCCCTTCTGGCGCCGCAGCGCGGTGAGCAGCGGGCCGCGGAACACCTGCCGGACCGGGACGGGGAAATGGTGGCCGATCTGTCCGCCGGTACGCAGCGCCGCCCGCAGTGCGGCGTTCACCGACGTGTCGGCGACGAACGGGGTGACATTCTGCGACGGCACCGCGTCGAGCAACCCGATCCGTACCCCGAGGAACTCGCAGACCCGGTCCAGCGTGGGGGCCGGGTCCTCACGCAGGTCGCGGTAACGCAGCAGCAGGACCTGGTCGCGGGAGAACAGGCCGAGCAGGTGGGCGAGCTGCGCGCCGTAGAGGCCCTGGGAGACGTAGTGCCAGAAATGCGCCCAGCCGGCCTCGCGCCGCGGCTCCTCCAGCGCGCAGGCCCGGACGAAGTCGCGTTCGGGCTCGAGGCCGGCGGCCCACAGATGGGTCCAGTTCGAGTGCGCCCGGTCCACCGGGTTGCGCAGCAGTACGACCAGGCGGGCCTTCGGCAGCAGCCGCTTGATCCGGTTCTGGGCGTCCAGGTCGTACAGGTAGAACGGTGTCGCCTCGCCGAGCAGCGCGTGCGCCGGCGCGGGGGCGAACAGCGCCTCGTAGTCGGCAGGCCGCCACACGTGTTCCTGGTAGGTCTGGGCGTCACCCGGCCCGCCCCGCGCCGGTGGCGGGCCGGCCGAGAGGAAGAACTTCGGCTCTTTCACCGTGGGCAGGAAGAGGTCGGGGTGCCGGGCCAGCGCCGCGTGCAGCGCCGTGGTCCCGGCCTTGGGCACGCCGATCACGAGGAAGTCGGGAAGGGGCATCGTCGGTCTCGCTCCTGACGCAGGGCCGGGCGGCGGCCAGTCGTGGGAGAGCCCGGCCGGCGGATGCGGTGGCGACCGGTGTGCCCGCACCAGGACCGGAGCGGCGGCTGCCGGCGGGACAGATGCGGTGTACCCGCAGGATAACCGCCCATACACATTCCCGACCGGGAAGGTAATAAAGATGTAGCGCGCCGGTAGAGTACGACGGGTGCCGATCACCTCACCGGTTCCCGACCAGACGCCCTCCTCCCTCCCGCTTCCCCGTTGGGAGCCGGCGGTCACCGTGGTGGCCCCCGAGGGGGACGGCCCGGGCAACTGGGTGGGCGCGCCGAGCGCGCTGCTCGTGGACGGCACGTACTACCTGGCCTACCGGCTGCGCCGCCCGGTGGGCGAGGGGCGCGGCTTCGGCGTCGTGATCGCCTCGTCGGCGGACGGCGAGCGGTTCACCGAGATCGCGCGCATCGGCCGCGAGCCGTTCGGCGCCGAGTCGCTGGAGCGCCCCGCGCTCGTCCACACGCCCGAAGGCCGCTGGCGCCTCTACGTCAGCTGCGCCACCCCCGACAGCCCGCACTGGTGGGTCGACCTGCTGGAGGCCGACGACCCGGCCCGCTTCGACCCGGCCGAGCGGCGCACCGCGCTGCCCGGCGACGAGCACACCGCCGTCAAGGACCCGGTGGTGCTCTGGCACGACGGCCGCTGGCATCTGTGGGCCTCCTGCCACCTGCTCGACGACCCGGACGCGACCGACCGGATGGAAAGCCGGTACGCGACCAGCGCGGACGGCGTGACCTGGACCTGGCATGGCGTCGCCCTCGCCCCCCGGCCCGGCCGCTGGGACGCCCGCGGCGTGCGGATCACCGCGGTGCTCCCCGGGCACACCCCGCCCGTCGCCTTCTACGACGGCCGCGCGAGCGCCGCCGAGAACTGGTACGAGCGCACCGGCGTCGCGGCCGCGGCCCCGGCGGAGGCCGGCTTCGCCCGTTTCCACGCGGTCGGGACGGCGGCGCACGCGAGCGCCCCGCACGGCGACGGCGCGCTGCGCTACCTCAGCGTCGTCGACCTGCCCGGCGGCGCCAGCCGGATCTACTACGAGGCGAGCCGACCAGACGGGGCGCACGAGCTGCGCACCGAGCTCCTGGACGCGGCCGGCCCGACGGCGAGTGCTGGCTAGGCCGTCCCCGGCACGTCTCCCATGGATCTCCGCCGCCGAGGCGGAGGCCCCGTCCGCCTACCCGGGCGAGTCCCGCCCCCGCGGTGCCGCGCGAACGACAGCCACACCCATGCGACTCTCCTGTCACAACCAGGCCACATCACGGCCATAAACATCTATCCCCACCGATTTAGTTGAAATTGCTGGTGGCGGCCCTTATCGTCGCCTGCATGCGTGCCTGCCTCCTCCTGCTGGTGAGCCGCGCCCACATCGACCTGCGGCGCGTCGCCAGCGCGCTGTGTCGGCCCGGCCGCTGACGGCCCGGCGCCCCGACCCGCGCGAGTGCCTTCCCGGATTCGCGCAGACCGGCCACGACGGCGAGGAAGGCGCGTCACGCCCCTCCCCCGCGTGTCGGCCCCCGCTGGCCGATCGGCCCGCCTGACCGCGCGACCTACGTGGATCCCCGCGACTCCCGCCGCCCAGGAGGTCCTCCCGTGCCCGCGCATTCCCCTGCCCGCCAGCCCTTGGCGGGCCAGCATCCACCCGATCCCCGCGGCGGGGCCGTCCGGGTCGCCGCGGTGGACGCCACGGCGCTGGCCGAGGCCGACCCGGCGCGTTCCGGCGGTTCGGCGGCGGCCGTGCTGCGCGCCGTCCTCGACCACGGCCCGCTCGCTCGCGCCACCATCGGACAGGCGACCGGGCTCAGCTCGGCGGCCGTGTCCCGACAGACCTCTGACCTGATCTCGCTGGGCCTGCTGCGGGACCTGCCCGGCACCCAGCAGGCCGCGCCCAGGGCCGGACGCCCGCACGTCCCCGTCGACGTCGACACCGCAAGCCACCTCGCCTGCGGCGTGCACATCGCCGTGCCGATGCTGACGTTCGGCCTGGTCGACCTGCGCGGCCGGGTGGTGGCGCAAGAGGAGGTCGACCATGACGGCGACCCGGCTCATGTGCTCGCGCTGATCAGCCGGTACCTGCCGGACTTCGTCCGCCGCCGCCAGGGGGCCTACTCGGATGCGAGCTACCGCGCCAGTGCCACTGCCGGTGGCGGCGGCGCGGCGCGTCCGGGTGGCGGCGGTCTGCTCGGCGTGGGCGTCGTCAGCGGCGGGCTGGTCGACGCACGCGGCGGGGCCATTCTCGAGCACGCGCCGCTCGGCTGGCGCGACGTGCCAATCGCGGCTCCGCTGCGGGCGGCGACCGGCCTGCCGGTGCACGTCGAGGGCCATGCCCGCGCGCTCGCCCAGGCCGAGATCCTCTTCGGCGACCCGCGGGCGCGCCACGGCCTCGTGCACCTGTTCGCGGGCCACGTGGTCGATGCCGCGATCGCTCTCGAGGGCACCGTGCTGCGTGGCCAGCGCTCGGCGGCCGGCGGGGTGGCGCACCTGCGGATCCCCGGCGCCACCGAGCAGTGCGCCTGCGGCGGGAGGGGATGCGCCCAGGCCACGCTGTCCGAGCGGGTGTGGCTGGCGAGGGCGGTCGCCGAAGGCGTGATCCCCCGGCCCGACATCCGCCTGCTGGCCGCCGCCGTCGCCGCGCGGGAGCCGGCCGCCCTGGCGCTGGTACGCGCCCGGCTGCGCCTCATCGGCCGGCTCGCGGCGCTGCTGATCGACATGATCGACCCTGAGGTGCTCGTCGTCACGGAGCTCGCGACGCTCCAGTGGCCGGAACTGATCGCCGACGTGCACGCCGAGGTCGCGGCACACTCGCGAGCCCGCTCGGCGCCGGAGCGGGTGGTGCGGCCGAGCAGCTTCGGGCCGGGCGTCCTCGCCGTCGCCGCGGCCGCCGGCATCCTCGCCGCGGTGCACCGCAGCCCGCGCAGCGTCCGCGCGCCGCTGGCACGAACGCTTCCGTCCCAGGGCACGGGCGCCGGCCCAGGCCGCGCCGTCACCGCCCGACCGTCGCGGGGCACGCTGCCGGCCACCGCGGCCGGCCGGTGACGGAAAAATACGGCGGACGGGCCCGCGGTATTACTTCCATCAAGTCGGAAACCATTGACCCCTCGCACGGCGCGCGGGACGATAAATCCGCCGGCCACCACGGCGACGACACTTCGAACGAAATTCAAGAAAGGCGGTGGATATCATGGTCAGACTCCAGACTGAATCGGTCCACCGCCTGGTGACCGGGCTGCGGGCATGTGGGCCCGCCGCACGGCCGTCGCGATGTCGTCCCAGGCCGTTCGCGGCCTGAGAGAGGCCGGCCGGAACACCACGCCATTTCGGGCCGTGGTGCGCGGCCGTAACCGCCGGCCACGCTGAGGAACGGCGACAGCCAGGCACGCCGGCTCTCCGGGCCCGGGATCTTCCGCGGAACAACGCCGCCATTTTCTCGCCGGGCCCGGACATCCCGGCCCGGCGCCAACGCGCGGATTCTTCTCGTGGCCGTTCCCAGCCGCGGGTCGACGTCCTTTCACCAGTCAGCCGCCCATGTGCCGTCGCGCGCCGTGGCGAGAGGCATGGGCGATGTCTCATGGCCGGAAGAGCTTCCCGCAGGCAAGCCTCCCCACCGGGAGGCTTCCCACCCGCGGGACCTCCCGCCGGCCGTCCTCGGTGCCGCCATCCGGCGGTGCTCAATCCTCCGAAGGGATACACCAGACCATGACAAGCCCGACAACGAGCGCGCCCGCGGACCTGGGCATCGACGTCCGGCCGGTGGCCGGGAACATCGGCGCCGAGATCCACGGTGTCGACCTGCGCGAGGAGCTCGACGACGCCGCAATCGCCGAGATCCGGGCGGCGCTGCACCGCTGGAAGGTGGTCTTCTTCCGCGACCAGCACATCGACCACGCCCAGCAGATCGCGTTCGGCCGGCGGTTCGGCAAGCTCACGCCGGCGCACCCGCACGAGGACGCACCGCCGGAGGGATTCCCGGAGATCCTGCCGATCGACAGCCGCCGCTACAACAAGCTGTTCGGCCAGGCGGAGGCCAAGGACCTCAAGAAGAAGTTCAAGGTCACCTACGACAACGGCTGGCACACCGACGTCACCGCCCTGGTGAACCCGCCGGCCGGCTCCATCCTGCGCGCCGAGATCGTGCCGCCCTACGGCGGCGACACGCAGTGGACCAACCTCGTCGCCGCCTACGAGGGGCTGCCCGAACCGCTCCAGCGCCTCGCCGACGGGCTGCGGGCGAAGCACAGCTTCGGCCAGCCGATCTTCGAGGGCAGCGAGTACGGCAAGAAGATCAGGGCGAACCCGCTGGTGGCGATCCACCCGGTCGTTCGGGTGCACCCGGAGACCGGCGAGCGGGCCCTGTTCATCAGCCCGAGCTTCACCAGCCGCGACAACGAGATCATCGGCTTCGGGCCGCGCCAGAGCCGCGCGATCCTGGACCTGTTCTACGAGCAGATCTCCCGGCCGGAGTACACCGTCCGGTTCCGGTGGAGCCCGGGTGACATCGCATTCTGGGACAACCGGGCGACCGCGCATCTCGGCCCGTCCGACGTGGACATCACCGAGTTCGAGCGGGTGCTCTACCGGGTCACGCTCGAGGGGGACGTCCCGGTGGGCGTCGACGGCCGCTCGTCCGAGCTCGTCGCCGGCCAGCCGTTCCTGGCCGGCTGAGCGGCGCCGGGTAGCACCTTCCCCAAACCGCGATTCTGGAACGGCCGTGGCCCGTTCCGGGAGATGGCGGCGCCGCGCGTGTCCACGCCCCAGAGGCGCGCGGTGCCGCCGCGTGCCGTCTCCCTAATCCGAAGAACGACGCCGGAACGCCGTCGGGTCCGACAGCGTGCGCGCCGTCGGACCCGACGGCGGGCGACGCCTCCGGACGCGCTCGAGGCCCCTTCCCGTTCTCTCGGCGCATTCCTTCTCTCCCGGGGCTCTCTCGTCTTCTCTCGGGCATTTTCCTTGTCTCCGCACCTCGTCCGGCCCCTCTCGGCGCCTTCCTTCGACCGCGTCCGCCCAGCAACCGCGGCTGTGGCCCGCCCGCCGCGGCCGCGTCCCGCTCCCCTGATGCCTGACGGCGTCAGTCGTTCCCTGGATGGAGAATCCGATGCAGCACCGACGGCCGCGTAGACGGCTGTTCTCCCTCGCCGCCGTCGCCGCCCTGCTGGCGGTGGGCGCCGCCGCCTGTGGTGGTGGGGGATCCTCGCCCGATTCTTCGTCCGGCGACAGGACCACGCTGCGGATCGGCGACCAAGGAAAGATCCTGGAACTGCAGCTGACCCTGTCCGGGCAAGGCAAAGGAACTCCGTACGGCCTCGGCTTCAACACCTTCGCCGACGGGCCGCACATGAACGCGGCGTTCAGCGCGAACCGGCTCGACGTCGGCTACATGGGCGACACGCCCGTGCTTTTCGCCAACGCCTCTGCCGCCGGAATCACGGCGGTGGCCGTCGCGAAGTCGACCAAGAACTCGCAGACGATCTACGCGGGCAAGGACTCCGGCATCCAGACGCTGGCCGACCTCAAGGGCAAGAAGGTCGCCGTCACCGTCGGCACGTCGCTGCACGGCTACCTGCTCCAGCAGCTGGACTCGGCCGGGCTCACCGAGAAGGACGTCACACTGGTGAACGTCCCGGCCACGAGCCTCGTCTCGACGTTCACGTCCGGCCAGGTGGACGCCGTCGTCTGGGTCAGCCAGTACGGCGCCGCGCTCACCGGTACCGGCGCCCAGGAGATCAAGACGGCGCCGCTGCCGCAGTACTCCGTCGTCCTCGCCGCGAAGTCGGCGTTGAAGGACCCGACGAAGCGCGCCGCCATCGAGGACTTCCTCGTGCGGCTCTCCCGCGCCTCGACGTGGCCGAAGGCACACCCGGACGCGTGGGTGCAGACGTACTACGTCCAGCTGCTCAAGCAGGACCCGACCACCAGCCGGGCGTTCTTCGACAGCCTGCCGGCCACCCAGTACGCGCCGGTCACCGATGACTTCACACAGTTCCAGCAGAAGCAGGCCGACCTGCTGATCGGTGCCGGCCAGCTGCCGAAGACCCTCAAGGTCAGCGACGAGATCGACGCCGCCTTCAACGCCGAGCTCACCGGAAAGTTCGCCGCCGCGGGGCTGACGACATGACGGCCACGGCCACCAGTCCGGGTCAGGGCCGCAGGCTGGGCGCCCTGCCCGCGGCCGGGCGGCGGGCAGGGCGGCCAGCCGGCCCGAGGAAGCCGAGGAGCGTGCGATGACCGACGTCAGCTACCTGCCTGCGACCGCCCCGCCACCCAAGGCCGGCCCCCACGGCCTTCCCCCGTCCGCGGCCGGGAGCGCCGCGACCAGGAGCGCCGCGGGGGAGACGCGCGCGAACGCCGCGCCGGCGGCGACCACGCCCACCCTCGAGGACCCCACCGGCGGTCGACGCTCCCGCGGGACCCGGCTGTCGGCTCCCGGCTGGATCCGCCGGCTCACGGGCCCGGCGGTGCTGTTCGCGGTCTGGTGGGCAGTCACCGGTACGGGCCTGGTCGGCGGCCGGGTACTCGCCTCGCCGCTTGCCGTCGCCCGTGCCTTCGGGGATCTGGCGGGCGACGGGGAGCTCTGGAACAACCTGTCGGTGTCGCTCGTCCGGGTCGGCTGGGGCGTGCTGTTCGGGGTCGCGGCCGGCCTCGTCCTCGCCGTCCTCGCCGGGTTCTTCCGTGCCGGCGAGCACATCGTCGACTCGTCGATGAACTTCCTGCGGACGATCCCCATCATCGCCCTGCTGCCACTGATCATCGTCTGGATCGGCATCGGCGAGTCGGCCAAGATCTTCCTGATCTCGGCCGGCGTCGTCTTCCCGGTCTACATGAACACGTTCGCGGGCATCCGCGGCGTCGACGTCAAGCTCGTGGAAGCCGGCCGGACGTTCGGGCTGGGCCGGCTCGGGCTCATCCGCCGCGTCATCATCCCCGGCGCGCTGCCGGGATTCCTCATCGGGCTGCGCTGGTCGCTCGGCGTCGCCTGGCTCCTGCTGGTCTTCGCCGAGCAGGTCAACACCGACCGCGGAATCGGCTACCTCCTCACCAGCGCCCAGGGATGGAACCGGACCGACATCATCATCCTCTGCCTGGTGATCTACGGCTTACTCGGACTGCTCTGCGACGGCATCGTCCGCGTCCTCGAAGGGAGTCTGCTGTCATGGCGACGCGGCTTCAGCGGTACCTGAGCCCCCCAGCGCCCACCAGCGCCCAGGACGAAGCCGGCCAGGCCGCCGGTCCGACCGGCCTGGCCAGCCTGACCGGCCACACCGGACCGGCCGGACCAGCCGGGGGCGACACCGACGGCGTGGCGGTGCGGGTGCGCGGCCTGCGCCGGTCCTTCGGCGAGCGGGTCGTGCTCGACGGCCTGGACCTGACGATCGCCGCCGGCGAGTTCGTCGCGCTGCTCGGGCGCAGCGGATCGGGCAAGAGCACGCTGCTGCGCATCCTCGGCGGGTTCGACACCGGCATCGAGGGCGACGTGCTCGCGGCGACCCGGCGATCCGTGGTCTTTCAGGAGGCACGGCTGCTGCCCTGGACCCGGGCACTCGGCAACGTCACGCTCGGCCTGCCCGGCAAGGACGTCGCGGCCCGTGGCCGGGTGGCGCTCGCCGAAGTGGGGCTGGCGGACCGCGAACGGGCCTGGCCGGTGACGCTCTCCGGCGGGGAGGCGCAGCGGGTCGCGCTCGCCAGGGCTCTGGTGCGCGAGCCGGACCTGGTGATGCTCGACGAGCCGTTCGGCGCGCTCGACGCCCTGACCCGCATCCGGATGCACGCCCTGCTGCAGGAGCTGTGCCGCCGCCACCGCCCGGCGGTCCTGTTCGTCACCCACGACGTCGACGAGGCCATCCTGCTGGCTGACCGTGTCCTGGTCCTCGCCGACGGCCGGTTGTCGCTCGACGTACCGGTAGGCGTCGCGTCCCCGCGGCTACGCTCCGATCCCGCGTTCGCCGTGCTGCGCTCCCGCTTGCTCGCCGAGCTCGGCGTCGACGACGTCGCCGAAGGCGCCCGCTGACCGTGCCGAGGCAAGCCCGGCAGCACCTCCCTGGCGGGCTCGCCTCGGCGCCCCGCGGAACCGACGATCACCACGTTCCGCGGAACCGACTCGGGCGCTGAGCGCCCTCGGCGGCCACGGCGACGGCGGCGGCCGTGCTCGAGGGTGGAGGGGCGGCGGGGTCAACAGCGGCCATGGGCCAGTTCGGGCCCGGGCGCGGCGCGGGAGTCCGTCGCGGAAGTGCGAGCGGGGTCGCCAGGAGGAGGAGCCCGGCGGCCGCGATCGCGATCCGGGCGCTGGTGATGCTGGCCAGCAGTCCCCACAGCGCGGTCAGGGTCGCCGTCCCAAGCTTGCTGGTGATCGACCAGGCCGCCAGCGTCCGGGCGACGCGCCGGGGATCGGTGTGGTCGAGCCGGTAGGTGGCGAACAGGGGGGTGAACACTCCCATGCAGGTGACCAGGCCGAGCTGGACGGCGATGACGAGCACGATCCCGGCCGTGCCGGGGCAGACAAAGGCCAGCCCGAGCGACCAGCACGCCCGCGCCGCACCGGCGACGACGAGCACCCGGTGCGGTCCGTATCGCGCGGCCAGCGGTCGCGCCAGGCGAGAACCGACCAGGCCGCCGACGCAGGGCACACCGAACGCGAGGCCGTACTGCCAGGGCTCGAACCCGAGGTGGCCAACCATGAGGACGGCGAGCAGCGGCGACGTCGCCATGATCAGCCCATTGACCATGATCGTGTTGACGAACAGCGGCCGCAGCGCGGGATGGGTCAGGATGTACCGCCATCCTTCGACCAGATCGTGGGCTCGTAGCCCGTGCGAATCGGATCGCGCGGGGTGTGGCTCCCGACCGCCGATGGCACGGATACCCATCGCCGAGAGCAGGTAACTGACGGCGTCGGCCACCACGGTCGTCACCGGCCCGAACAGTCCGATCATGGCTCCGCCGAGTGGCGGTCCGAGCACGGTGGCGGTCCAGGTCGTGGACTCCAGCCGCGCGTTCGCGACGAGCAGGTCCGCTCCCCGCAAGAGGTCCTTCAGGTAGGCGCCACTGGCCGCCGTAAAGGCGATATCGGCGGCGGCGACGATGACCGACACGACCAGGAGCTGGGCGAAGCTGAGCGAGCCCGCCGCGAACGCCACCGGGACGCTCAGGACCGCGACGAACCGAGTCAGGTCCATCGCCACCATCACCGGCCGCTTGCGCCGGAACTCCACCCACGGGCCCAGCGGCACCGCCGCCACCGCCCCTACCGCCAGCCCCGCCGCCGCCAGTTCCGCGACTTCGATCGGCCCCACGTGCAGCACCAGGATCGCGATCAGCGGAAATGCGTCGAACGCGAGCCGCGTGCCCACCGTGCTGACCGTGAACGCCGCCCAGAGCCACCCGAACGGCCGACCCAGCGACCGCCCAGCCCACACACCCAACACACCCTCCAAGGCATTCGCACAACGTGACGTTGACCGCGGACATCAAAGCGGGCATCCAAAAGCCAGATCAAACAACCACCCTGCCGGCGAGCCACAACCGCACGTTGTGCGAATAGTGTCGGCAGGCGTGGATCTCGAGGCCGTGCGCACCTTCATCGCCGCCGCGGACGCGGGCCAGTTCCAGGAGGCCGCCGCGGACCTGTCGGTCACGCAGCAGGCCGTGTCCAAGCGCATCGCCACGCTGGAGAGAGACCTCGGTGTGCGGCTGTTCACCCGCACAGCGCGCGGAGTCCAGCTCACCATCGACGGGCAGGCGTTCCTGCCCCATGCGCGCGGTCTTCTCCGGGCCGAGGAGCGGGCAGCCGCCTCTGTCCGTCCCGGCCGCCGCGCACTGCGCGTCGACGTGATCAGCCGGCGGGTCGCGCCGGCGGCACTGCTGCGCGACTTTCACCGCGCGCACCCCGACACCGAGCTCGACGTCGTGACACTGTTCGACGCCGACGCCGCCTTTGCCGCGGTCCAGTCCGGGATGATCGACGTGTCGTTCCGCGCGGTCACCGTGCCCGCGTCACAGCTCCCCGACGGTGTCCGGACAGCCCGGGTCCTCGACGAGCCCCATCAGCTGCTCACCGGACCGCGCCACGAGCTGGCCGCCGCGCACGCGGTCACGCTCGCCCAGCTCGTCGGGCACCGGATCTGGATACCCGGCATCGCCCCCGGAACCGAGTGGGCCACCTACTACGACGACCTCGCCGCCGCGTTCGGCCTCACCATCGACGCGATCGGCCCCAACTTCGGCACCGACCATCTCCTGGACGTGCTCGCGGACTCCTCGACGCTGGCCAGCCTCATCGGCCAGCAGACCCGGTTCCTCTGGCCCGACTACTACGACCTGCGCCGCGTCCCCCTGCATGACCCGACACCGGTCTACCCGCATTCGCTGATCTGGCATCACGAGAATCCGCACCCCGTGCTTGCCACATTCCGCGACCATTTCCGCTCCCGGTCCACCGGTCTCGAGCGCCCCGACGCCGGAACCTGGTCGCCGAAGTGGGCATCGCGGCAGGCCACGCCGTGACAGGGCCGTGACTCGGCCGGCGTTTACGCCGTTTCCGCGAGGCGACCGGGGCGGCGATCGGTCTCCGTCAGAAGCTGCCCATCAGGCGAAGCCGTCCCGCGGGAAAGCATTTTGGACACCCGATGCGCCCCGTCCGGCCACACTCCAAGTACAGGCCGCCACCACCCGGTGCCTGGGCGCAGGTACCCGAGAGGCGAGGTCATGGCGCTTGGCAACGCGAAACCGACGTTCACCTGCGACAACTGCGGCCGGCGCGGGAGCGGCGCCAGCACGACGTCCGCGACCGGCCGGCGGCTGTGCGTCGAGTGCGCCGACCAACTGACGGGCGCCGCCGCCGGACTCATGGCCAGCCAGGGCGCGGTCGGTGACGCCGTCGCCACCGCCGGCTGGTTCACCGCCCTCCGCGCCCGCCGCCGTTCCCGTCGCTCCCCCGGTGACAGCGCCTAGCGCCGCGCCGACGCCCGGCCCGCGGTTACTGGCTCGCGGCGCGCAGCGGGCCGGCGCACCAGCGGCTGACGGCGGCACGGCTGCGCAGGCGGACGATCGGGAGCCCGGGACGCCGCTCGCGCAGGGCGGCGATCCGTCGCGGGCTCTTGTGATGGGTCGACCAGGCCCAGCGCACGATGTGCTCGCGGTCGGTGAAGATCGTGCGCAGCGGCGGCTCGACGTTGCCGTTCCAGAGGACCTCGCGGCTTAGCCGACGGCGCAGGGTACGGCGAACGACCTGGCGCATGACTGTTCGGCGGGGCAGGTCGAGCCAGACCATCAGGTCTGCGCGGTCGGCGAGCAGGTCCCGCGCGTCCCGGTACTGCCATTCCGTCACCCAGGCGGCCCCCTCGCTGAACGCCTCGACGTCCGCCAAGAACGACTCCCGACGCGTCCAGCCGGGACCGTGGAACAGCCCGTCGATGTCGACATGTGGGATCCCCAGCGCCTCTCCCACCCGCCGGGCCAACGTCGTCTTCCCCGACCCCGACGTCCCCGCCACCACCACCCGCCGCGGCTGCTCCGGCAATGGATCCTCAGGCCCCAACATCACCACCTGACGGACGATAGCGGCCCGACTCCGCCAATCCAGCCACCAGTCCGGCGACATGCACCCCGATGACACGGCAGTAGCCGCCGGTCACGGTTTCGACGCGACTCCTCGTTTCGACCTGTCCAGGGTAGTGACTGGTGTCCGTCCGGTCACATCTGCGCACGCAATCGTCTCGGCGGCCAATTTGCGCTCGAGCACAATATTCTTTGTTTACAGTCGAGATAAACCGCCATAATTTGACGGATCAGCCCCGGGCTCATAACTTCCAACACGACCGCTCTACGTAAGTCCGGTTCCACGGACGGGAGCTATGAGTTTCGAGTTGGTGTTTTGCGACGAACCCGCCACCGGCCGAGCACCTGTGTGCGACTGGCTGGACAGTCTCGACACCGGTCGGCGGAACGCCGCCATGCGCGGGTTGTCCCTGGTACTCGCGGTGGAGGGTCCAGCTGTGTGCAACTCCGAATACGGGAAGGCGCTCGGCGGCGGTCTGTATGAGCTGCGGATCCGCCACGATGCAGCCGAACTGCTGAGGGCCCACAATCCGAGACTCCTTGAGAAGTTCGGCGCCCCGCCAGCCAGCGATGTACTTCTCAGGATCTTCTTCGGCTGCGAACGAGAAAGAGTCATCCTGATCGTCGGAGCCTACGACAAGGGTTCCGATCCATCCCCTCGCAAACAACAGACCGAGATCGACAAGGCGCGGTCCCGTCTTGGCGAATACCGGCGCAGGAGACCAACAACGCCCGTGGCGGGCCAGTCGCACAGCTTCCGCCGGTGGTGGATCTCCCAGGTCCGCCGACGCAGGTGACGAGATGGGCTTCAACCCATATCATGTGTCCACAGGGAGGTGCGCGATGAGCTACCGGTTCGACGACTACGTCGCCAGGGTGGAAGCACAGGCAGATGACGACGAGCGCGAGCTGCTCGACATCTACACCAAGTTCTTCGACGCCGAGCGGCAGCGCGTGTTCGACGTCCCCCGCCAGCTGGCCGCCGCGCGCCAGGCACGCCACCTGACGCAACGGCAGCTCGCGAAAGCCTCCGGCATCCAGCAGTCCGAGATCAGCAGGATCGAGCGTGGACAGATCAGCCCGACACTCGAGACCCTGACCCGACTGACCGCCGCGCTCGGGGCTCGGCTGGAGATCGTCGACACCGAAGGCAATCCGCTGGCCGTCTGATCCCGCGACGCATCCTCGACCGCCGGACGCGACCAGCCAGAAGCGAACGGACTACGACTTGCGGCCTACGCCGCAGTGGCCGTCGACCGGTGCGGGCAGGGCGCCGTCCGGGGTGGGGTCTGGCCGCCAGTGGGTGTGCGGCACGACGCCCGGGTCCACGAGCTCCAATCCCTCGAACCGCTCGGCGAACCGCTCCGGCGTGCGCAGGATGTAGGGAAGCGCGCCCGACTCGTTGTAGTCGTCCTGCGCCTCGTCGAAGCCGCTGTCGCCAGCCGGCTGGGTCCCGTCATAACTGGCCAGGTAGCTGCCCGAAGGCAATGCGTCCAGGTACTGCTTCACGATGGACCGCAGCTCGTTGTCGTCCGCGATGTGCCCGAGGACGCCCATCAGCATGAGAGCTACCGGCCTGGTGAAATCCAGGGTCCCGGACGCGGCGGCGAGGACGCTGCTCGGGTCGCGCAGGTCGGCGTCGATGTAGTCGGTGACGCCCTCGGGGGTGGTCGCCAGCAGCGCGCGGGCGTGTGTCAGCACCAGCGGGTCGTTGTCGACATACACGATCCGGCATTCCGGGGCGACGCGCTGGGCGACCTCGTGCGTGTTGTCGGCGGTGGGCAGGCCGGTGCCGATGTCGAGGAACTGCCGGATCCCGGCCTCTCCGGCCAGGTAACGCACCGAGCGGACGAGGAACCCGCGGGAGGCACGCGCGAGGTCCGCGATGCCAGGGAAAACCTGGAGGTATTCCTCGCCCGCGGCCCGATCGACCGGATAGCAGTCCTTGCCGCCGAGCCAGTAGTTCCAGATTCGCGCCGAATGCGGCACAGACGCGTCGATCGAATCGGACAAGGCAACGGTCTGGCTCGAACCCTGCGGGTTGGCTGCCGGCGGTTCTTCGACCATGCGTGTGGTCTCCGCGTGGTATAGGGCGGACAGTTCGGCCACCCTATCGCGGACCGTGGCGGACCTACCACCCCCCGCAGCCCCGACCTCCCACCCGGCGGAGGGCCTCCGTACTGTCCGCAAGCAAGGAGGCGCCCCGGCGGGCGAGCTGTCAGTCGGGGTCGTAGGCGAGGTTGGGGCGCAGCCAGCGCTCCACGTCGGCGACGTCCTTGCCCTGGCGGGCGGCGTAGTCCTTGACCTGCTCGCGGGAGATGCGGCCGACGGTGAAGTAGCGGGCCTCGGGGTTGGCGAAGATGAGGCCGCTGACGGCGGCCGCCGGGGTCATGGCGTAGGACGACGTCAGTTCCATGCCGAGATTCTCAGCGCCGAGGATGTCGAACAGGGCGCGCTTCTCGGTGTGGTCGGGGCAGGCGGGGTAGCCGAGGGCGGGGCGGATGCCGCGGAAGCGCTCGGCGTGCAGGTCGGCCAGCGCCGGGGCCGCGTCTGGCTCGAACCAGGCGCGGCGGGCCTCGAGGTGGATGTACTCGGCGAACGCCTCGGCGAGGCGGTCGGCGAGCGACTTGGCCATGATCGACCGATAGTCGTCCTGTACGGCCTCGAAGCCGGCGGACAGCTTCTCGGCGCCCTGGATGGAGACGGCGAACGCGCCCATGTGGTCTCCGCCGCCGGCCGGGGCCACGTAGTCAGCCAGGCAGCGGTTCGCCCGGCCGGCCGGCTTCTCGGTCTGCTGGCGCAGCATCGGGAAGCGGACCTCGCCGCCGCGGCCACTCGCGCCGGCACCGTCCTCGTCGGCGCCGGCCACGTCGAAGACGATGTCGTCGACGTCGGCGTGGGCCGGCCAGAAGCCATAGACGCCGTGGGCGGTGAAGGACCCGTCGGCGATGATCTGGTCGAGGAGGGCGTTGGCCTCATCGAACAGCTCGCGCGCCACGGGCTCGTCCAGGATCGCCGGGTAGGTGCCCTTCAGCTCCCAGGCGAGGAAGAAGAACCGCCAGTCGATGAACTCGCGCAGCTGGGCGATGGTGGGCGTCACCGTCCGCGTCCCGGTGAACGCCGGCGTCGGGAGGCCCGCGAAGCTGACCGGCTCGCGGTTGGCCCTGGCCGCCGCGAGCGAGAGCAGCGGACGCTGCTGGCGGTTCTCGTGCTGCTCGCGCAGCGTCGCCTGCTCCTCGCGGTTGCGTGTGTCCAGCGTCGCGGCGCGGTCGGTGTCGAGCAGGTCGGAGACGACCCCGACGACGCGGGACGCGTCGAGCACGTGCACCGTCGTCCCGTTGTACGCGGGGGCGATGCGCACCGCGGTGTGCTGGCGTGACGTCGTCGCGCCGCCGATCAGCAGCGGCAGCTTCAGCCCCCGCCGCTCCATCTCGGCCGCGACGCTGACCATCTCGTCCAGCGACGGGGTGATCAGCCCGGACAGGCCGACCGCGTCGACACCCTCCGCGACCGCCGTGTCGAGGATCTTCGTCGCCGGCACCATCACCCCGAGGTCGATGACCTCGTAGTTGTTGCAGCCGAGCACGACCCCGACGATGTTCTTGCCGATGTCGTGGACGTCGCCCTTGACGGTCGCGAGGACCACCTTGCCTGCGCCGCGGCCCGGCTCGATGCGGCCCTCGGCCAGCGCCTTCTCCTTCTCGGCCTCCATGTACGGCTCGAGGTAGGCGACGGACCGCTTCATCACCCGGGCGGACTTGACGACCTGCGGCAGGAACATCTTGCCCGCGCCGAACAGGTCGCCGACGACCTTCATGCCGTCCATCAGCGGGCCCTCGATGACCTCGAGTGGCCGCGCGACCTGCTGCCGCGCCTCCTCCGTGTCCGCCTCGATGAAGTCCACGATGCCGTGGACGAGAGCGTGCGAGAGCCGCTCGCGCACCGGCGCCTCACGCCAGGACAGGTCGGCGCCGCGGCGCGGCCCGGTGGCGCCACCGCCGGACGCGCGCAGGTCCTCGGCGTACGTGACGAGCCGGTCGGTGGCGTCCTCGCGGCGATCGAACAGCACGTCCTCGACCAGCTCGAGCAGGTCGGCCGGGATGTCCTGGTAGACGGTCAGCTGGCCCGCGTTGACGATGCCCATGTCGAGCCCGGCCTGCACGGCGTAGTACAGGAACGCCGAGTGCATCGCCTCACGGACGACGTCGTTGCCGCGGAACGAGAACGACAGGTTCGAGATGCCGCCGCTGGTCCTGACGCCCGGGCAGCGCTCCTTGATGATCGGCAGGGCGTCGATGAACGCCTTGGCGTAGCCGTTGTGCTCGGCGATGCCGGTCGCGACGGCGAGCACGGCCGGGTCGAAGATGATGTCCTCGGCCGGGAAGCCGACCTCGGGGGCCGTCAGCAGCTTGTAGGCCCGCTCGCAGATCTCGACCTTGCGCTCGGTGCTGTCCGCCTGGCCCCGCTCGTCGAAGGCCATGACGACGACGCCCGCGCCGTAGGAGCGGATCAGTCGGGCGTGCTCCAGGAAGGGCTCCTCGCCCTCCTTGAGGCTGATCGAGTTGACCACGCCCTTGCCCTGCACACAGCGCAGCCCGGCCTCGAGCACGGTCCACTTGGAGCTGTCGATCATGATCGGGATGCGGGCGACCTCGGGCTCGGTCGCGATCAGGTTGAGGAACGTCGTCATGGCCTGCTCGCCGTCGAGCAGGTCGGCGTCCATGTTGACGTCGAGGATGTTCGCCCCGCCGCGGACCTGCTCGAGGGCGACGTCGACGGCGCCCTGCTGGTTGTCGGCCTCGATGAGGCGGCGGAACTTGGCCGAGCCGGTGACGTTCGTCCGCTCACCGATCATGACGAAGCCGGTGTCGGGGCCGATCTCGAACGTCTCCAGGCCGCTGAACCGGGTGCGCTCAGGCGGCGCGGCGACGGGCCGCGGCGCGACGCCGTGGACCGCGGCGGCGACCGCGGCGATGTGCGCGGGGGTGGTGCCGCAGCAACCGCCGACGATGTTGACGAGCCTCGAGGTCACGAACTCGCCGAGCAGGTTCGCCGCCTCGCCGGGGGTCTGGTCGTAGCCGCCGAACGCGTTCGGCAGGCCGGCGTTCGGGTAGCTGGCGACGTACGTGTCGGCGAGGCGGGCGAGCTCGGCGACGTAGGGGCGCATCTCGGCGGCGCCGAGCGAGCAGTTCAGCCCGACGACCAGCGGGTTCGCGTGCGCGACGGACGTCCAGAACGCCTCGACGGTCTGGCCGGACAGCGTCCGCCCGGACATGTCGACGATCGTGACGGAGATCCACAGCGGCAGCTCGGGCGCGGTCTCCTGGGCGGCCGCGATCGCGGCCTTCGCGTTGAGCGTGTCGAAGATCGTCTCGATGAGCAGCAGGTCGACGCCGCCGTCGGCGAGCGCGGCGATCTGCTCGGAGTAGGAGGCCTTGACCTGGTCGAACGTGACGGCCCGGTAGGCGGGCTCGTCGACGCGCGGCGACAGCGACAGGGTGACGTTGAGCGGGCCGATGGAGCCCGCGACGAACCGGGGGCTGCCGGTCTCGGCGGCGACCTCGTCGGCGGCCTCGCGGGCGATCCGCGCGCCGGCCAGGTTCATCTCCCGGACCAGCGACTGCAGGGCGTAGTCGCCCTGGCCGACGCTGGTGGCGGTGAAGGTGTTGGTGGTGACGATGTCCGCGCCCGCCGTCAGGTACTGGCGGTGCACGTCCCGGATGACGTCCGGGCGGGTGAGGTTGAGCAGGTCGGGATCACCGGTGACGTCGCGAGGATGGTCGACGGGGACGAAACCGCCGAGCCGATAGTCGGCCGGGGTAAGGCCCACTCCCTGCAGCATCGTGCCGTAGGCACCGTCCAGGACGACGACCCGCTGGGCGAGCCGGTCCCTCAGCGCCTGGATCCGTCGCGCCCGCTCGTGCTCGCGAACCTCGTTGACGACGGCGACCACCTGACCACCTCCCGCATAAGTTGTGGGAGGCGCCCTTTGGGGATGCGGAACCAGCCGAGCGTGGCGGCCCACCCTGGTACCCGACAGGTAGCCCAGCATCGGTGGCCCGTTGCAGCGCCTCTCGACCTGTCTACGACCTTACTAAAGCCTGTCCGGCGGCTGGCACCGCGGTACGCCCCTCGTGACGCTCCGTCGCAGGTCCCCGGTGGCCGCGAGCACCGGCGCCGGACCGGCCGACGTGCCCGCGCCGCAGCGGGCGCGCGCGTGAACAGGCGGAAAACGTCTCCCGATCGGCGATGAGTGGTTGGCCTCACACCAGTCTTTGCTGGGACTAAATCAGTTGACGGGCGGATTTGTCCTCGATAACGCTCTCTTAAGTCCCCCTTCAGGTGGGAGCTGGCTGCGCCTGCCCGTCGTCGAGCTCCGAGGAGGTCCAGGTGGCCGTCGCGACCAACGACACCCAAGGTTCAGCCCAGCCCAGGCCGCGGCGGGGACGACGCCGGGGGCCGGGTCAGGAGCCGGAGGGACGGCCAGACCCGGAGCCACATGTAAAACCGGCCCGCGCCGTGGCGGCGGGCAACGGCCTGCCGCACTGGTGGCAGGAGGTCATCGGCATCGCGCTCCTCTACGGCGCGTACACGGGCGTGCGGGGCCTCAAGAGCGACGACCTGGCCAGCGCGGACCACCTCGGCCGGGAGCTGCTGCGCCTGGAGAACGTCTGGCACATCAACCCCGAGCACACCCTCAACAACGTGCTGGCGCAGGTGCCCGCGCTGGCGGTGCCCGCCTGCTACTTCTACGCGACGCTGCACTACATCCTCACGCCCGCGGTGCTGATCTGGATGTACCGGCGCAACCCGGGCCACTACCGGGTGGCGCGCAGCACGATCCTGTTGGCGACGGTCATCGGCCTGGTCGGGTTCTGGCTGCTGCCGACCACTCCGCCACGGCTGCTGGCCGGCACCGGGTACCACGACACGATGGCCGACGTCTCGGGCTGGGGCTGGTGGGGCGGCGACGCGAGCGCCCCGCGCGGGCTGGGCGGCCTCACCAACCAGTACGCGGCGATGCCGTCACTGCACTGCGGCTGGGCGCTGTGGTGCGGCTACCTCCTGGCCAGGTTCGCTCGCCATCGGGCCGTGAGGGTGATCGGGGCGTGTTACCCGGTCATGACGACCCTCGTCGTCATGTCGACCGGCAACCACTACTTCCTCGACGCCGTCGGCGGTTTCGTCGACCTTCTGCTCGCCGTCATGATCGTCCTCCTGGTCCGCCGTGCGCTGCCCCGCCGGCCCCGGCTAACCCCCGCGGCGGTGGAGGGCACCGGCCGGCCGCAGGCCACTGGTCAACCGGTGCCCTCCAGCCGCAGGCCACCCGGCGGCGACCGTCCGCCGACTCGCCCGGCCCAGCCGGCCCGCCCGGCTCCCGGGCCGGATCCGGATCCTGGCCCGGCGGCGGTCGCGGGCCCAGAAGCGGGCCCCGGATCCCGAAGGACACCTCGTGAGGACCTGCATGCCGCCAGGCGCGGCGAGACTTCCCCGTCCAGGCGGCGGGACGTCCGTCAGCGGACGGCGGTGAGGAAGGGGCTGGGGGTGCCGCTCCAGGAGACGTAGAGCTGCTCGCGGGCGCGGGTGCAGGCGACGAACAGCGCGCAGCGTTCCTGCAGGAGATCGACGGCGTGTGCGTATGGGTCCTCCTCGGCCGGTGTCACCGGGCTGCGGGCCGGTACGAGCCCGTCGGACACGCCAACCACGGCCAGGCAGCGGAACTCCAGCCCTTTCATCCCGTGCATCGACCCGACGGCGACGGGGCTTGCCGGGGCGACGCCCCGGCGGCCCTTCAGCTTCGGCCTGCTGAGCGCCCTGGCGATGATCCCCGCGTCGGTCAGCGCCGTGACCGCCTCGTCGACGAGGATGTTCTTGCGGGCCGCGACGCCGATCTCGGCCGGCTCGACGCCCGCGTCCAGCCAGCCGCGGACCACCTCGACGAGGCCCTTGAGCTCGTCGGGCGGCGTCAGCGCGCCGACGAGCACCGGCCGGCGGCCGTGCAGCTCGGAGCGGTAGCCCGCGATCCGGTCGAGCCCGCCGTCGAGGTCGTCGATCCGCTCGTCGCGCAGCATGCCGAGGCTCCAGGCGAGGATCTCGGCGGTCGTGCGGTAGTTGATGGTCAGCCGGCTGGCCCGGCCGGCGACGACGATGCCGTGCTCGCGCAGTGTCACCCGGTTGCCGTAGATCCGCTGGTGGGCGTCGCCGGCGAGGAACAGGTCGTTCTGGTCCGGGCCGGCGACGGCGCGCAGCAGCCGCCACTGGACGGGGCTGAGGTCCTGCGCCTCGTCGACGATGACGTGGCGGAACGGCCGGCGCCCGCCGGACGGGACCGGGACGCCCGGCGCATGCGGGCCGAACAGGTCCGCGGGCACGGCGCCGGCCTCGAGCAGCCGGGTCGCCTCGGCGCAGACCATCGCGTAGGTGAGCGCGTCCCGTTCCCGCAGCCGGGCCTGGAACGCCTCGACGGCGGCCCACACCCGGGCGCGCTGCGCGGCGGTCAGCGCCCGGCCGCGCCCGGCGCGGGACGCGGCCTGGTAGCCGGCCAGGTCGGTGATCCCGTGTCCGAGGATGACCTGGCGCCATTCGTCGGCGACGAACCGCTCGCCCAGCGGCAGCCCGTGCTCGGCGACGGTCTCCTGCCAGAGCAGGGCCTCGTCGGCGCCCGCGAGGAGCGGCGGGTTGCCGTGGGCCGTCCGGTAGATCCGGTTCGCGACCTGGTCGACGGTGAGGACCGTGATCCGGTCACGGATCTCGGCCTTCTCCTCCAGCAGGGCCAGGTTCGCCTCGATCGTCGACGTCAGCGCCTTGGTGAACGTGGTCAGCAGGACGGGGCCCTCACCGCCGGCTGCGAGGTGGCGGGCGCGGTGCAGCGCGACGACGGTCTTGCCGGTGCCCGGGCCACCGGTGACCCGCGCCGGCCCGCGGAAATGGCCGAGGGCGACCTTGTTCTGGACGGGGTGTAGAAAGATCCGCCACAGGTCGAACGGGTGGCTCAGCATGTCGAGCAGCGCGGCAGGGCCAGAGACGAGCACCACCCGGTCCTGGCTGCGTTCGACCGCGGCGGTGACATCGTCCGGGTCGAAGCGGGCCTGGTCGGCCGTGACGCCGTCAGCTGGGACTGGCGGCGCCTTGTCACCGGTAAGGCCGGTGACGTCGGCCGCGATGTCCGCCCAGACCTCTTCGGGCGACATCCCGGCGACCAGGCCGTAAAGCACCGACCACTGGCTGTCCGGCAGGAACGCCTTGGCGGTCTCGAGCTGGGCGACGTCGGTGAGCGCGCGGGCGAAGGCGAGCGTCTGGTCGTCGACACCGAGCCGCCGCAACGTCGCGTCGTCCACGTCGGCGAGCAGCCTCCGGTACTCGTCGACGCGGCTCGCCCAACGGGTCATCTCCGGCAGGGTCGCGTCGATGGCGACGCTGTCGCGGATCTCGATCCGGCCGGTGGCGGCGTTCACCGAGACCCGGCGCCGCTGGGCCCAGGTGTAGGCCTCGTCATGCGGCAGGACCTTGAGCAAAGTGAACGAGTCGCCGCTGTCCGGGGCGAGGACGACCCCACGCCAGAACTGGTCGATCCGGATCGTGCGCAGCCGGCCGTCGCGCGCGTTGCTGATCTTCTCGAGGTGCAGGCCGGTGTGGGTGGCGTGCTCGAACTTCGCGAACGTGTCGGTGACCTTCTCCTGGACGGGCTTGTCCAGCCGCGCGAAGTCCCGCAAGAACTCCTTGTCGATACCCAGCCGAGCCACCGGAGCGTCCCCTCCCGTCCCGCACCATGCGCGCCCAGGCATGCACACTCAGGCAGCGGCTCGGCCATGCCGAGACATCGCCCCGTGCGCCAGCCCGGGCGCGCCCCCTGAGACCATACGAGCGGTTCCACCGCTATCCGTAGGCCTCGCTCCATTTCGGTCACATCCAGCGATACGCGCACGATCCGGCATTGGGGCATCAGTCAGCGCCACTCACGCCAGCCCACCCGTACTCGCCCGCTATCAGAGCGTGAGCATAGGTCACCGCGAGCAATTGTTCGAACACTAGTTCGATCGTGTCGCGGTCCACAACCGCGGACTCCTGTAGGTTCCCCCGTCGATCTTCATATTCCCGCCGAGGACTTCATATTCCCCGGGGACACGAAAAGATCCAGGTCGGCGGATCTTCCAGCTGACGCCGGGCGCAAGCGCAGCCAGCATCCTGTGAACGGCGAGTTGCATCAGCGCAGTCGGCGGTCGCGGCGTGAACGTCCCCCGGGAAGTCCCCCACTGTCCGACGAGATTTGGACAGATTTGTCGGTCTTCGGCTGGCCGCCAGCGTCATGATTCGGTGTGGATGTGGTGTGACGGTCCACACCGGTCTGGCAAGCTGTGAGCGTGGTCCCGGGGGAGGAGCCAGCCGGCCTGCCGCCTGCGCGGGTGGATTTTTTCGTGTCCTACACCGGTGCCGACGAGGCGTGGGCGACCTGGGTCGCCGAGGCGCTGGAGAGGACCGGCAAGACCGTCACCGTGCAGGTCTGGGACTCCCCGGCCGGGGCGAACTTCGTCGTCTGGATCAACGATCAGATGGCGGCCGCCGGGCGGACGGTCGCCATCTGCTCGCCCGCCTACTTCGACTCCCACTGGTGCACCCAGGAATGGACCGGGGCGCTGGCCGGCATGAAACTGATCCCGCTGCGGGTCGCCGACTGCCCGATGCCCCCGGTGCTGGCCACCGTCTCCTACCGGGACCTGCACGGCGTCGACGAGGACACCGCCCGGCGGCGGCTGTTGGAGGCCACCGGGCTGGCCAAGACAACCCGAGTCTCCACCGGGTTTCCCGGCGCAGCGCCGACGTCTGGGGGCGGAGCGGGTGGCACACCGTTCCCAGGCCGGCACCCCGCGATCTTCAACGTGCCCCCGCGGCTGAGGTACTTCACCGGCCGCCAGGATCTGCTCGACCGGCTGCGGGCCGGACTCGCGGAGGGCTCACCGGTGGCGATCACCGCTCTGCGCGGCCTCGGCGGCGTCGGCAAGACCCAGCTCGCGATCGAGTACGCCCACCGGCACGCGGCCGCGTTCGACCTGGTCTGGTGGGTCGAGGCCGAGCAGGCCGCCCTGGTCGGCGAGCGTCTCGCCGACCTCGCGGACCGGCTCGACCTGCCTACCACCGGACGGATGCCCGACGACGCGGACGCCGTGCTGGACGCCCTGCGTCGCCGGGAGCGGTGGCTGTTGGTGTTCGACAACGCCGAAGACCCCGACGCACTGCGACCCTGGTTACCCGGCGGCCCCGGCCAGGTCATCGTCACGTCGCGGAACCCGGCATGGGGCGGGCTCGCCGCGCCCCTCGACGTCAACGTGCCGCCCCGCGACGAGGCCGTCGCGCTGCTGGCCCGCCGTGTGCCGGACATCCACCCGGAGGCCGCGGACGCGCTCGCCGCCGAACTCGGTGACCTCCCGCTCGCCCTCGAGCAGGGCGCCGCCTACCTGGAGACCACAGGCGTATCCCCAGCTGACTATCTGACGAAGTTCCGCGCCCGCCGCCCCGAGATGCTCGGCCGGGGCCGTGACCTGGCCTATGGCGGCAACCTCGACACCGTCTGGTCGCTCGCTCTGGACCGACTGCGCACCCAGGCGCCGGCCGCCGTAACGCTGCTGGACATCTGCGCCCACCTCGGACCCGAACCAATCCCCCTGGCCCTGTTCAGGCGACCCGTCAGGCACCAACGGTGGACCAGACGCAAGCCTGCCGCCGCGCCCGAGGATCTCGACGACACCGTCGGCGCGGTGCTGCTCTACTCCCTGGCCCGTCGCTTCGGGGACACCATCGCGCTGCACCGGCTGGTCGCGGCCGTCATTCGTGCCCACCAGCCCCCCGACCGGCACGAGAAGGCCGCCGCGACCGCGCGGGAACTGCTGGTGGCCCACCGGCCCGCCTACTACGTGGTAGACCCGGCCGGCTGGCCAGTCTGGGCCGAGTTGGCGCCCCAGGTTCTCACCGCCCCCGCCCTGCACCCCAACGACGCCGGCGCCGACATCGGCAGCGAGGCCCGCGAGCTGCTGGCCGAGGCCGGCATGTATCTCTATACCCGAGGCGACTTCCGCGCCGCCCACACCCTCACCGCCGCGCTGCACCAGCAGTGGACGACCATCCTCGGTAGTGATCATCCCGACACCCTGACCTCGGCGAGCGCCCTCACCAACGCCCTGCTCCTGCTCGGGGATTACCAGGCCGCCCGGACCCTGGCCGAGGACATCCTGGCGCGGTGCCGCCGGATGGTCGGCGACGATGACCCCGCCACCCTGAGCTCTGCGCACAGCGTCGCCTTCGCCCTGTACCTGCTCGGGGACTACCGTGCCGCCCGGGACCTCGACGAAGACACATTGACGCGCTGGCGCCGCGTCCTCGGCGACGACAACCCCAACACGCTGCTTACGGCGAACAACCTCGCCGCCGACCTATGCGAGCTCGGGGAGCACCAGGCCGCCCGAACCCTCGCCGAGGACACCCTGGCCCGCTACCGCCGGGTCCTCGACGACGACCACCCTCACACCCTGGACTCGGCAATCAACCTCGCCGCCGCCCTGCACCAGCTCGGGGAGTACCAAGCCGCACGCGAACTGAACAAGGACACCCTGGCCCGCCTCCGCCGTCTCCTGGGCAACGACCACTACGACACCCTGCGTACGGCAATCAACCTCGCCGCCGACCTGCGCAAGCTCGGGGAGTACCAAGCCGCCCGCGAACTGAACGAGGACACCCTGGCCCGCTACCGCCGCACCTTCGGCGATGACCACCCCTTCACCCTGCGCTCGGCGAACAACCTCGCCGCCGACCTGCACGCCCTCGGCGACCACCAGGCCGCCCGAACCCTCGACGAAGACACGCTGGCCCGCTACCGCCGGGTCCTCGACGACGACCATCCCCACACCCTGGACTCGATGAACAACCTCGCCGCCGACCTGCGCGAGCTCGGGGAGCACCAGGCCGCCCGAACCCTCGACGAAGACACGTTGACTCGCCGCCGCCGTATCCTCGGCAACGACCATCCCGATACCCTGCGCTCGGCGAACAACCTCGCCAGAGACCTGCGCCTGCTCGGCGACCACCAGGCCGCGCGCGAGTGGGAGGAGTTCGTCCGACGGTGACCTGGTCAACTCACACGTGGTCAGACGCTGCGCACCTCCGCCAGGCAACACGGCGCAGAACTGCCATCAGAACCCGGTAAGTCAGTACTGCGCCTAGTGACATCCAACCTGGGAACCCCTGGCGGCGCGCCACTGACTGGAAGATCAACCGGGGAACCTACACCCACTTGTAGGTTCCCCCGTTGATCTTCGTATTCCCACCGATCTCTACATCTCCCTGGGGAGATGAAGAGATCTAGGCGGGCGGATCTTCGGTTGCCGACGATGCCACCCTCGCGGTCGTGGCGCGCGCGGCCGACGTCGATCAACGGGCCAAGATCGGTCCGATCGCAAGATCAACTTTAGGTTCCGAAGGTTGGTCCAGGGCGTGGCTTGGTGGACGCGCCGGCGCGGTCAGGACGCGGCGGCCGACGGGGGCGGCACGGGCAGTCCGGCCAGGGCCGCGTCGACGACGGCGACGAGTTCAGCCCGGTCCAGCCCAATCCCGATCAGGGAGCCGATGCCTCGGAAGTCGACGACCAGCAACGTCGCCAGCGTGACCGGCTCGGCCGCTGGATCGAGGTCGCCGTTGCGCTGCGCCGCCCGCAGGCAGCCGGCCAGGGCCGCCCGCTGCGCTTCGAAGCCCTGGGACAGCCGTGCTGTGGCGTCCCGGTCGCGCCCGGCCAGCTCGACGGTGAAGCGGCTGGCCATGCAGGCCAGCTGCTCGGGGTCGTTCAGCTGCCGGTCGACGGAGTCGATGAAGTAGGCCCGCAGGCGCTCCATCGCGGTCTCGTCCGGGCCGGCCAACGCGGCCGCGCCGGACGCCTCGTCCTGATCGCAGTAGTCCCCCAGCGCGGCCAGGAACAGCGCGTGCTTGTCGCCGAAGGCGGCGTAGAGGCTGCCGCGGCCGAGCCCCGTCGCGGCCGAGATGTCATCGAGGCTCGTCCCGTCGTAGCCGTTCTTGCGGAACTCGCGCTCGACGGCCGCCAGCACCTCCCGCCGGTCAAAGCCAGGTGGGCGCCCCATCGGGCGATCGTATCCACGGATCTGATTGTTGGCGGAATAGTCCAGAACTCTCAGAGTTCTTTACTGAACAGTCCAGATCGTTGGGCCTCCATGCCGACCGGGCGCCGCGCGCACGCGCCGGGCCCCCGACCGCGAGATGCGAGCCACCTCATGACTCAGCAGGAAGCCCAGCCAGACCGGGCCGGTCCCAATCTCGGCGCCGTCCCGCCCATCCCGAGCCAGCGCCGTGCGGGCGCCGGCGCCCGGCCCGTCTCCCCGGCCCTGCTGCTGGCGATCCTGTCGATCGCGAGCTTCCTGGCCCAGCTCGACGTGTGGGTCACCAACGTCGGCCTGCCCGCCATCGGGCGCGGCACCCACGCCGGTTCCCTGGCCGACCTGAGCTGGGTGCTCAACGGCTACGCGATCGTCTACGCCGCGCTGCTGGTGCCGGCCGGCCGCCTGGTGGACCGGTTCGGCCGCAAGGGTGGCTTCCTGCTTGGCCTGACCGTGTTCGCCGTCGCCAGCATCGGCGCCGGCCTGTCCGGCGACATCTGGGTGCTGGTCGGGTTCCGGGTCCTGCAGGCCGTCGGCGCGGCCCTGCTCACCCCGGCCAGCCTCGGCCTGGTGCTGCTGACCGCGCCGGCGGCGAAGATCGGCACCTACGTGAAGATCTGGTTCACCACCGGCGCGCTGTCGGCCGCCTCCGGCCCGGTGCTGGGCGGCCTGCTCGTGGAGGCGTCCTGGCGGTGGCTGTTCCTGGTGAACATCCCGGTCGCGGTGGCCGCGATCGTGCTGGGCGCCCGCTACCTGCCCAGCAGCCGGGACGCCGGCGACCACCTGCCCGACCTGCGCGGCGGCGGGCTGCTCATCGTCGCGATCGGCGCGCTGGCCCTGGGGCTGGTCAAGGCGCCGGACTGGGGCTGGTCGAGCGTCCGGGTGGTCGTCGCGTTCGTCCTCGCGGCGGTCGCGCTGGCGTCGTTCCTGGCCAGCTCCGCCCGCCACCCGGCGCCGGTCGTCACCCTCTCCCTGTTCCGGGACCGGGTGTTCACCACCGCCAACCTGGTGGCCACCGTCGCCTTCATGGCCTTCGGGATCGAGCTGCTCTCGACGATCCTGTGGCTCCAGGGTCACTGGCACTACTCGGTGATCCGCACCGGGCTGGCCTCCACGCCTGGCCCGGTGATGTTCGCGGTCGGCTCGGCGGTCGCGGAGACCCTCCAGGCGCGTACCCGGCTGCGAGCGGGACGGATCGCGGTCGCGGGCGCGCTGCTGGCCGCCGTCGGTACGATCATGCTGACCCGCCTGGTCACCGACGAGCCCCGGTTCGTGGCCGCGTTCCTGCCGACCTGGGTGGTCCTCGGCCTGGGTTACGGCCTGGCGGTGCCGACCGCGATCACCCGGGCCACGGTCGGCCTGCCACCGAAGGACTCCGCGACCGGCAGCGCGATCGTGACGATGGCCACCCAGCTCGGCTCGGTCATCGGGATCAGCGTCCTGGTGGCGATCCTGGGCCGCGCCTCCGGCGCGGCGAGCCACGCGGTCTTCCAGCACGCCTGGTACGTGTCGGCCGGAGCGCTCGTGGCAGCGGCCCTCGCCTCGTTCGGCCTGGACTCACGAGCCACATCGCCGTCCCGACCCGACCTCCCACCGGCCGCAGCGAGTGCCGCCGACGCCAGCGAACCGGAGGCAGCGGCCCGGGTGTGAGGACGCCGCCGGCTCAGGCCGGCTCGGTGTCCACGGCCGCCGGCGCGGCGGGCGTGGCATCCGGGCCGGCACCGCCGGGCCGCCGGGCCGGTCCGCGCCGGCAACGCGCGGCCAGGCCGCGTCCACCTGCCAGCCGTCGCGTATCAGCATCGTCTCGCGCATCCGGCCCTCGTAACTCATCCCGAGCCGCCGCAGGACAGCGGCCGACGCGACGTTACGCGGGTCGCACGTGGCGAAGACACGATGAAGATTGTGCTCCTCGAATCCGAGCTGGACGAGCTGGCTGGCGGCGGTGGTGGCCAGCCCCTTTCCCCAGTAGTCAGGATGCAGCCCGTAGCTGATTTCCCCCTGATCCCGGCCGCGAAGGTTCAGCTCGCAGTTCCCGACAACGTATCCGTCGAGGGCAACCGCGTAGACGAACCTCGTCCGAGAAGAGGAAGTCCACGCTTTCGCGGCCTCCCATACGAACTCACGTGTCTGCTCCGTCGTGTTGGGACCCCACGCCTGGTAGCGGCAGACCCGCTCCTGGCTCGCCCAGGCATGGACTGCCAGCCAGTCGTCCTCCTCGATCGGCCTGAGCAGCACCTCTCCCGACCTCGGACCCGCCATGTGTGGACTATGCCACCGACCGCACCGGCCCAACTCCCAATCGCCACCGACCGCGACCGTCAACCCTCTCGCATCCGATGCGGGATCCTCAGCGCGACCGCCGCGGACCGAGGGGCACCCCTGACCCCGAACGAACGTCGGGCCAGGTCCCCGTGTCCACGGGGACCTGGCCCTCCTTCCGCGCCTTGGGACGCGGCGTCGCGTCCGGTATTAGGCCCGGCCCTCTCGTGAACCCTGGGCGATCAGGTGGGCTTGCGCCAGGTGACCGCATAGCGAAACAGCGGAAGACGCCGCCACCGCATCCCCGGAAGAACAGCCGAGGCGATCTTGCGCGCTTGGGTATAGGTATGGGGGTAATTCATCTCGACAGGCGCCGAGTGGTGCCACACCCCGCGAGTGCGCGCGAACACCTGGTACTGGACAACACCGACCCCCTCCATCGCAAGGTCAGCCAGATTCCCATTGCGCGCGCAACCGATCACGACCAACACCCCTCCCGGGGCCGTCAACGCGGCCAGCTTCGCCAGTCCGGCGCCCAGGTCGGGCAAATGGTGAACAGCCGCGATCGAAGCGACAACGTCGAAGTGGTTTTCGGGCAGCGGGCAACTCATCACGTCCGCCACAACCCACCGGATGTCGGCGTCGAGCTGGCGCGCCCGCTCCACCACCTCGGAGTTCCGATCGATGCCCGTCACGTCGGGAACAAGCTCGCGAAGGTCAGCCGCCAGCAGGCCATCACCACTACCGACGTCGAGTGCCGTCCTTGCACCTGGCGCAACCTCGTTTAGGACCAACCGGTGATGATGCGTGTTGGGATTCCACCTCTGACGCAGATCAGTGGGCATACCCGATACCCTGCCACGCAGCCCGAGACCGCTCGGCCCCGCCTAGGGTCTGTTTGGGAAGCCTGTCAGGGTAGCCATTCGTTGATCGCGGCGATGGTGACTGTTACTTCGTAGCGGACGGCGAGTTTGTCGTACCGGGTCGCGACGGCCCGGTGGCGTTTCAACCGGTTGATGCCGCACTCCACGGCGTGGCGCTGCTTGTAGGCGTCCTTGCTGAACGACGGTGGCCGCCCACCACGGCTCCCGAGCTTCTTCCGGTTCGCCGCCTGGTCCTTCTTCTCCGGGATGGTGGCGCGGATCCCACGCCGACGCAGGTAAGTCCGGTTCTTCTTCGAGCTGTACGCCTTGTCCGCCAGCACCCGATCCGGACAGGTCCTCGGTCTGCCCCGCCCAGACCGGGGAACCCGGACCCGTTCCAGCACCGCGGTGAACTGCGGACTGTCCCCGCGCTGCCCGGCAGTGACCAGCAACGCCAGCGGCTTCTGCCCCTGTTCGCAGGCCAGATGCAGCTTGGTCGTCAACCCACCCCGGGACCGCCCGATCCCATGATCTTCCGGTTCGGTGTCAACGCCACCCGGGCTGTCCCGCTGAAGATCCCCTTTTTCGACGTCCCTGCCGCATGCTGATGCACCCGCGCCACCGTCGAGTCCACCGACACCTCCCAGGTGATCATCCCGGTGGCGTCCGCCCGGGCCTGCAACCCGCTCAGGACCCGCTTCCACGTCCCATCACGCTGCCAGTCCCGGAACGGCCCGTATATCATCCACTGGCCGTAGTCGGCGGTCATGGCGGTGTCGTCGTCGCAGTCGGCGCCGCCGATGTATCTGTCGTTCTTCGTCTGCCGGAGCTGAGCGCGCGGAGCGGGTGCCTGTCACGATACGTCAGCTTGACTCGATCTTCACGGCTTTCGCCGGTCCAGACCTCTAGGAGGTAGGTCGACTGACATACTTCTTAGAGATCCCCGGTTCCTGCACGCGCGGGGTGCGGTGGTCGGTGACGCCGGGCTGCTCGGCTCTACAGGGCCGAGCTGCCGCCGCGCGGGGTGGTCCATCAGCGAGGAGAGGCTGGCAGCATGGGCGTAACGATTGAAACCATTTCGCCGGGGGACGGTAAGACCTTCCCCAAGAAGGGGGACGAGGTGGCGTTTCACTATGTCGCCACCTTCCTCACCGTCAAGCACGCCGACTGGTTCGGCCTCAACCCCCCGCGCCCCGGCGACATTTTCGCCTCGTCCGGTGATCGACCGCGCGACTGGCCGATGACGCACGTGATCGGTACCGCCCCGTTCCATGGGCTCAGGGGGTGGGATGAGGGGTTCCCCCAGCTGTCGCTCGGCGAAAAGGCGCGGCTCGACATCACATCTGACTACGCGTACGGCCAAGGCATTGCGGGCTACATTCCGCCCGACTCCGACGTCCGCTTCGAAGTGGAACTAATCGATATAAAGTCGGGAGGACGATGGCTGCACGGCCGATAGGATCTCGGCTCCGGCCGCTCATCAGCCCAGAAGAACGTGTACGCGGAGCAAGGCGGGTATGCCGCCAGCCGGACTAGTCGATCATGTGACGCTCCGACGCGCCGAAGGGGCGGCTGGATCGGAGTGCCGGACAGTCAGTCCCTGGTCGCTCCGGCGGGCCATACAACATGGACGGGCTTGGCTTGCTGGATGGCGTAGTACGGCAGCAGCACTTTTGTGATCGTCTTGTGTTCCCGCGAGGACGGCCTGGTCGCGGTGGTGGACGTCAAGCCTCGCCGGCGTCGACCCGTCCGTCGGCAGCATCGGCGACGCCTACGGCAACGCACTCGCCGAGACCACGGCGGAGCCCGGGACCTGACAGGCCAACGTCAGTGGCCGAGTTCTGAAGACCCAGGTCAACACCTGTATCCGAGTTCTGGCGCCCTACAGGCTTCCACGAGGGAGGCGCATCGCGGCGACCCGGGCCTGGCCGCGGGGCGGCGCACGGTGTCGGCGAGGAGGCATTGCACGGCGGGTGGGCGTTGATAATGGTGCTATGACCGATGATGGGTCGGGACCAACCTGGCCGAGGAATGCGGCCGGAGAGACCTACGGATCGGGTGCGGACGGCCTGTCCCGAGGCGACCGGCCGGACCTGATCTCGGCTGGGACCAGAAACGGGAAGCGCGGCTACGTCAGGCGGACCGAACTCGAAGCTGCGATCGGTACCGGTCTGCCGCCCGCCGCATTGGTCGAATGGAACAAGAAGGTCGCGGCACGGGCGGCGGCCGGAGAGCGAACCCTGGTCCCGGTCTACGAGCAGGACGGCGTGACTGTCATCGGCAGCTTCGCAGTCGGTTCCGCCCAGCCCGCCCAGCCCGCCCGACCAGGGCGGCCAGGGCCTGTGCGGCGTGCTGCTGCTCCAGCCAGCGACGCTCCGGTCGAGTGGTACTACGGCAGAGACGGCTCTGACTTCGCGGGTTGAGGACCTGGCCCTTACAGCTGGAGCTGGAGTGATCGCTTCGGTGCGCCGGTGCCTCACTCGTCAGGGCGTGTCCACAGCGTCCCGCCGGCTGGCCCGGGGGGCAGCTCACGAGGCCTCCGCCGCGCGAGACCACCACAGGCCACCACCGGGCTGGGCGAGGTGAGTCCGGCGAGCGTGGCCGCCGTCCAGGTACCGCCGTGCCGAGGCCGGCCGCACGGATCAGCGGCCGGACGCCATGCTTCTCTAGCCAAACGCCCACGTCACCATCAGGGGAAACTCCTCCTGCCAGAAGGTGTCGCCGTGCGACCCGGGCCGCTCGTAGTTCACGACGTCCGCTCCCGCGTCGCGCAGCGCGTCCGCCCACCGCGCCGCGTTCTCGCGGAAAAACGGCTCGCGGCTGCCGGCGACGAGGTACGTACGCGGGACCGGGCTCGGCATCACGCCAGGCGGTCGGTAGCCCCCACCCGGTGACGCGCAGAAGATCGCACCGTAGACATCGGGATGCCGGAGCCCCAGGGCGAGCGCGAGCTCTCCGCTCGCCGAGACACCGGACACCGCGGTGCGGCCGGCGGGCAACTCGACTCCAAAACGCGTCCGCACCCAGCGGCGGACCTGTTCGACGAAGAACCCCTCGTGCGCGGCGAACCGTCCCGGGTCGAAACCCGGCGAGTACTCATGGAGCCGCTGCATCTCATCGACGAGGCGATGCGCACCGACGATCATCGTCGACGGTACGTCAGCCGCCTCCAGAACACCGCCCCACTGCGAGATCAACTGGCCGTCGCCGGCGAACACGACCGCCTCGGGCGGCTTCAACGGGAGATACACCGTGACCTCCCGGCCACCGTCGTACTCCAACGTCTCGGTGACCAGCTCTCCGGTAATGGACATTGCCGATGTCTCCTCGTCAGCAGCAGGAAGAACCGCCGTCTGCCCGGTGAAGATGGTCGTCGCCAATCCAGCCGCCAGCATGTCAGAGCCGTTCGGCACAGCCGCGCGGCCGCGTCCGAAGCGGCGTTCGGCGCCGTGCTCCGTCTCGACGACGACGAGGGCCGTCATCAGAACCGGCGCGACGAGCCGCTGATCGTCGCGGACGGGCTCCCCATCAGCCACCCGGCACCAGCGCCATCAGACCCCGGACCGGACAAGCCGCTCGGGTGCCTCCGCCGCCGCCCGCTCACTGAACTCCCGGTGGACCTGCTCGCCGGAGTACGACGGGCCGATCGGCGCCGGGGACGTCATTCGAAGAGGACACGGCCGGGGCATGCCGATCTCACCGGCCCACCCGCCTCGCGGCGATTCCCATCGCGGCAGGGCACCGAAGCCGAGGGCCCGCCCGCACGCCAGGCGTCGCTGGCTGGCTAGTGCAGCCCCGCGTAAGTCCTGCGGGGGTCGTGACTGCGTCGGTTTCAGGTGGCTTTGAGGAGTTCGCCAGTGTAGGTCCAGCGGTAGGGCTTCGCGTCGCGGTCGCGGACCTCGATGAAGTTGAGGATCTTGCCGGCGAGGTCCTCGCGGGAGGTGAAGCTCCCGCGCCGCAGGAGGCGGCGGGTCAGGGTGGAGAAGAACATCTCGACCATATTCAGCCAGCTGGCGTGCTTCGGGGTGAAGGTGACCGTGAAGCGCGGGTGTGCCGCGAGCCAGGCCCGGGTCTGGCGGGAGGTGTGCGCCGACCCGTTGTCGAGGATCAGGTGGATCTTCAGTGCCGGGTCGATGGCCTGGTCGAGCTGGGTGAGGAACCAGCAGAAGTTCGTCGAGTCGTTCCGGCCGGGGATGATCTCGCCGAGGACCTGGCCGGTCGTCACGTCCATCGCGGCGTAGAGGCTCACGGTGCCGTGCCGGACGTACTCGAACTCGCGGCGTGTCCGCAGGCCGGGCCGTTCGGGCCGGTCGGGGTGGCGCCGCGCGACCGCCTGGACCTGGGTCTTCTCGTCGACCGAGAGCAGCACCGCCCCCGCGGGCGGGTTCAGGTAGAGATCACAGACTGCGCGGGCCCTCACCGCGAAGTCGGGGTCGGCCGGCCGGTTGAGCCAGCCCCGGACCCGGTGCGGCCGCAGGTCCAGGTCCTTGAGGATCCGGCCGATCTGCGCCTCGGAGATCCCGACCGTGTCGGCCAGGTGCTCGGCCAGCAGGCGGTGCGACCAGTGGCTGTCGGCCTCCGGCGACGCCTCGGTCACCGCCGAGACGATCGCGAGCCTGGCGTCGGGGCCGTAACGCGGCGGCCGGCCCGACCGCGGCCGGTCGCCGAGGGCGGCCTCGCCCTCGGCGCGGAACCGGGCACACAGCCGGCGGACGGTGTCGACGTGCACCCGGTTGCGCCGGGCGGTGTCCGGGTGGCGCCGGCCGTGGGCGGCGTCCAGCAGGATCCGGGCCCGGCTCACCCGCCGCCACTCGGCGCGGGCGCAGCGGGCGAGCTTCTTCAGCCGCGCCCGCTGCGACGCGGTCAGTGTTATGTGAGGATCAGCCACCCACCACGATCTGCACCATCAGGCACCGGCCCGACCCGGCGGCGCGCCGCCGGGTCGACCATGGTGCCATGGCGACGATCCCCGACAGTGCCCGCGAGGCCCTCGAGACCGAGCTGGCCGCGCGCCGCGCCGAACGCTGGCCGACGCTGCGAGCGCTCGCGGTCCGCTACCACGGCGCCCACGCCTACATCGACGTCACCCTCCCCGACGACCCACCCGACGCCGAGCCCTACCCGCTGTTCCGGCTGACCCTCACCAGCCAGCCCGGCGCCTGGGAGTACGCCCTCTACAACGACAACCGCAGGCGCTACCAGCCCGCCTGGATGACCGGCGGCGAGCCCACCGGCACCCCCGCCCAAGCCCTCGACGACGCCTGCGAGCTCTACCACGCAGACCTCACCTACACCACCGACTGAACCCCCGCAGGACTTACGCGGGGCCGCACTAGG